>NZ_JBIVVA010000004.1:186736-315463 GCF_044757465.1 Streptomyces sp. NPDC091279 | reverse complement strand
CACCCGCCCACGGCGAACACCCCCCCCCCCCGGAGGCGCCCCCCGCCCCAGCCCCCCCGCCCACGCGGGGCACAGGGCCCCCCCCCCCCCGCCGGCCGCCCCCCCCCCCGGCCGCCCCCCCCCCCCCCGGCGGGGGTGGGTCAGAAGTGCGCCCCCAGCCAGCCGGTCAGCTCGGCGCGGGCGCCGCTCAGCAGGTTCGCGGACGGCGCGGTGGCCCCGTTGGTGACCAGGGCGTAGTGCAGGGTGCCGGAGTCGGAGTCGGTGAGCAGCAGCCGTCGGCTTCCTGTGCCGCCGGTTTCGGCGGCGACGGCGACCGGCGTCGAGGGGGTGTACGCCGGTGGGCCGTGGACCGTGCCGAGGTCGGAGACGACGGTGGTGGTGGCGGTCGGGAAGGAGGCGGGCAGATGCAGTTCGGTGGGGGCCGAGCCGCTGCCGGAGCGCCACACCAGCAGGCTGTACTGGCCGGAGCCGACCAGCTGGGCGACGTTCGGCAGGGTGCTGGGCACCGGGTTCCAGGTCAGGGTGGTGGAGCCGTCGCGGGAGCGGTCCTCGTAGGTGAAGGCCAGGGTGGTGCCGGCGGTGGCGCTGGGGTAGACGCGGTCGACGAGCCGGGCGTCCTGCCGGAGCGTCGGGGTGCCGGAGTCGTCGAGCTTCACGGCGGAGAGGTCCTCGTCGTTCCAGGCGTCGCCGGAGGTGAGGACCTTGTCCGCGTTGCCGTTCATCAGCTCGTGGTGGCGGCCGTTGTAGATGTCCCACTGCCACTGCGAACCGGAGAGCACCGGGCCCGAGTCGGCCGGCTTCGTCCACCAACTGGCGCCTGGGACACCGGAGTCCAGCGCCTGGTACATCGCCTTGAGGACGGTCGGCGCCTTGCCGGAGACGGTGCCGGAGAGCGGGTGCCCGAACTCGCTGACGATCGACGCGGTCCCGGCGGCCGCCGCCCGGTCCCGGATGGCGGCGAAGTCCGACGCGTACTGGCCGTCGGAGGCGTTGCCCCACATCAGGATGCCGGAGATGGCCTTCTGGTCGTAGAAGTGGGTGTTGAAGACGTACCGGGAGCCGAGGGTGCCCGCGTCCAGCAGGCCGCCCTCCTGCTTCTGGGCGGAGATGTTGGCGTTCCAGAAGAGGTTGGGCTCGACGAGGGCGGGCTTGGCCTGCCAGCCGGCCGCGTCCATCCGGGCGCGGAACTTCTCGTAGAACGGCCACAGCAGGTCCCGCTCCCAGGTGCGGGAGGTCTGCCCGGAGTCGTAGGTGCCGGCGTGCGGTTCGTTGTACGGGTCGAAGCCGATGACGCCCGCGAACTGTTCGGCGCTCAGGTTCTGCCGGATGTACGTCATGGTCTGCTGGGCGGTGGCCAGGAAGTTGTCCTGGACGCCGTACGCGTTGTGCCAGAAGTCGTGCTGGGCGGCGGTGACCGCGCCGTTCTGGGTGATGTTCTGGCCCCAGAACAGGCAGATGCCGCACGACTCCTGCGGATAGTTCCCGAGTTGGACCGCCCAGGCCGGGGCGCCGTCACCGGTGTACCAGCTGCCCGAGTTGAACAGGGAGCGGGCGTAGAGGTCCTGGTGGAAGTCCGGGTAGACGCGGATGCCGACGTCGAGGAAGGCCTTCAACTGGGCGGTGACAGCGGCCAGATAGGCGGTGTCGACCTGGCCGCGCACGGGCTCGGCGTGGGCCCAGGACAGCAGGAAGCGGACGGAGTTGCCGCCGCCGAGGGCGCGCAGGGCCGTCGCCGACTTCCTGGCGTCGGCGACCGAGGCGAACGGCAGGCCGGAGTTCTCCTCCAACTTGGTCTCGCCGGAGACGTTGTAGCCGCGCAGCACGACCTCGCGGCCGTCGCCGTCGACGAAGCGGCCGTTCGACACGGTGAGTGCCGTGCCGTCGAAGGGGAGGGAGCCGGGGAGGGCGGGGGCCGCGGTGGCGGGCGTGGTACCCGCCACCGTCACACAGCCGCAGAGGACGACCAGCGCGGCGAGCAGACGCGCACGAATATTCGACATGGACCTACGGTCCGGCCCTTTTCCGACCTCGTCAACACCTTCTGACTCACAGGTAAGTTCACTGCCCGTCAGGACGTTCCGCCCCAACCGGCCATTCCTCGCACCGCGTTCACCAGGCACGCCGTGCGAGGCGGCGGATCACGGTCGACGACCCGGCGGCCGAGGCGCCGCTCCGCGGACGGTCCTGGTTGATCTACAGGTAAAACTGTTCAGTCTTGACTGGACAGTTTCGGCTGTGGGGTTCTAGCGTGTGCGTCATGGACCCGACCCCCACCGAGCCCCCCGAGGGCATCTCCGACTCCGCAGCCCGCGCCGCGCAGGATCTGCGGGTGGTGTTCAGCAGGCTGCGGCGGCGCCTGCGCGAGGTCGCCGAGGACGACGCGCTCACCCCGCCGCAGGTCTCCGCGCTCACCCTGGTCGGCAAGCACGGCGCCGCCACCGCGAGCGCGCTGGCCACGGCCGAGGGGGTGCGCCCGCAGTCGATGGCGACCACCCTCACCGCCCTGGACCGGCACGGGCTGATCCGGCGCAACCCCGACCCGGACGACGGCCGCCGCCAGCTGGTGACGCTGACCGACGCCGGACGGCTGCGGATCGAGGGCGACCAGCAGGCCCGCGAGGAGTGGCTGACCCGCGCCTTCCAGGACCGTTACACCGAGGAGGAGCGGGGCGCCGTGCTCGACGGCCTGGCCCTGCTGGAACGGCTCACCCGGCCGTGATACCCGGACTGCCCCGCCTCCGGAGAGGCGCCCCCTCCCCCACCGCGTTCGACCGCCGTCTGATCGCCCCGATGCTCATCGGGTCCGTGCTCAACCCGGTCAACTCCTCGATGATCGCCGTGGCCCTGGTCCCCATCGGCCTCGCCTTCGGCGCGCCGCCCGCCGAGACGGCGTGGCTGGTCACCGCGTTGTACCTGGCCACCGCCGTGGGGCAGCCGATCATCGGACGCCTCGTCGACATGTGGGGCCCCCGGACGCTGTACCTGCTCGGCACCGGTCTGGTCGGCGTCGCCGGGCTGCTCGGCGCGCTCGCCCCGTCGCTCGGCGCGCTGATCGGCGCGCGGGTGCTGCTCGGGTTCGGCACCTCGGCCGCGTATCCGGCGGCCATGCAGCTGATCCGGCGGGAGAACGAACGCACCGGCGAGGACAGTCCGGCCGGGGTGCTGACGGCGCTCGCGGTCGCCAACCAGACGGTCGCCGTGATCGGCCCCGCCCTCGGCGGCTTCCTGATCGGCGTCGGCGGCTGGCGTGCCGTGTTCACCGTCAACGTCCCTCTGTCGCTGGCCTGTCTGGTGCTCGGCGCCCTGTGGCTGCCCCGCGACCGGCCCGGGTCCACGGGCTCGGGGCGCGGGGTCGACCTGCCCGGCATGGCCCTGTTCACGGTGATGCTGGTCGCGCTGATGCTGTTCCTGATGGCACCCCGGGCAGGCACCTGGTACCTGCCGGTGCTCGGCGCCCTGGCCGGGGCCGGGTTCGCGGTGCGGGAGCTGCGGGTGCCGGACCCGTTCATCGATCTGCGGGTGCTCGGCGGGCAGGTGCCGTTGCTGCTCACGTATCTGCGCACCTGGCTCGCCTTCACCACCGCGTACTCCTTCCTGTACGGCTTCACCCAGTGGCTGGAGCAGGGGCGCGGGCTCGATGCCGGGACGGCGGGGCTCGTGCTGCTGCCGCTGTCGGCGTCCGCGCTCGCCGTCTCCGCCCTGACCGGGCGCCATGAGGCGATCCGCGCCAAGCTGCTGATCGGCTCGGTCGTCCAGGTCGCGGTCTGCGCAGGGCTGTTCCTGGCCGACGCCGACACGCCCCTGTGGCTGCTCCTGGTGGCGAGCGCGGTGATGGGCGTGCCGCAGGGCATCCTGCCGCTGGCCACCCAGAACGCGCTGTACCGGCAGGCGGAGCCGGAGCGCATCGCCTCGGCCGCCGGGCTACTGCGCACCTTCGGCTACCTCGGCGCACTGACCTCGTCGGCCGCCTGTGCGGCGTTCTTCCCGCACCGCGCCGACACGGCGGGCCTGCACGATCTGGCCCTGTTCATGCTCGTCGGCTCGGCCCTGCTGCTGGCGACCACCCTTCCCGACCGCTCTCTGACCACTCTCACCCCCCGAAAGGCCACACCATGACTGTCACCGCCCTCGACCCGCGCACCGCTCTCGTCGTGATCGACCTCCAGAACGGCATCGCCGGTCTGCCCACGCAGCCGCACTCCGGACCCGAGGTCGTCGCCCGTTCGGTGGAACTGGCCGACGCCTTCCGGGCGCACGGGCTGCCCGTGGTGCTGGTCCGGGTGACGTTCGCCGACGACTTCGCCGACGCCCCCGCCGGGCGCACCGAGGCGAGCGCCCCCGCCATGCCCCGTCCCGAGGGCTGGGACGCGGTCGTCGACGAGCTGGCCGGGCACCCCGGCGACATCACCGTCACCAAGCGCAACTGGGGCGCCTTCCACGGCACCGACCTGGAGGTGCAGCTGCGCCGGCGCGGTGTCACCCAGATCGTGCTGACCGGCATCGCCACCAGCATCGGCGTCGAGTCCACCGCCCGCGCCGCCTACGAGCACGGCTACCACGTCACCCTCGCCACCGACGCGATGGGCGACATGAGCGCCGAGGCGCACCGGGGCAGCGTCGAGCGGATCTTCCCCCGGCTGGGCGAGAGCGGCACGACGGCGGAGATCCTCGCCCTCCTCGCGAAGACGCACGGCTGAACCCTCCCGACGACCATTACTGACATTCCTGGGTGAGTGGGGTGAAACACCCGCCCGGGATAGCATCTGGCCACGCGCCCACCCACGGCGAGCCACCCGAGGGGACCTGGAGCCCGATGCCGGTCAACGTCAGTGTCATCGTCCCCGTCTACAACCCCGGGACCTACATCGAGGAGTGCGTCGCCTCGCTCCTTCGGCAGTCCCTGCCCGCCGACGCCTACGAAGTGATCTTCGTCGACGACGGTTCCACCGATGACACCCCGGCTCTCCTCGACGCGCTCGCCGCCGAGGAGAGCCGGGTGCGCGTGATCCACCAGGAGAACTCCGGCTGGTCGGGCAAGCCCCGCAACGTCGGCATCGCCGCCGCGCGCGGCGCGTACGTGATGTTCGTCGACAACGACGACCACCTCGGCGACGAGGCCCTGGAGCGGATGTACGGCTACGGCGTGGCCAACGGCGCCGATGTCGTCGTCGGCAAGATGGCGGGCCGGGGCCGCTCGGTCCCGGTCGAGCTGTTCCGCGCGAACCGGCCCCGCGCCTCGGTCGCCGACGCCCCGCTCATCGACAGCCTCACCCCGCACAAGATGTTCCGGCGGGCCTTCCTCGACGAGATCGGCCTGCGCTTCCCGGAGGGGCGGCGGCGTCTTGAGGACCATGTCTTCGTCGCCGAGGCGTTCCTGCGCGCGGCCAATGTCTCGGTGATCGGCGACTACGTCTGCTACTACCACATCCGGCGCGCCGACGACGCGAACGCCGGTATCCAACGCTTCGAGCCGGTCGGCTACTTCAACAATCTCCGCGAGGCCCTCGACGTCGTCGCGCGGTACACCGAGCCGGGGCCCGTGCGGGACGGTCTCTACCGGCGCTGGCTGCGGGTGGAGATGGTGGAGCGGCTGCGCGGCCGGCGCTTCCTGGAGCTGCCGGAGGACTACCGGCGCACGCTGTTCGAGGAGATCCGCCAGGTCGTCGTGGAGCGGTTCGGGCCGGGGGTGGCGGCCGGGCTGCCGACGGTCCATCAGGTGATCGCCGCGTTCGTCGTCGCCGGCCGGCTCGACGACGTGACCGGGTTCGCGGAGTGGGAGGCCGGGCTCGGGCTGCGGGCCACGCCCGGCCGGATCGACTGGCGGGAGGGCGTGTTGAACGTCGACTTCGCCGCCGAGTTCACAGCTGCCGACGTGCCCCTCGTGCTGCCCGGGGGCGGCGGGCCGGTGAGCGTGGACGGGCCCCCTGCCGGGGTCGCCGACGCGGTGGCCCTGGTCGGCGCCGACGCCGTGGAGCGGTTCACCGCCGGCACCGTCGACCTGCTGGTGAGGGAACGTTCCACCGGCGCCCCGTACTTCCAGCCGGTCGAGGTGACCCGGGAGATCGTGCCGGTCGAGGAGAGCGGGGACGTGCGCCTGGTGCTGCGGGCGACGGCGGCTGTCGACCCGGCCGCGGCGGTGGGCGGGGCGCCGCTGGGTGCCGGGCTGTGGGACCTGTACGCGCGGGTGAGGCTGGGCGGCTGGACCAAGGAGTGCCGGATCGGGCCCGGCCCGCACCAGGCGCGCGCCGCCACGTCCGCCGCCGTGATCGCGGGCCGGGTGGTGCTGCCGTACTGGACCGACCGGCACGGCAATCTCTCGCTCGACGTCGACAAGGCGAGCAAGCGGCTCGGGCTCACCGCGCTCACGCCGCAGGACGTCACCGTGGCGGCGGGTCTGCTGCGGGCGCCGCTGCCGTTGCACGTGCCGGGTGCCCTCGACGTCTCGGTGCGTCTCACCTCGGGCGGGCGGAGCCTCGACACGCCGGGCGTCCTCTCCCCCACGGCCGACGGCGCGCTCCTGGAGGCCGCGCTGCCCGCCGCCCAACTCGCCGGTGCCGTCTGGCGGACCGCGCTCTGCCCGGCCCCCGGCGCCGACGTGCCGCGCTTCCTGCCGCTGCCACTCGCCCTGCGGGGGCGTGCGGGCACGGTCGAGGTGGTGCGGGACAGCCGCTCCGGCGGTGTCGGGCCGGTCGCGCGGCGGGTCCGGCGCAGGCTCGCCACGCTGCTGGGGCGCACCCCGCGACGGGGGAGGTGACCGGATGCGAGCCCTTGAGGTGCCGGGCAGTTGGCTCCTGGAGCCGACGGTGTTCCCGGACGCGCGGGGAACGTTCCACGAGTGGTACCGGGGCGCCGCGTTCCGCGAGGCCACCGGCTACGACCTGACGCTCGCGCAGGCCAACTGCTCGGTCTCCCGGCGCGGCGTGCTGCGCGGGGTGCACTTCTGCGATGTGCCGCCCGGACAGGCCAAGTGGGTCTCGTGCATGCGCGGCGCGATCCTCGACGTCGTGGTCGACCTGCGGGTCGGCTCCCCCACCTACCGCGGCTGGCAGGCGGTCCGCCTCGACGACGGCAACAAGCGCGCCCTGTTCCTCGCGGAGGGCATCGGCCACGCCTTCCTCGCGCTCAGCGACGACGCGACGGTGGTGTACCTGACGTCGACCGGGTACGCGCCCGACCGTGAGCACGGGGTGCACGCCCTCGACCCGGACCTCGGCATCGCGTGGCCGGACGACATCGAGCCGCTGCTGTCCCCGAAGGACGCCGAGGCGCCGACCCTCGCGGAGGCGGAACGGGCCGGGCTGCTGCCCTCCTACGAGGAGTGCGCCGCCCACTATCTGCGGTTGCGCACCGGGGAGTTCAGCGACCCGGCGTGAGCGGGGCGAGCGCGGCCCGCAGAGGTTCCCAGCCGCGTGAGCGCCGCAGGCCCCGGTTGCGGGCGCGGACCAGCGGGCGCCAGAAATCGGCCTCCAGCAGCGCCTCCGGGGCCACCGCCCCGACCCGCTCCAGCACCGACGCGGGCACCCGCTGCGGGTCGGGCACCTGGAACTCGGCGAGGATCTCGTCGTAGCGGTCGCTCAGGACGGTGTTGCGGGGATCGGCGCCGAAGACGACGAGCTGGCCGGTGGGCCGGGTGTCGACGAGGACGGTCACCAGGTCGGGGCGGTAGCGGGTGAGGATCTCGGCCAGTTTGTAGACGTCGCCGGTCCAGGCGGTGGTGTGGCGGTCGCGGGCGGCCTCGTCCACGGTGCGCGGCAGCATGTCGTCGAGGACGATGACGCCGGTCCAGTCCGTGTGTTTCTCCACGTTGATGAAGTCCCGCAGGGCGTACTCGAACAGGTGCATGCCGTCGATGAACGCCAGGTCGAGGCGGGTGCGCCGCCAGTAGCCGAACGGCCGTCGGCCCCGGCGCAGGTTGCGCACCGGATGGCGGCCGCCGCGCAGGTGCCCGAGGGGGTTGGGGCGGGCGAAGAAGTCGTCGCTGGTCGCCTTCACCAGGTGGACGTCGCAGCGCAGTTCGCAGACGACCTTGAAGGCGGGGTCGATCGCGATGCTCGGGACGCGCGAGAGGGTGAGGCTGCGGCCGTCGTTCACCCCGATCTCCAGGTAATTGCGGTTGGCGCACGCGCGGTGCAGTCCGCGCAGGAACTCATGGCGTTTCACGGCGGGTCTCCTCGCGGATCAGGGGAAGTGCGGCGCGCAGCGCGGCGCGCCAGTCACGCGGGTCCGGCAGACCGGCCTCCCGCCAGCGGCCGTGTGCGAGGACGCTGTACGCGGGGCGCGGTGCCGGGCGCCGGAACGCCGCGCTGGATACGGGACGCACCCGCTCCGGGTCGGCGCCGAGGCCCGCGAAGATCTCGCGGGCCAGCTCGTACCAGGTGGCCTCGCCGCCGGAGGTGGCGTGGAAGACGCCGTGCAGCTGCGGGCCGAGGCGGGGGCCGAGGGCGGCGATGCGGTCGGCGACGTCCGCGCTCCAGGTGGGCTGCCCGTGCTGGTCGTCGACGACGTCGACGGTGTCCCGGGTCGCTTCGAGGCCGATCATCGTGCGGACGAAGCTGCGGCCGTGGACGCCGTAGAGCCAGGCGGTGCGGACGATCGCGCTGGTGCCCGGCAGCTCGGCCAGGACCGCGTGTTCCCCGGCGCGTTTGGTGCGGCCGTAGGCGGTGCGCGGTCCGGTGGGGTGGTCCTCCGGGTAGGGGGTGTGGGCGTCGCCGGGGAAGACGTAGTCGGTGGAGACGTGGACCAGGCGGGCGCCCCGCGCGGCGCAGGCGCGGGCGAGGATGCCGGGGCCCTCGCCGTTGACGCGCAGCGCGGCGGCCTCGTCGGTCTCGGCGTCGTCGACGGCCGTGTAGGCGGCGCAGTTGACGACCAGGTCGGGGCGGTGGTCGGCCAGTGCCTGGGCGACGGCGTCGGCGTGGGTGAGGTCGAGGGCGGTGCGGTCGAGGCCGGTGACGTCCTCGCCGCGCCGGGCGAGGGCGGCGACCGTGTCCCGGCCGAGCATTCCGGCGGCGCCGGTGACCAGCCACTTCACGCGGAGCGCCGTTTCAGGGGCTCCCACCAGGCGCGATGCTCGCGGTACCAGGCGACGGTGGCGGCGAGGCCGGTGCTGAAGTCGTGCCGGGGCCGGTAGCCGAGGGTGTCGCGGGCCTTGGTCCAGTCGACGGAGTAGCGCAGGTCGTGCCCCTTGCGGTCCTCGACGTGCTCGACCCGGTCCCAGCCGGCCCCGCAGGCGTCGAGGAGCAGGCCGGTCAGCTCGCGGTTGGTCAGCTCGGTGCCGCCGCCGATGTTGTAGACCTCCCCGGCCCGGCCCCGGGTCCTGACCAGGTCGACGCCCTGGCAGTGGTCGTCGACGTGCAGCCAGTCGCGGACGTTGCGGCCCGCGCCGTAGAGGGGAACGTTCCCACCGTCGAGGAGGTTGGTGACGAAGAGCGGGATCACCTTCTCCGGGAACTGGTAGGGGCCGTAGTTGTTGGAGCAGCGGGTGACGCGGACGTCCAGGCCGTGGGTGCGGTGGTAGGCCAGGGCGAGCAGGTCGGAGGAGGCCTTGGACGCGGAGTAGGGCGAGTTGGGGCTCAGCGGCGCTTCCTCGGTGCTCGATCCCGTCGGGACCGACCCGTACACCTCGTCGGTGGAGATGTGCACGAAGGGTCCGACGCGGTGGCGCAGCGCCGCGTCCAGCAGGGTCTGGGTGCCGACGACGTTGGTGAGGACGAAGTCGCCCGCGCCCGTGATCGAGCGGTCCACGTGGGACTCGGCGGCGAAGTGGACGACCTGGTCGGCCTCGGAGACCAGCTTGTCGACGAGTTCGGCGTCCCGGATGTCGCCCTGCACGAATTCCAGCCGGGGGTGGTCGAGGTCGAGGTTGTCCAGGTTTCCGGCGTAGGTCAGCTTGTCGAGCACCGTGATGTGCGGCCCGTCGGCGGCCAGCAGGGTGCGGACGTAGTGCGAGCCGATGAAGCCGGCGGCGCCGGTGACGAGGAGGTTCATGGGTGGATCTGCACCTTGCTGTGGTCGCCGAGGACGAGACGGTGGGCGTTGGGCACGCCGGGCGCGGGGGTCACCTCGACATGCCGTCCGATCAGGGAGTTCTCTATCCGTCCGACGCCGAGGATGGAGGAGTCGCGCAGCACGATGGAGAACTCCAGTTCGCTGTCGACGATCCGGCAGTTCTCGGCCACCGAGGTGAAGGGGCCGACGTAGGAGTCCTCGACGACGGTGCCGGCGCCGATCACGACGGGGCCGACGACGCGTGAGTTGACGACCCGGGCGCCCTCCTCGACCACGACCCGGCCGATGGTCTGGGAGGCCTCGTCCACCTCGCCGTCCAGGCGCGGTTCGAGGCTCTCCAGCACCGTGCGGTTGACCTCCAGCATGTCGACGACGTTGCCGGTGTCCTTCCAGTAGCCCTCGATGACCGTGCAGCGCACGTCGGCGCGGACGTCGATGAGGTACTGGAGGGCGTGGGTGATCTCCAGCTCGCCGCGCCAGGAGGGGCGGATGGCGCGCACCGCCTCGTGGATGAGCGGGGTGAAGAGGTAGACGCCGACGAGGGCGAGGTCGCTCTTGGGGTGCTCCGGCTTCTCCTCCAGGCCCACCACCTGCCCGGACGCGTCCAGCTCGGCCACGCCGAAGGCGCGCGGATCGGCCACCTGGGTGAGCAGGATCTGGGCGTCGGGGCGGTGTGCACGGAACTCGTCGACGAGGGCGGAGATGCCGCCGACGATGAAGTTGTCGCCGAGGTACATCACGAAGTCGTCGTCGCCCAGCCACTCGCGGGCGATCAGCACCGCGTGGGCGAGCCCGAGCGGACGTTCCTGGGGGAGGTAGGTGACGGCGAGGCCGAACTTCGAGCCGTCGCCGACGGCCTCCTCGATCTCGGCGGCGGTGTCCCCGACCACCACGCCGACCTCGGTGATGCCGGCCGCCGCGATGGACTCCAGGCCGTAGAAGAGGACGGCCTTGTTGGCCACCGGGACGAGCTGCTTGGCCGACGTGTGGGTGATCGGCCTGAGCCGGGTACCGGCGCCTCCGGACAGCACGAGAGCCTTCATCGCTTCACCTTAGCCGCGAATGGCCGGAAATGACCGGTTGACGATCGCTTCTGATCGCTTCGCCCCGCGCGCGTGAAGCGGCTGCTCGAAACAGGTTCGAACAGGTCTTGACGCATGCGTTCCGCACGGCGATGTCATGACAGACGTGACTGTCCGCGACCACCGGCTGCCTGGAAATGTTCGGGGCGAGCCACGGAGGGGGACGGATGGACAAGCGGTACGAGGTGTACGCGCTGGCCGACGGGCAGTTTTACGACACGCCCGATCGGCTGGCGGCGGAGGGCACCAGACAGGCCGCGCCCCTGTTCGCGGCGGCCGAGCGGCCGGTTCCGGCGGGCTGGCACACGGCACGCGGCGGCGACTGGCTGACGTTCACGCCCGTCGACGGCGAGGGCGCGCCGGTGGACTCGCCCGCCCAGGGCTGGAAGATCCACTCGACGGCCACCCGGGAGAACGCCGGGCGGATCGCCGAGATCGTGTGGGACTACTGTGTGCCGCGCCGCATCCCGTTCAAGTTCGTGCCGAGCCCGCATCTGCTGCATCTGCGCAACGCCAAGTACGCGGGCCGCGACACCAGCGGCAAGTTCGTCACCGTCTACCCGGCCGACGAGGGCCAACTGCACGAGATACTCCGCGAGTTGGGTGACCAGCTCAAGGGCTGCGAGGGCCCCTACATCCTCACCGACCTGCGCTGGGAGCAGGGCCCGCTGTACGTCCGTTACGGCGCTTTCGCCCGCCGGTACGTCGTCGACGAGCGCGGCACGCTGGTGCCGGCCGTGGCGGACGGCGCGGGCACCCTGGTGCCGGACCGAAGAGCACCGTCGTTCCAGGTGCCCGAGTGGGTGACGCTGCCGGAGTTCCTGCGCCCGCAGCTGGAGGCGCGCGCCGCGACGACCGTCGGGGACCTCCCGTACCGGATCGAGAAGGCGCTGCACTTCTCCAACGGGGGCGGGGTGTACGCGGGCACCGACACCCGCGACGGGCGCCGGGTGGTCCTCAAGGAGGCCCGGCCGTACGCGGGGCTCGCCTCCGACGGCGCGGACGCGGTGGCCCGCCTGGAACGGGAACGGGACGCCCTGAAGCGGGCCGCCGGGACCGGCGTGGTGCCCGAGGTCCTCGACTGGTTCACCCTGGGCGAGCACCGGTTCCTGGTCATGGAGTTCGTCGAGGGCAAGCCGCTCAACTCCTTCTTCGCGCACCGCCATCCGCTGCTCGGCCCCGACCCCGACCCGGCCGAGGTGCGTGACTACACCGCGTGGGCGCTGCGCGTCCACCGGGCGGTGGAGCGGGCCGTGGAGCAGATCCACGAGCGCGGGATCGTCTTCAACGACCTGCACGTCTTCAACATCATGGTCGCGCCCGACGACGAGTCGGTGACCCTCATCGACTTCGAGGCGGCCGCGCCGGTCGAGGAGAACGGCCGTCAGACGGTCGCCCACCCCGGCTTCTTCGCGCCGCCGGACCGCCGGGGCACCGACGTCGACCGGTACGCGCTCGCCTGTCTGCGGCTCGCCCTGTTCCTGCCGGTGACCACCCTGTTCGTGGTGGACCGGGGCAAGGCGGCACATCTGGCGGACGTGATCGCCGAGGAGTTCCCTGACGTGCCGCGCGCCTTCCTCGACGAGGCGGTCGCCGAGATCACCCGGGGCGCGCGCGGCGGCCTCGGCCCGGCCGGTCCGGTCCGGCCGGGTGACTGGCCCGACAGCCGCGACTCGATGGTCAAGGCGATCCTCGCCTCCGCGACCCCGCACCGCGACGACCGGCTCTTCCCCGGCGACATCGCCCAGTTCGGCGACGGCGGCGGCCTCGGCCTCGCACACGGCGCGGCCGGTGTGCTGTACGCGCTGGAGCAGGGCGCGGGGCAGCGGTACGAGGAGGGCGAACGCTGGCTCCTGGACCGCACCGCCACGCCCCCGCCGGGCACCCCGCTCGGCCTGTACGACGGGCTCGCGGGCGTCGCCCACGTCCTGGCCGGGCTCGGCCACCGCGACCGCGCCCTCGACCTGATCACCGGCATCCTGCGGGAGAACTGGCAGAACCTCTCCTCCGACCTGAACGGCGGACTCGCCGGGCTCGGCCTGGTCCTCGGGGACCTCGCCCGCACCACCGGCGAACGGGACCTCGCCGCCCGGGCCGCCGAGGCCGCCGACATCCTCGTCCAGCGGCTCGCCGAACCGGTGCCCGACCAGCCCCGGCAACGGGCCGGGCTGCTGCGGGGCGCGAGCGGACCCGCGCTGTTCCTGGTGCGCTGGTTCGAACAGACCGGCGACCGGCGGTACCTGGAGGCGGCCGCCGAGGCGCTGCGCCGGGACCTCGACCGGTGCGTGGAGCGCGACGGCGGCCTGGAGGTCGACGAGGGCTGGCGCACCCTGCCCTACCTGGGCGACGGCAGCGCCGGGATCGGCCTGGTCCTCGACGACTGGCTGGCCCACGGCACCGACGGCACCGGCCGGTTCGAGGCCGCCCGCACCGCGATCCTCACCGCCTCGCACTCCCGTTTCTACGCGCAGCCCGGCCTGTTCCAGGGCCGCGCCGGGATGATCCTGCACCTGGGCCGCACCACCGCCCCGGCCGCGGACCCCGCGCGCACCGCCCGGCAGATCGACGGGCTCGGCTGGCTCGCGATGGACTACCAGGGCCAACTGGCCTTCCCCGGCCACCAGATGATGCGTCTGTCCATGGACCTGGCCACCGGAACCGCCGGCTGTCTGCTCGCCCTCGCCTCGGTCCTCGAACCCGAGAGCGGCGCCCGGCTGCCGTTCCTCCCGCCGCCCTCGGCGGCCACCACACGCGGTCGCGTCACCTGACGCGGTCGTGACATCACCCCGTCCCCATGAACAAGGGACCGCGTCCACCATGACGACGGCCCCGGAAAAGGACACACCATGGCCCTTCTCGACCTTCAGACGATGGAGTCCGCCGACCACACCGACGGCGGCGGCGCGAGCACCGTCAGCCTGCTGTCCTGCGTCTCCGCGGCGAGCGTTCTGCTCTGTCTCTGATCCGCACCGCGCGCAACCGGCTCCGAGCGGCCTCTCCTGCGGGAGGGGCCCCTCGGGGCCTTCGCCCACTCCCCCGACGCGAGGCCCGCAGCGATGACCCCCGCTCCCGACGCCGGCCCCGACCCGGTCGCCCGCCCCAGCCGCGCCCTGGAACGCGCGGCCCTGCGGCACGGCGGCGCCCGCTGCGCGGCCCTGTTCGCGGTGAGCACGGCGGCCTCGGCGGCCGGGCTGCTGCTGCCGGCCGCGCTCGGTCACACCCTCGATCTGCTGCTGGCCGGTGCCCCGGCGACCCGCTGGGTCCTCTACGCCTGCGGCCTCGTCCTGCTGCTGGGCGTCCTCGACGCCTGCGCGGGCGTGTTGTCGGGAACGGCCGACGCGCGGGCCGCCGCGTGGCTGCGCCGCCGGCTCACCGGACACGTCCTGGCGCTCGGGCCGCGCGCGAACGCCCGGTTCGGCACCGGCGACCTGGCCGCCCGGTTCGTCGGCAGCGCCGCCCAGGCCGGGACCTCACCGGCCGCCGTCGCCGCGCTGTTCGCCGCGCTCGCCGGTCCGCTCGGGGGCGTGGTCGCGCTCGGGCTCATCGACTGGCTCCTCGCCGTGGTGTTCCTCGCCGGAGCGCCTCTGCTGGCCCTGCTGCTGCGCGCCCTGGCCCGTGACACCACCGCCTGCGTCACCGAGTACCAGCAGGTCCAGGGGCGGATCGCGGCCAGCCTGGCCGAGGCGGTCGGCGGTTTCCGCACCATCGCCGCCGCGGGCATCCAGGACCGGGAGACGGCGCGGATTCTGCGCCCGTTGCCCGCGCTCTCCCGTGCCGGGCACCGGATGTGGCACGTCCAGGGCCGGGCGGCCGCGCAGGCGGTCACCGTCGCGCCGCTGCTGCAACTGGGCGTGATCGCGGTCGCCGGATTCCTGCTCACCCGGGGCGAGTTGACGGTGGGCGACCTGCTCGCCGCGTCGCGCTACGCGGTCCTCGCGACGGGGGTGGGGGTGCTGGTCGGGCGGCTCGCGGCGCTGGCCCGGGCGCGGGCGGCGACCCGACGGCTCGGCGAGGTCCTGGCCGAACCCGCGCCGCCACCCGGCACGTTCCAGCTCCCCGCCGGGCCCGGGCGGCTCGAACTGCGCGGCATCACCGTCCGGCGCGGCGGACGCGACGTCCTCGACGGCCTCGACCTCCTCGTCCCCGGCGGCACGGCCCTCGCCGTCGTCGGCCGGTCCGGCACCGGCAAGTCCCTCCTCGCCGAGGTGGCCGGCCGACTCGCCGACCCCGACGCGGGCCACGTCCTCCTGGACGGCGTCCCGTTGACCGACCTGCGCCACGACGAGCTGCGCCGCGCGGTCGCCTACGCCTTCGAACGCCCCGCACTCCTCGGAACGACGATCGAGGACGCCCTGACCTTCGGCGCCGCCGCCCCCTCCGCCGCCCGGGTCCGCACGGCCGCCCGCGAGGCCCGCGCCGACGTCTTCATCGACCGCCTCCCGCACGGCTACGCCACCCTCTGCGCGGACGCGCCCCGCTCCGGCGGCGAGTCCCAACGCCTCGGCCTGGCCCGCGCCTTCGCGCACGGGGGACGGCTGCTGATCCTCGACGACGCGCTCTCCAGCCTCGACACGGTCACCGAACACCACATCACCGAGGCCCTCGCCGCCCCCGGCACCGGCCGCACCCGCCTGCTCATCGCCCACCGCGCCACGACAGCGGCCCGCGCCGACACCGTGGCCTGGCTGGACAACGGCCACATCCGCGCGACGGGCCCCCACGAGGTCCTCTGGCGCGACCCGGCCTACCGAGCAGTCTTCGACGAGGCCACACCATGAGCCCGAAAGAGCAACTTCCCCAAGCTGACACCCTCAGCGCCAATTCCGCCCCCTCGACGCTCATACGCCCCGGCCCCGGTGGCGGTCAGCAAGAGGGGGGCGGCGTGAGACGGCGAGTGGCTCGGGGGGTTGTTGTGGTGCGGGAGCGGTGGCGGGTGGTGGTGCGGCTCGGGGGGTGGTCGTTGCTGGAGGCCGGGCAGACGTTTCTGCTGGGGTATGCCCTGGCGCGGGCGTTGGACGCCGGGTTCCTGGTGGGGGACGTGCGGGTCGGGCTGTGGTGGCTGGCAGGTGCCGGGCTGGGCGTGGGGATCGGGGCGTACGGCACCGGGCGCGTGTACCGGGCCGTCGCCGACCTGGTCGAACCCGTGCGGGACCGGCTGGTGGAGCGGGTCGTCGCACGCGGGGTGCGGGAGGCGGACGACGGGGCGGTGTCCGGGCTCACCCAGCAGGTGGAGATCGCCCGGGACACCCTCGCGGGCCTGGTGATGGTGTCCCGTTCGTTCGTGTTCACCGCCGCCGGCGCCCTCGTCGGCCTCTTCTCGCTCGCCCCGCCGCTCCTGGTGATCGTCGCGCCGCCGCTGCTGGCCGGGGTCCTGCTGTTCGCGGCGACGCTGCGCCCGCTGGCCCGGCGCCAGGAGGCCTTCCTCGTCGCCGACGAGGCCCTCGCCCGGGAGTGGGGCGCGGTGTGCCCGGGGTTGCGGGACGTGACGGCGACCGGCGCCGAGGAACGCGTCGCCGGGGACCTCGGCGTGCGGGTCGGCGCGGAACTGGACGCCGCCCGGTCGCTGGCCCGCTGGAGCGTGCCGAGGGTCGCGGCGCTGGCGCTCGGCGGACAGGGTCCCGTGGTGCTGCTGCTGGTGTCGGCGCCCTGGCTGCTGGCGCACGGGGTCACGCCGGGCGCGCTGGTCGGGGCGCTGGCCTACGTCACGCAGTCCCTGTTGCCGGCCCTCCAGAACCTGATCCATGGCCTGGGCGCGGGCGGCTCCCGTCTCACGGTGGTGCTGCGCCGCCTGCGCGCCCGAACCCCGGCGGGCCCCGCTGTGCCGGAGGCTGCGGCACCGGCACCACCAGGCCGACCCGGTTCCCGACCGCCGTTGCCCTCCCCGACCGGTTCGACGGCCGCCGCCGGACTCAGGCCCGCACCGCCTCCCGCTCTCTGCCTCACCCAGGTCTCGTTCGCCTACGGGCCCGCCTCCACGCCCGTTCTTGAGGGGCTGGATCTCGTGGTGCCTCCTGGGGGGCATCTGGTGGTGGTCGGGGCCAGTGGGATCGGGAAATCGACGCTCACCGCGCTGGTCGCGGGGTTGCTGCCGGCGGGGCAGGGGGCGATCCGGGTGTGCGGGGAGCCGGTGCCGGGGGCGCGGGCCGCCGCGCTGCGGGTGCTGATCCCGCAGGAGGCGTACGTGCACAGCGGGACCCTCGCGGAGAACCTCGGCCGGCTCCGCCCCGACCCCGTGCCGGAGGGCGAGCTGCTCGCCGCCGCCGAGGCGGTCGGGCTCGGGCCGCTGATGGCGGACCTCGGCGGGCCCCAGGGGGTGGTCGAGCCGGGCGCTCTCTCCGCGGGGCAACGCCAGCTCATCGCCCTGACCAGGGCCTATCTCTCCCCCGCGCCGCTCGCCCTGCTCGACGAGGCGACCTGTCATCTCGACCCGGAGGCCGAGGCGCGTGCCGAGCGGGCCTTCGCCGCGCGGCCGGGCGGCACGCTGGTGGTCGTCGCGCACCGGATCAGCTCGGCGCGCCGGGCCGACCGGGTGCTGGTGATGGACGGTGCGCGCACCGCGTACGGCACGCACGAGGAGCTGCTGCGGACCTCCGGGTCCTATCAGGAGCTGGTCGGGGGTTGGACGGTCACCGCTGATCGGTGAGCGGACCTAGGGGGCTGTTCTCTGCCCTGGTCACAGCCATCCTTCCCCCTGGGATATGCGGATCGCGTCGATCCGGTTGCGGGCGCCCGTCTTGCGGGTGATGGCCGCCATGTAGTTGCGCACGGTCCCGTGGGACAGGTGCAGGCTGCCCGCTATCTCCGCTATGGACGCGCCACCCGCCGCGAGGCTCAGCACGGTCAGCTCCCGGCGGGTCAGCGGGATCTGCGCCGCCTTGAGGAAACCGAAGCCCAGCGAGTCGTCGATGAAACGTTCCCCCTCGGCGACTCTGCGGATGGCGTGGACTAATCGCTCCGGCGAGCCCTCCTTGTCGACATAGCCGCAGGCGCCCGCCTCGAACGCCTGCTTGAGCAGCCCGGGCCGGTTCGCGCTGGCCAGCACGACGAGGTGCGGCGCGGACGCATGCGGGTCGGGGCGCAGGACGGACAGGGACGGCACGTCGTGCCCGTCGGAGCGTTCGAGGTCGGCCGCGCAGACGTCGGGGGCCACCGCCCGCACCCGGTCCGCCGCCTGCTCCCACGGCGTGTCGTCCACGCCGAAGCCCGGCTCGCGGCGCAACCACTCCGCCAGCACCGATCTCACCAGACACGCGTCATGGACCAGAAGAACCCGGATCACTGCCACCCCGTCCGTCGCCGTTCGCCGTACCCGCCCCCACTCCGGTTCCCGGTTTTGAGCGCGTGCCCCATTGTTGGGCGCTTCCACCGTTCTTGGGCGCGAAGAATCGGCCATCAGGGGGCGCGGGGGCGCACATGGGGAGCCCGTACGCTGCCGCGCGCATCGACTGTGGGGTAGGGCGTGCCGGAGCGAGGGTAAAGCGGCAGGTCCGGGCGGGGTGGTGGGGCGCTCGCCGTGCGCCGAGCGCCGCCCCGGGAGAGTCTTGACCCCGAGGAGTGGCCGCGCGGCCCGTGCGAGGAGGTGGTCGGGCGTGTCCGACGGGCAGCCTTCGACGGCCGCCGGTTCCCGGGCGGGCCGGCCGCTGTTGTCGCTGGCGCTGGCTTCGATGATGGAGGAGGTCCAGGCGCACTCCGGCGCGGTCTATCTCCTGAACGCGCGCGAGCCGGTCCTGGAGATGGCCGTGATGGCCGGGCTGCCCCGCGCCTTCGCGGCGCCGTGGGAGCGGGTCGGCCTGAGTTCGCCGGTGCCGGTGGCCGAGGCGGTGCGTGACCGGCGGATCGTGTGGGTGGGCGGCGAGGAGGAGATGGCCCGGCGCTATCCGCGGATCGCGGTGGTGGTGCCGTATCCGTTCGCGCTGGCGGTGGTGCCGGTGGCGACGGCGGAACGGGTCTACGGCGCGGTGTACGTGACCTGGCCGGGATCGCACCCCGGCACCCTGTCGCTGCGCGAGCGGCAGCGGCTGACGTCGGCCTGCGACCGGCTGGCGATCCAGCTGCGGCGGGCCGCCGAGGAGAGCCGCCCGCACCGGCCGGAGGCGGATCTGCTGGCGGCGGCACCGGCCGGGGTGGCCGGCACCCTGGGCACGTCCGAGACGGCGCGGATGGTGGAGCGGCTGCCGTACGGGCTGGTCTCGCTGGATCTGCACGGGCGGGTCACCTACGCCAACGGGGCCGCCGCAGAGCTGCTCGGCACGCCGGTGGCCGAACTGGCCGGTGCCCAGCCGTGGTTGTCGGTGCCGTGGCTCAACGACCCGATGTACGAGGACCGTTACCGGGCCGCGCTGATCAGTCAGCACGTCACGTCGTTCGTGGCGCTGCGGCCGCCGGGCGACTGGTTGTCGTTCCGGATGTATCCGAGCCGGGACGGGCTGAGTGTGCGGATCAGCCGGGCCCGGGAGGTGGCCCGGCTGGCGAGCGGAGCCCTGCCTCCCGACACCGGTCCGAAGCGGCTGGTGAGCATCTCGCAGGTGCTCAGTCTGAGCGGCGCGCTGACCGAGGCGGCCGGGGTGCAGGACGTGGTGCAGCTGGTGGCGGACCAGGTGGTCCCGGCGGTGGGCGGGCAGGCGGTGGCGCTGCTCGGTTCGCAGGGCGGCCGGCTGCACGTCCTGGGGCACCGGGGGTACCGGGACGCGCACATCGTGGAACGGTTCGACGGCATGCCGCTCTCCCAACGGACCCCGGGCACGCACGCGTTGACCAGCGGGGTGCCCGCCTTCTACGACTCGCGGGAGCATCTGGAACGGCTGTACCCGGACCGGCACGCGACGCCGGACGGTTTCGCGGCCTGGTCGTACATTCCGCTGATCGCGTCCGGGCGGCCGGTCGGCACCTGTGTCATCGCCTATGCCGCGCCGCATGTCTTCCCGGCCGACGAGCGGGCCGTGCTCACCAGTCTGGGCGGGCTGATCGCGCAGGCGCTGGAACGGGCGCTGCTGTACGACGCCAAGAACCAGCTGGCGCACGGGCTCCAGGAGGCGCTGCTGCCCAGGACGTTGGCGGTGCTGCCCGGGCTTGAGGCGGCGGCCCGTTATCTTCCGGCGACCCATGGCATGGAGATCGGCGGCGACTTCTACGACCTGGTGCCGGCGACGCCGTTGCCGGCCGCGGTGATCGGCGATGTGCAGGGGCACAACGTGACGGCGGCGGGGCTGATGGGGCAGGTCAGGACGGGGGTGCGGGCCTACACCACGGTGGGTCAGCCGCCGCAGGAGGTGATGCGCAGCACCAATCGGCTGCTCATCGACCTCGGCGCCGATCTGTTCGCGAGCTGTCTGTATCTGCGGCTCGACGCGGCGCGCGGGCGGGCGGTGATGGCCCGGGCCGGGCATCCGCCGCCGCTGCTGAGACGGCCCGACGGCAAGGTGCGGGTCCTCGACCTGGCCGGGGGGCCGCTGCTGGGGATCGACGCGTCGGCGACGTATCCGACGACCGAGGTCGCGTTGGCACCGGGCTCGGTGCTGGCGCTCTACACGGACGGTCTGGTGGAGTCGGCGGGCATCGACATCGAGGACTCCCTCGCCGAACTCGGGGCGCTGCTCGGGGAGATCGGGCATCTGCCGCTGGAGCGGCTCGCCGACGAACTGGTCCGGCACAGCGCCGCCGCCCGCGAACGCGCCGACGACGTGGCGCTGTTGCTGCTGCGGGCGAAGGAGACGGGCTGAACAGGCCCGGTACATAGGGGCGTTGGTGGCGGAAAGAAGGTCCGGCCCTCCCGCCGGAGGGCCGGACCGTCCACTGTCGGCCGGAACCGCAGGTAGGCCGATCAGTGGTTCAGGCGCGGGACCGGTCAGGGGTCCCGCGGTTCTGGGGCGTCGGCTAGTGGGAGCCGGTCAGGGACGAGCCGTCGTCCATGCCGGTTCCGGTGCCGTCGCCGGTGTCATCGCCGGTGTCGTCTCCGGCACCGATCTCGCCGGGCGTCGACGGGTCGGCCGCGCCGCCACCGACCTCCTCGCCGCCGGCCTGGTCACCGCCCTGCTGGTCGCCGCCGGCCTGGTCGCCCGCACCGGCTTCGTCACCGGCACCGGCCTCGTCGCCCGCACCGGCCGCGCCGCCCGCCTGGTCGCCCGCGCCGATGGTGGCGCCGGTGGCCGCGAGGGCGGTGGTGACCGGCTGGAAGAAGGTCTCGCCGCCCTGCGTGCAGTCGCCGCTGCCGCCGGAGGTGAGGCCGACCGCGCCGCCGTCCTGCGTGAACAGGGGGCCGCCGCTGTCGCCGGGCTCGGCGCAGACGTCGGTCTGGATCAGACCGGTGACGGTGTCGACGCCGCTGGGGTCGGTCTCGCTCTGGAAGTTGACGGTGGCGTCGAGACCGGTGACCGTGCCGTCGTTGAGGCCGGTCGTGCTGCCCATGCGGAAGACCTGGGCGCCGACGGTGGCCTCGGCGGCCTGGGTGATCTGGACGGTCTGGCCGCCGCCGACGTTGACGTCGCTCGCCGCCTGGGTGGTGGCGTCGTCGTACTTCACCAGCGAGAAGTCGCCCTCGCCGGGGAAGGTGGCCTGGTCGACGGTGGCGACGGGCTCGCCGGTCTCGGAGTCGGTCCACTGCTCGGCCGCGACCCCGCAGTGCCCGGCGGTGAGGAAGGCGGGGGCGCCGTCGCTCGCGGTGACGTTGAAGCCGAGGGAGCAGCGGACGGTGCCGCCCTCCGCCTGGGCGAAGATGGCGTCGCCGCCCGACACGAAGGTCTTGAAGGTGCCGGCGGACTTCTTGAGGGTCGCCTTGTCCGCGCCGAGCCCGTCGACGGTGGACTCCAGCTGGTTCCAGTCGGAACCGGTGACGGTGGAGTCGGCCGTGACCACGATCTTGTTGGTCTTCGGGTCGATGGCCCAGGCGCTGCCCGGCACGGTGGCGTCGGACTTGAGGGTCTGGGCGCCGGCCTTCAGGGTGGCGAGGCTGTTGGAGACCTCGCGGATCTTGGCGCCGGCCTTCTTCGCCTGGGCGACGGCGGTGTCGTCGCCGTCCACGACGTTCACGACCAGCTGCTTGCTGCCGGATTCGTAGTAGGAACCGGCGAAGGTGTCGCCGAGCATGCCCGAGAGCTGCGAGGCGAGGTCCGAGGCGTCGGACGCCTTGAAAGTCCTGGGGGTGGCCGCGTTGGTGGAACCGCCGTCCTGGGACGCGTTCGCGTTCGGCAACAGGATGGCGGCTGCGCCGAGCGCCACGACGCCACCCACCGCTATCGCGGCCTTGCGCTTCGGAATTCGCTTGTGACTCAAACTTCTCGACCTCCTGGGGGACCGGAGTCCGTGCTGTCCTGCGACAGCTGTTCGGGGCGCCTGGATGGCTGTTGGTACGCACGGGTCGTTCGGCGTGTTCAAACCTGTTCGCCAACTCCCGTCCGGCACAGGGGAATCGGCCATGTGCCGGGGCTCGCCTGCGGGCGCGTGGAGCAACCCCTCATATGCCGATGACCACCGCCGAAGCCGACAGGACCGCCTCGGCCGCCTTCGCCCCTTGAGCGCCTCGCCCCCACGCGCCCGGCCCGTACCCCGGTCACGGCGTCGCGTGCCTGGTGGGAGGGGTGCGACCGGTGGTACGGGCCGGGGTGCGCGGCCGTCCCCGGCACCGATGCCGTGGGGGCCTCGACGGTGGCGGGCGGGACGTGGGCGGCGACGGCGGGCAGGCGCCGTTTCCGAGCCGGGACGTCGTTCCCGATGTCCTGAACCGAACGGTCCCGGACAGCCACGTTCCGCGATCACCGTGCGACGGTCGGTTCCGATCATGAAGCGGAATGTCGGCTTCAGTGAATCTGCACATCGAATACCCAACGGCGTCACCCGGGGCCGAGGTTCTGCACAGCGCGCGGGGCAGCGTCACCGCGGCGGCGTGGAGCCGAGCTCGCGGCCCGGGACGGCAAGGCCCGGGGTGAACCGATGCCGTGACGCATGTGAAGAAGTCATCCCCGAGTCGTGCCCGGCCCTGCACTCCCTGTGCCCCGTGGGGCTCAAGTGGCCTGAGAGGACGGGAGTTTGATTGGAAGCCCGTCCGCGCCCCGTGCTTTGATCCATCGCACCGCAGGGGGCCGCACAGGGCAGCCGGAAACGGTTGCCCGGCCTCCGTGGTCGCGGCCGTCACTGTCCCGGAGGGGGCCGCTCCCCCCTTGTGAATATCCATACGAAGGGAAGTTCCATCATGAACTCCACCCCCCAGGTTGCGACCGTCGAGATCTCCGACGCCGAGCTGGACAACGTCTCCGGCGGCCTCGGCCTCAACGCCGTGAGCACCGTCACCGGCGCCGTCGACGGCATCGTCCCGGTCTCCGGCCTGGTCGACACGGTCATCGGCACCGTCGAGGGTGTCACCGGCCTGAACACCACCCCGGTCACGAACCTGGTCGCCGGTCTCTGATCGCACCTGTATGACGTCGATTCCCGGAGCCGCACGCCGGCTCCGGGATCTCGGCTGTCCGCACCCGGCCGGTCCTCGCCGGCCGGCACGTCGTCGCTTCACAGGTGAGGGAAGTCGCCGTGCAGTTCCGTCAACAGGCCCTCGCCAAGCTCCAGTCGCCGGACGAGCTGGACCTTCCGGTGCGGTTCGCGCGCCCGCAGGGGTGGCTGGTGCTGGCCGTGACCGTACTGGCGATCGCCGCCGCGTCGGTGTGGGCGGTGACCGGGTCGGTCGCCTCCACGGTGAGCGCGCCCGCCATCCTCACCCACGGGCAGGGCAGTTACATCCTGCAAAGCCCCGTCGCCGGGCAGGTCACCGCGGTCCTCGCCGAGCAGGGCAGGCACCTGCCCGCCGGTTCCCCGGTGTTGAAGGTCCGCACCAGCGAGGGTGAGACCGTCGTCCGTACCGTCGCCGCCGGGCGGATCACCACGCTCGCCGCGACCATCGGGCAGATCATCCAGACCGGCGCGGACGTCGCCGCCGTCGAGAAGGTCGCGCACGCGAGCGACCCGCTCTACGCCACCGTGTACGTGCCCGCGCAGAGCGCCGCCGCGCTGCCCGAGGACGCCGCCGTCGATCTCACCGTCTCGTCCGTGCCGACCCAGCGGTACGGGGTGCTGCGCGGTCGGGTGAAGGCGGTCGACCGCTCCGCGCAGTCGGCGCAGCAGATCTCCGCGTTCCTCGGCGACAGCCAGCTGGGGCAGCAGTTCACCAAGGACGGCAGGCCGGTGGCGGTACTGGTCCGGCTGGACACCGACTCCGGCACGAAGAGCGGTCTGCGCTGGTCGTCCGCCGACGGGCCGCCGTTCGCCCTCACCTCCATGACCACGGCCACCGGCTCGATCCGGCTGGCCGACGAACATCCCGTCGATTGGCTGCTGCCGTGAGCACCTCGCAGGAGACCCGGAGCAGACGGCGCGCCGCCCCGCCGAAACGGCCCGTGCCAACGGGGAGGTCGAAGACGGTCCGCACGCCGACCGTCCTCCAGATGGAGGCCGTCGAGTGCGGCGCCGCCTCCCTCGCGATGGTGCTCGGCCACTACGGCAGGCACGTCCCGCTGGAGGAGCTGCGGATCGCGTGCGGTGTCTCGCGGGACGGCTCCCGGGCGAGCAACCTCCTGAAGGCGGCCCGCAGTTACGGGCTGACCGCCAAGGGCATGCAGATGGACACGGCCGCCCTCGCCGAGGTGCGCACCCCGGCCGTGCTGTTCTGGGAGTTCAACCACTACGTCGTCTACGACGGCATGGGCCGCCGGTTCGGCCGTCGCGGGGTCTTCATCAACGACCCCGGCAAGGGCCGCCGGTTCGTGCCCATGGAGGACTTCGACGGCAGCTTCACCGGCGTCGTGCTGGTCCTGGAGCCCGGCGAGGATTTCGCCAAGGGGGGCCGCAGACCAGGGGTGTTGGGGGCGATGCCGGCCCGGCTGCGAGGCACGGCGGGCACCATGCCGGCCGCGGTCCTGGCGAGCCTGCTGCTGGTCCTGGTCGGGGCGGCGGTGCCCGCGCTGAGCCGCACCTACATCGACATGTTCCTGATAGGGGGTCAGACCTCGCTGCTGGGCGTGCTGTTCGCGTCCATGGGCGCGTGCGTGCTGCTCACCGTGGTGCTGACCTGGCTCCAGCAGGCGAACCTGCTGCGCGGCCGGATCATCTCCTCCACCCTCTCCAGCGCGCGGTTCCTGCGCCATCTGCTGCGGCTGCCGGTGACGTTCTTCGCCCAGCGCAGCCCGGCCGACCTGGTGCAGCGGCTCCAGTCCAACGACCAGGTCGCCGAGACCCTCGCCCGGGATCTCGCGGCGGCGGGCGTGGACGCGGTGGTCGTCGTGCTGTACGCGGTGCTCCTCTACACCTACGACCCGCAGTTGACGTTCGTCGGGATCGGGGTGGCGCTGCTGAACATCGTCGCGATGCGGGTCGTCATCCGGCTGCGCGCCACCCGGACGGCCAAGCTGCGCGCGGACAGCGCGCGGCTCACCAACACGGCGTACACCGGGCTTCAGTTGATCGAGACGATGAAGGCGACCGGCGGTGAGGACGGCTACTTCCGCAAGTGGGCCGGGCAGCACGCGACCACCCTGGAGGAGCAGCAGCGGCTCGGGGTGCCGAGTGCCTGGCTGGGCATGGTCGCGCCGACGCTCGCCTCGCTCAACAGCGCGCTGATCCTGTGGATCGGCGGGATGCGCGCGGTGGAGGGCGGGATCTCGGTCGGCCTGCTGGTCGCCTTCCAGTCGCTGGTGACGCGGTTCACCGCGCCGATCACCCGGCTCAACGGGGTGGCGGGGCGCATCCAGGACTTCGCCGCCGACGTGGCCCGGCTCAAGGACGTCGAGAACTTCCGCACCGACCCGCTCTACGACCGCCCCGGCTCCGGTGACTCCACGCGGCGGCTGCACGGGCACATCGAGTTGCAGAACATCAGCTTCGGCTACAACCCGCTGGACAAGCCGTTGCTCACCGGGTTCGACCTGACCGTGGGCCCCGGTCGGCAGGTGGCGCTGGTCGGCGGCTCGGGCAGCGGCAAGTCGACGGTGTCCCGGCTGATCTCGGGGCTGTACACGCCGTGGGACGGTGTCATCCGCATCGACGGTCAGCGCCTGGAGGACATTCCGCGCGGGGCGCTGGCGGCCTCGGTGTCCTTCGTGGACCAGGAGGTGTTCCTGTTCGAGGGCTCGGTGCGGGACAACGTGGCGCTGTGGGACCCGTCGATCACCGAGGACGCGGTCGTCGAGGCGCTGCGGGACGCGGCCCTGTACGACGTGGTGACGCGCAGGCCGGGCGGCATCCACAGCCGGGTCGAGCAGGACGGGCGGAACTTCTCCGGCGGGCAGCGTCAACGCCTGGAGATCGCCCGGGCGTTGGTGCGCAGGCCGAGCATCCTGGTGCTGGACGAGGTGACCAGCGCGCTGGACGCGGAGACCGAGCAGGTCGTCATGGACAACCTGCGTCGGCGCGGCTGCGCCTGTGTGGTGATCGCGCACCGGCTGAGCACCGTGCGGGACAGCGACGAGATCGTCGTCCTCCAGCACGGCACGGTCGTGGAACGCGGCCGGCACGAGGACCTCGTCGCGCGGGGCGGCGCGTACGCGGCGCTGGTCAGGGAGTACTGAGATGACGATCGAACAGGACGGTGACCTGGTCCTCGGCGCGCTCGGGGGGATGGGCACGCCGATCGACTGCGCCGGTCTCGGCCGCCTGGACCTGGAAGGTCCGCAGGTGGTGTGGCTGGTGGCGGCGGGGGCGGTGGATCTGTTCGCGGTGGACTCCGAGGGGCAGGGCCACTGGCACCACCTGGGCCGTCTGGAGGCGGGCTCGCTGCTGCTGGGCCCGGTGCCGGGGCCTCACCACACGCTGGTGGCACGGCCGTTGCGGGACTGTGTGGTGCGGCGCATCGGGCTGCGCGAGCTGTATCAGAGTCCGGACACGCAGAGCTGGTCCTACGACGCGTACGGCAATCCGCAGTATGTGCCGCCGACGACGAGCCCGCTGGAGTACGCCCTCGCGCTGGGCGTCGGCCGCAGTCTCTCGGTGCTGTTCCAGGCGCCGATGGCGACCGAGGCGGCGGTGGCGGCCACCGACGACGACGTGTTCTGGATGCAGGTGCCGCCGGGCAGCGTCCAGTACGGGTCGCTGTACGGGGCCGAGGCGGCCGCCGATCTGCTGATGGACCCGGCGGTGTGGCAGAGCATGGTCGACCAGCAGTACCGACTGCTGACCACGCTCGACCGGTGGATCGAGCAGCTGAAGCGCAGCCACGAGACCCGGACGGCGGCCGGGATCAAGGCCGGTGAGGCGGTGCGCGCGCAGGCCGACCGGACGTTGCTGGCGTCGATCGGCAGGTCATCGGACCGGCGCAGCACGGCCGCCGACGCGGACGCCTCCTACGCGGCCTGCAAGGTCGTCGCCGAGGCCGCCGGGATCACCCTGGTCGAGCCCGGGCAGGGCGGCACGGAGAGCGACCGGCTCGATCCGGTGGAACGGGTGGCGCTGGCGTCGCGGGTGCGGGTGCGGGCCGTTCGTCTGGACGGGGCCTGGTGGCGGGACGACGTGGGGCCGCTGGTGGGGCATCGCGCGTTGTCGGGGGCGCCGGTGGCGCTGCTGTGGCGGCGTGGCGGTTATGTGGCCGTGCATCCGGCGACCGGCCGGGAGACGCCGGTGGAGAAGGCGAACGCGGAGGAGTTCGAGCCGCGTGCGGTGATGTTCTACCGCCCGTTGCCCGACCGGGCGTTGAGCCCGTTGCGGCTGCTGCGGTTCAGCATGCGGGGCACCGGTTCCGATCTCACGAACCTGTTGCTGAGCGGTCTGGTGACGGTGGCGATCGGGGCGCTGGTGCCGATCGCGACGGGCAAGGTGCTGGGCGAGTTCGTACCGAAGGCGCAGACGGCGTTGATCGTGCAGGTCTGTCTGGCGGTGATGCTGAGCAGCGTGGTGGCGGCGGCGTTCCTCCTGCTGGAGAACCTGACGATCCTGCGGCTTGAGGGCCGCATCGAGGCCACGCTCCAACCGGCCGTCTGGGACCGGCTGTTGCGGCTGCCGACGACGTTCTTCACCGAGCGTTCCACGGGTGAGCTGGCCAGCGCGGCCATGGGGATCAGCGCGATGCGCCGGCTGATGGCGGGCGTGGGTCCGGTGGTCGCGCAGTCGGTGACCGTGGGTGTGATGAACCTGGCGCTGCTGTTCTGGTTCAGCGTGCCGATGGCGCTGGCGGCGATCGGGATGCTCGTCGTCATCGCGTCGGTGTTCCTGGCGCTCGGGTTGTGGCAGGTGCGCTGGCAGCGGCGTCTGGTGGTGCTCGGCAACAAGCTGAACAACCAGGCGTTCCAGACCCTGCGCGGGCTGCCCAAGCTGCGGGTGGCGGCGGCCGAGAACTACGCGTACGCGGCCTGGGCGGCGCAGTTCGCGCGCAGCCGGGAGCTGCAACGGCAGGCCGGGCGGATCAAGAACCTGACGACGGTGCTGGGCGCGGTGTATCTGCCGTTGTGCACGCTGTTGATGTTCATGCTGCTCGCGGGTCCGGCGCGCGGGTCGATGTCGGCGTCCGCGTTCCTCACCTTCAACACGTCGGTGACGATGCTGCTGACCTCGGTCACCCAGCTGACCGGCGCGTTCGTGTCGGCGGTGGCCGCGCTGCCGCTCTTCGAGGAGATCAAGCCGGTCCTGGAGGCCAGTCCCGAGGTGCGCGCGGCGAGCACCCGGCCGGGGCGGCTGACGGGGGCGTTGGAGGCGCGGCGGCTGTCGTTCCGGTACGCGGAGGACGGTCCGCTGGTCCTGGACGACGTGTCGTTCACGGTGGGCGAGGGCGAGTTCGTGGCGATCGTCGGGCCCAGCGGCTGCGGCAAGTCGACGCTGCTGAGGCTGTTGATCGGCTTCGACCGGCCGGTGTCGGGGAGTGTGCTGTACGACGGCCAGGATCTGGCGGCGCTGGACCAGTCGGCGGTGCGCCGGCAGTGCGGTGTGGTGCTCCAGCACGCGCAGCCGTTCACGGGGTCGATCCTGGACGTGATCTGCGGGACGGAGCCGTACACGCCGGAGGAGGCGATGGCTGCGGCGGAGCTGGCGGGGCTCGCGGAGGACATCAAGCGGATGCCGATGGGGCTGCACACGATCGTCGCGGGCAGCGGCGCGGTCTCCGGCGGGCAGCGGCAGCGGCTGATGATCGCCCAGGCGTTGATCCGGCGGCCGCGCATCCTCTTCTTCGACGAGGCGACGAGCGCCCTGGACAACGAGACGCAGCGCACGGTGATCGAGTCGACGAAGGCGCTGAACGCCACCCGGATCGTCATCGCGCACCGGCTGTCCACGGTCCTGGACGCGGATCGCGTGATCGTGATGGAGGACGGCCGGGTCGCGCAGCAGGGTCCGCCCGCGCAGCTCCTCGCGGACACCGGCGGCCGCCTGCACGAACTGGTCCGCCGCCAGCTGGCCTGAGTGAGGGTGCCGGGACGGGGCCGGGTGTGCCGAGGGGCGCATCCGGCCCCGTCCGCGTGCGGCGCCCAGGCCCGCGTGGAAGCCCTCAACTCGGCGTCCTTGAGCGGCAATCCAGCGAAACGTTGCCGTTTCGCTGGGAGTGTTCTAATCTCCATGTGTACGAAACGGTTTCGTTTACGGATTCTTTGCCTCAGCGTCCGGACGACTTCCCCTGGAGTTCCCCATGTCCCAGAAGACCCTGACCGAGGACGCCCTCCCGGGCGCGCCGGCGGCGGATCTGCCCGCCGCCCCGGCCGCCAAGCGGTGGTGGATTCTCGCGGTGGTCGCGGTCGCGCAGCTGATGGTGGTCCTGGACGCCACCATCGTGAACATCGCCCTGCCGTCCGCCCAGGCCGACCTCGGCTTCTCCGACGGCAACCGGCAGTGGATCGTCACCGCCTACGCGCTCTCCTTCGCCTCGCTCCTGCTGCTCGGCGGGCGGATCGCCGACCTCTTCGGCCGCAAGCGCGCCTTCCTCATAGGCGTCGTCGGCTTCGCCGCCGTCTCCGCGCTCGGCGGTGCGGCCAACAGCTTCGGCATGCTCGTCACCGCTCGCGCCCTGCAAGGTGTGTTCGGCGCGCTGCTCGCCCCGGCCGCCCTCTCCCTCCTCAACACCACCTTCACCGACGCCCGCGAGAAGGCCAGGGCGTTCAGCGTCTACGGCGCCATCGCCGGTGCCGGTGGCGCGGTGGGCCTGCTGCTCGGCGGCCTCCTGACGGACGCGTTCGACTGGCGCTGGACGCTGTATGTGAACGTCGCGATCGCGGTCGTCGCCTTCACGGGCGGCTGGCTGCTGCTGTCCAACCACCGCGACGCGGCCGACTCCAAGCTGGACGTGCCCGGCACGGTGCTGGTCGCGGGCGGTCTGTTCGGGCTGGTCTTCGGGTTCTCCAACGCCGAGACCCACGACTGGGGCTCCCCGCTGACCTGGGGCTTCCTGCTCGCCGGCGGGCTGCTCCTGGTGGCCTTCGGCTGGTGGCAGAACCGGGCCGCGCACCCGCTGCTGCCGCTGCGCATCCTGCTGGACCGCAACCGCGCGGCGTCGTTCCTGACCGTGCTGATCTCCGGCTCCGGCATCTTCGGGGTCTTCCTCTTCCTCACCTACTACCTCCAGCTCAACCTCGGCTTCAGCCCGACCAGGACCGGTGTGGCGTTCCTGCCCATGGTCGGCGCGCTGATGGTGGCCGCGCAGGTGGGCACGACGATCCTGGTGCCGCGCATCGGCCCGAAGACCGTCGTCCCGCTGGGCTTCGCGATCGCCGCGAGCGGCATGGCCTGGCTGACCGGGATCGGCGTCGGCTCCAGCTACGCCAGCGCGGTGCTGCCCCAGCTGATCGTGATCGGCCTCGGCCTCGGCATGGTCATGCCGCCCGCGATGCAGCTGGCCACCGGTGGCGTGGCCGCCGAGGACGCGGGCGTCGCCTCCGCGACCGTCAACGCCATGCAGCAGATCGGCGGTTCGATCGGAACGGCGCTGCTCAACACGCTCGCCGCGAGCGCCGCGACCAGCTATCTGACCGGCAAGGACGCGACCGACAAGCTGGTGCAGGCGCGGGCCACCATCGAGAGCTACACCACGGCCTTCACCTGGTCGGCGGGGCTGTTCGTGGCCGGCGCGCTGATCGCCTTCCTGCTCTTCCGGCGCGGGGCACCGCGCCAGGACGCGGGTGCGGCACCGGTCGTGCACATGTGATCACCGTGAGGTGAACCGAGGTCCGAGGGGCCGCCGTCCGCAGGGAGACGGCGGCCCCTCCTCGCGGTCACGGATACGGTGGGGCATCGACGTGAGCGGAAGCGGGGACGAGCGGATCATGCGCATCAGTGTGGTGGACGTGGGATCGAAGACGGTCCGGCTGGTGGTGGCCGACGCCCAGGGCGGGGTGCCGCTGCCGGTGCACACCGCGAAATGGCCGCTGCGCCTCTCGGACCACCTGACCCCCGAGGGCGGTATCCCCGAGCCGGTGGTGGAGCGGATCGTGGCCGCGGTGGAGGACGCCCGGCGCACCGCCGCCCGCTGGGGCGCCGCCGACCCGCTCGCCTTCGCGACCGCCGTGGTGCGCGGCGCCGCCAACCGCCGGGAGATCCTGGACGCCGTCCGCGACGGCACCGGCGTCGGCCTGTGCACGCTGCCCGGTGAGGTGGAGGCCGAGCTGACGTTCCTCGGGGCGCGGCGCTGGATGGGCTGGCGTTCGGGTCCGCTGGCGCTCCTCGACATCGGCGGCGGCTCCCTCGAAGTCGCCTTCGGGCGCGGCCGGTTGCCGGACTTCGTGGCGTCGCTGCCGTTGGGTGCGCGGCAGTTGACCGAGGAGCTGTTCACCGGCGAGGACCCGCCGGGCCCCGACATGGTCCGCGAGCTGCGCCGCCGGGTCCGCCACCAGCTCCGGGACGCGGCGGCCCGCATACGGTGGGAGGGGCCGCGTACGGCGGTGGCGACGTCCCGGACGTTCCAGCAGCTGGGGCGGTTGTGCGGGGCGGCGCCCGGGCGGCACGGTCCGTTCGTGGAGCGGGAACTGCGCCGCCCCGACCTGCGGGCGGGCATCGAACGGCTGGCCGCGCTGCCCGCCGCCGACCGCGCCCGGCTCCCCGGTATCTCGGCGCCGCGCGCCGCGCAGAGCCTGGCCGGCGCCGTCGTGGCGCACACGGCGATGAAGCTGACCGGTCTCAAGGCGGTGACGATCTGTCCCTGGGCGATCCGGGAGGGCATCCTGCTGCGGCACATAGAGGACGGACCCGACTGGTGGGCGGAGATCAGCTGCCGCACGGAGCCGGTCCCGCCGCCGCGCCGGGCCCTGCCCGCCGAGGGGCAGGCGCCGGACGAGCCGGTCAACTCCCGTCCCGAGAAGGGCAAGTCGGCGAAGTAAGCGATCAGATTGTCAAGGCGTTCCCACAGGGTTCACCAAGTCGAGTGAACTCGATCTTGGCTGCGGCGCGTCGGGGGTGACCGGTCCCGGTCCGGGGTAACTACCGGGATCGAATGCGCCCCAGCCGAGGTGGAGCGGCCATGGCCTCTGTTCCGGACGATCCGGTATCCGTACCGCCGCTGGCGAACACGCACGCCCGCACCCGGTCCTGCGGCGCCTTCACCGTCGTCGAGGCGGCCGGGGAGATCGATCTGTCCACCGCCGATCTGCTCGCCGAGCATCTCTCGGCGGCGACCACCGGGCCCGGCCCTGATGTGCTGGTGGATCTGCGGCGGGTGTCGTTCCTGGACTGCTCGGGGCTGCGGGTGCTGTGCCGGGCCGAGAGCCGGGCCCGGGAACGGCAGGGCCGATTACGGCTGGTGTCGACGGACCCGCGGGTGCGTCGACTGCTCGGCGGGGTCGGGCTCTCCCACCGATTCCCGCTGCTCCCCGGGGTTCCCGGGGAACAGCGGGGCTGATGCCGGGGAGCGGGGACGGCCCCACACCGTCCACCGCTCCCGGCGCGAGATCGCCGACGCCCCGTGACCTGGGCACGCACTCCCCAGTTACGGGCCACTTCGGTTGCGCACGGGGGTCGCGATCCCGGTCTCTCAGAACGAGAAGAGGCTGGTCCCGTAGGAGCTCTTCACGCACTCGTTGGAGAAGGCGCGCTCGTAGGAGACGCGCTGGCCCTGCCAGACACCCTCGACGGTGATGACGACGGGGTCGTACACCTTGAGGCACTGCACGCCCGACCGGGGCGTCAGGGCGTCGAGGTCACCGCCCGCCGCGCGCAGTTCGGCGCAAGCGGCGGCGGCGGCCGGGTGGCTGCCCGAGGCGGTCGGGGCGCAGGTCAGGGTGACGGCGCGCTGCGGGGTGGCAAGCGCTGCCTGGTCGCCGTGGCCGACGGTCATGACCAGGGCCGAGGGGGCGTAGAGCGCGGCAGGGGCGTCGGCCGGGGCGGCGAGCGCCGCTCCGACGAGGGGCCCGCAGACCGTGGCGGCCGCAAGGGTGAGGGCCGCTGCCCAACGCGCGGTGTTCCGCATGGTGTTGCATCCTTCCGCTGGATTGGTGAGTACCGGATCGAACACGGTCGGTGTCGAACCGGCGAGCGAGAGTCTGCCTAGTCCGCCGCGGAAACTCATCTCGACCCCCCACATTCAGATAACCTTGCGTATTGAATCAGTGGCGTGAAGTCACGGATCTTGGTCACTCGAAGCCCGTAACTGTGCGATTCCTGAGCGTCCCAATCGACCAATTGGCCAGTTCCGCACGGTTGGTTAATAGGCCTGAAACATTCCGACCGTTCTCACGATCGCCCCCGCCCGACCCCGGAGCCGCCCCCACCCAGGTGTCCGTTTCCTCCACTTCGCGCGCGGAAGTGGGATGAAACGTCCCCTGGCCCGGGGTGCGTCCCGCGTCCTAACGTCGGCAGACGCCCGCAGGACGGCACCCGTGTCCGCACACCCCGCGACCGGGCGGCCGTCCGCACCGCCCCCGCGCCACCCCGCGCTCCACCGCCGTCCCTCGCCGGAGCCCCTCGTGTCGTCCCAGCCCGCCCCCTCCCCCACCGCGCCGCCGTCCCTGACCGAGGTCGAGACGCACGGCGTCGAACGCATCCCCGACGCCGACCGCACCGCGACCCCCTTCGACCTGTTCCGGCTCGCCTTCGGCGGCGCCAACACCTTCTCCACCTGCGTCCTGGGCGCGTTCCCGATCCTGTTCGGGCTGTCCTTCTGGCAGGGCCTTGCGGCCACCCTGCTCGGGGTCGTCGTCGGCGCCCTGATCCTGTGCCCGATGGCCGTGTTCGGCCCGGCCAACGGCACCAACAACGCCGTCTCCTCCTCCGCGCACCTCGGGGTGCACGGGCGCGTGGTCGGCTCGTTCCTCTCCCTGCTGACCGCCGTCGCGTTCTTCTCGCTGTCGGTGTGGAGTTCCGGGGACGCCCTGGTCGGCGGCGCCCACCGGCTGTTCGGCCTGAGCCGCGGCGACCTCTCCTACGTCGTCGCCTACGCGCTGTTCGCCGGTCTGGTGCTCGCGGTGTGCGTGTACGGGTTCCGGTTCATGCTGTTCGTCAACAAGGTCGCGGTGGCCTCGGCGACGGCCCTGTTCCTGCTCGGTGCCGTCGCGTTCGCCGGTGACTTCGACCCGTCGTACGCGGGTTCCTTCACGGACCCGGTCGCCTCCGACGCCGGGATGTTCTGGCCGTCGTTCATCGGCTCGGCCCTCATCGTGCTGTCGAACCCGGTGTCGTTCGGGGCGTTCCTCGGCGACTGGTCGCGCTACATCCCGGCGACCGTGCCGCGCCGCCGGGTGATCGGGGCCGCGTTCCTGTCGCAGATCGCGACGCTGCTGCCGTTCGTCTTCGGCCTGGCGACCGCGAGCGTCATCGCCTCGAAGGCACCCGACTACGTCGACCCGGCGGCCCCCGACTACGTGGGCGGCCTCCTCGCGATCTCGCCGGGCTGGTACTTCCTGCCGGTCTGTCTGCTGGCCCTGATCGGCGGCATGTCGACGGGCACGACCGCGCTGTACGGGACCGGTCTCGACTTCTCGTCGGTGTTCCCCCGGCTGTCCCGGGTGCAGGCGACGGTGCTGGTCGGCGTGGTGTCGATCGGGTTCATCTTCATCGGGCGGTTCGCCCTGGACCTGGTGCAGTCGATCTCGACGTTCGCCACGGTGATCATCACGTGCACCACGCCGTGGATGGTCGTGATGATGCTGGGCTTCCTCGTCCGGCGCGGCTGGTACGACCCGGAGGCGCTCCAGGTCTTCAACCGGCGTCAGCGCGGCGGCCGTTACTGGTTCACGCACGGCTGGAACTGGCGGGGCATGACCGCCTGGTGGGTGGCCGCGGTGATCGGCGTGCTCTTCACGAACATCCCGGGCCAGTTCGTGGGCCCGCTCGGCGATCTGGCCAACGGCGTCGACGTCAGCCTTCCGCTGTCCCTGGTCGTCGCCGCGGTGCTGTATCTGGCCTTGCTGTGGCTGTTCCCCGAGCCCCGCGCGGCGTACGGTCCCGGGGGCGCGCGGCTGGTCCGCACCATCGAGACGCCGGTCGAGCCGATCACCGGGCCCGGTGCCCCGGTCGCCGACCAGTCGCCGAGGCCGGTGCTCTGACCTGCGCCGGGGCCCGTTGTCAGTGCCTTCGGTTACGTTGTCCGACATGACCAACTTCGGGCGGGTGGCGGCGGTTTGGCCGGGGCGGCTGCCGGGCGAGTGGCAGGTGCCGGGGCGGTGGGGGCGGCGGATGTGCTGGCGGCGGTGGCCGGGGCGGTGGGTTCTCGGATGGAGGTGCTGTTCGACAGCGGGGTGCGGAGTCGGGCCGAGGTGTTCAAGGCACTCGCGCTGGGGGCGCGGGCGGTGCTGGTCGCCGGCCCGCCGGATTCCTCGGGAGCAGGTCCTGCACTGGGAGCGGTGGTAGCACCGACCAGAACAGCGAGGACCAGAACAGTGAGGCGTACGTCACATTTACGCGTGCGGTGTCACATTCGGCGGCCCCGATCCCGTCACAGCTGTGAGCACCCACACCCTCAGCCGCCGCGAGACCTCCCCAGGCCTCCCGACCGGCCGAACCCCTGGTCGTCGAGTACGGGGGTGCCGACGACCAGGTGCCGCGTGCGACGCGGCGGAGGGAGCGGGCTGATCGAGAGGTTGCCGCAGCGTCATGGGCTCGCCGCGGCAACTTCTCGGTCAGGGTTCAGCCCTGGTCCGCCACGAAGGACGCCATCCGGGCCAGGGCGGCGTTCCAGTTGACGGCGGTCTCATTGGTCGACCACGACTCGATGTCGTCGAGGTAGCAGAACTGGCCGACGCAGCCCTGGAGTCGGCTCTGCGCGAGGGGGTCCTGGATGCTGGAGTTCGGCCCGCCCGCCAGGGTTCCGCGCGGCGGCGACGGCAGGTTGGGGTCCAGCTGGTGGGCGTACCAACGGCTGTGCTGCTGATGGGAGTTGACCTCGCCGTAGCCGGTGACGTACGAGGTGTTCAGGGCGTTGCGGCCGAGGATGTAGTCCATGCTCTGCACCGCGCCGTCCCGGTAGCGCGCGGCGCCGGTGAGGTCGAAGGCGGTGGCGAGGACGACGGCGTTGTTGAGCACCTGGTGGCTGGAGCCCCAGTCGTAGACGTTGCCGGGCGGCGCGTACGGCATGCCGTAGGGCTGGGAGTCGAGGGTGGCGAGGTAGCCGTCGGCGCCCTCGACGACGGACCGGCGTATCTGTTCCCGGCCGGGCAACGCGCTCGGCACCGTGGCGAGGTCGAGGCGCCCCGCCGCCGCCGTGCGGCCCCAGTCGAAGCCGAGGGCGCCGAAGATGTCGGCCGTGTGCACCGGCGAGTTGAGCACGTGGTCGGCGAACTGCCCTTCCCCGGTGGTGAGATACAGCTCGGCCGCCGCCCAGTAGAACTCGTCGGTCGCGTCGTCGTCGGGGTAGGCGCCGCCGCCGATGCCGTCGTCGGCGGAGGGATGCATCGCGGGGTGGGCGAGCGCGGCCGTCCATGCGGCGCGGGCCGCGGTGAGGGCCCGGTCGGCGAACTGCCGGTCGTAGGGGCGGTAGAGGCGGGCGGCCTGGGCGGCGGTGGCGGCGAGGTTCAGGGTGGCCTGGGTGGACGGCGGGTGCAGTTCGCGCTTCTGGGGGTCGGCGGAGGGCAGCAGGGGCAGGCTCGTCCACTGTTCGTCGTGGATCTTGTGATGGGCCATGCCCGCGAGGGGCTGTCCCCCGGGCACCTGCATCCTCAGCAGGAACTCCAGCTCCCAGCGGGCCTCGTCGAGGACGTCCGGCACGCCGTTGCCGCTCTCCGGGAGCGCGAGGGTGCCGTCGCCGAGCCGGTCGGGGTGGCCGGTGCCGGCCAGCAGCGAGCGTTCGTAGGTGCTGAGCAGCTCCCAGGTGGCGATGCCGCCGTTGACGACGTACTTGCCGTGGTCGCCGGCGTCGTACCAGCCGCCGTTCACGTCCAACGTGTAGTCGCACAGGCCGGGTTGGCAGGGGACGTCGTGGTCACCCCGGTTGGGGGCGACGTCGAGATGACCGGCGGCGCGGCCGTAGCCGGGGCGCAGGTCGTCGCGGACCGCGATGCCGCTGCGCTGGGTGTAGTAGTACTTCAGCGAGTCGAGCCGCAGTTCCTCGTAGGCGCCCGCGCCGATGTCGAACGGGCGGCTGGTCTCCCCGTCGGCGACCAGCGTGAAGCCCTGGCCCGCCGTGCGGTAGGCGCCGAAGTCGAGGGAGTGGACGCGCTGTCCGGAGGACACGTCGAGCCCGCGCGGCACGGTCCAGCCGCGGGCCACCGTGACACCGGCGGCGTTGCGCAACTCCCAGGCCAGCCGCGCGCCCGCGTCGGTGACGAGCGTGGCGTTCTTCGGCCCGGCGGGCAGATACGCGACCTGGTTGACCCGCACCCGGGGTCCGGTGTCGGGCGCGTACGCCGGGGAGTCGGCGGTGCCCTGGGAGGCGGCCCTCCAGGACGCGACGGCGACATCGAGGGCGCCGTTCGCCCACCCCTCGCCGAAGGCTCCGTTCCTCGACAACTCCCTCGGCGCGAGGGCGCCGTTCACCTGCGCTCCGGCCCCGGGGAGGGCCCCGGCGAAGGCCCCGGCGAGGGCGCCGTTGCCCGACTGCCCGGCCCCGGCGGCCGAGGCGCCGTTCCTCCACTCCACGCCTCCGGCAAAGGTGCCGCTCCGCGCTCCCTCACCCCCCTCGGCGGCCGCCGGCGTGACCGGTAACGCGGTGAGTACGGCACTCAACAGGGCCGTGAAGGTGAGCAGGGCTGTGCTGCGTCGTGGCACGTCTGGGCTCCTCGGGCGGAGATGGGGGGACGCTCCCACGGCGCACAGCGCGCGGTTTGGAGCGCTCCCAGATGCGGACGCGGCCCATGTTTGTTCGCGACATGACATTACGTCAACCGGTCCGGGCGGACGGAGGCGCCGCCCGGACCGTGACGGGGGCTCAGCCGGCCGGTGCCTCCAGCCTGCTGATCCGGACCGCGCCCACGGCCTGCCCGGGGTGAGCGCTGGTCAGGGTGAGGCGCAGCCGGGAGCCGCGCACGGCGTCGAAGGTGACGACACTCGGCGCGTCGGAGGCGGTGGCCCAGTCGACGGCGGCGCCCGTGACCGGCGTGAACCGGTGGCCGTTCCAGACGGCGACCTCGACGGCGGACGGCAGGCTGTGCGTGGCGTCGACGGTGAAGGAGACCTCGACCCGGTCGACGGTCCGGCCGCGTCCGAAGTCGACCGAGACCCAGTCCTCGGCCCTGGCCCCGTCGAACGCGGGCAGCAGCGCGGTGGCCTGCTTCGCGAAGCCGTTGGACCAGCCGGTGGCCGGGTCGTCGTCGAGCATCGCGGCGGGCAGCGTGTCCGTCCGTCCCGAGTAACTGGCGTCCGCGTGCGGGTAGTTCGGGGCGGCCGGGTGCTCGGGCGCGAAGACGGGGGCCGGGGTGGTGGCCGCCGAGCGGGCCGGGGTGGTCCGCACGCTCACCCGGCCGGTCCGCAGCCCCTGCACCCGGGCGGTGACCGTGAGACCGCCCGCCGTGCTGCCGGCGCGCACGATGGCAAGTGCCTTGCCGCAGAAGGCCGTTCGCGTGGTCGCCTGATACCGCTCGGCGCTCTCCTCCCGGCCGTTGTCGAGCCCGGCGAGGGAGCCGCCCCGCACCTCGAACGTGAGCAGGTCCTCGGCGTCGGGCAGCACCACGCCCCGGGCGTCGACGATCTCGGCGGTCACGAACACCAGCGCACGCCCGTCGGCGGCGAGGGAGGTGCGGTCGGCGGTGAGGCGGACCGCGTGCGCCGCGCCCGCCGTGCGCAGGACGTCGGTGGCGACGACCTTGCCGCCGCTGCGTGCCACCGCCTTCAACTCGCCCGCCCGGTAGGGGACTTTCCACGTCAGATGCAGTTTGCCCGCGCTGCCGTTCGGGCTGGTGTAACTGCCGGGGTAGGCGCCGGTGGTGAAGGTCTTGTCGTCGCCGGTCGCCTCGGTGGTCTCCAGGTAGGCGCGGCCGTCGGTGGTCCTCTTGGTGTCGAACTCCCGGGTGCCGAGGGACGTTCCGTTGAGGAACAGCTCCACTGAGGCCACGTTGGAGTAGGCCCACACCTCGACCGTGTCGCCGTCCCGGTGGTTCCAGGTCATCGGCACCAGATGCACCATCGGTTCCTCGACCCACTGGCTGCGGAAGAGGTGGTACATGTCCTTGGGGAAGCCTGCCGTGTCGACCGCGCCGAAGAAGGACGTCTTGACCGGGAAGACGTTGTACGGGGTCGGCTCGCCGATGTAGTCGATGCCCGACCACAGGAACTGCCCCGCGAACCACTTCCGGTCGCGGTCCTTCTTGTGGCCGTACTCCCCGCTCATGGTCCAGGGGGCGAGGTTGTTGTCGTAGGAGGACACCGACCGCCTCCCGGGGGTCTGGTTCTCCCCGGTGTTGAGGTGCTCGGGCTCCTGGTAGGCGCCTCGGGTCGAGGTCTCGGAGGACGACTCGGACTCGAAGAGGAACAGCTTCGGGTACGCCGCGTGCAGGGCGTCGACCGATGCCGCGGTGTTGTAGTTGAGGCCGAGTCCGTCGAGCTTGGCCAGCATCAGATCGGCGGCGGACCCCTGGGCGGGCACGCTCTTGTACTTGTCCGAGCCGATGACCACCGGGCGGGTGTCGTCGGCGGCCCGGATCGCGCCGATGATCCGGTCGGCCATGGCGAGCCCGGCGGTGGAGACGGAGTCGGGGATCTCGTTGCCGATCGACCACAGCACCACGGCGGGCGAGTTGCGGGCCGCGAGGACCATCTCGGTGGCGTCCTTCTCGCACCACTCGTCGAAGAACCGGCCGTAGTCGTAGCGCGTCTTGCCGGTCCGCCAGCAGTCGAACGCCTCCACCATCATCACCACGCCCAGCTCCTCGCAGACCTCGATGATCTGCGGGGAGGGCGGGTTGTGGGAGGTGCGGAAGGCGTTGACGCCCATCGACTTCATGAGGGTCAGCTGGCGGCGCACGGCGTCGATGCTGATCGCGGCGCCGATCGCGCCCTGGTCGTGGTGGAGGTCGACGCCCTTGATCTTGGTGTGGACGCCGTTGAGGTGGAACCCCTCGTCGGGGTCGAAGACGTAGGTACGGATGCCGAAGACGGTCCGGTAGGTGTCCACGGGCGCGCCGTCGACCCGCAGCTCGGTCTCCAGGGTGTAGCGGTGCGGGTCCGTGATGTCCCACAACTGCGGCCTGGCCACGTTGAGTTCATGGGTCGCGTCGGTGCGGTCGGTGACGTCGACGGTGCTGGTCGCGCGGGCCACCGTGCGGCCGCCCGGGTCCGTGACGGCCGACCTGACCTCGACGCGCCGGGCGGTGCCGGACTCGTTGGCCACCGAGGTCCGTACCCGGACGGTGGCCCGGTCGGCGGTGACCTCCGGGGTGGTGACGTAGGTGCCCCAGCGCGCCACGTGCACCGGCTCGGTGACCACGAGGCGGGCCTCGCGGTAGATGCCGCTGCCCGAGTACCAGCGGCTGCTGGGGAGTTGGTTCTGCACCTTGACGGCGATCACGTTCTCGGTGCCGTCGGTGTGCAGCAGGTCGGTGAGGTCGTAGGCGAACCCGGTGTAGCCGTAGGGGTGGTGGCCGACCTCGTGGCCGTTGCAGTGGACGTATGAGTCCATGTACACGCCGTCGAACTCCACCGAGATCCGCCGCCCCGCGAACGCGGCCGGCAGGGTGAAGGCGAGGCGGTACCAGCCGAGGCCGCCGGGCAGGAACCCGGTGCCGCTGGTGGTGCCGTGTTCGGTGGTCGGGGTCTGCTCGATGCTCCAGTCGTGCGGCACGGCGACCTCACGCCACGCCGAGTCGTCGTAGCCGGGGTCGGCGGCCTGTGCGTAGGCGCCGGTCGGATCGGTGATCCCGCCCGCGTCGACCAGCGCGAACCGCCAGCCGTCGCGCAGGGCGACGGTGTGGCGGCCTGCGGCCGTCCCGGCGGGCTCGGCGGCCTGTGCCGCCGAGGTGCCGAGGAGCGCTCCGGCCGCCGGGGCGGCGGCGGAGGCGAGCAGAACCGATCTGCGAGTGACCGTCATGGCGGCTCTCCCTCATCAGGGCCCAGAAGTACTCACAACTGATCGTGAACACACAGATTCTGGCGGTGAGCGGCTCTCGGCCGTCAAGGGGGCGTCGACGCTCTTCTCCGCCGATTCTCCGGGCGCCGGTCCCGGCCGGTCAGCTGCCGTGCCGGGCGGGCGGGTACCCGTCAGGTGTTCGGGTCCGCGCGCGGGTCCTACGCACTACGCTGGGATTCACGTGACGCCTGTTCACTGTGAGTGCGCACGATGGAGTGGCGACGATGAGTGCGGAGTACCCGTTCGACGAAGCGGCGACGGCGCGGGCCGTCGTCGACGACTCGGGCGTGCTCGTCGCGTGGAACCCGGGCGCCGAACGGCTGCTCGGCTGGCCGGCCGGTGAGGTCACCGGCCGCTCCGCCGCCCGGCTGCTGGCCGACGGCACCGGCCCGCCGCTCCCGCCGGACGGCATCCGCTGGCACGGCACTCTCACCCTGCGTCACCGCGACGGGCAGGCGGTCCCGGTGTGGCTGGTCGCCCACCACCGGCGGCCCCCCGAGGGCGGCCCGGGGCGGTGGATGCTGTTCAGCTCCCTCGACGGCGGCGGACCGCCCGCCCCGCAGGACCCGCTGGCGACGGCCGCGCTCATCCAGTCGCCGTGCGCGGTCGCCGTCTACGACGACCGGCTGCGGCTGCGCCGGGTCAACGCCGCGATGGCCGAGGTCATAGGGCTGCCCGAGGAGCACATCCAGGGGCTGCGGCTCGCGGAGATCGGCGGCCGCCCGCAGAGCGAGGAGCTGGAGCGGAACATGCTCCGGGTGCTCACCACCGGGCTCCCCATCGACGTCCAGACCTATATGCGCACCGGCGGCGAGGCCCGCGCGCACGCCTGGCTGGCCCGCATGGCACCGGTCACCGACGGCGAGGGCCGGGTCCGGGGTGTCTGTCTGGCCGCCCATGACATCACCGAGAACTACCTGGCCCGCGAGCGCCTCCAGCTCGTCAACGAAGCCAGCGTCCGCATCGGCACCACCCTCGACGTCACCCGAACGGCGCAGGAGCTGGCGGACGTCTGTGTGCCCGCGCTCGCCGACCTGGTCAGCGTCGACCTGCTCGACCCGCACGAGCAGGGGGAACCGCCGGGCCCACCGGCCGCCCCGGTCCGGCTGCGGCGGGCCGCGCACCGGTCGGTGAACCCCGGGACGCCCGAGGCCGTCATCACGCCGGGCCAGCTGGAGCCCTACCCGGCCGGTTCCCCGCAGGCCGACTCGCTGATCGCCGGGCGCACCACGGTCGCCGTCCTCGCCGAGCAGGGCCTCGACCCGTGGCTGGCGGCCGACGCGGTGCGCAGCGAGCGGGCCCGCGCGGTCGGCATCCACTCGACGATGTCGGTGCCGATCCGGGCGCGCGGACTGACCCTCGGGGTCGCGGTCCTGCGGCGGTTCCGGCGCCCCGATCCGTTCACCCCGGACGACGTGCTGCTGGCCGAGGAGGTCACCGCGCGCGCCGCCGTCTGCATCGACAACGCCCGCCGCTACTCCCGTGAGCGTGACACCGCCCTCGCCCTCCAGCGCAGCCTGCTGCCCCGCACCCTGCCGCGCACCGCCGCCGTCGACGCGGCCTGGCGGTATCTGCCGGCCGCGCGGGCCGGGGTGGGCGGCGACTGGTTCGACGTGATCCCGCTGTCCGGGATGCGGGTCGCGCTGGTCGTCGGGGACGTCGTCGGCCACGGCATCCAGGCCTCCGCCACCATGGGCCGGCTGCGCACCGCCGTCCGTACCCTCGCCGACATCGACCTCGCCCCCGACGAACTCCTCACCCACCTGGACGATCTGGTGGTCCGGCTGTCCGCCGAGTCCGGCGGCGAGGGCAGCCCCGGCGAGGTCGGGGCGACCTGTCTGTACGGGGTGTACGACCCGGTGTCCAGGCGCTGCACGCTGGCCAGGGCGGGTCATCCGGCGCCGTTCGTGGTGGAGCCGGGGCGGGCGCCGCGCCCGGTGACGCTGCCCGCGGGGCCGCCGTTGGGGGTGGGCGGGCTGCCGTTCGAGTCGGCCGATCTCGAACTGCCCGAGGGCAGTGTCCTCGCCTTCTACACCGACGGTCTGACGGCGAGCCGACAACGGGACGCGGACGCGGGGCACCGGCTGCTGCGCGCAGCGCTGTCGGCGCCCGCGCAGTCGTTGGACGAGACGTGTGACCGGGTGCTGCACGCGCTGTTGCCGGCCGGCGGGGTCGCCGACGACGTGGCCCTGCTGCTGGCGCGCACCCGGGGGCTTCCGGCGTCGCGGGTGGCGACCTGGCACATTCCGCCGGACCCCGCGCTGGTCGCGCCGATGCGCAAGCAGGTCGTGGAGCAGTTGGCGGCCTGGGAGCTGCAAGAGGCGGCGTTCACGGCCGAGTTGGTGGTGAGCGAGCTGGTCACCAACGCGATCCGGTACGGCGCCCGGCCGATCCGGCTGCGGCTGATCCATGACGCGGTGACGCTGATCTGCGAGGTCTCCGACACCAGCCACACGGCGCCGCACCTGCGCCGCGCCAAGACCTGGGACGAGGGCGGGCGGGGGCTGCTCCTGGTCGCGCAGCTCACCCAGCGCTGGGGCAGCCGGCACACCACGGAGGGCAAGACGATCTGGGCGGAGATCGCCCTCCTGGAGGACCCCCCGGACCTGCTGGATCTCTTCGACGTCCAGGAGATCCCGGAGCTGTAGAACCTCCAACTCCCCTGACAGCGCTAGGACTTCTCGGCCAGCCAGGGTCTGACCTGCCTGCGGGCCTCGTGCAGACGGGACTTGAAGGTGCCCAGCGCAATGCCCGCGCGTTCGGCGGCCTCGGCGTAGTCGAGCTGGCAGACGTCCCGGTAGAGCAACGGCTCGACCAGGTGCGGGCGTTCGCGCTCCAGCCGGTCCAGCGCCTCCAGCAGATCGAGCCGGGACCCGGCGATGACGCTGGTGGTGCGCGGATCGACGTGCCGTTCGTCGTCGATGGGTCCCGGCTGCTCGGCGGCGCGGCGTTTCAGCTCGCGGTACTTCTGCCGGGAACAGTTGGCGACGACGGTGTACAGCCAGGTGCTGAAACGGCTGCGGCCCTCGAAGGTGGTGATCTTGCGGGCGATCTGGAGCAGCACGTCCTGGGCCGCCTCCTCCGCGTCCTGGCGGCACGGCAGGAACCGCCCGCAGCGGCGCAGCACCTCGGGCCCCAGTTCGCGCAGCAACGACTCCAGCGCACCCGTGTCCCCGGCGGCGGCGCGCCGGGCCAGCTCCTCGGTCGATGCCAGGTCGGGCACGGGTCGCCCCTCTCTCGGTCGGACCGGCGCAGGCATGATAGCCGTATGCATTCTGTCGAACGGATCGGCCGTTATCGCCTCGCACGACGTCTGGGCACCGGCGCGTTCGGCACGGTCTGGCTGGCCCACGACGACGAGCTGGACGCGCCGGTCGCCGTCAAGGTCCTCGCCGACAACTGGAGCCACCGGCTCGATGTCCGCGAGCGGTTCCTCACCGAGGCGCGGATGCTGCGCCGGGCCGGGTCCGAGCGGGTGGCGCAGGTCTACGACATCGGTGAACTCCCGGACGGGCGGCCGTACTTCGTCATGGAGTACGCCGACGGCGGCACCCTCGCCGACCTGATCGCGAGCGGCCCGCTGCCGCCGGCGGAGGCGTTGCGGCTGACGGCGCTGGCGGCGCGGGGCGCGCAGGCGCTGCACGACGCGGGGATCGTGCACCGGGACGTCAAGCCGTCCAACGTGCTGCTGCGGGCCTCCCCCGGCACCGCCCCGCGCGTGCTGCTGGCCGACCTGGGGCTGGCCAAGAGCCTGGCGCAGGCCTCCGGGCTGACGCTGGCCGCCGGGTCGGTGGGGTACCGGCCGCCGGAGCAGGCGGAGCCGGGGGCCGGGATCGACGCGCGGGCCGACGTGTACAGCCTGGGCGCGCTCGGCTACCACCTGGTCACCGGGGTGGTGCCGGGCGAGCCGGGCAAGGTGGTCCGCCCCGACCGGCTGCGCCCCGGTCTCGACCCGGCGGTGCAGCGGGCCCTGCTGCGGGCGCTGGAGCCGGACCGGGAGCGGCGCTGGCCGACCGCCGAGGCGTTCGCCGAGGAGCTGGAGCGGCTCGCGGCCACCGGTGAACGGCCCCGCAGGCGGCGGACGGCGCTGGTGGTGGCCGTCGCCGTGGTGGCCGTGGTGGCGGCCGGCGGGGTGGGCGCGGTGCTGCTCGACGGGCGGGACGGCGCGGCGCGGACCCGGATCTCGGACAGCACCGGGCGGGTCTCGGCCGAGGTGCCGGGCGGCTGGGCCCGGCAGCTGCGGGCGTCGGGCTGGAACCCGGCGGTGCTCGGGCTGCCGGGCGGCCATGAGCCGGGGTTCGCGGTGGCGGACGACCTGGGCCGCTGGCCCGACCTGGGCTCCCGGGTGAACGGCGTGTTCGCCGGGGTGAGCACCCGGGGCGACCTCACGGCCGAGGTGGCCGCGCTCAGCCACCCCGGCTGCCACTACGAGGGCGCCCGCACCCGCCGGGACGCCCGGTGGCAGGGCCGGGTGCGCACCTGGAGCGGCTGTCCGGGCGGTGCCGGGTCGGTCACCGAGGCCGCGCTCACTCCGGTGGCCGATCCCGCTGGGCCGCAGGTGTACGTGCAGATCCGGCAGAGCGGCGGTTCCTCGGAGGCCGGTCGCATACTCGCTTCCGTACGCATCGGAAAGTGACGCGACCTGTTCCGCTCGTCGCGCGAACTTTTCCGGCGCGGCCCGCATCGGACAGAGGTGACGGGGCAGAAAGCGCCGTACGTGCCCGGCCTGCCGGGTACGCGCAGACATCCGGGAGTGTTGAGGAAGATGCCGAACAAATCCCACGTGATCCACCGGGCGACCCTGCTGGCGAGCGGTGTCGCGCTCCTCGGTCTGCTGACCGCCTGCGGCAACGGCGGCTCCTCGGCGGGCGGCCCGAGCACCCTGTCGGGCACGGCGGCCCCCGCGTCCGGGGACGCGTCGACCGCCGCGAGCGCCGATACCCCGAGCGCCGTGCCGTCGCCGACACCGACACCGTCGAACGGTGGCAGCTCCGACGCGTCGAACCCCACCGGGGTCACGCCCAGCGCGGCGGTCTCCGCGTCCGGCAGCATCAGCACCCGCTGCCACACCTCCGAGCTGCGCGCGAGCGTCGGCCGCAACGACCCCGGGGCCGGGCAGGAGAACTTCCCGATCGTCCTGACCAACACGTCGTCGCACAGCTGCACCCTGCGCGGCTACCCCGGCACCGCTTTCCTGGACGCGTCCGGCAAGCAGCTCGGCCCGAATCCGCAGCGCGGCGAGGGCTCACCCGAGACGGTGACGCTGGCCCCCGGCAGCAGCGCCTGGGCGGGCCTGACCTTCTCCAACCCCGAGGTCAGCGAGGCGCAGGCGGCCACCCCCGCGACCCTCCTGGTGACCCCGCCGAACGAACGGGACGCCCTGAAGGTGAAGTGGAACGGCGGTCAGGTGCCCGTCTCCGGGAACGCGTCCTCGGTCCGGCTGACCGTGTTCGCGCCCGGCAGCGGGGTCTGAACCGAGGGGTCCTCACCCCTCTCTTACCCGGACCTGTTTGGTTGGCGTTCCCGCCATGATCCCGTCGCAAGGACCCCGCCCTGAACACCGCGCTGGCCGAAACGCTGTCCGTCGTCCTGCTCGTCGCCGTGCTCACGGCGGCGGTGCTGCGCCCCAAGGGACTGCCCGAGGCCGTGGTCGCGGTGCCTGCGGCGGGGATCGTCGTCGCGACCGGGGCGATCTCCCTCGGCCACGCGCGCGAGGAACTCGACCGGCTCGGGCCGGTGGTGGGGTTCCTCGCGGCGGTCCTGGTGCTGGCCCACTGCTGTGACGTGGAGGGCCTGTTCCAGGCGTGCGGGGCGTGGCTGGCGCGCCGGGCGGCGGGGTCCCCGGTACGGCTGCTGACCGGGGTGTTCGTGCTGGCGTCGGTGATCACGGCCGTGCTGAGCCTGGACGCGACGGTGGTGCTGCTGACGCCGGTGGTGCTCGCCACGGCGGCCCGGGCGGGCGTGCGCGCGAAACCGCATCTCTACGCCTGCGCCCACCTGTCCAACACGGCGTCCCTGCTGCTGCCGGTCTCCAACCTCACCAATCTGCTGGCGTTCGAGGCGAGCGGGCTGAGCTTCACCCGGTTCGCGGCGCTGATGGCGCTGCCGTGGGTGGTGGCGGTGGGCGCCGAGTATCTGATCTTCCGGCGCTTCTTCCGCGCCGACCTGACCGCCGCGGTCCACTCCCCCGAGCCCGGTGAGCCGCCCGAGCTGCCCCGGTTCGCGCTGGTCACCGTCGGCTGCACCCTCGCCGGGTTCGTGGTGGCGTCCACCGTCGGGATCGAGCCGGCGTGGGTGGCGTGCGCGGGTGCCGTGGTGCTGGCGGGGCGGGTGCTGTGGCGGCGCCGGGACACCCCGCTGGCGGTGGTGCGGTCGGCGTCGCCCGCGTTCCTGGCGTTCGTGCTGGCCCTGGGCGTGGTGGTGCGGGCGGTGGTCGACAACGGGCTCGCCGACGCCCTGGACCGGGTGCTGCCCTCCGGTCACGGTGTGCTGGCGCTGCTCGGCATCGCCGTGCTGGCCGCCGTGCTGGCGAACCTCATCAACAATCTCCCGGCCGTCCTGGTCCTGCTGCCGCTGACGGCGAGCGCGGGTCCCGGTGCGGTCCTCGCGGTGCTGCTCGGCGTGAACATCGGCCCCAACCTCACGTACGCGGGGTCGCTGGCGACGTTGCTGTGGCGGCGGATCGTGCAGCGGCACGAGCAGGAGGTGGCGATCGGGGAGTTCACCCGGCTCGGCCTGCTGACCGTGCCGGCCGCGCTGCTGTCGGCCGTCGTCGCGCTGTGGCTGTCGCTCCAGGCGATCGGCGCCTGACCCGGCGCTCTCAGTGGCCCCAGCCGTATCCGCCGCCGCTCCCGTACCCCCAGCCGCCCCGGCCACCGCAGGAGTGCGGGTGGGTGGAGCAGTCCGGCACGGCCGGGGTGGCGGCGCTCGGGGTCGGCGCGGCGGTGCTCGGGGGCGCGGTCGGGGTCGGGGTGGGGGTTCTGGCGGCCTTGGGGGTGGGGGTGGGCTTGGGGGTCGGGCTGCCGGTGGTCTCGGCGTCCCAGTTGACGGCCGCCATCTGGAGGTCGGCCTTCGTGGTGTCGAACACCCAGCGCTGGGTGGCGCTGTCGCCCCGGGTCTTGAGGACCAGCGCGCCCGAGCCGTCGGTGGCGGCCGGGGTCAGCGCGAGGTCCTGGCTGCGGCGCGAGACCAGGGTGCCCTGGAGGGTGAAGTCGTAGCGGACGTTGCGGGCGTCCTGCCCCGACTCACCGGTGCAGGGCGCGAGTCGGACCGCGTAGCCGAGCCGGGAGTCGAGGCAGAGGTTGGGGTCCGTGCCGCTGCGCAGCAGCCCGTCGCTCTCGTACGCCCACTGCTGTCCGGCCGCGGTCGAGCACGTCTGCAACTCGGCCTCGGCACCGGCGGTGACCTTCGCGGATGCCGTGCCCGCGACGCCGACGCAGAGCCCGGAGTCGACGTTGTGGAGGCGGCCGTGCAGCTCGCCGTCGGCTCCGGTGCCCGCCCAGGACTGGCTGTCGTCGGAGGTGCCACGGCCGGTCTCGGGCGACGCGGCGGGGGCGGCGCCGTCGGCCGTGTCGTCGCCGGGGCCGAGGGCGGCCCACAGGGTCAGCGGAACGACGATCAGCGCGCCGACCGTCAGGACGGCGGCGGCGAGATGGCGGCGGCGGGCGGCGGCGCGCCGGGCGGCCTTGTGGGCCGAGCGCCCGCCGACGGCGCGCGGGGCGGGGGTGTCCGGTCCGGCGAAGGACTCGCCGGCCATGGCCCGCAGGGCGCTCTCCTCGGGTGCGGGCACCGGTTCGGCCAGGCCCGCGCGGGACTCGACGTACGCCTGGGCGCCCCAGCCGAGGACGGCTTCGGCGAGGGCGACGCCGAGGCCGTCGTTGAAGCAGGCCAGTTGCCGTGCGGTCCGGCGGCAGTGGGTGCATCCGGCGAGGTGGGCGGCGAGGTCGGGGTCGACGGTGAGGCCGCCGCGCCGGTAGGTGACGTCGAGCATCCGCAGATAGCGGTGGCACTCCTGCTCGGGGGCGAGTTCGCGGTGGACCTGGAGGCACTCCTCGCGCAGTCGTTCGCGGGCCCGGTCGAGTTCGACGAGGGCGTCGCTCTCGTCGAGGCCGAGCAGGGCGGCGGGGGTATGCAGCGGTTCGGACTCGACGTCGACGTGCCACAGCACACAGCGGGCGGCCTGCGGCAGCCGTTGGAACGCGCCGGAGAGCAGGCGGCGTCCGGCGGGCGGGAGCAGGCGGGCGGCGATCCGGTCGTCGGGGCCGCCGGTGGGGGTGCGCAGGTCGGGGTGGAGCAGTTCGCGGCTGCGGTCGGTGTCCCATTCGGCGGCTATGCGGCGGACGGTGACCAGGACGCGGGGGCGCCAGGCGGAGGGGGGTCCGATGTGCCGGATGGACTCGCCGAACAGCCGGGTGAAGGCGGCGGTGGTGAGCATCCCGGCGGCGCGTGGTCCGTCGGTGCACAGCCGGGCGTAGGCGAAGGCGGCTTCCCAGTGGCGGTCGAGGAGTTCACCGACCGGTTGCAGCGTGGGTGTCGTGCCTGTCCACTTCTTCAGCTCGGCGCTGAGTTGTTCGTCCGTGACCTCGAACCGGGGGTCGGAGGAGGCGGGGGAATTCGACAGGCCGGCGTCTTTCACGGCTGCATTTCCTCTCAAGGGCATGCGGCTTCAAGTCCATACCAAGCGGTATGGGGACCCGCCGACAACGCGACGGAGTCCGCTCGTACAGGGTTCGGCACCCCGAACACCCCCTCGCTACTGCCCTTTTGGGGTCGGAGGTGACCGGAAACAGCCTCGCGCACACAGCGGGAATATGAAGGTTCTGTGTGCCGACAGCCCACACCTTTGCACAGGTCAACAACGCGCAACAAGAGAGCCCCCGGTTTTGACCATTGCGTACCGTGGACCGCTGTTTGACACTCCGTCAATGTCGGCCCGCGGCCAACAGCCCTATTTCGAGGGGCTGTTGGCCAGGGCATTCGACGATGTTCGACACCCGGGCCGCGCAAACCATTGAACGACCCTCTCCCCGCACATCCGGCCATCCACGCCCGCTCACGCCGAGGCGCCGCCAACCATTGGATCGCGAACGGCGGCGGCGCCCGGGCCTGCGGCGGGTCAGTGCCCGGCGATGGCGTGCGGGGTGTAGGGGCTCTGTAGTTCCGTCAACTCCTGTTCGCTGAGGGCGAGTTCGACCGCCGCCACGGCGTCCTGGAGGTGCTGCGGCTTGGTCGCGCCGACGATCGGGGCCGTCACCGTCTCCTGGTGCAGAAGCCAGGCGAGGGCGACCTGGGCGCGCGGCACGCCCCGCTCCCCGGCGACACGGGCGACCGCGTCGACGACGCCACGGTCGCTCTCCGGGTAGAGCGTGCCGCCGAAGACGTCGGTGGTGCTGCGGTCGGTGACGGTGCCCCAGTCCCGGGTGAGCCGGCCGCGCGCCAGCGGGCTCCAGGGCAGCACGCCCACGCCCTGGTCGGCGCAGAGCGGCAGCATCTCGCGCTCCTCCTCGCGGTAGAGGAGGTTGTAGTGGTTCTGCATGGAGACGAACGTCGTCCAGCCGTGCCGTTCGGCCGTGTGCTGCATCGTGGCGAACTGCCACGCGTACATCGAACTCGCCCCGATATAGCGGGCCTTGCCCGCCTTCACCACGTCGTGCAGGGCCTCCATGGTCTCCTCGACCGGGGTGTGCGGGTCGAAGCGGTGGATCTGGTAGAGGTCGACGTAGTCGGTGCCGAGGCGGGCGAGGCTGTGGTCGATCTCGGTGAGGACGGCCTTGCGGGACAGGCCCGCGCCGTTGGGTCCCGGGCGCATCCGGCCGCACAGTTTGGTGGCGAGCACGATCTCGTCCCGGCGTGCGAAGTCCCGCAGCGCCCGGCCGACGATCTCCTCGCTGGTGCCGTCGGAGTAGACGTTCGCGGTGTCGAGGAAATTGACGCCGGCGTCCAGTGCCTGCCGGATCAACGGGCGTGAGGTCTCCTCGTCGAGGGTCCACTCGTGGGCGCCCCGGTCGGCGACCCCGTACGTCATGCAGCCCAGACTGATCCGCGACACGTCCAGACCGGTCGAACCGAGCTTCACGTACTGCATCGTTGCTGCTCCTGCCTCTGGGAGGTGTCCGCAGGGGAGCGTACGTCGTCGACCGGCGGGAACCGGCCGTTGTCGTCAGCTCGGCTTGACGCCCGCCGGGCCCAGCGGGTTGGATCTCCTGACGTGCTGGCGCCTCGCGCGCGGCACCCAGAGGTACGCCCAGCCGGTAGCGGACACGGTCCAAGTCCGGCCCGAGTCGCCAGGACCCGCTGTCGGTCCGAGGCGGGGTCGTACCCGCGATTGATGGAGCGGACTTGCCCACCAAGGGTGTTTCCCGCGTCGGAGGTCTCGGGACGGCCGTCGGCGCCTGCCTGGTCCTGGCCCTCGGCGTATCCGGCTGTAGCGGTTCCTCCCCCGACCCGGCCGACGGCGCGCCCGCGTCGACGCCGTCGGGGACACCGTCCTCCGCCGCCCCGAGCACACCGGCGCCCTCGCACCCGCCACGGTCCCCGTCGCCCACCGCGACGGCTGCGGCGCCGTCCGGGACCGCCGCCGCGACGCCGTCGGCCGCCGCGCGGGCGCTGCGGCTGCCGCCGCGTCATGCCGGGTTCGACTACCAGATCGGCGGGGCCTACAAGCCGCCGTCCGGGGTGCGGATCGTCAGCCGGGACCGGGCGTCGAAGCCCGCGCCGGGGCTGTACAACATCTGTTACGTCAACGCCTTCCAGACGCAGCCGGAGGAGCGCTCCTCCTGGCCGTCGGACCTGCTGCTGAAGGACGCGAACGGCGAGCAGGTGGTCGACGAGGACTGGGGCGAGGTGCTCCTCGACATCCGGACCCCGGCCAAGCGGCAGCGGGTGGCGGCGCGGGTGAACGCGTGGATCGACGGCTGTGCCGACAAGGGCTTCGACGCCGTCGAGCCGGACAACTACGACAGTTACACCCGCTCCGACGGTCTGCTGAAGGCGTCCGACGCGGTCGCGTTCATCGAGCTGCTGTCCCGGCACGCGCATGCCCGGGGGCTGGCGATCGCGCAGAAGAACACGGTCGAGCTGGCCGGGGAGCGCAAGAAGGCCGGTCTCGACTTCGCGGTGGCGGAGGAGTGCGGGGCCTACGACGAGTGCGGGGCGTACGCGAAGGCGTTCGACGACCGGGTCGTGGTCATCGAGTACACCGGCGAGGGGCTGCGCAAGGCGGTCGCGGGCTTCGGCAAGCGGCTGAGCATCGTGCGCCGGGACGTCATGGTGACGACGCCGGGCAGCGACACGTACGTCCGCACGGTCCGCTGAACGAGGGGCGGCCTGCCCTGCTCAGAGCAGGCCGCCCTCCTCCAGTTCGATGGCGTGGACGGTGACCCGGTCGGTGCGCTCGGAGCCCTCGGCCCGGCGCATGAAGCTCTCCACGACCAGTTCGGCGCCGCGCAGTTCGAAGCGGAAGCCGCCGTACATGCCCGGCACCGGGAACCAGCAGACCGGGTGATCCAGTTCGGTCAGGAGTTCCAGTTCCGGCAGCCGCAGGGCGTTGTGGGCGGGGAGGTCGGAGCCGTGTCCGTCGGCCGCCCTGAACCGGATCAGCAGGTGCAACCGCTCCTGGAGCACGGCCAGTTGGTCCTGCGGCACCGGATGGTGCAGCCGGGGGCGCAGCAGGTCGGCGAGGTGATGGTGGCCGCGCTCGACGGCCAGGTCCAGGGGCCGCCGCCCGTCATGGGTGCGGAACGTGCGCCAGGCACCGAGGTCGAGCAGCAGCTCGGCGGTCTCGACGGGGACGCCGTGCCAGGCGGCCCGGTGGAACGGCGTGAAGCCGCTACGCCCTTCGATCCGGGCGCAGTTGACCCAGCCGCGCTCCAGATCGAGGATGTCGACAACGGTGTCCCAGTCCGCGTCCCGGGCGGCGTCGGCGAGCCGGTCCCGCCGGGCCACCAGCTTCTCCTTGTAGGTCGACCGACGAGTGACCCCGTCCCATTCCGCGATCCGCGCACCAGACATGGCAGCGAGTCTAGGGACCCGTGGCCGGTCAGCGGATCAGGTCGAACGCCCGCTCCCATCCGAACTCCGCTCGCGCCCCGTCCGCGCCGGGCTCCCCCGAGTACCGTGCGCCGAACCGCACGCCCATCTCACCGAGCCGCTTCAGGCTCAGCCGGTAGGCGGGGTGGACGGCCAACGCGTCGGCCACGCAGGGCAGGACGCCGACCGGGACGCCGAGGCCCGACGCCTCGCAGAGGGTGGCGACGGCGAGGGTGTCGGCGAGTCCCGCGGCCCACTTGTTGATGGTGTTGAAGGTGGCGGGTGCGACGAGGACGGCGTCCGGCGGCGGGAAGGGGCGCGGTTCGCCCGGGGTGCGCCAGGTGGAGCGCACGGGACGGTCGGTCTGGGCCCGTACGGCGTCGACGTCGAAGAATCCCGCTGTCGCGACGGGGGTGGCGAGGACGCCGACCTCCCAGCCCCGTTGCTGCGCGGCGGTGATCAGGCGGCCGATGTCGGCCGCGATGCCCGCGGCGCAGACGACGACATAGAGGAAGGGCTTCGCGTCCGGTTCGGTCATCTGCGGCACCCTACTCAACCCCAACGGTCCCCCCGTGTTCGGGTGTTCGAAGCACGGGGCCCGCGAGGGCGGGGAGCGGGAAGGGCTGCCCGGCGTGGGGGCCGGACGCCTCTTCCGCTCCGCGTCCCGCCGGTCTCTAGCGGTCGGTGACGGAGATGGCGCGGACCGGGCAGGCCCGTGCCGCCTCCCGCACCATCGGGTTGCCGCCGCCGTCCTCACGGCCCGGCAGCAGGGTGCTGTATCCGTCGTCGTCCTGGGTGAAGACGTCCGGGGCGGTGAGGGCGCACTGGCCCGCTCCGATGCAGACGTCAGTGTCGATGTCGATGTGCATACCCGGAGCCTCTTACCAGGTCACGGGGAGTTCCAGCATCCCCTGGATCGTGTCGCCGGGTTTGAACGGGATCTGCTCGGCCGGGACGGCCAGGCGCAGCCCCGGCAGCCGCGCGAAGAGGGTCCCGAGGGCGATCTCCATCTCGGCCCGGGCGAGGTTCTGGCCCAGGCACTGGTGGATGCCGAAGCCGAAGCCGACGTGGTGGCGGGCCGGCCGGTGCCAGTCCAGCGTGTCGGGCTCGGGGTAGACCTCCTCGTCGCGGTTGATGACGGAGGACGCGAAGACGACGCCGTCGCCCGCGCGGATGACGGTGTCGCCGACCTCGATGTCCTGGGTGGCCCGGCGCATCAGGCCGTCCACGATGGACAGCACCCGCATCAGCTCCTCGACGGCTCCGGGCAGCAGCGTCGGGTCCGCCCTCAACTCGGCCAGCCGGTCGGGTTGTTGGAGGAGCATGAAGGTGCCGAGGGAGAGCATGTTGGCGGTGGTCTCGTGCCCGGCGACCAGCAGGATGCTGGCGAAGGAGGTGATCTCCCGGCGGCTGAGCGTGCCGGCCCGCAGCCGGTCGTGGACGAGTTCGTCCAGCACGCCGTCGCCGGGCTCGGCCTGCTGGAGCTTCTGGTCGATCAGCCCGTCGAAGTAGGCGTCCAGATCGTCGCGCGCCTCCAGTACATCGGCGCCGGACGGGCCGCGCAGCATCCGCCGCGATATCGCCTGGAACAGTTCGTGGTCGGTGTAGGGCACTCCGAGCAGGGCGCAGATCACCATGGAGGGGACCGGCAGGGCGAAGGCGCTGACCAGGTCGGCGCTCGGGCCCGCCGCGATCATCGCGTCGATGCTCTCGTCGACGACCTCCTGGATGCGCGGGCGCAGTTCGGCGGCGCGGCGCAGGGTGAAACGCGGGACCAGCATGCGCCGTTGGGTGTGGTGCTCGGGGTCGTCGACGGTGAGCAGCGCGACGCCCCGCTTGCGGCTCTGGGCGAAGCGCTCGGTGATCGCCGGGAAGCCGGGGTGGGTGCGGTCGGACGACAGGCGCTGGTCGGCGAGGAGGCCGCGGGCGAGTGCGTGCCCGGTGACGAGCCAGGCCTCCTGACCGTCGTAGAGGGTGACGCGGGTCAGCGGGCGGTCGGCCCGCAGCGGGTCGTAGCCGGTGGCGGGGTGGTAGGGGCAGGTCCGGTCCTGGGGGAAGGCGACGGGTCGGGTGTCCGTCATGGAAGACCTCGCAGACGAAAGGGGTGCATCGTGCATCTTTATTAGATGCCCAGGGCACCTATATGGCGATGTGAAGTTCGGCCAGATCGGCGGGGCCCGTCTTCTGGCCGGGGATGATCGTCGGCGCTCCGGGCGCGGGGCTCCGGTGGCCGGGTGAACGGGCCATGGCCACCGGCGGAAGGGGAGGTGGCGGCTCTGACGGGGCCCGGCCGACGGGTGGGCCGTCGCCGTCCGGTGGTGCGGGAGGAGCGGGTCGGGCGTGGTCGGCGGGCGGGGCACGGGGTTGGCTCGATCGGGACGTCCGGCGGCCTGGACGGGGACCGGAACTCGCCGGGCGGCGCCCGCGGAACCGCCATCCGGCGCCTTAGCGGGGCCCGTTGGGGCGATGGGGCGGGTGCGGCAGGGGGGAAGCGGAGGCGTTCGGGTGTCGCGGCGGGGACGCGTGCGGTAGGGATGAAACCTGCACGCGCGGGCGTTGACGCCCGGTGCATGTCAGCCGCAGGACACAACGAATCGGGACGATGCCACATGCCTCTTCAGGGCGAGTACGAACCCAGCCCGACCCAGTGGGTGCGCGACCAGGTGGAGCTGTACGAGAGCTCCGGCGGCACGAAGGGCACCACCCTCCAGGACACCGGGATGCCGGTCATCCTGCTGACCACGGTGGGGTCCAAGAGCGGGAAGATCCGAAAGACGCCCCTGATGCGGGTCGAGCACGACGGGCAGTACGCCGTGGTCGCCTCCCTGGGCGGGGCGCCCAAGCACCCGGTCTGGTATCACAACGTCAAGGCCGACCCCCGGGTGGAGTTGCAGGACGGGCCGGTCAAGCAGGAGCTGGTGGCCCGCGAGATCACCGGCGCGGAGAAGGCCGCGTGGTGGGAGCGGGCGGTGGCGGCCTACCCGCCCTACGCCGACTACCAGAAGAAGACGGACCGCGAGATCCCCGTCTTCGTGCTGGAGCCCGCCGAGTAGGACGGGCCCGGTGAACTACTAGGGCAGACACGGGTGTTCGGGCCGACAGCGCGGCCGCCGAAAGAATCTTCGGCCGCGGACGCATGAATGCGATGCCGTCCGGGCACTCGAATCTCAGGCCCCGCCGCGCTCCCCCGTCGCGGCGGGGCTCTGTGCTGCCTCCGCCGCCGCCCGGTCGGTGATGTCGAGGAAGACCTGATCGGCCTCGGGAACGGTGTTCACGAGGGACCGCTTGATCCGTACGGCGACCTCCTCGACCCGCTCGCTGTCCATCCCCGGCACCAGGTCGACCCGCGCCGCCACCAGGGCCGTGTCCAGGCCGGTCCGCATCGTGAACAGCGCCTCCACGCTGTCGATCTCCGGCTGTGCGGCCAGCACCGCCCGGATGCGGCGGTCGGTCTCCGGGTCCGCCGCCTCGCCGATCAGCTGGTCGCGGGCCTGGCTGCCGAGGTGGTAGGCGACGAAGACCAGCAGCGCGCCGATCGCGAAGGACGCGGACGCCTCCCACACCACGTTCCCGGTGACCATGTGCAGGGCCATGCCCACGGCGGCGAGGGTGACGCCGAGCACCGCGGTGCCGTCCTCCGCGATCACCGTGCGCAGCGCCGGGTCACGCAGACCGCTCACCCCGCCCTGCCCCCGTGCCTGGTGCAGGGCCCGCAGCAGCGAGACGCCCTCGGTGAGGAGGGCGACGCCCAGGACGACCAGGCCGACGACATACCCCCCGGACGTCTCCTCGGCGCCGTCGCGCAGTGCCTCGTAGCCCTGGAAGAAGGAGAAGCAGCCGCCCATGACGAAGATGCCGACGGCCGCGAGGAGCGACCAGAAGAAGCGTTCCTTGCCGTAGCCGAAGGGGTGGCGGTCGTCGGCGGGCCGTCGGCTGCGGCGCAGGGCGGCCAGCAGGAACACCTCGTTCAGGCTGTCGGCCACCGAGTGCGCGGCCTCCGACATCAGCGCCGGGGAGCCCGCGATCAGTCCGCCGACGGCTTTGGCCACGGCGATGACGAGATTGGCCGCGAGCGCCACCAGCACGGTGACGCGGGTACCGCGGTCCTGCTGCTTCCCCGGGTCCTGCCGTGCCTCAGCCATGCCGGCCGACTGCCCCGCTGGACCCGTCTCACACCCGAAGGGGCCCTCAACCTGTGAGCCGCCCAGGTCCCGGCGGTGCGAAAGGCTGGATCGTTACCCTGCCGAACGATCGCCGCGGGCCACCATCGGAGCGTGAGCGGCGGTCGGGGCGGCCGGGAGGGAGGGGAGTGTACGCAGCTCAAGTGGCTTGAGCAGTAACGGAGGTCACCACAGGTCACGGTGTAGGTCATTTTTGCGCTGGGCAGTCTCGTAGCGCTCTTCGCATCACCTTTCTGACCTGAAATATCTGTTCGAGTGCGTGGGCGGATCTGACCGCCGCTCAGGTGCAGGGCAGGGGGGACCTGCGTCGCCTCTCCCGAAAGGAAGCACATGCCACAGGACGTCACCTTCGACCTCCCTTTCGACACTCCCGTCAGCGAGCATCTGGAGTACGCCCGAGCACGCCATCTGCGCTGGATCTGGGACATGGGGCTGGTCCGCAGCTCCGCCGGGTTCGAGGAGTACACATCGTGGGACCTGCCCCTGGCCGCCGCCCGTACTTACCCGCACGCGTCGGCGGACGACATGGTCGTCCTGATGAACTGGTTCTCGCTGGCCTTCCTCTTCGACGACCAGTTCGACGCGGCGCAGCCCGACCGCGCCGACCGGATAGCGGAGGTCGCGCGTGAACTGATCGTCACGCCGCTGCGCCCGGCGGGCACCAGGCCCCGGGTGGTCTGCCCGATCACGCTGGCCTGGACCGAGGTCTGGAACAGCCTCTCAGCTGGCATGTCCCTGACGTGGCAGACCCGGTTCGCGGCCTCCTGGGGGCGGTTCCTGGTCGCGCACTGCGAGGAGGTCGACCTCGCGGCCCGCGGCCTGGCCGGCACCCTGGACCTGGACGAGTACGCGCTCTTCCGGCGCCGCACGGTCGGCATCCACCACAGCATCGACGCGGGCGAGCGCAGCCGCCGTTTCGAGGTGCCGGCACAGGCGATGGCGCACCCGGTGATGGAGCGGATGCGGGACCTGGCCGCCGACACCATCGGCTTCATGAACGACATCCACTCGTTCGAGCGCGAACGGCGCCGGGGCGACGGCCACAACCTGATCGCCGTGCTGCACCGGGAGCGCTCCCTCAGCTGGCAGGAGGCCGCCGACCAGGCGTACCGCATGACCATGGACTGCCTGACGGAGTATCTGGAGCTGGAAGCGCGTATCCCGCAGATGTGCGACGAGCTGCGGCTCGACGCGGACGAGCGGGCCCGGGTGCGGATGGGCGTGGAGGCCATCCAGCACTGGATCAACGGCAACTACGAATGGGCCCTGATCTCCGGCCGCTACGCGGCGGCCAAAGAAGGGCCCGTGGCCACGGCCGAACAGGCCGGGCGGGGTTCGGTGGACGACCTGCTGGCCGCGTAACCGACATCCGTTCGCCCGGCCGGTGCGATCCCGGCCGGGCGAGGGGGTCAGACGGCGAACTCGACCGGCAGGCTGTCCAGCCGGGTCTCCCAGGTGGAGGCCGACGAGGTCAGCTCCTCGGCCGGGACCGCGAGCCGCAGCCCCATCAGCCGGTGCACCAGGACGTCCACGGCGACCTCGATGATCGACTGACCGATGCTCTGCCCCGGGCACTCGTGCGGCCCGGCGCTGAACGCCAGGTGCGACTGGTTGCCCTGCACGGAGACGGTCGGGTCGGGGCGGATCTCCGGGTCGACGTTGCCCGCGGTCAGGCCAAGGATCAGCAGGTCGCCCTCCTGGACGTGGTGTCCGCCCAGCTCCAGGTCGGACGCCGCGAACCGGCCCGGCAGCACCGCGAGCGGCGGGGTGTCCCACATGGTCTGCTCGATCACGGTGGTGATGTTCAGCTGCCCGCTGACCAGCCCGGACAGCCGCGCGGTGTCGGTGAGCACCAGTTGCAGCACCCGGCCCAGCAGGTTGCTGGTGGTGTTGTAGCCGGTGATCAGCACCAGCCGCAGATGGCTGACCACTTCCTCCCGGTCCAGGCCCGCCGGGTGCTGGAGGAGCGCGGTGGCGAAGTCGGAGCCGGGCTCGGCGCTCTTGCGCTCGGCCAGCTCCGTGAGGATCTCCACGACCCGGTCGTTGTGCAGGAGGGCGTCCTCGCCGCCCTTGAGGATCTGGATGCAGGACTCGGCCAGCCGGCGCCCCTCCGCCGACGGCAGCCCCAGAATCCGGGTCAGCACGAGCATCGGCAGATACTCGGTGTAGTCGGTCACCAGGTCGGCGTGGCCGGTCTCGGCGAACGCGGCGATCAGCTGGTTGGCGAAGAACGTGGCATGGCGGCGCACACCCCGGCTGGAGGCGGCCAACAGTCCGTCGGTGACCGCGCCGCGCAGCCTGCGGTGCGCCTCGCCGTCCTGGGACACGCAGTCGGGCCGCCACCCCAGCATCGGGATGAGCGGCGACGTCTCCTCGATCCGTCCCTCCTGCCAGTCCCGCCAGTTGCGCGCGTCCCGGCTGAACTGGCGCGGATTGTCCAGCACCCGCCGGTTGTCGCGGTAGCCCAGCACCAGCCAGGCCGGCACGTCACCTTCCAGGAGCACCGGCGCCACCGTGCCGTGCTCCTTGCGCAGCCGCTCGTAGATGCCGGACTGGTCGCTCTCGGTGCCGGGCCCGAAGAGCCGGGTGAGATCGCCCGAACCGTGGGCGACCGGGCAGCCTCCCCCGGCGGCCGGATCGTTTAAGGGCTGCTCACTCATCGGGGCTCCAGTGCGACGGCCGAGCGTTCCTTCAGATGGTGGATCAGGGCCACCAGCACATCACGGCTGGAGGCCCGGTCGCGAGCGTCGCAGGCCACGATCGGGGTGTGCGGGGAGAGATCCAGGGCGTCCCGGATCTCGTCGATGGGGTGGTTGGTGGAGTCGGGGAAGACGTTCAGCGCGATGACGAACGGGACGTCCAGGCGCTCCATCTCCTCGATCGCCCGGAAGCTGGAGGCCAGGCGCCGGGTGTCGACCAGGACGATCGCGCCGAGGGCGCCCTTGAACAGGCCGTTCCACAGGAACCAGAAGCGTTCCTGTCCCGGGGTGCCGAACAGGTACAGCATCAGGCTGTCGTTGAGGCTGATCTTCCCGAAGTCCAGGCTGACGGTGGTCTGGGTCTTGTCGGCGACCCCGATCAGGTGGTCGTCACCGGCGCTGGCCTGGGTGAGGGTCTCCTCGGTGGTCAGCGGCTTGATGTCGCTGACCGAGCGGACCATCGTGGTCTTTCCGGTACCGAAGCCGCCGGCGATCATCACCTTCACCGAGCGGGTGCCCCCGGCGGCCGGCCGGCCGGGATGGTCAAAGCCTTTGAAGTCCACTGAGTACCTCCTCAAGGAGCGCGAGGTCGGGCCCGCGACCGGCGTCGTGCGCCGGGATCGGGTCACGGGCTTCGACACGGCCTGCCTCAAGCAGATCGGCCAGCAGCACCGCGAGAATGTTGAAGGGCAATCCGAGGTGGGCACCGAGTTCGGCCACCGAGAGCGGATCGCGGCAGCGCCGGAGGATCTCCTCGTGCTCATGCTGCGTACCCGTCACGGGAGCGGTCAGGGAGACGATGAGGGTCGCCACGTCGAGACTCGACGCGGAACCGCCCGGTCCGCTACGCCCTCCCGTGAGGACGTAGTAACGCTCAAGACCGGACGGGTCCGTGGGTCGGCGGGGAGCACTCATCCAGAGTGCTCCTCCAGGCGCGGAGTGGTGCCGAGCAGCTCACCCATCCTGCGGGCCAGGTCCCTCATCTGGTGTCCGAGCAGACCCTGGTCAAGACCCTCGCGGGCCAGCACTCCGAGATACGTCTCCACACCCGCGCGCACGACGAAGAGATGTCCCCCGTCGACCTCGATCATCGCCAGCCGCAGCTGCCCCGCGTACTTGGGGAACTGCTCGGCCACCGGCTGGGCCAGGGCCTGGAGCCCGGCGACGACGGCGGCGAACCGGTCCACGTCGTCGGGGTCCTCGGCGCCGAAGGAGGTGATCGCCTTGCCGTCGCTGGAGGCGACGAGGGCGAAGCGGATCTCCGGGATGCTCTCCACCAGGTCGCGGAGCGCCCAGCTCACGTCGGTTCCCTGTTGCGTCATGGGGACTAGTCGCTCTCTTCAGTGCGGTGCTCGGTGGACGGCCGGACGGCGAACGCCGGGTCCTCCTCGGTGGACTCACGGCCGGCGGTCGCGAAGGCGGCCAGACCGGCGAAGGATTCGTCGGGCGGTACGGCGGAGACGCGAGTGGTCTCCTCCGTCCGTGCGGCGGTCCGTTCCGGGTCCGGTTCGTTCCTTCTGCTGCGCCGTCTGGGCAGTCCGCCGGGTGTGGTGTCCACCGTTTCTTCGGTCTCGCTCGCGCCGGCGCGGACCGGACGTTCCGGGCCCGCCGATTCCCTGGCCGGGGTGGCCGTGGACGCCTGGGCGACCGGGACCGCCGGGGCCGCCTGGGCCGTGGGCAACTGGCTGAAGTACTTGTGCGGAACGACGATCACCACCGAGGTACCGAGCCACGGCGAGTCCGCGAAGGTCACGCGGATGCCGTAGCGGCGGGCGAGGGCGCCGACGACCCGCAGGCCGATGGTGGCGTCCTCGGAGACACCGCCGATGCCGGGTCCGGCGGCGCTTCCCGTGAGGGCGTCCTCGGCCTCACGCTTCTTCTCCTCGCTGAGTCCCTTGCCGGAGTCCTGGATCTCGATCCCGACGCCGTTGGGCACCTCCTTGCCGGAGACGACCACCGGCTCGGTGGGCGGCGAGTAGCGGGCTGCGTTGTCCAGGAGGTGGGCGAAGATCAGCGTGAGATGGTCCACCAGGCCGCCGTCGACGCCGAGTTCCGGCAGCTGACGGACCTCGACGCGGTGGAAGTCCTTGATCCGGCCGATGCCGCCGCGGACGACGCTGAGCAGCCGCTGCGGCTCCTGCCACTGGCGTCCGGGACGGTCCGAACCACCGAGCACACCGATGCTCGCGGCGAGACAGTCGGCGGGGCCGATCTCCTGGTCCAGCTCCATCAGACCGCGCGCGACGGCGGGCAGCCTGCCGTGCTCGCCCTGCATCTCGTGCAGTCGGCCACGGAGCTTGCTGGTCAGGACGTGGATGCGGTTGCCGATGCCGATCACGGCCTGCTCGGCGGAGGTGGAGCGGTTGAACTCCTCCTCGACCCCGATCAACGCGGTCCTGAGCACCTTGCGCAGTTCGCCCTGGAGGTCGGCGTCGACCTTGGCGCACTTGTTGGCCGTGGGCAGCAGGTCGTCCACCGCGTCACCGGCGCGCAACCGCGCCAGCGCCTCGGGGAGCTGCTGGCCGGCCAGCGTGGCGACGGCGGCGTGCTGGTGGGCGATCTGCTCCTGCCAGACCTCGGCCTGGTCGACGAGCTGTGCCTCGTACGCCTTGACCTGCTCGGTCAGCCGGGCCTCGAACGCGGCGGCCTGCTCAGCGAGTTGGCTCTCGTAGTGACCGGCCTGCTCGGCGAGCCGAGTCTCCTGGGAGGCCCGTTCGGCGCTGAACTTCCTTTCCAGGCCCGTCACATGCTGCTGCCACTGCTGCGAGTGCTCGGCCTGCGAGGTACGGAAGGAGCCCTCGGAGCGGCTCAACTGGGCCCGGGTGCGCAGCAGTACGCGGACGCAGACCGTGCTGACGACCGTCGCGGCGGCACCCGCGACGGTGACGGCGAGGCGCTCCGAACTCATGAACGTGGTGGCGACCGTCCCGCCTCCTAAGGCAAGCGGCATGAGCCACCAGCTGTACCAGGCGACAGGGGGCCGCGCCGCCGGGGGCGGTGTGGCGAGTTCCATCTGCATCCTTCGAAGCAACGCGAGCGGACAACGGGGGTCGCGAAGAGGGTCGCAACTCATGCGGATGCACCGCGAGACGACCAGAGACGATCAGTAACTCGCAGCGCTGATGGGGAGCTTATCGGGTTCTAATGCAAAAGGATCAACCTCGGCCACTCACCAGAAGTGAGGATTCCGTCAAGGCACCCCCATGACCTTCGGGACAGGTGTCCAGCTACAGTGGACACCTGTCCAGGAAGAGCGGGACAGGTACCCATGAAAGGAACCGTGGTGGAGATCCTCGCGCACGTTCTCGTCGGCCTGGTGGCCCTGTTGCACGCGTACATCCTGGTCCTGGAGATGTTCCTCTGGGAGAAGAAGCCGGGGCGCGGACTGCACGGGTTCGACCCGGAACTGGCCCGTACGACCGCCCCGCTCGCCGCCAACCAGGGCCTCTACAACGGCTTTCTGGCGGCCGGCCTGGTCTGGGGGCTGATCGCGGCCGATCCGACCGGTTTTCGCGTACAGGTCTTCTTCCTGGTGTGCGTGGTGATCGCGGGGGTGTACGGCGCCGTCACGGCCAACCGGCGCATCCTGTTCGCGCAGGCGCTGCCCGGCGCCGTCGCGCTGGCCGCCGTGCTCGTCGCCCGGTGAGCCGGTCCGCCCCGCAGGACCCGCGGGCCGCCCGCACCCGGGCCCGGCTGCGGGCGGCGCTGCTCGCGGAGTGCGCCGAACGCCCGCTGGCCGAGGTCGGGGTGGCCGCGCTGGTGCGCCGGGCCGGGGTCGGCCGGGCCACGTTCTATGTGCACTACGACGGCCTGGAGGCGCTGGCCGTCGACGCCTGCGCGGACGTCGTGCGGGAGGGCGTGAGCGCGCTGCACTCCTGGACCGGGCGCCCCGATCCGGTGCACGCCCCGCCCGCGCTCGCGGAGTTCTTCGCCTCGCTCGCCCCGCACGCCGAGCTGTACCGGACGCTGCTCACCCCGGGCGGCGGCGGCCCACTCGGCAAGCTGCTCCACCTGGACCTGCGGGCGTACAGCCTGCGCGAACGGGAGCGGGCGGGCGCGGCGGACGCCCCGTTGGTCGCGACGGCGGTGGCGGCGACGTTCGCCGGGGTGCTGGCCGACTGGCTGCACGGTCTGCTGGCCGGTGACGCGGCCGCCATCGCCGACCAGGTCTGGCAGTTGCTGGTGGCCCTGCACGCGAGCCGGTGAGCGGTCAGGAGAGCCGGCGGTCCGCCGCCTGGAAGGTGCGCCGGTAGGCCTGCGGGGAGACCCCGATCGCGGCGTGCAGATGCTGGCGCAGCGAGGCGCCGGTGGCGAAGCCGACGTGCCCGGCGATCTGGTCCACGGAGAGGTCGCTGGTCTCCAACAGGTGCCGGGCGCGGCCGATCCGCTGCTGGATCAGCCAGCGTCCGGGGCTCATGCCGACCTCGTCGCCGAAGCGGCGGGCGAAGGTGCGCAGGCTCATCCGGGCGTGCCGGGCCAGGTCGGTGAGGGTGAGCGGGTCACCGAGCCGCTCCAGGGCCCAGGCCCGGGTGGCGGCGGTGCTCGCCGCGCCGTCCTGCGGGACCGGCTGCTCGATGTACTGGGCCTGGCCGCCGTCCCGGAACGGCGGGACCACACAGAACCGGGCGACGGTGTTGGCGAGTTCGCTGCCGTGGTCCTCGCGGACGAGGTACAGGCAGACGTCGACGCCGGAGGCGGCGCCCGCCGAGGTGAGGATGCGGCCGTCGGCGACGAACAGGACGTCCGGGTCGAGGTCGATGTGCGGGAACAGGGCGCGGAACCGGTCGGCGAGGTGCCAGTGGGTGGTCGCCCGGCGCCCGTCGAGGAGTCCGGCGGCGGCGAGCACGAAGGCGCCGGTGCAGATGGAGACGATGCGGGCGTCGGGGCGGATCAGGGCGAGCGCGGCCGACAGTTCCCCGGGCAGCTCGGCGCCCACCCGGGACGGGTCGACGGCCGGGACGATCACCGTGTCCGCGTCGGTGAGGGCCTCGGGGCCGTGTTCGGGGGTGATCGTGAAGTCGGCGTGGGTGCGGACCGGGCGTCCGTCGACGGTGCAGGTCAGCACGGTGTAGCGGTCGGCGGCCAGGCCGAGAATCCGGCTCGGCATGCCCAGTTCGAACGGATACACCCCGTCCAGGGCCAGCACCGCGACCCGGTGGGGCTCTCTCGTCGCACGCATGGCACGATTCTATCGAACGATGGCCATCATGCCATTTTCCTGCCGGGCGACCAGGAGCAGGCTGGTCACCATGAGCACTGAGCACACGATGCGCGCCATCAGCCAGGACACCCTGGGCGGCCCCGAGGTCCTCAAGGAGGTCGCACTCCCCCGGCCCGAGCCGCGCACCAACGAGGTACTGGTCCGGGTCCGGGCCGCCGGCGTCAACCCGACCGACTGGAAGCACCGCGCGACCGGCGGTTTCCTCGGCGCCGCGCCGTTCGTCCTGGGCTGGGACGTCTCCGGCGTGGTCGAGGCGGTCGGGGTCGGCGTCGCCCGGTTCCGGCCCGGCGACGAGGTCTTCGGCATGCTGTCCTACCCGTTCGGCCACGGCTCGCACGCCGAGTACGTGACCGCCCCGGCCCGCACCTTCGCCCACAAGCCGGCCGCGCTCGACCACACCCGGGCGGCGGCGCTGCCGCTGGTGTCCCTCACCGCCTGGCAGGCGCTGGTGGAGACGGCCGAGGTGGGCCCGGGGCAGCGGGTGCTGATCCACGCGGCGGCCGGTGGGGTCGGTCATGTGGCCACGCAGATCGCCAAGGCGCGCGGCGCGTATGTGATCGGCACGGCGAGCGCGGGCAAGCACGACTTCCTGCGCGAGATCGGCGTCGACGAGCCGCTCGACTACCGGGAGACGGACATCACCGAGGCCGTGAAGGACGTCGACGTGGTCCTCGACACCCTCGGCGGCGCGACGTCCGTGGACTCGCTGCGGGTGCTGCGCCCGGGCGGGATCGTGGTGTCGATCCTGCCGGTCGGCTCCGACGAACTGTACGAGGAGGCCGCACGGCTCGGGGTGCGGGCGGTGCGGATGCTGGTGGACGCCTCGCACAGCGGGATGCGGGCGATCGCGGAGCTGGTGGAGGCGGGGAAGCTGCGCCCCACGATCGCCGGCACCTTCCCGTTGGCGGAGGCGGCCGAGGCGCACCGGATCGGTGAACTCGGGCGCACCGCCGGGAAGTTGGTCCTGCTGATGGACTGATCCGGCTCGCTCAGAACACCAGCACGGGCTTGATCACCCGGCCCTCGGCCATGTCCCGCGCCGCCCGGTCGATGTCCGCGAACGGGTAGGTGGTGATCAGGCGGTGCAACGGCAGTCGCCCGGACGTCACCAGGTCGACCAGGGCGGGAACGGCGGTGCGCGTCTCGGCGTCGCCGAGGGTGAGGCCGACGACCCGCTTGCCGCCGAGCAACCCGTTGACGTCCAGGGCGACTTCGGTGCCGAAGGGCGGGGCGCCGACGACGACCAGGGTGCCGCGGGCGGCGAGCGCGTCGACGCCGCTCCGCAGCACACCGACGTTGCCGGTGGTCTCGACGACGCCGTCCGCGCCCTGTCCCGAGGTGATCGCGGCGAGCGCCTCACCGAGGTCGGCACCGCTGGTGTCGACGGTGTGGGTGGCGCCCAACTCCTGGGCCAGCACAAGGCGTTCGGCGACCCGGTCGACGGCGACGATCCGGGCGGCCGGGGTGAGGGCGGCGGCCATCACGGCACAGAGCCCGACCGCTCCGGCGCCGAGCACCACGACGGTGTCGCCGAGGGCGGGGCGCAGCACGTTCCAGACGGCACCGGTGCCGGTCTGCACCCCGCACCCCAGCGGGGCGAGCGGGGTCAGCGGCACGTCCGGGTCGACCTTGACGAGAGCGCGTTCGTCGACCAACGCCCGTTCCGCGAAGGAGGATTGCCCGAAGAAGTGGCCGCCGAGGGGGACGCCGTCCCGGTGGAGGGTCGCGGTGCCGTCGGCTCGGCGCCCGCCGATCAGGTTGAGCGGCAGCCAGGTCGCGCAGTACGCGGGGTGCCCGCCCCGGCAGTTGCGGCAGGACCCGCACGAGGTGAACGACAGTACGACCTGGTCCCCGACCGCGACCGCGCCCACCCCGTCACCGACCTCCTCGACCACTCCGACCCCTTCATGCCCGAGCACCCCGGGCAACGGAAACGGCAACCCGCCCCCGGCCACCCCGAGATCGGTATGACACACCCCGACGGCCACCATCCGCACCACCGCCTCCCCACCCCGAGGCCCGTCCAACTCCACACCCCCCACAACAAACCCCCCACCCTCCACCTCAACAACAGCAGCCCGAGCATGAACGGCCATGAGCATGAACTCCCTTACAACGACGAACACTTATCGACACACGACCCGACAACCCGAGCCCCTACAGGGGCGCGAGGCTGTATCAACATGCGGCTCCGCCGCCCGGGCGCGACAAGCCCCCACCGGACCCGCACCCGACCGACAACCGAGCCCCTAATAGGGGCGCGGGGAACTGCGCGACAAGCCCCCACCGGCCCGCACCCGACCGACAACCTGAGCCCCTCATAGGGGCGCGGGGCTGTATCAATATGCGGCTCCGCCGCGCGGGCGCAACCAGCCACAACGGCGCCGCACCCGCCAAACGCCCCCGCCCCGCACAACCCGGCCCCCGCTCACCCGAGCGACACAACAACCGACTTGACCTGCGTATACGCGGCGAGCGCCTCCGCCCCGTACTCCCGCCCGTAACCGGACCCCTTCACCCCACCGAACGGCACCGCAGGGTCCAACATGGCCCAGTCATTGATCCACACCACCCCCGCCCGCAACCGCCCCGCAACCCGATGCGCCCGCGCCAGACGAGTCGTCTGAATCCCCGAAGCCAGCCCGTACGCCGTGGAGTTGGCAAGAGCGACGGCCTCGTCCTCGGTGTCGAAGGGCTGCACGGTGAGCACCGGCCCGAAGACCTCCTCCTGGATGACGGGGGAGTCGTTGGGAAGGTCGGCGATCACGGTCGGCAGGTAGTAGAAACCGCCGCCCAACCGCAGCCGCGCGCCCCCGCACACGACGCTCCCCCCTTCCTTGCGGGCCAGCTCGACGTACTCCTCGACCTTGCGCAGATGCCGCTCCCCCGCCATCGGCCCGACGACGGTCTCGGCCCGCCGAGGGTCACCCACCGGCACCGCGGGAACCGCCTCGGCGAGGATGCCGAGCAGGGTGCGGTACACCGGCCGGGCCACCAGCAGCCGGGGCCCGCCCATGCAGAACTGCCCGGTGTTGAAGACGAACGCCTTGATGATCGCGCCGACCGCGCTCTCCAGGTCGGCGTCCTCGAAGACGAGGTGGGCCGCGTTGCCGCCGAGTTCCATGGTGACGGGCTTGAGCGCCGCACCGGCGACCGCGGCGACGTGCCGGCCGACGGCGGTGGAGCCGGTGAACGCGATCTTGTCGACGCCCTCGTGCCGCAGCAGGGCCTCGCCGGCCACCGGACCGGTGCCGGTCACCACGTTGACCACGCCGTCGGGGACGCCCGCTTCCTGGAGCAGCCCGGCCATCCGCAGGGCGCTGAGCGGGGTCTCCTCGGCGGGCTTGTGGACGACCGTGTTGCCGGCCGCGAGCGCCGGGGCGAGCTTCGAACCGGCAAGGATCAGCGGGAAGTTGAACGGCGTGATCGCGCCGACCACGCCGATCGGCTCACGCCGGGTGTAGGCGAGGGCGTCGAGCGGGGTGTCCCGGACGGCACCGTCCAGCGCGTGCGCGAGGGCGCCGAAGTGCTCGTAGGCGGCGGCGGTGTGCTCGACGTCGACGGCCCGGCACAGGGCGTGCGGCTTGCCGACGTCCACGCTCTCCAGATCGGCCAGCTCCTCGGCGTTCTCCCTGATCAGCTGGGCGACCCGGGTGAGGACCCGGCCGCGCTCCCGGCCGCTGAGCCCGGACCAGGCGCCGTCGTCGAAGGCGTCCCGGGCGGCCCGGACGGCGGCGTCGACGTCGGCGGGTCCGGCCTCGGCGACGGTGGTGAGGACCGCGCCGCTGGAGGGGTCGATCACCTCGGTGCGGGCTCCGTCGGCGGCCTCGCGCCACCCGCCCGCGACGAAGAGCCGTCCGGGTGCGCTCTCGAAGGCGGTCATCGCCACTCCTCAGCCTCATTGCCAAGTGTTCAACCAACAGGTTTCCTGATGGTCCGAGCTTCAGTTGGCAGTCTCATCAACGACAGGTTTCCTGTCAATGCTCTAGGCTGAAGTCATGGCCGGAACCCAGGTGACCAAGGCGCCCCCGTCCCTGCTCTACCTGGTCAAACAGGTGGAGTTGGTGGTGCGTTCGCATCTCGACGAGCTGGTCAGGCCGTCCGGGATCACCGCGTTGCAGTACACGGCGCTCACCGTCCTTGAGCGGCACGACGGGTTGTCGGCGGCCCAGTTGGCCCGTGACTCGTTCGTGACGGCGCAGTCGATCGCCGACCTGGTCCGTCAGCTGGAGGGGCGCGGTCTGGTCCGGCGGGAGCGCAATCCGCACAGCCGCCGGGAGCTGCTGATCCTGCTCACCGACGCGGGCCGTGAGCTGCTCGACCGGTGCGCCGGGCCGGTGCGGGAGCTGGAGGAACGGATGGTCCGGGACCTCACCGCGCACCAGGGCGAACAGTTCCGCCAGGCGCTCACCCGGGCCTGGCACGCCCTGTCGTGAGCGACTTCAGGAACCGTCGGATCAATTCACAGACATATGTCAATCGAACATGCTCAAATTCATTCCATCGGCGGTACCTTGCTGAGCGGGGAACGGATGCGCGCCGGTTCACGCCCCGGGCAACAGGGGCGCACTCGTGGGCTCGCGGTACGGCGTCGCCCCAGCCCCCGGTGGCCCCAGCGGCCGCCGGGTACGGAGCCGGATGGAGGCGATGTCGTCGTGCAGCAGGAAACGGCGCCCCCGACCCGTCATGTCCGGGTCCGTCAGGACCGGGGCCACACGGTGCTGGAGTTGCGCGGTGACATCGACATCGCGGCGGCCGTGGAGATCGCCCCGTACCTGGACCGGGTGACGGCGCACCGGGACGTCCGGCTGGTGATCGACCTCGGCGGGGTGGACTTCTTCGACTGCTCGGGGCTGCGGCTGCTGTACCGGGCGCGCAGCCGGGTGCTCGACCAGGACGGCCGGCTCCGGCTGGTCTGCACCCACCCGCTCACCCTGCGGGTCCTGCGCATCACCGGCCTGGCCAAGCTGCTGCCGCCGTACCCGACGCTGGACGCGGCCCTGGAACGCCCCGAGGCCGCCTCGGAGCCGAGGTGAGCGACGGCGGCCCCGGCCCGTCGGCTCCTACACCTCGCGGGGCGCGTCGAACAGGGCGCTGACGGACTCGCCGTTGTGGATGCGCCGTACGGCCTCGGCGAGGGCCGGGGCGATGGACAGGACGCGCAGCTTGTCGGTGTGCTCCTCGGCCGGGACCGGCACGGTGTTGGTGCACACGATCTCCAGGACGTCGCTCTCCTGGCTGAGCCGCTTCAGCGCGCCGGCCGCGAACAGCCCGTGCGTGCAGGCGACCCGGATCGAGCGCGGCCCCGACTCCCGCAGCCGGTGCAGGAGTTCGATGACGGTGCTGCCCTTGGCGATCTCGTCGTCGAGGACGATGACGTCCCGGTCGGCGACGTCGCCGATGACGGAGCTGATGGAGACCCGGTCGTCGGCGAAGCGCTGTTTGGCGCCGGCCGCCACCTGGGCGCCGATCAGCCGGGCGAACGCGGCGGCCTCCTTGGCGTTGCCGAGGTCGGGCGAGACGACGGTCGTGCGGCTGAGGTCGTAGCGCCGGAAGTAGGCGGCCAGCTCCCGCAGCGCGTGCAGATGGTCGACCGGCACCGAGAAGAACCCGTGGACCTGCGGTGAGTGCAGGGTCATGGCGAGGACGCGGCCGGCGCCCGCCGCCACCAGCAGGTCGGCGACGAGCCGTCCGCCGAGCGAGATCCGCGGCGCGTCCTTCTTGTCGGAGCGCGCGTAGGAGTAGTGCGGCATGACGACGGTGATCCGGCCCGCCGACGCCCCGCGCGCCGCGTCGCACATCAGCAGCAGCTCCACCAGGTTCTCCTGGACGGGCTTGACCAGCGGCTGGATCAGAAAGACGTCCCGTTCCCGGCAGTTGGCCTGGAGCTGCACCTCCAGACAGTCGTTGGCGAACCGGCTCACCCGGGTCGGGCTGAGCGGCACCCCCAGGTGCGCGCAGACCTCGGCGGCCAGATCGGGGTGGGCACTGCCGCTGAACACGGAGATGTCTCGCACGATCGGGCTCCTCGCGTGATCATGAACGGGTCACCCTCATGCTACTGATCACCCGGATCACCGCGCGCCACGCGACCGGCGGCCGAGACCGGGTGCGGGCGGGCGCGGGCCGCCGCACCGGGACCGGGCGCGTGCCGATCCGGCAACGGGGCGGTCTGGCAAGGGGTTTGAGGGGCATCCGGTCTCCAGGAAGGAGGGCCGTTCGCCATGACGACTCCCATCAGGCCCCCATCGAGGCGGATGCCCGGCTGGGCCAAGGCGGTGAGCGCCGTCGTGCTGGTGCTCGTGGTGTTCTTCGCCGGAATCCGGCTGAGCGTGCTGCCCGGGCTCAAGGATCTGTTCGGCACCGAGACGCACGACCGGACGGGGCCCACGTTGCTCCAGTCCATCCAGGACATGAGCCGCTACGACGCCGCGTCCGGCAATTTCCAGGTCGTCGTGGACCTGGAGAAGGACACCAAGTACCTGCCCGACGCGATCCGCGGCTCGCGCGTCCTGTACGTGGGCGCGGGCACCGTGGACGCCTATGTCGACCTCGGGAAGATCGGCGAGGACGACGTGAAGGTCGACGCCGACCGGACGTCGGCCACGCTGCGGCTGCCGCACGCGGCGCTGGGCACACCGGCCCTGAACCCGGACCGTTCGTACGCGGTGTCCAAGCAGCGCGGGCTGCTCGACCGGCTCGGCGACCTCTTCTCGGACAACCCCAACAGCGAGCAGGCCGTGCAGAAGGTGGCCGTCCAGCACATCGGTGACGCGGCCAAGGACAGCGGTCTGACCAAGCGGGCCGAGACCAACACCACCGACATGCTCCAGGGCCTGCTGCACTCGCTGGGCTTCAAGGAGGTGCACGTCAGCTACGGCTCATGACCGCGCGATGCCCGGTCGGCCGGCCGGGCATCGCGGGCCGGTTCGCGGGTAACCGGGTTGCGACACAGAGACGTTGAGAGCTACCAGCCGACAGCTGGCAGCCGAGAACCGACAACCGACCGAGCGATCAGCCGATCGATCGACGAGTGGACCGGAGGACGGACATGGCCCGGGCAGAGGCAAGGCCGCGCAGGGGATGGCGCCCGCGCGCCCCGAAGCCGGGCGGCGGCTCGGCGCCACCGCCCGCCGAGCGGGAACGGCATGTACTGCCGTTCCCGGTCCGGTTCCTGGCGATGCTGTGCGCGTTCGGGTTCATGGTGGCGTTCGCGGTGGTGCTGGCCAAGCTGACCCTGGAGCCGTCCCCGGCCTCGGTGTCGCTCGTCCACACCAACCTCCACCCGGGCAGCTCGCTGCGCGCCTACATCGACCAGCCCGCGCTGCGGGACGCGGTGAAGCAGATCGGCGGCAACGTCGTGCTCGGCGTCCCGTTCGGCATCCTGGTGCCGGTGCTCGCGCCGCGCGCCCGGGGACTGCTGCGGGTGCTGCTGCTGACGGCGATGGTGATGCTGCTGGTGGAGTTCGCGCAGGGCGCGCTGATCACCGGGCGCGCCTTCGACATCGACGACGTCATCCTCAACACCTCGGGCGCGCTGGTGGGTTACCTGCTGCTGGGACGGCGGATGGGCCGCGCGGTGCACGCCCGCAAAACCCGCGAGACGGCCAGGCGGACCGCGAAGCCGACGAAGACCTCTAAGCCGTCGAAGAACGCGAAGCCGTCGAAGGCGCCCGCTAACTCCCGTTCCTCCAGGGCTACTTCGGCGTTCTCGAAGCTTCCCCGGTCCCTCAAGCGCACGAAGAGCGCCTGACCCGACCACGTCAGGATCTTGGTACAGACCAAGGTCTTGACGTGGCCCTTATCTCACTCCTTAAATCAAGAGGCCACGTCTTCACCCCCCACCCTCGCCGGAAGGAAGAGCCGTTGGCCTCCCCACTCCTGCTCCGCAGATGTCTGTTCGCCGTCCTGCCCGCCGTCCTCGTCGCGTCCGTCGCGACCGCGCCGGCCGACGCCCGCACCGCGAAGGACGCCCCCGCCGCCTCGGCCGCGGTGGCGTTCTCCGACTCCTTCGACGGTCCCGCCGGTGCCGCCGTCGACGGATCGAAGTGGCAGATCGAGACCGGCGACAACGTCAACAACCATGAACGGCAGTACTACACGGCCGGCAACCGCAACGCGGCCCTGGACGGCCAGGGCCATCTGGTCATCACCGCCCGCCGCGAGAACCCCGCCGCCTACCAGTGCTGGTACGGCACATGTGAGTACACCTCGGCCCGGCTCAACACGTCGGGGAAGTTCAGCGCGCAGTACGGTCATGTCGAGGCGCGCATGAAGGTGCCGCGCGGGCAGGGCATGTGGCCGGCGTTCTGGATGCTCGGCGCGCCGGTCAACTGGCCGGACTCGGGCGAGATCGACGTCATGGAGAACGTCGGTTTTGAACCGTCGACCGTGCACGGCACCATCCACGGGCCCGGCTACTCCGGCTCGGGCGGCATCGGCGCCGCGTACTCGCTGCCGAACGGCCAGGCCTTCGCCGACGCCTTCCACACCTTCGCGGTGGACTGGGCGCCGGACTCGATCACCTGGACCGTGGACGGGAACGTCTACCAGCGCCGTACCCCCGCCGACCTGGGCGGTCGCAGCTGGGTGTTCAACAAGCCGTTCTTCCTGATCCTGAATCTGGCGGTGGGCGGCTACTGGCCCGGCGACCCGGACGGCTCCACCGCCTTCCCGCAGCAACTGGTGGTGGACTCCGTGTCGGTGACTACCGGCGACTCGGCGTCCGGCGGCGCGATCCGGGGCCTGGCCGGCAAGTGCGCCGACGTGGCCGAGGCGAACTCCGCCAACGGCACCCCCGTTCAGCTCTACGACTGCAACAACAGTGCCGCGCAGCGGTGGACGGTGGGGGCCGACGGGACGATCCGGGCGCTGGGCAAGTGCCTGGACGTCGCGGGCGGCGGCACCGCGGACGGCACGCCCCTCCAGCTGTGGGACTGCACCGGCGGGCCCGCGCAGCAATGGGCCGTCTCCGGGGCGAACGACATCGTCAACCCGCAGGCGAACAAGTGCCTGGACGTCAAGGACAACAGTTCCGCGAACGGCGCCCGCCTCCAGCTCTGGACCTGCGCGGGCACCGCGAACCAGAAGTGGACGGTCGGCTGAGAGAGCTGGGCGGCGGTCAGTGGATCTGCCAGGTGAACTTGTCGCCGCCCACCCAGCGCACCACCGCCGGGTCGTCCAGGTCGTGGACCGGGATGCCGTGCCGGGCGGCCACCACGAGGACGTCGGTGAGGGACGTCGCCTCCCCGACCACTTCGCCGTCGATCTCGACGATCCGGAACGGATGCCTGCCCGGTTGCACGCCGAGGACCATGATCCGCGGGAAGGAGAGGTGCGGGCTCGCGTTTTCGGTCATGCAATAGAGCCTAGAACGCATCCCGCGGTCACGACCGATCCGAGCCCCTCGGGGGCGGCCGCCGGGGCAACGGAGGAGGCGGCCATGGACCCCGTCGAGGCGCTGGACCGGATCGCCTTCCTGCTGGAACGCTCCCTCGCCCCGACCTACCGGGTCCGGGCCTTCCGTACCGCCGCCCGGGTGCTGGGCGCCCTGTCCCCGGCCGAGGTGCGCGAGCGTGCCGAGGACGGCTGTCTGGAGTCCCTCAAGGGTGTCGGCCCGAAGACCGCCCAGGTGGTGCGGGAGGCCCTCGCCGGGCAGGTGCCCGAATATCTGACCAAGGCGGAGCACGAGGACGCGGCCGCCGCTGTCCCGGTACCGGGCGGCGAGCGGTTGCGGGCCCTGCTGCGCGGCGACTGCCATCTCCACTCCGACTGGTCGGACGGCGGCAGCCCGATCGGGGAGATGGGTCGGACGGCGGCCCGGCTCGGCCATGAGTGGGCGGTGCTCACGGACCACTCCCCCCGCCTGACCGTCGCCCGCGGTCTGTCACCCGAACGGCTGCGCGAGCAGCTGGACGTGGTCGCCGAGCTGAACGCCTCCTGGGCGCCGTTCCGGCTGCTCACCGGCATCGAGTGCGACATCCTCGACGACGGCACGCTCGACCAGGAACCCGAGCTGCTCGACCGGCTCGACGTCGTCGTGGTGTCGGTGCACTCCAAGCTGCGCATGGACACCCGCGCGATGACCCGCCGGATGGTGGCCGCCGTCAGTGATCCGCACGCGGACATCCTGGGCCACTGCACCGGACGGCTGATCGGCGAGCGCGGGCGGCCGGAATCGACGTTCGACGCGGACGAGGTGTTCGCGGCCTGCGCGCGGGCGGGCACGGCGGTGGAGATCAACAGCCGTCCGGAACGGCTCGACCCGCCGCGTCGGCTGCTACGGCGGGCCGTGGCGGCGGGGGTGCTGTTCTCGATCGACACGGACGCGCACGCGCCCGGACAGCTGGACTGGCAGGCGTACGGATGCGCCCGCGCCGAGGAGTGCGGGGTGCCCGCCGAACGGGTGGTGACGACCTGGCCGGTCGACCGACTGCTCGCGTGGAGCAGGGGAGGGTGAGGGGCGGGGCCCGCTTCGCCACGTGGCCCCGCTTGCCCACGTGGCCCCGCTTCCCCACGTGGCCCCGCTTCGCCACTTGACTTCGAGAGCACTCCAATCCGTAGCGTTCCGGACATGAGCACTGCACAGCACACGATCGGTTCCGATTTCGGCGCGACCAGCACCGCCGACGACGTCCTGCGGGGCATCGACCTGACGGGCAAACTCGCGCTCGTCACCGGTGGCTACTCGGGCATCGGCCTGGAGACCACCCGCGCGCTCACCCGGGCCGGCGCCCAGGTCGTCGTCCCCGCCCGCCGCCGGGCCGTCGCCGCGGAGGCGCTGGCCGACCTGGACGGCGTCGAGGTGGACGAGCTGGACCTCGCGGACCTGGAGAGCGTGCGCGCGTTCTCCGAACGGTTCCTCGCCACCGGACGTTCCCTGGACATCGTCATCGGCAGCGCCGCCGTCATGGCGTGCCCGGAGACCCGGGTGGGGCCCGGCTGGGAGGCGCAGTTCGCCACGAACCACCTCGGTCACTTCGCCCTCGTCAACCGGCTGTGGCCGGCGATCGCGCCGGGCGGCGCCCGGGTGGTGTCGGTCTCCTCGCGCGGCCACCACTTCTCCGGCATCCGCTGGGACGACCTCCAGTGGGAGCACGGCTACGACAAGTGGCAGGCCTACGGGCAGGCCAAGACCGCCAACGTCCTGTTCGCCGTCCACCTCGACCGGCTGGCCCGCGACGCGGGGGTCCGTGCCTTCGCGCTGCACCCCGGCGGCATCCTCACCCCGCTCCAACGGCACCTGGCCCGGGCGGAGATGGTGGAGCGCGGCTGGATCGACGCGGACGGCACGCCCCTCAACCCGAAGGGTTTCAAGACCCCGCCGCAGGGTGCGGCGACCCAGGTGTGGGCGGCGACCTCGCCCCAGTTGGACGGTCTCGGGGGCGTCTACCTGGAGGACTGCGACATCGCTGAGCCCGCGGTCGAGGGCGACGAACGCTCCGGGGTGAGGTCCTGGGCCATCGACCCCGACCTCGCGGCCCGGCTGTGGACCCTCTCGGCCGACCTCACCGGCGTCAACGCCTTTGCCGGATAGGGCGGTTCAGCTCGCCGGGGTGTCCTCACCGATGTCGTAGACGTCCTTGACCTTCACCTCGGTGACGCCCCGGCCCTCCGGGAACACGGCGCGCCAGTCACCGATGACGTGGAGTTCGTCGGTGCCCATGGCGCGGACCACGGTGAGGCCCTCGTCGTAGGCCTTGAAGGCCTTGGTCCAGAGGTTGGCGAAGGCCTGGGAGCGGATGAGGTGCATCCAGTCGGGGCGGTACAGCTCCCGGTTGTAGTTCGACTCGCCCATCGTGGAGACGAACTTGGAGTACATCGCCTTCACATACTCCAACGTCACCTCGTCGTCCTCGGCGATGGCCCGGTCCCGGGCGTCCTTGAGGGCGACCCGGAACTTCTCCAGGAGGCCTTCGGTGGCGCCGGAGGTGAACGACTCGTGGATCTCGGGCGGTTCGCACAGTCCGTACTTCGGCCCCGACAGCCGCAGCAGGAGCCGCAGGGTGGGTTCGGTGACCCAGAGCGGTCCGGGTTCGTCGCGGTTGCCGATCGGGTGGGGGAGGTGGTCGTCGTGCTCCCACTCCGGCGGGGTGATCAGGTGCACGCCGGCCCGGCGGCGGTCGTGGCCGGGGCCCTCGGAGTGTTCCAACTGGCCGATCGGCAGATGGGTCTTGAGGGCGGACAGATAGGCGCCGTTGATGTCGAGGGCGGTCACCCGGTGGGCGCCGGCGGGGAGTTCGGGCCGCGCCCACTTGGGGCGGGCCTCCCAGATCCGGTCGGGGCCGCGTGCGGACTGCTTGCGCAGCACGTCCGGAATCCACGGGTGGGCGATGACGTCGTACCGGCCGCCCTTGCGGGTGTGGTCGAGCAGCGCCATCGCGTCGGGGATGGCCCGCTTCAGCAGGGCGGCGGTGGCCGCCTCGACATCGCCCTCGTGCTCGGCGAGCGCGGCGGAGACGGCGGCCGCGATCAGATCGGGTTCGGCGGCATCGGCGGCCCGCATCCGACGGCCCACGGGATGGACCTTCACGGACTTCGCCACCGGTGCGGGCGGTCGGGTGCGCGCCGTGCCGCGCGTCCCGTCCCGTTCCGGTTCCGGCCGTCGGGTGCGCGCCGTGCCGGGGGGCTCCTCGGATTCCGGTTCCGGTTCCGGCTGTTGGGGTGCCGGGGTTCCGCATTCCGTCGGGTCCAGGTGCTGCGGGAAACCGGCGACCTGATGGCGGGCGGGGCCACCGCACAGGACGCAGGGCTGCGGGGCGGCGAGGGCTTCGACGTCGTCGCCCGAGAGGTCCGGTCCGTCGGCGTCGGATGCCGCGACGCCGGGTGCGTCGAGGTCCGGCGCGTCAACACCCGCTGCGTCAACGGCTGTTGCGTCGGCGGCCGGTGCAAGGGGAGCTTCCGGTTCGGTTCTGGCCGTCAGTTTCGTGCGGGCGCCTTCGAGGAAGTACGCGTACTTCTCGCGGACCTCGCCGCCGGGGTCGCGGCCGCTCTCCCAGCCGCCGACCGTGGAGGGGCTCACCCCGAGGGCGTGGGCGAGCTGGGCGCGGGAGAGGTTCAGGCCCTCGCGCAGGGCGCGCCGTTCCTCGGCCGTCGGCAGGGCGGCCTCCTCGCGGGCGGCGGCGAGCAACGCGTCGATCGCCTGGAAGTCCGTCATCGGGTCACCTCTCTCGTACCGCCGCGTCGGCGCCGCCGTGCGGGCAGGGTCTCGCACGCGCGGGTGGGTCCGGCGAGCAGATCCAGGACGTCGATGCCGAAGTGCGCGGCAAGCGCGTCGCAGTCGGCGAGGGTCCAGGCGGCGCTGCCGGACTGACGGCGGCTGACCTGGGCCTGGCTCACCCCGAGCGCGTCCGCGACCCCGGCCTGGGAGTCGCCGGTGGCCTGCATCAGCGCGGCCACCGCCGAGCGCACGCGCTCTCCCGAGGTCAGTCCCATGATCCGACCCTATCCGGAGCCGATGCGCCCCGCGCATACGCCATGCCCACCACGCATGGGGCAACGACGGTCAGTGCGGCGCCCGCTCCTCAAGTGCCGTGCGCCAGGCGGGCGTCGGGCCCTCGGGGGCGGGCGGGACGCGGCGGCCGCCCCGGGTGAAGAAGTCGGCGAGGGGGAGGATCGCGGCGCCCACGGTGACCGCGTCCGGGCCGAGCCTGCCGAGTTCGACGGTGACCTTCTCGGCGGGGTGGCGCAGCGCGTAGGCGCGGGCGTGGCGGCGTACGGCGGTCAGGAAGCGGGCGCCGAGCTGGAGACCGGCCCAGCCGCCGATGAGGATGCGCTCGGGCTGGAAGAGGTTGATCAGGTCGGACAGCCCGGCGCCCAGATACTCGGCGGTCTCCTCCAGGACGGCCAGCGCGACGGGGTCGGCGGCCGTGCCCTCGGGCGGGTCGGCGGCGGCGAGCAGCGCGGTCAGCGCGGTCTCCTCGTCGGCGCCCTCGGGCGGACGGCCGCCCTGCTCGTGCCAGCGGCGCAGCAGCGACTCGGCGCCCGCGTACGCCTCCAGACAGCCGAGCGCCCCGCACCGGCAACGGCGCCCTCGGACCCGCACGGTCAGGTGCCCCCACTCGACGGCGCGGCCGTGTTCGACCTCGGGGGTGACGAGGCAGGCGCCGACGCCGGAGCCGAACAGGACGACGACCGCGTTGCGGGCGCCGCGTCCGCCGCCGAACCACATCTCGGCCTGGCCGAGGGTCTTGGCGCCGTTGTCGATGAAGTACGGGACGGTGACGGGGAGCGGGGAGGTGGCGCGCAGGAGCTGCTCCAGCGGGACGGCGTCCCAGCCGATGGTCTGGCCGTGCACCAACGCGCCCCGGTCGGGGGTGTGTTCGATGATGCCGGGGACGCCGATGCCGACGCCGAGAAGGTGTTCGGGGGCGACGCGTGCCTCGGCCAGCACCTCCGCGACGCCGTCGCGGAGGTGGCCGACGATGTCCTCGACCTCGTAGCGCTGCTGGGTCAACGGGCGTTCGGTGCGGGCGAGTTCGGTGAGGGTGAGGTCGAACAGCTCGATCCTGACGCGGGTCTCACCGACGTCGACGCCGATCAGATGGCCGCTGCCGGGTGCCACCCGCAGCAGGGTGCGCGGTCGGCCGCCGTCGGAGTCGACGCTGCCCGCCTCCTCGACGAGCCCGTCAGCGACCAGGTCCGCGACGACGTTGCTGACCGAACCGGAGCTGAGGCCGGTGACCGGTCCCAGTTCGAAGCGGCTGAGGGGGCCGTCGAAGTAGAGCCGTTGCAGCACGGCCGTGCGGTTGGCCCGTCTGAGGTCGCGTACCGTGCGTCCGCTCCGCTCCGCCATTGCGTCCCCTTCACACCCTGTCCGACCTGCAACCTACCTCCGGGCTCGGGCCCGGCGCGATATTCCGCCACCCCTTAGTTCACGCTGTGAGCTAAGAGCCGGAGGTCAGCTCGTCGATCTCGTCGAGGGCGGCGGCCAGTTCGGGGGCAACCGCTTGCCGCGCCCAGCGGACCCGGTCGGCTCCGAGGCCGCGCGGGACCACTTCGGTGAGCATGATCAGGTAGAGGTAGGCCCGGTAGAGCGCGAGCCGCAGTCGTTCCCCGGCGTCGAACGCGACCCGGCCGCCCGCCTCCCGGTACCCGGCGAGGAAGGCGTCGTCCTTCCTGATGTCGCCGAGCAGGGCGAGGGAGACGAAGTCGGCCAGCGGGTCGCCCCAGAACATCCGCTCGCCGTCGATGAGTCCGCCGATGCGGGGCGTGCCCGTGGCGCGGTCGACCAGGATGTTGCCGGGCCAGAGGTCGAAGTGGACGAGGCACGGGACGGCGACGGCGTCGAGGGCGTCGTGGGCCGGGGCGAGCCTCGCGGCGATGTCGCCCACGGGGAAGGGGAGTTCGGGCCGGTGGTCGTGGGCGTCGGCGAGGACGGCGGCCAGCATCGTGGTGAACGCGGTGCGCCAGTCGGGGGCGAGGGGGCCGAGGGCGCCGGACGGGTAGCCGAAGCCGGGCCCGGTGACGCGGTGCAGGCGGGCCACCTGACGGCCCAACTCGCCGCGCAGGTCGGCTCGTTCGGCCTCGGTGAGGGAGTCGTCCCACGGGGTGCCGGGGCAGGCGGTCAGCAGGAGCAGTCCGTCGCCCGGCAGCAGGACGAGCGGCGCGGGCACGTCGGCCCGCGCCGCTCCCGCGCAGAACTCCGCCTCGCTGACCAGGAGTCGGCGTTCGTGGCGCAGACCCTCGGCGTCCGGGGCGACCTTCAGGATGTGCCGGTCGCCGTCGGTGAGGCGGAGTTCCTCGACGGTGTTGTAGGTGCCGCCGGTCAGCGGGGTGAGGTGGGCGAGGTGGTCCGGTGGGATGCCCGCCGCCTGGAGTACGCGTCGGGCCCGTGTCCAGGAGTCCGTCACCGTGCGCCCGCCTCTCCCTCTCGGTCAGCCCGCCGCGTACACGTCCTCGACGTAACGCCCGTCCGCCACCAGCGAGTTGAGCCAGGCCTCGGCGGCCGCGTCGTCGGCGCCGGGTGTGCGGTCCCGGTACAGGGTACGGAACGCGGCCCGGACGCCCGGTGCCATCCGGCCGCCGTCTCCGCAGACATGGACGCGGGCACCGGCGTCGAGCAGGGCACCGACCTCGTCGGCCTCGGCGGCGATGCGGTGCTGCACGAACCGGGCGCCGTTCTCGGGGACGGCGCTGAAGGCCGGGCGCAGAGTGACGGCCCCGGCCTGTTCGGCGGCGCGCAGCTCCTCGGCGTGCAGAAAGTCCGCGTCGGGGGCGTCGCAGCCGAAGTAGCAGAGGGCCGGGGCGAGTTCGGCGCCGTCGGCGAGGGCGGCTGCCCGGTCGGCGACGGCGCCTCGGAAGGGGGCGAGCCCGGTACCGGCCGACACCATGATGACCGGGGTGGTGGGGTCGGCGGTGTCGAGGCGGAAGGCCTCGCGGCAGGGCTGGACGCGGGCGTACACGGTGTCGCCGGGGGCGAGGTCCGCGAGGTGGCCCGAGCCGGTGCCCCGGTAGACGCCCTTGCCGGAGCGGGCGGGGGCTTCGAGGAGGGAGACCATCAGCTCGACGTGGGCCGGGTCGACGGCGGGCGAGGAGGAGATGGAGTAGTGGCGGGGGCGCAACGGCGTGAGCAGGTCGAGGAGGTGCGGCCAGTCGAGGGCGCCGCGCAGGGCGGGGTGGTCCTCGACGAGTTCGAGGAGGGTGCGCGGGTCGTCCGCGGTGAGGGCGACGAGGGCGGCGCGCTCGGGCGGGCAGGGGTTGGCGGCGGCCAGGACGGCCAACTGGTCCGGCGTCGGGCGGTCCTGCAACTCGATGTGCCGGGTGAGGAGTTGACGTACCGTCAGCGGTCGGTCCACGGCGAGGCCGTCGCGGCGGGGGCGGCCGGCGCGGATGTCCAGGACGGTGTCGAGGTCGACGCCGAGGGCGGCCGCGGCACGGTCGACGAGGGCCGGGGTGTTGGCGGGGAGCACGGTGAGGTGGTCGGCGGTGCGGTAGGCGGTGCCGTCGGGGAGGGCGACGCGTACGAACCGCTTGCGGCGCGGGTGGCCGGGGGCGGTGAGGTCGTGGGCGTCGGTGATCGTCATCGGCACCAGCCCGTGACGTGCGGCGAGGGCGTCGAGGGGGCCGCCGGTGAGGGTGCGGACCTGGTAGGCGGCGGTGGGCTCGTCGTCCTGCGGGGCGAGGGCGTCCGGGTCGCCGTGCCGCTCCAGGAGGGCGGTGCGCAGTCGGGCGGTGAACTCCCGTACGGCGCCGGTGAGATCGCCCGAGGCGTCGGCGGCGGCGCGGTCGATGAGGCGGGTGGCGCCCTGGGCGGCGAGGCGTTCGTCGATGCGGGTCGGCATGTGCTGGTAGGTGGCGGCCCAGTTGCGGTCGCCGACGCCGAGGACGGCGTAGGTCACGCCGGTCAGGTCGTGGGTCTCGGCCAGGCGGGCGGCGAAGGCGGTGGCGTCGTCGGTGGGGTGGCCGTTGTAGGAGGCGGCGGCGATGACCACCGTACGGTCGGTGGGCAGTCCGGCGGCGAAGTCGTCGAGGGGCGCGACCTGCGTCTCGCAGCCGATCTCGGCGGCCGCGTCGGCGAGTTGGGCGGCGAACTCGCGGCAGGTGCCGTAGTTGCTGCCGTGCAGGAAGAGCGCGCCGGTGCCGGGGCGGACCCGGGCCGGTAGGCCGAGCGGGTCGGGGGCGCCGGTGGCCACGGACGCCGTGGCGGCCGGGCGGGTGCGGTCGGCGGTGGTGCGCGGGGTGAGGGTCAGGGTGAAGCCCTCGGGCTTGAGGGTGAGGGTCTCCTTCACCTCCAGCACATAGTCGGCGTGGTCGCCGAGCCGGTAGCGGTGCACGAGCATGGCCAGCAGCATCGTCGCCTCGTGCAGCGCGAACTGCCGTCCGATGCAGGCGCGTTCACCGGTGCCGAAGGGCTTGAAGGCGTGTACCGGCCGGTCCGCCTCGGCCTCGGCGGTGAACCGGTCGGGGTCGAACAGCTCGGGGTTGTCGCCCCAGACGGGCTGGCGGTGCAGCATCGGCGCGATCACGCTGACGGGCTGTCCGGCGCGCAGCGGGATGCGCCCGCCGAGCAGGGTGTCGTCGAGCGCGTGCCGGGTGAAGGCGGCGGCGGTCGGCCACAGCCGCAGCGCCTCGTTGAGGACCTGGCGGGTGTAGGTGAGACGGCCGATCTCGTCGTAGGTGGGGTCGAGTTCGGCCCGGTCGCCCCAGAGGGCGTCGACCTCCTGCTGGACCCGGCGCAGCGCGGTGGGGTGCTTGGCGAGGTAGTACAGGGCGAACGACATGGCGCCGGAGGTCGTCTCGTGCCCCGCGATCAGGAAGGTGATGACCTGGTTGCGGATGTTGGCGGTGTCCAGGGTGGTGCCGTCGGAGGGGTGGGTGGCGCCGAGCATCAGGCCGAGCAGGTCGTCGGCGCCGCTCTGGTCGGTGCCGGCCCGGGAGGCGATGACGTCGTCGACGACCCGGGCGAGGTGGTCGGCGTCGTCGCGGAAGGCCGCGTCGGCCGCCGTGTGGTCGCTGCCGGGGACGCGGGCGAGCCGGGTCATGCTCCACTCCAGGCAGCGGACCATGGAGTCGACGAACGGGTGCGGCTCGGTGCGCTCGAAGGACCCGAAGTCGTAGCCGAACCCGGCGAGTCCGATGGTGTCGAGGGTCATCCGGGTCATGTCCTCGGGCACGTTCACCGGCGTCCCGGTGTGCGCGGCCCGGTCCCAGGAGTCGATGACGCGGCGGGCCACGTCCAGCATGACGGGGTGGTAGGTGCGCATCGAGCCGAGGGCGAACGCGGGCATCAGGATGTCGTGCGCCTTGGCCCAGTTGGGCTCGTCGTTGTAGGCGGTGAACAGGCCGTCGGCGGCGAACTCCCGGACGTTCTCCAGGGCGGGCGAGATGTGTTTGGCGAACCGGGTCTCGTCGGCGAGGTCGGTCACCAGGTCGAGATCGGCGACGAAGAGGGCGTCCCGTCCGTGCAGTCGGCGGATCAGCACCGGCCCGTGCTCCCGCATCAGCCGCATGACCTGCTGGAGCGGGGCGCGTCCCGGTCCGGTGGCGGTGATGTCGACGACGGGGACGGCGGCGAGGGCGTCGGCGGTGTAGGGGTGCGGCGCGGTGCGGGACATGGCGCGACAACTGCCTTTCACGGTACGGAAGACCTGCCCTTCCAGGGTGGTTCACGGCACCGCCGCGCCGGGGCGGCGCCGCTACATGATTGTGTAGTACATGGAGGTGGGGCGCCCTTGCACGGGGCGCCGTGACGTGGCAGGAGGCGGACATGGATCTGGGCGGGCAGGACCCGGTGGTGTGGCGCAACCGTGCGCTCATCCTGTTCGACCGGGTGGTGACGCCGGTCGCGGTGTGTGACGTGTACGGGGCGGTGCTGCTGGCGAACCCGGCGATGGCGGCGGAGTGCCGGACCAGTCCCGGGCGGTTGCGCGGGCGGGACGTCCTGGAGCTGTTCCGGCCGCAGGAGGCCACGCAGGTCGAGCGGATCGCCGAGGCGCTGCGGCTGCGGCACCGGTCGCGCTATCAGGTGTCGGTGTGCTGGCCGGGCGCCGACGGCACCGAGCGGTACGGGGAGTTGACCGCCGACCCGGTCAGCGACAGTTCCGAGGACACACCGGCCCTGCTGGTGATGTTGCGGGTGCTCGGCGTGCGTGAACCGGCGCCTGCGGCCCCGGAGCAGGTCACTCCGGCGGAGGCCCGCATCCTGGCGCTGCTCGCCGGGGGCGCGACGACCGCGCGGGCCGCCCGGGAGACCGGCCTGACGACGGACGGCGTCACCTACCATCTGCGCCGCCTGACCGCCCGCTGGGGCGCGGCCAACCGCACCGAACTCGTCGCCCGCGCCTACGCCTTGGGTGTCCTGACGCCGGGGGTGTGGCCACCGGAGGCGTAGGGGGCCGGGGGCCGGCCGTCGGACCGTGCCGTGCCCGCGCCCTGCGGGGCGCCGAAGCGGGCCAGGGTGTGCCAGACCATCTTGAGGTCCTGGATCTCGTGGCGGCCGGTGCGGGAGGCGTCGCCGAGGGCCCTGGGGTCGATGACGCCGTCCCGGGCGATGCGGGCGCCGAGGTCGGCGTACTCCTGCCCCCGGTAGTCGGCGTGGCGCCGCAGTTCGGGCACGGTGAGGCGGTAGCCGGGGTGCCATGCGACGGGGCAGGGCAGCCGTCGGGCCGCCGCCTCGACGGGGGTGCCCCGGTAGCAGGCGTCCAGGACGAGGGCCTCGACGTCCCGGGCGAGGTGGAGGCCACCGTGGACCTGGGCCTCGATGTAGTCGTTGAGGGCGTCCTGTTCGTCGGCCTCGGCGAGGGCGATCAGGGGCAGCGCGGCGGCGACGCCGAAGTCGGTCGGCTCGGCCGCGCTGTCCGGGTAGCAGAAGGTGGCACGGGCCGTCGCCCGGGCGTCGAGCCGGAAGTGGGAGGAGCCGAACCTCGGTGCGGCGCCCACGACTTGGCGCCGGAAGTCGAGGGCGCCGTAGACCGGTCGCTCGTGCGGGTCGGCGTCGTCGTAGGCGCCGCCGAAGATCCGGCTCTCCCAGCGCCAGCGGTCGCCGCCGGGGTGCGCGGTGAGACCGCCGTTGCTGGTGCCGGTGACGAACTGGGAGCGGTAGACGCCGTCGGCGGCGAGCGCGTCGAGGATCGGCAGACCGCCGGTGGCGCGGTCGGGGTGGAAGTTCAGGGTGATCCGCAGCTCCGGGGCGACGGGCGGTCCGGCCGAGAGCGCCGCGACATGGCGCAGCGCCCGCGCCGCCCGCGGTGCCCGGGTCGGATCGACGTCCGGGTAATCCATTGGCTTCCCTCCGCCGCTGCCCTCTACCCTGATCAAAACCTAGGAGCCCTAGGCTTTGACCGTCACCCTTCAGGAGTGTCCCTAATGAAATCGCTGACCGAGCAGGAGATCCGTGCCTCCTTCGTCAACTGCTCCAAGGGAGAGGCCAAGCGTCTCGCAGTCCCCCGCGACCTCGACGACCGGCCCTGGGACGACCTGGACTTCCTGGGCTGGCGGGACCCGGGAGCACCGGACCGCAGCTGTCTGGTCGCCGAGCGGGACGGCGGGCCCGTCGGGGTCACGCTGCGGTTCCCGGCCGCCCGGCGCGGATTTCTGCACCGCAGCATGTGCTCCCTGTGCCTGACGACCCACCCGGGCGGCGGGGTCTCCCTGATGACCGCGCGCAAGGCGGGCACGGCGGGCCGCGAGGGCAACTCGATCGGCCTGTACATGTGCACCGACCTGGCCTGTTCCCTCTATGTGCGCGGCCGGAAGCTCCCGGACAGCGGGATGCGCATCGAGGAGAGCCTCACGGTGGAGCAGCAGATCACCCGCACCACGGCCAACCTGTCCGCCTTCCTGGACAAGCTGTACGGCTGACGCTCACCGCAGCCGCGCCGCCGCGACCCGGTGGAGGTGGATCAGGACGTCGTGGTTGCGGGCGAGGGCGATCTCGCTCGGGCCCTGCGGGTAGGCGGTGCCGATCATGCGGGTCGGCCGGGCCACGGCGAGCCACGCGCGCGCCGGGGAGCGCACGGACCGCAGATCGAGAACGTAGTCACCGGGCCGGACGCGGTCGAGGAGCTGTTCGTTGCCGCCGGACGGGGCCGGGCCGAGCGTCCAGCGCCGGATCGTGCCGTCGGGTCCTGTGGCGTTGAACGAGCCCTGCCCGAAGGTCACTCCGACGCTCACGTAGCCCCGGCCGAGGTGGTCGCGCAGGTAGGCGCCCTGCACCTTCGGATAGTGCGCGGGGTCCTGCGGGACCAGGCCGACATGCGCGTCGTGCGCCGACAGCAGCACCTTGGTCCCGGTGTGCCGCTGCCACCACAGGACGTTGGCGGCCATCGCCTCGTCGCGGTAGCGCATGGCGTCGGCGAGCTGGGCGGGGTCCTCGAAGTCGAAGGCGTACTGGCGGGCGGTCCGGTCGATCGCGGTGGCCTGCTGGACGAGCCGGGCCCGGTCCGCCGGGTCGGTCGCGGGCAGCCGCCGCACCAGCGCCAGGGCCTCGCCGGTGCGGCGGGCCATGTCCTGGCGGGCGGCGAGCGGCGTGTTCAGGTACCGCTCGATATAGGTCCCGGTCGCCCTGGTGGGCCGCAGCCCCCGGTACAGCTCCGCGAGCCGGGCGGCGTCGGCGGGGCGGGCGGCCCGGACGCGGGTCTGGACCTCGTCGTACACCTCGGGTCCGGTCCAGGCGAGGTCGTCGCCCAGGAATCGGACGGGGTCGCCGGGGTGACGGATGTTGTAGGCGCGCATCCACTCGATGAGCCGCAGATAGTCGGTGTTGTTCCACCACAGGTAGTCGCGCTGGAACTCGTCCCGCATGATGCGCCGGAGCTCCCCCGTGCCGTGCACCACATAGGCGTCGAGGCGCAGTCCCGTGCTCCAGCTCGTCTCCAGCGCGAAGGTGCGGAAGCCCTTCTCCTCGACGAGGTGGCGGAAGACGCGGTCCTTGAGGGCGAAGAATTCATGGGAACCGTGCGTCGCCTCGCCCAGCCCGACGACCGGCGCGGCCCCGATCACGCGGTCCAGGGCGCGCAGGTCCCGGGTGTCGCCGCCGGGCTCGACGGTGCGCAGCGGGTGGGCGGCGCGGCCGAGGGCGTCGACGACGGCCGCGTCCGGCCGGGGCGCGGTCGCGGCCGTGGCCGGGGTGCCGAGGGCCGCCGCCCCGAGGCTCAGGAGCAGGGCCAGCGTGATCGGGGTTCGTTTCCGTCTCATGCCCCCACCCTCGTGCGAGGGGCCGTCGTCGGACCATCCGGCTGCCCACCGGCACCGGGAGGGGGTTCTCCCCAGGGCGGCGAGGGGTCGGAGGCCTCCGATTCCGGAGCCCCGAAGGGCACCCCGGTCCCGCACGCTCGATCGTTCCCTTCTCGTGATCGTGTTCGATCTCGCCGTGGGCGGGGAAAAGCCCGAGGATGCGTGATGTGCGTGAGTGGCCGGCGTCCTTCGGGGGCCTTTTCGAACGGTTCCGGGACCCGGTGGTCGTGCAGACACTGCGGTCGGCGGTGGCGGCGACGGTCGCGTACGTCGTCGCCGTCCATCTGGGCTCAAAACCGGCGCCGTTGACCGCTCCGCTCACCGCGCTGCTGGTGGTGCAGGTCACCCTCTACGCCACGCTCAAGAGCAGCTTCCGCCGGGTGAACGCGGTGGTCGCGGGGGTGCTGGTGGCCATCGGGTTCAGTCTTCTGGTGGGGCTGACCTGGTGGAGTCTCGCGCTGCTGATCCTGGCGTCGCTGGGCGTGGGGCATCTGGTGCGGGTGCACGAGTACGTGCCCGAGGTGGCGATCAGCGCGATGCTCGTCCTCGGTGTCACCACCGTCTCGGACACGGCCTGGCACCGGGTGGCGGAGACGCTGATCGGCGCGGTCGTCGGGCTCGGCTGCAATCTGCTGCTCGCGCCGCCGGTGTGGGTGGACGAGGCCGGCGAGTCGATCGAGGGCCTCGCGCGACGGGTGCGGCGGCTGATGCTGCGGATGGGCGAGGAGGCGGCGGGCCGCACCCCCGTCGAGCACGCGACGGAGCGGCTGCACGAGGCGCGCCGCATCGACCACGACATCGTCGAGGTGGACGCGGCGCTGCGGCAGGCCGAGGACAGCCTGCGGCTCAACCCCCGCGTGCGGGAAGGGCTGTTGCACCGGGTGGTGCTGCGCACCGGCCTGGACACGCTGGAGATCTGCACGGTGGTGCTGCGGGTCCTCGCGCGCACCTTCGCCGACCTCGCCACACGGCGGGACCCCGACCCCCTGTTCGCGCCCGGCACCGGCGCGGTCGTCGAGCAGGTGCTCGGCGAGGTCGCGGACGCCCTCGTCAGCTTCGCGGTGCTGGTGACGACCGACGTCAGCCAGAACGCGGAGTCGGCGGAGGCGCGGCTCGCCTCGGAGTTGCAGGCGGCGACGGCCACCCGGGACAAGCTCGCCCAGCTGCTGCTGGAGGAGGTCAGGCGGGACGAGCGGCAGTGGCAGCTGCACGGGGCGCTGCTCACCGAGGTCGACCGCATCCTGGACGAGCTGGACACCGAACACCGTTCGCACCGGCTTCTGGAGGAGCTGGACCGTGTCTCCAGCGAGCAGCGCGCGCGGATGCCCCGGCTGCACCGGGTCTGGGACAGCGTGCGCGATTCCCGCATCCTCCGTGCCCTGCACCGGAACCATCCCGGTGGCGCGAAACGTTCCAGGTGACGGAGTCACCGGGGGCGGCGAACGCCTTCGGGAACGGGAGCTGGGGGGCGGCCGATGAGTGACGGCGCGGTGCGGATCGACGGGGACACGGTGCGGTTGCCGGGCGGGGTGGCGGTGCGGTTCGTCCGGACGCTGCGGCTGCCGGAGTCGGGGACGCATCCGCTGCCGCCGGGGCTCGGCCGGTTCCCGGTGCGGCGGGTCGCCGACTTCCCCGACACGGTGCCGCAGGAGTGGCGGGCGCGGGGCGGGGTGATGCTGCCGGTGTATCCGCGGGAGGCGATGTGGCTGAGCTTCGCGGGGACGGTACAGCCGGCCGCGCTCCGGATCGGCGTCGGCACGGTGTGCGCGGTGACCGGCGAGGCGTGGCAGGAGCGGGCGTTTTCGGCCTGCGGGAGGTGACCGGCGGCGCCCTGTGTTGCGTACGAGCGGTGATCCACGTCAAGGTGGCCTGACGGGGCCGACGATCACCAAGGGGTGGGCATGGGCAGTGGGGCGAACGCCGACTGGAGCAGGCGCCGTTTCGCGGCCGCCCTGGTGGGAACGGCGGCGCTGCTCCCGGCCTGCACCCGCTCCGGGGCCGCCCCCGAGGCCACCGCCACCCACCGGGCGTCCGGCAGCGAGCCGACCCCGACGCCCGCGCCGACCGGCCCGCGCCCCCTGTACATCGGCACCTACACGGCGTCCAACGGCGGTGGCGGCAAGGGCATCGGGCTGGCCACCTACTCCCCCGAGAGCGGCCGCATCACCGGCACGGGCACGCTCACCGGCGTTCCCGACCCGTCGTTCCTCGCGGTGCATCCGAACGGCCGGACGCTGTACGCCGTCGACGAGGCCACCGCCGGTGCGGTGACCGCCGTCCGGCTCGCCGACCGCGCGATCCTGGGCAGCCGGAGCACCGGCGGCTCCGCCCCCTGCCACCTCTCGGTGCATCCCGGCGGGCGGTGGCTGCTGAGCGCCGACTACGGCTCCGGCAGCGTGGCCGTGCACCCGATCGACGCATCGGGCGCCCTCGGGGAGCGCACCGACAAGGTCACGCACACCCGTCCGGCGCCCGGCCCCGGCCAACAGGGCCCGCACGCCCACCAGTTCATCACGAGCCCGGACGGCGGCCATGTCCTCGCCGTCGACCTGGGCACCGACACCGTCTACAGCTACCGCCTCGACCTGGACACCGGCAAGCTCACCGAGACGTCCCGGGCCGCCGCCCGACCGGGCGCCGGGCCACGGCAGTTGACGTTCCATCCGGGTGGGCGGCACGCCTATCTGGTCAACGAGAACGACGACTCGGTCACCGTCTGCGGCTACGCCCTCGCCACCGGCCGCCTCACCATCGGCACCCCGCAGTCCACCGGCTCCGGCACGGGCACCAACCACCCCGCGCAGATCCTGGTGACGTCCGACGGCACGCACGCCTTTCTCGCCAACCGGGGCCACAACACCCTCGCGCGGTACGCGGTGGAGGCCGACGGGGCCCGGTTGCGGCTGCTCGGCACGGTGTCGGTGGCCGGGGACTTCCCGCGCCAGATCGCCTTCTCGCCGGACGGGCGGTTGCTGTTCGCGGCGAACCAGCGCTCCGGCACCGTCAGCGTCTTCCACGTCGACGGCGCCGGTGAACTGCGGCTCGCGGGCGAGCCGTTCGCGTCACCCGTCGCGGTCTGTGCGCTGCCGCTGTAGCGCGCGCGGGCAGGAGGCCGCGCTCGCCTGGGTGAGCAGCACATGCATGCGCTCGGTGAGCTGGCCCACGTCGTCGGCGGGCGTGTGGAACGGCAGCCGGACATCGCCGTGGGCGCTGTTGCGTTCGATCCGCAGGACCAGTCCGTGCCGGTCGACGGAGAGCGGCTGGACGCGGACGGCGCCGTGCAGGCTGTCGCGGTCGACGAGGCGGGTGAGCCGTTCGACCGCGTCGGCGTGGCAGTCGGCGAGGTGGGTCAGCAACTGGGCCTCGGCGGTGGCCAGCGGGTCGGGCCGGGCGGTGGCGAAGTCGTCGAGGTCGATCACGACCGCGCCGGACGGCGGGCGCAGCACCACGCGGGTGGCGTGGAAGGCGAGTTGGTCGTCCTCGGGGGTGAAGTACCCGGCGAGCCACAGTCTGGCCCGGATGCGGTTGCGGACGGGCACGGGCGCGACGTCAGCGAACTCCAGTACGGCGGACGGCTCTCCGCGTGGCGCGCAGATCGCGGCCGTGAGCAGAGCGCTGTCCTCGGGCACCTGGAGCAGTACCCGGCCGTCCTCCGTGACGGTGTGCGCCCCGACGAACTCCTCCCGTCCGCCGTCCGCCGTCACCGCGCAGGACCACGAGGCGGCGAGCACCGAGCGGGCCCGTTCCGCCGCCGCCGGCGCGGCCGTCCAGCTGTCGCTGTCGCCCATCCAGAAAACCTCCTCATTAGGTAAGCCTTGCCTAACCTACCGAAGATCGAGGAGTACGCCAACCACAGGACGGCAATGTCAGCCGTCACACCGACCTCTCAGGGGCCGAGGACGCCGAGCAGCGCCCGCGCGCACAGGTCCCGGACCTGCTCCCGGGAGAGGCCGGAACCGCGCAGCCACTCCAGGCAGACGGAGGTGGTGAACGCCAGCCAGCCGCGCACCGCGAGGGCGGTCTCGGGGCGCTCGCGCACGGCCGGGCCGAACTCCGGGTCCGCCGTCAGCGCGGCCAGGATCTGCCGCTCCTGGGCGGCCAACGCCCGCTGGTAGACGGCCCGTACGGCCTGGTCGCCGGTGGCGTCCGCGCGATGGAAGGCACGGAAGCCGTGCGCGTGGGTGTGCGCGTACTCCAGGTACGTGTCGAGTCCGGCGGCGAGCTGCTCACGGGCGGGCACGCCGGGCACGGCCTCGGTCAGGCGCAGCATCCGCTCGCTCTCGCGTTCGACGACGGCCGCGAAGAAGTCACGTTTGGTCGGAAAGTAGTGGTAGAGCAGTCCGCGGGAGACACCGGCGATCTCGGCGACCTGCTCGATCCACACCTCGTCGTACGGGCTCTCCGAGAACAACCCCGCCCCGACCGCGAGGAGTTGCTCGCGGCGCTCCTGGGTGCTGAGCCTGCGGCGCGTGCGTTCACCCTGGTTCGCGGCCATGGCGGCACCCTACTTGACTTACTTGACGTCGATACGACCACCGGATCAGACTGTTCCGCGCTATTGAATCCACGTACAACACGCACCGTCTGCCGTTGCACCGAGGGAGATCGCGTCATGGCGGAGACCACGGCCACGGGACTGCCCAAGGGGTTCCGGGGCGCCGAGCAGGGCTGGCCCGAGCTGCACCGCATCCCCCACCCGCCGCGCCGCCTGCCGTTCCTCGGCGATGTGCTCGGCGCCAGCCGGCGCACCCCGCTCCAGGACACCCTGCGCTACGCCGGTGACCTCGGTCCGGTCTTCCGGCGCAAGGCGTTCGGCAAGGAGTTCGTCTTCGCGTGGGGTGCGCGGGAGGTCGCCGACCTCGCGGACGAGTCGCGGTTCGCCAAGCATGTCGGGCTCGGCGTGGCCAACCTGCGGCCTGTGGCCGGGGACGGGCTGTTCACGGCGTACAACGAAGAGCCCAACTGGCAGTTGGCGCATGCTGTGTTGGCCCCGGGTTTCAGCCGGGAGGCGATGGCCGGGTACCACCCGATGATGCTGGCGGTGGCCGGGCGGCTGACCGACCACTGGGACCGTGCGGTGGCGGCCGGGCGGGCGGTGGACGTGCCCGGGGACATGACCAAGCTGACCCTGGAGACGATCGCGCGCACCGGCTTCGGGCACGACTTCGGCTCCTTCGAACGGTCCCGGCCGCATCCTTTCGTGACCGCGATGGTCGGCACGCTCACCTACGCGCAGCGCCGCAACACCGTGCCCGCGCCGCTCGCCCCCTATCTGCTGCGGGCCGCCACCCGCCGCAACGCGGCCGACATCGCCTGCCTCAACGACACCGTCGACGCGCTGGTGCGGGCCCGCCGTACGACGGGCGGCGGCGAGGGCGACGGCGACCGGGTCGGCGACCTTCTCGACCGGATGCTGGCGACGGCCCATCCGGTGACCGGCGAGCGGCTGTCGGCGCTCAACGTCCGGCGCCAGGTGATCACGTTCCTGGTCGCCGGGCACGAGACGACGTCCGGGGCGCTCTCCTTCGCCCTGCACTACCTCTCCCGGCACCCCGAGATCGCCGCCCGGGCCCGCGCCGAGATCGACGCCGTCTGGGGTGACGCGGAGGTGCCCGGGTACGACCAGGTCGCCAAGTTGCGTTATCTGCGGCGGGTGTTGGACGAGGCGTTGCGGCTGTGGCCGACGGCGCCCGCGTACGCCCGCGAGGCCACCGTCGACACCGTGCTCGCCGGGGAGCATCCGATGCGGCGGGGGGCGTGGGCGCTGGTGCTCACCGCGATGCTGCATCGGGACACCTCGGTGTGGGGGGCCGATGTGGAGCGGTTCGATCCGGATCGGTTCGAGCCGGGGGCTGTGCGGGGGCGTCCCGGGCACGTCTTCAAGCCCTTCGGGACGGGGGCTCGGGCGTGTATCGGGCGTCAATTCGCTCTGCACGAGGCGACGTTGGTGTTGGGGTTGCTGCTGCGGCGGTACGAGTTGGTTCCGGACCCGGGGTATCGGCTTCGGGTCACCGAGCGGTTGACGTTGATGCCGGAGGGGTTGCTGCTGCGGCTGGGGTGGCGGGGGGTGGGGTCTCGGGCGGCAGCGCGTTAGCCCTTGCCGGGCGGGGGGGGGCGTTGGGGGGTGTTGGGTTGGGGAGAGTTGGCGGGTGCGGGGCGGTGGGGGCTGGTCGCGCAGTTCCCCGCGCCCCTGGGTGGGGGGACTTGAGCTTCGCTGTTCAGTGCCGGCCGTGGGGGCTGGTCGCGCAGTTCCCCGCGCCCCTGGGTGGGTGGGGGGTGAGCTTCGCTGTTCAGTGCGGGTCGGGGGGCTTGGCGCGCCGTTCCTCGTGTTCCTGGGTGGGTGGGCTGGTCAGTGTGGGGTGGGGGGCCAGTGTGGGGGGTGGGTTAGGTGAGGGGGGAGGTGGGTTGTCTGGGTGCCTTGGGCTGCGTTCAGTTGGGGTTGGGTGAGGAAGAAGGCGCCTGTCAGGTCGGCGTCGGTGAGGTTGGTGTCTCTCAGGTCCGCGCCTATGAAGTCGGCGCCTCTGAGGTCGGCCTCGGTGAGGTCTGCCGCTATCAGGTAGGCGCCGCGCAGGTCGGCTCCGCTGAGGTCGGCGCCCTTCAGGCGGGCGCCCATCAGGTTCGCGCCGCGTCGGTTCTTGGCCCGGCCCCGGGCACCGGCGCGCATCAGTTCGCTGGTGCGCAGGAGGAGGGCGTTCACCTGTTGTCGGTGGGTGTCGACGTCGAGGGCGGCGAGTTCCTCGGGTGGGAGGTTCGTGAGGGCCTCGGTTCTCGTCAACTCGCTGCTCAGGTCCGCGTGGAGGGGGCGCGCCGGGGGCAGGGTGAGCGCCTCGGTGAGGTAGTGGAGCAGTTCGTGGAGTTGGCGGACCAGCGGGAAGACCTCGAACATCAGGTCGGCGTGGCCGGGTGGGCCGGTGCGCCAGTCCTGGCCGGCGAAGACGACCTGGGACACCTGTTGGCCCGCGCCGAAACAGTCGTAGACCGTGCAGCCCGTGAAGCCCTCCTGGCGCAGCCGGGGGTGGATGCCGCAGCGGTGGGTGGTGGTGAGGTTCCGGCAGGGGGTGCCGGGTTCTTTGTCGGTGGCGAAATCCCTGGAGCGGGTGAAGGGGAGGGCTGCGCAGCACAGGGCGAAGCACTGGGCGCAGTTGGCTTGTAAGGGGGTCATGCCTCGTCTCGGGTGAGGGTCAGGAGGTGGGTGAGGACGTGGGGGCCGGCTGTTCGGACCGCGTCGTGTTCGTACTCGTTGGTGATCCAGGGGCGTAGGCCTCGGATGGCGGCGGCCGTCGCCAGGGAATGGGCGGTGTCCACGTACAGGTCGTCGTGGTAGATCGCGGCGGCCACCGGGACGTCGTTCTCGGCCAGCCGGGCGCGGTCGTAGAGGCGGGGCCAGTCGGCGCGGGCGGCGAGGAGGTCGGCCGTCTCGCGCAGCGGGCGCAGGGCCGGGTCGGCGTCGAACATCCAGGGGTGGATCGTCTCGCCGGTGAAGAACAGCGGCCCCTCCCCCACGAGGCTCTTCGCCGCGTCGAACTGCGGGAACTCGGCGCGCACCCGCTCGGCGGACCAGTTCGTGGGCCGGTCGCCCTGACCGTAGGTCGCCTCGTGGACGAGGGCGTAGAGGGGGTGCCCGGCGTAGGAGAGCTGGGTCTGGACCTCTTCCTGGAAGGCGTCGGACAGGCGCGGTCCCGCCGGGGTGGGCACGAAGGCGTGCTCCAGGAGGAAGTGGAGCCGGTGGCTGCCGTCGCCGGTGCCGAGGAGGATGCCCAGGGACTGGAAGGCCTCGACGGTGAACCGGTAGCCGTTCGGCAGGGTCACCTCGTGGGTGAGCAGGTGGTCGGCGATGCGGCGGGCGCGTTCGACGTCCTGCGGGTAACGGCGGTAGTGCGCGGCGACCTTGCGGGCGACGCGGGGGTAGGCGGCCCGGTAGACGTCGTCGGCGTGGGCGTCCAGGGCGGGCAGCCCGCCGGTGATCACGGCGGCGGCGAGGCCCTCGGGGGCGGTGGAGAGGTAGGTGACGGTGCAGAAGCCGCCGAAGCTCTGGCCGAGGACCGTCCAGGGGGCGCCGCCGGTGAGGCGGGGGCGGATCGCCTCGCAGTCCCGGACGATCGAGTCGGCGCGGAAGTGCCCGAGATACGCGGCCTGTTCGGCGGGGCCGCCGCGCAGCGGGAGCGTCTGCCGGGTGGCCGGGGTGGAGTGGCCGGTGCCGCGCTGGTCGAGCAGCAGGACGCGGTACTCGTCCAGGGCCCGGTCCAGCCAGCCGGGGCGGCCGACGAGGCGGTTCGCTCCGAAGCCGGGACCGCCCTGGAGGTAGAGCAGCCACGGCAGGTCACGGTCCGCCTTGGCGCTCGCGACGACCTCACGGGCGTAGAGGTCGATCGTCTCCCCGGCCGGGTCCGCGTGGTCGAGGGGGACGGTGAAGGTGTGGTCGGTGAGGACGACTCCGGGCTGGCGGTACGTGGCGCTCAACAGGTCTCCAGGGACGCGGACGGGCCGGGGAACGCCGTCCAGTTCAGCACATGGTGTGCGGTCACCGGGGCCGGGATCAAGCGACTTTTACTGACCCGGCGGTCAGCGGGAGGCCAGGCTCGATCTGCGGACGACCAGTTCGGGCTGGAGCACGACCCGGCGGTGGTGGTGGCTCTGCGCGCCGGACTCGGCGTCCTCGGTCTCCTCCAGGAGGAGTTCGGCGGCGAGGGCGCCCAGGGTGACGGCGGGCTGGCGGACCGAGGTGAGCGGGACCGCTGCGGCGGCGGCGAACTCGATGTCGTCGTAGCCGACGATCGCGAGGTCGTCGGGGACCCGGACCCCGGCCGCGTACATGGCCTGGAGGACGCCGAGGGCGAGCAGGTCGTTGGCGCAGAAGACGGCGGTGGGCCGGTCGGCGAGGCCCAGCAGCCGGGCGCCCGCGTCCCGTCCGGCGGCGACGTCGAGCCGTTCGGTGGGCAGTTCGCGCAGGCTGTCCGGGCCGAGGCCGGCCTCCGCGAGGGCGCTGAGGGCGCCGGTGCGCCGGTCACGGACCTGGTTGAGTCCGGGCGGCCCGCTCACGTAGGCCAGCAGGCGGTGACCGGCGTCGACGAGGTGGCGCACGGCGAGGGCGCCGCCCGCCACGTCGTCGACGGAGACGGAGCACTCGGTGGTGCCCTCCGCGACCCGGTCGACGAGGACGAAGGGGATCGCGTGCCGCCGGAACGTGGCGATGTTGCGGCCGGTCGCGTCGGCGGGCGTCAGCAGCACGCCGCGCACCCGCTGCTCCGCGAAGAGCGACAGGTACTCGGCCTCCTCGCTCGCGCTCTGGGCGCTGTTGCAGACCATGACGCCGAGCCCGGCGTCGCGCGCGGCGCGCTCGGCACCGCGCGCCACGTCGACGAAGAACGGGTTGCCCATGTCGAGCACCAGGAGCCCCATGATGCGGCTGCGTCCGGCGCGCAGTTGGCGGGCGGACTCGCTGCGCACGTAGCCGAGCCGGTCGATCGCGGACAGCACCCGGGCCCGGGTCTCGGCGGCGACCGAGTCGGGACGGTTGATGACGTTGGAGACCGTGCCCACGGAGACCCCGGCGGCGCGGGCGACGTCCTTGATACCCACCGACTGAGCCATCAGGCAGGGACCTCCAGAGTGACGCGGGACGGCGGGCGCAAGACCCTCACAGTACCGCCGTCCCCGGGCGCGTCGGGACGGGTCACGCGGGCAGCGCGAAGTCCGCCACCCGCAATGCGGAGGGGGTCGTTCCGCTGGACTTCTCCTGGTAGAGGAACGACAGCACGTTGTCGGCGCGCACCCGCAGCTCGTCGACGACGACCTCACCGAAGGCGTTCAGGCCGCTCCCGTCGTGCAGGAGCGTCCAGTCGGTGTACCCGGAGGACTGGGAGGCGGCGGCGATCCTGCCGTGCGGGAGGACGGCGTAGGCGTTGTCGTAGCGGTCCAGGACGAGCTTGGTGCGCTGGGTGGAGTTGAGCGGGACGGGGATCTCGGTCTTCTGCCAGCTGCCGGAGGCGTTCTTGCGGAGGTGGAAGACGCGGCCGTTGGCGGTGCGGTCGGCGACGTAGTTCGTCGTGCACTGGCCGAAGCGGCCGGGGACGTAGCTGATGAGGGCGTGGGGCCGGCCGACCGAGTCGGTGGCCTGGCTCTCCTGGTTCATCAGGGAGTGGTCGGGGTCGAGCGGGTCGACGACGAGCCCGGCGTCAGTGACGGCGACCTGGTCGGTGCCGCCCGTGGTGGCGACGACGGTCCCGGCGTCGTTGCGCCAGGTGCGGCCCCGGTCGGTGGAGTAGACGTAGCCGGTGTCGTGGTTGGTGATGCCGCCGCCGCTGCACATCACCGCGTTGTTCTGCTCGCGCCAGGTGAAGAGGGCGTGCAGGCGGCCCGCGGTGTCGTAGTCGATGCCGTGCAGGTACATGTTGCGGGCGGTGCTGGAGCCGTGCGCGCTGGTGTAGGTGCCGGTGGAGCTGGTCCACTCCCCCAGCGCCGTCCACCGTGAACCGTCGTACTCGGCAAGGGCGTTGCGGCCGTTGCCGGAGATCCCGACCCGGTAGCTGAGCTGGAGGCGCCCCTCGGGCGTGGCGATGAACTGCGGGTAGGTGAACTGGTTGGTGAGCGCGAGCCCGTCCAGCGTCGTCTGGACGGCGCCGAACGCGGCCGAACTCCAGCTTGTGGAGCCGGGGTTGTCGAGGAGTCCGGCGACCGACTTCACGTAGAAGAAGCCGTCGCTGTGCGAGTCCATGTTCAGATGGAGCCGCCCGTCGGTCTTCGACAGGCCCAGGGAGATGACGTTGTGGGAGTCGTCGCTCTTGAGGCGGTGCCCGAGCGTGACGGTCGCCCAGCTGGTGGAGGAGAGCGCCCGGCGGCCGACGACGGCACTGCGGTCCGCCGTGTACCAGGCCGCGTACTGATGGCCCTGGTAGGTCAACAGGCCGCTCTTCTGGAAGGAGTTGTTGTTGACCAGTCCGTCGTAGGACACGAAGTACAGGGCGCGGGCGTCGAGTTGGCTGGTGCCTCGGGCGGTGACGGCGGGTCCCGGGGCGGCCGCCCGCGCGGTGCCGGGGGCGGCCACGGCGGCCAGCAGGGCGCTGGTGAGCACGGCACGTCTTCTCATGGGGGGCTCCTGGTGGGGGTCAGGCGAGGTGGAAGACCTCGGTGAGGGGGGTCATCGCCGCGTCGGGCCGGGTGCCGTCCAGCGACTCGAAGAACGGCGCCATCTCGGCCTGCCAGCGGGCGTTGACGTCCGTGGCCTCCATGCCGGCCCGGGCCGCGGCGAAGTCCTCGGTCTCCAGGTACCCGACGAGGAGACCGTCCTCGCGCAGAAACAGCGAGTAGTTGTGCCAGCCGGTGGCACGCAGCGCCTCCAGCATCTGCGGCCACACGGCGGCATGCCGTGCGCGGTACTCGTCGAGCCGCTCCGCCCGGACCTTCAGCAGGAAGCACACGCGCTGCATCAACACCCCTTCGCTGGATCGGGACTTGGCTGTTCAGAAGTCGAACTGGTCGATGTTCTCGGCGTCGAACACGGTCGGCCTGCCCAAGTTGATCACGCCGTCCTTGCCGAGGGTGTACTCGGTGCCCCCTGCCGTGAAGGTCTCGCCCTGTCTGCCGGTGATCTGGCCGGAGGAGAGGGCGACGGCGGTGCGGGCGGCGAGGTCGCCGAGCTTGGCCGGGTCCCACAGTTCGAAGGCGTCGATGGTGCCGTTCTTGATGTACGTGCGCAGGTCGTTGGGGGTGCCGAGGCCGGTCAGCCTGACCTTGCCCCGGTACTTCGAGCCGGACAGGTACTGGGCGGCGGCCTTGATGCCGACGGTGGTCGGGGAGACGATGCCCTTCAGGTCGGGGTACTCCTGGAGCAGGCCCTGCGTCTGCTGGAAGGACTGCTGGGCGTCGTCGTTGCCGTACGCGACCTTCACCAGCTTGATGTTCTTGTACTTGGGGTCCTTCAGCTCGTCCTTCATGAACCCGATCCAGGTGTTCTGGTTCGTGGCGGTCTGCGCGGCGGACAGGACGGCGATCTCGCCCTGGTAGCCGATCTGCCGGGCGAGCAACTGCACCTGGGTGCGGCCGAGGTCCTCGGCGGCGGCCTGCGAGACGAAGGCGTCACGGCAGTCGGGCTTGGTGTCCGAGTCATAGGTGACGATCTTGATGCCGTTCCTCATGGCCTGCTTGAGCGCGGTGCACAGGGCGCCGGGGTCCTGCGCGGACACGGCGATCGCGTCGACCTGCTGCTGGGTGAGCGTGTTGACGTAACTCACCTGCCCCGAGGTGTCGGTGGCGCTGGAGGGGCCCACCTCCTTGTATGTCTCGCCCAGTTCGGCGAGGGCTCTGGCGCCGCCCCGGTCGGCGGAGGTGAAGTAGGGGTTGTTGACCTGCTTGGGCAGGAAGCCGACGGTCAGCCCCTTCTTCAACTCGGCCTTCGGGTCCGCTTTTTGGGCGCTCGTGGCGGCGGAGGCGGCGTCCTTGACGTCGTTCTTCGTGGTGCCCCCGCAGGCGGTGACGGTGAGCGCGAGGGAGGTGACGGCGGCGAGGGCCGCGCAGCTGCGGCGGAGCGAGGACGGGCGCATCGTGGGGGTCCTTTACGGGGGTGAGCGGGCTTACGGCGTCGGGGCGGCGGCCCTGCGGCCCGCGCGCGCGAGGGCGAGTCGGCGGGCGACCTTGGGGCCGAGCACGGAGACGACGAGGAGGACGCCGGTGACGACGATCTGCGACTGGGCGGAGACGTCGAGCAGGCTCATCACGTTCTGGAGCGCGCCGAGCAGGAACACCCCGGCGATCGCGCCGCCGAGGGTGCCCTTGCCGCCGTCGAAGTCGATGCCGCCGAGCAACACGGCGGCGACGACGGAGAGTTCGAGCCCGGTGGCGTTGTCGTAGCGGGCGCTGGCGTAGTGCAGGGCCCAGAACACGCCGGTCAGCGCGGCCATCAGACCGGTCACGGTGAACAGGATCAGCTTCTGCCGCCTGACCCGGATTCCGGCGAAGCGGGCGGCCTCCTCGTTGGCGCCGATCGCGAACAGTGACCGCCCGAACGGCGTGGCGTGCAGGGCGACGACGGCGACGGCCAGCAGCGCGAGGAACGGCGGGAACGCCAGCGGCAGGAAGGTGTCACCGACGCGTCCGGCCGCGAAGTCCAGGTAGGAGGTGGGGAAGTCGGTGACCGCGTCGGCGCCCAGCACGATCTGCGCGATGCCCCGGTAGGCGGCGAGGGTGCCGATGGTGACGGCCAGCGAGGGCAGCCCGAGCCGGGTGACGAGGAGGCCGTTGACCAGCCCGCACGCCACGCCCAGCAGGAGGCACAGCGGCACGATCGACTCGATCGCGAGGCCCTCGTTCCACAGCCGGCCCATGACCGCGCCCGACAGACCGGCCGTCGACGCCACCGACAGATCGATCTCACCGGCGACGACGAGCAGCGTCATCGGCAGGGCGATCAGCGCGATCGGCAGCGTGTTGCCGAGCAGGAACGACACGTTGAAGGCGTTGCCGAACCCGTCGACGAAGGAGAACGACAGCAGCAGCACGGCGATCAGGAGGGCGCCGACGACGGTGTCCCAGCGGACGGCGCGCGCGACGGACTCAGGCATGGCGGGCGTCCCCTTTCTCCCTGGCGGGCGGCGAACTGCCGTTGCCCGTGGGCCTCTTGGCGGCGGGCCTCTTCAGGGCGGACGCCACCCGCAGGGCCACGATCCGGTCGACGGCGATGGCGAGGAGCAGCAGGACGCCGTTGATGGCGAGGACCCACACGGAGCTGACGCCGAGGGCGGGCAGCACGCTGTTGACGCTGGTCAGCAGGAGCGCGCCGAGGGCGGCGCCGTGGACGGTGCCGGAGCCGCCGGTGAAGGCGACGCCGCCGACCACGACCGCGCTGACGACGGTGAGTTCGTAGCCGGTGCCGGTGCCGGAGTCGACGTTCCCGAACCGGGCGAGGTACAGCGCCCCGGCGAGGCCCGCGAGTCCGCCGCAGCAGGTGTACGCGGTGAGCACGCGTCGGCGGACCGGGATACCGGCCAGCCGGGCGGCCTCCGGGTTCGAGCCGAGGGCGTACAACTCCCGTCCGCCGCCGACGTGGTGGAGGTAGTAGGCGGTCACCGCCAGGACGGCGAGCGCGATCAGCGCGAGCCAGGGCACCGCCGAGATGCCGCCGGAGCCGAAGTCGACGAATCCGCCCGGGAGATCGGCGGCGGTGATCTGCCGGGAGCCGACCCAGAGGGAGTCGACGCCCCGGATGATGTACAGCGTGCCCAGGGTGACGACGAGCGCGGGCACCTGGCCGAGGCTGACCAGCAGCCCGTTGAGCAGCCCGCAGCCGACGCCGAGCGCCACGGCGAGGAGGGTCGCGACGACGGCGTCGCCACCGCCGTGCAGGACGGTACCGGCGGCGAACGCGCTGATGCCGAGGGTGGAGCCGACCGACAGGTCGACGTTGCGGGTGAGGACGACCAGGGACTGGCCGGTGGCGACCAGGACCAGGATGGCCGCGTTGAGCAGCAGGTCCTTGATGCCCTGTGCGGACAGGAACGCGCTGTTGGCGGCCTGGGTGACGGCGATCATCACCAGGAGGACGGCCAGGATGGCGAGTTCACGCAGGGTGAGGACGCGGTCGAGCAGCCGGGTGGCGCGGGCGGTGGGGCGTTCGGCGGCGGGCGCCGGTGGGGGCGCGGTCAGCGTCATGCGGCGGCCCTCCGTACGGGTGGGGTCATGCGGAGGTCCTCCCGGTCGCCGCGGCCAGCACGGTCTCCTCGGTGGCGGCGGCGCGGGGGATCTCGGCGGTGAGGCGTCCCTCGTGCATCACCAGGACCCGGTCGGCCATGCCGAGGATCTCGGGCAGGTCGGAGGAGATCATCAGGACGGCCACCCCGTCGGCGGCCAACTGGCTGAGCAGCCGGTGCACTTCGGCCTTGGTGCCGACGTCGATGCCCCGGGTGGGTTCGTCGACGATCAGCACCTCGGGTCCGGTGGCCAGCCACTTGGCGAGGACGACCTTCTGCTGGTTGCCGCCGGACAGGGTCGAGACGGCGTCGGCGATCCGGGCGTACTTGACCTGGAGCTTGAGGGCCCAGTCGAGGGAACGGCCGCGTTCGGCGGCGCGGTCCATCAGGCCGGCCCGCGCGGTGGTGCGCAGTCCGGTGAGGCCGATGTTGCGCTCGATGGACATGCCCATCACCAGGCCCTGGGCCCGCCGGTCCTCGGGGACGAGGGCGAGCCCGGCGGCCATCGCCGTGGAGGGCGCCCCGTTGGGCAGGGCCCGGCCGCCGACCTCGACGGTCCCGGCGTCCCGGCGGTCGACGCCGAACACCGCCCGGGCGACCTCGGTGCGCCCCGCGCCGACCAGTCCGGCGAGGCCCACGATCTCGCCGCGCCGCACCTCGAAGGAGACGTCGGTGAAGACGCCCTCGCGGGTCAACCTGCTGACTTTCAGGGCGACTTCGCCGGGTGTGACGGGCTGCTTGGGGTACAGCTCGTCGAGATCGCGGCCGACCATGCGCCGCACGAGGTCGTCCTCGGTCATGCCGTCGACGGGTTCCGTGGCGATCAGGGCGCCGTCGCGCAGGGTGGTGACCCGTCGGCAGATCTGGAAGATCTCGGCCGGCCGGTGGGAGATGAACAGCACGGCGGCGCCCTGGTCGCGCAGGGCGCGGACGACGCCGAAGAGCCGGGCGACCTCGCTGCCGGTGAGCGCGGCGGTGGGTTCGTCCATGATCAGGACGCGCGCGTCGAAGGAGAGGGCCTTGGCGATCTCGACGATCTGCTGGTCGGCGATGGACAGGCCACGGGCGGGCCGGTCCGGGTCGAGGGTGACTCCAAGTCGCTTCATCAGGGCGGCCGTTGAGACGTGGGTGGCCTGGTGGTCGATGCGGCCGAGGGAGCGCCGGGGCATGCGGCCCATGAAGATGTTCTCGGCGATCGACAGGTCGGGGAAGAGCGTGGGTTCCTGGTAGATGACGGCGATCCCGGCGTCGCGGGCGTCGCCGGGCCCGTGGAAGACGACGGGTGCGCCGTCGAGCAGGACCCGTCCCGTGTCCGGCCGGTGGACCCCGGCGAGGGTCTTGATCAGGGTCGACTTGCCCGCGCCGTTCTCCCCGGCGAGGGCGTGCACCTCGCCGGGGAACAGCTTCAGAGAGACGTTCCGCAGGGCACGCACCGCACCGAAGGACCGGGAGATGTCCTCCAAGGCGAGCACCGGGGGCGGACCCGTGTCGGACGGGTGGGTCATGAGGGGCTCCTCGGCGGCTCCTCGACGACGCGGCGGAGGTGGTCCCGACACCGTCGTGAAAGGTTTCAACCTGGTTGCCGGGACGTTAGGCGTGTGCGCCAGGTCACGTCAATGGGGCGTCGTCGAACATCCAGGAGGCGGCGCCGAGGCCCGGTCGGATGGCTCGCCGGGGGGCAGGGGCCGTCAGTCGACGTGGGCGGCGATGGTGCGCGCGCACTCCAGTGACTCCGTACGGGTCGTGTCCACCTCCAGGTCGTAGGTCACGCCCTGGTGCACGGTCTCCGCCTGGAGCGCGGCCATGCCCCGGACCCGGTCCCCGCGCGCGATCTCCCGCCCCTCGGCGACGGCCGTCTCGCAGCGGACGCCGACCGTGAGCACGGTCAGTCCGGCGAGGGCCTTCTCCCACCGCCGCTGGGAGGCCGCCCCGCCGAGGAACACGTCGTCGATGATGACGCGGGCGCCCGCCCGGGCCATCGCCGCGATGCCCTCGGCCCACGCCTCGTCCAACGCCCGGAACTCCGCGCCGACCGCCACTCCCCCGTCCGGCGTGATCTCCAGGCCCGCTTCCGAGCTGCGCAGCGCGGCGGGCATCGCCTCGATGAGCGCGTCGACGCCGAACGCCAGCCACGGGTCGGGCAGTACGGCCTGGAGACACCGGACGATCCCGGACTTCCCCGCGCTGGAACCACCGTTGAGAACGATCACCTGAGTAGCCACCGCGCCACCCTAGAGCGCCCCGCGCACCGGGCGAAACGAATTTCACGCACCGCAGACCCGTACCCGCCGACCCGCACGAGAACCACGAAGACCGCTCCGGCCTGCCGAAAGACAGCTGACCTACCATGCCCACTGCTGGAGGAGGGCGCGCGGCAAGGTGGTGCGCCTTCTCAACGGCTGTCCCGCCCGCCCTTCCTGGAAGGCGATCCCGTCCCATGCCCGAGGCACTCACCCCGCTGCCCACCGCCGACCTCGTCGACCAGTACGGCCCCGAACTCCGTGTGTGCGACGTGCAGTTCCGTCAGTTCGGCGGTCACCGTTCCTTCGTCAGTCCTCCGGGGGGCCGAGTGGGTTGTGGATCGGGGACGGGGGCCAGGGCGGGGTCTGGTAGGGGCGGTGGAAGGTGTGGGTGCCCGCGCCGATCTCGAACGGCTCCTCGCCGACGGGGAGTTGGACGTCCGCCCGGGTGTTGGGCGGGACCCGGACGTCGACCACGAGGGTGTCGCCGTCGATCCGCCACCCCACCTCCGCGCGGCCGTACGGCGTCTCGTGGGCGGCCTTCGCGAAGGTGAGGTCGCCGCCGGGGACGGGCGCGATCCGCAGCCGGCGCCAGCCGGGTTCGGCGGCCTCAAGACCCGCGACCCTGCGGTGCAGCCAGTCGGCGACGGCACCGAGGGCGTAGTGGTTGAACGACGTCATCTCCCCGGGGTTGATGGTCCCGTCGGGCAGCATCGAGTCCCAGCGCTCCCAGACCGTCGTCGCCCCCATGGTCACCGGGTACAGCCAGGACGGGCACCTCTGCTCGACGAGCATCCGGTGGGCGAGCTGCGGCTCACCGGCCGCGCACAACGCGTCGCAGATCAACGGCGTCCCCGTGAACCCGGTCGCGATGCGGAAGCCCGCCTTGCGCACGATGACCGCCAACCGGCGTGCCGCGCCCCGCCGTTGACGCTCGGTCGGCAGCAGCGCGAAGCAGACGGCGAGGGCGTACGCGGTCTGGGCGTCGCTCGCCAGCAGCCCACCCGGCGTGACGAACTCCTCGGCGAACGTGCCCCGCAGCGCCCGCGCCAGCTCCTCGTACCGGACGGCGTCCTCCTTCTGCCCGAGCAGCCGTGCCGTCTCGGCCATCACGTCGGCCGTGCGGACCGCGTAGGCGTTGGCGACGAGGTCACCGTCGGTGCGGGCGGCACCGGGGTCGTCGGCCGGGGCGGCCGGGTCGAGCCAGTCCCCGAGCTGGAAGGACTGGCGCCACACCGCACCGCCGTTCGAGGTGAAGTCGGCCACCGCCTCGGCCCACGCCCGCATGCTCGGGTACTGGGCGCGCAGCACGCCGAGGTCGCCGTAGCGCCGGTACAGGGTCCAGGGCAGCAGGACGGCGACGTCGTTCCAGACCGCCTGCGGCTGCGAGAACGTCTCGGGGAGCACGTCAGGGACCACCAACGGCGGTACACCGGAGGGCCGTTCGAGCTGTTCGGCGGCGAGGTCGCGCAGCCAGCCGCCGAGCATGCCGGAGGTGTCGTAGAGGAAGGAGGCGGTGGGGGCGAAGACCTGGATGTCGCCGGTCCAGCCGAGGCGTTCGTCGCGCTGGGGGCAGTCGGTGGGGACGTCGAGGAAGTTGCCGCGCATGCCCCACACGACGTTCTCGTGCAGTTTGTTCACCTGGTCGTGCGAGCACGCGAACCATCCGGTGCGGGCCAGGTCGGTGTGGAGGACGACGGCTTTGATGTCGGCCGGGTCGAGGGCGCCGGGCCAGTTGTCGACCTCGGCGTAGCGGAACCCGTGGAAGGTGAAGCGCGGTTCGTAGGTCTCCACGCCGTCCCCGGCGAGGGTGTAGCGGTCGGTGGCGGCGGCCAACCGCAGGGGGCGCACGCCGAGTTCGCCGTGTTCCAGGACTTCGGCGTGGCGCAGGGTGACGGTGTGCCCGGCCGGGCCCGAGACGCGGATGCGCAGCCGGCCGACCAGGTTCTGGCCGAAGTCGACGACCGTCCTCCCGGTGGGAGTGGTGAGGATCTCGACGGGGTCGAGCGTCTGCGTGCGGCGCACGGGCGGGCCGGTCGGACCGACCAACTCGGCCCCGGGCGCTGGCAGTTCGGTGACGGGCGACCAGTCGGCGATGGGGTGTCCCGGCGCGGACCAGCCGGGGCGTGCGCGGCGCGCGTCGTACACCTCACCGTCGTAGATCCCGGAGGTCAGGACGGCTCCGGTCGCGGTGCGCCAGGTGCCGTCCGTGCCGAGGGTGGTGACGCCGCCGTCAGGGTGGGTGACCTCCAACTGGGCCAGGAGGGCGCGCTGTTGGCCGTAGTGGTCGCGTCGGCCGCCGTTGAAGCCGAGGCGGCCGGTGTACCAGCCCTCGCCGAGGAGGGCGCCGATCGCGTTGTCGCCCTCGCGCAGCAGGCCGGTCACGTCGAAGGTCTGGTAGCGCAGCCGGTGCCGGTAGGAGGTCCAGCCGGGGGCGAGGACATGGTCACCGACGCGGACGCCGTTGATCTCGGCCTCGTAGACGCCGTACGCGGTGATGTACAACCGGGCCCTGGCGATGGGCCCGTCGAGCGTGAAGTCGCGGCGCAGGAGGGCTGTCGGGAGCGGCCCTTCGGACGTCTCGCGGTCGGGGGTGACCGGGCGGGCCGTCCACTCGGAACGGCTGAGCAGCCCCGTCTCGACCCGGGTGAGCGGCGACCAGGCGGACGGCTCGGGGCCCGCGCCCCACACCTGGACCCGGACGTCGGCGCGGTCCCGGGAGCCGAGCGGGTCGCCCGGCCAGGCCACCAGCACGGAGTCGGTGCCCTCGACCCGCCCGGTGTCGGTGCGGACGGTGCCGTCGGCGGCGGTGATCTCGATCCGGTAGGCCTGTTGGGTCCAGTCGGGGGTGTCCGTCTCGGTGCGCCAGCTCAGCCGGGGCCGCGACTCGCCGATGCCGAGGGGCTCGCGGTGGTGTTCCAGGACGGGAGCGGTGACGTTCACGTGATCACTTTCTGCCGGAGGGACAGGCCGAGGGATGAGAGGAAAGGGCTCTCTGGATAAGGGAGTTGACGGTTGGTCAGATCGCTTCCTTCGTCAGGATCGGTGCGGGCGCGACCGGCTCATGGGCTCCCTGGGGTGCGATGCGGCGCACGATCCACACGCCGATGGTCCCGGAGACCGCGACGCAGGCCGTGGTGATCCAGAGGACCGCCGCGCCGTCGGCCTCCATCAGGGCCGGGGTGGCGAGACCGGCGAGGCCGCACAGGGCGCGGCTGGCGCCGTAGGTCAACCCCTGGGTGGTGGCGCGGAGTTGCTCGGGGAAGGCCTCCTGGGACCAGACCTTGTAGGTGGCCTCGCCGGAGAACTGGTTGACGACGTTGTTCAGCAGCAGGAAGAAGACCATCGCCGCGATGACGGCCCCGCCGGTGACGGCGGCCACGGCGAAGGCCAGCACCTGGAGCGGGGCGCAGACGTAGAAGAGACGGTCCCGCCAGGGCGAGTCGGCGAGGCGGACGAAGGCCAGCGAGCAGACGAGGCCGACGGGCAGCGCGGCCAGGCCGAGTCCGGTGGCCAGGGTCTGGGAGGCGCCGCTGACGGTGGTGAGGAAGTACGTGCCGTACTGGCCCATGGTGTTGGCGGCGAGGTTCCAGGACAGATAGAAACCGCCGGTCGCCAGGAGCGGGACGAGGATCGGCCGCGCGGCGAGGCTGCGCAGCGCCCGCGCGTCGATGCCCTCGGCCCCGCCGCCCCGTTCCGCCGCCTCCGCCACCGGGGAGAGGGTGAGGCGGCTGCGGAGCACCCAACTGGCCAGGGCGACGACGGTGAGGTGGCCGAAGAGGAGTTGGGCGGAGAGATGGCCGAGCGTGGAGGTGCCGAAGCCGATCAGGATCGTGACGGTGATGCCGGCCATCCACAGGGTCTGCGTCGCGCCGATCAGCCGGCCGCGCACCGCGCGCGGGGAGTGCTCGGAGACCATGGCGAGCGAGGTGGGCAGGTCCGCGCCGGCCGCGAGTCCGCCGACGATCAGGCCGGCGAACAGCACCGCGCTGTTCGGGGCGAGGACGACCAGGGCGGCGCCGAGGGCGAGGACGAGGATGTCGATGCCGTACACGCGCCGGCGTCCGAACCGGTCGGCGAGCCGCCCGCCGATCAGGGAACCCGCGGCGATGGAGAAGGTCAGGGCCGCGCTGAGCGCGCCGAGGCCCCAGGGCGAGAGGTCGAAGCGGGTCTGCCACGCGGACAGGGAGAGTCCGCAGGAGACGATGATGCCGGAGTCCAGATAGGAGGCCATGCCGGACAGGGCGGCCAGGCGCCACTGGGCGCGGGTCACGGGGGGCTTGTGGGGCCCGCTGGAGATGGCGTCGTTGCTCATCGAGGCGGCCTTTCGGAGGGAACATCCAGGGACGGAGAGCGGGGAGGCGGTCAGTCCTGACACGAGTCACCCATGTCCGAAACATCGATGAAACGTTTCACGGCATGGTGGGACGCAGGCGACCGGCCGTCAAGGGGTCGCGGAGCAAATACCTGCCCCTTTCCGGCCGAACCGGCCGACCAGCCGAGTGATCGTTCCGGCCGGATCGCGTCAGCGGCCTTGACGGGCCCCAGGCGCCCGGATAGCTTCCCTGAAACGATTCAACACCGTTCCGTCACCGTTCCCTCGGCACCGGCGCCCCGGCCTCGTGGCCCCGCCGTGGCCTGCGACATTCAGGGGTGGTCATGCCAGACCCGTCCGCCGTGTACTCGGCCCTCGCGACCCAGCAGATCGAGACCCCCTCGTGGGGCTACGGCAACTCAGGTACGCGCTTCAAGGTGTTCGCCCAGGAGGGGGTCCCGCGTGATCCGTGGGAGAAGCTGGCGGACGCGGCGAAGGTGCACGAGTTCACCGGGGTGGCGCCGACGGTCGCCCTGCACATCCCGTGGGACAAGGTCGACGACTACGCCAAGCTCGCCTCGTTCGCGCGGGAGCACGGCATCGGGCTCGGCACCATCAACGCGAACACCTTCCAGGAGGACGCGTACCGGCTGGGCAGCGTCTGTCATCCGGAAGCGGCGGTGCGTCGCAAGGCGGTCGACCATCTGCTGGAGTGCGTCGACATCATGGACGCCACCGGCTCGAAGGACCTCAAGCTGTGGTTCGCCGACGGCACCAACTACCCCGGCCAGGACGACCTTCGGGAACGACAGGACCGGCTGGCCGAGGGACTCGCCGAGGTCTACGAGCGCCTCGGCGACGACCAGCGCCTGCTCCTGGAGTACAAGCTCTTCGAGCCCGCCTTCTACTCCACCGACGTGCCCGACTGGGGCACCGCCTACGCCCACTGCCTCAAGCTCGGCGACAAGGCACAGGTCGTCGTCGACACCGGGCACCACGCACCCGGCACCAACATCGAGTTCATCGTCGCGACCCTGCTCCGGGAGGGGAAGCTCGGCGCGTTCGACTTCAACTCCCGCTTCTACGCCGACGACGACCTGATGGCCGGGGCCGCCGACCCCTTCCAACTCTTCCGGATCATGTACGAAGTCGTCCGGGGCGGCGGGTTCACCTCCGACATCGCCTTCATGCTCGACCAGTGCCACAACATCGAGGCCAAGATCCCCGCGATCATCCGCTCCGTGATGAACGTCCAGGAGGCCACCGCCAAAGCCCTGTTGGTCGACCGGGAGGCGCTCGCCCTCGCGCAGCGTTCCGGTGAGGTGCTCGACGCCAACGCCGTGCTGATGGACGCCTACAACACCGATGTCCGGCCACTGCTCGCCGCCGTTCGTACCGGAATGGGTCTCGACCCGGACCCGGTCGGCGCCTACCGTCGCTCCGGCTGGCAGGAGCATCTCGCCGCCAGCCGGGTCGGCGGCACCCAGGCCGGCTGGGGAGCCTGACCCGTCCATCCCGCTCACCCGCACCGCCCCGACGACGCAAGGAAGAGACCGAACCATGGCACCCCACCCGGCAGCCGCCGCCCTCCTGGCCCGTTCCCACCGGCTCGGCGCTGACCCCCGCAACACCAACTTCGCGGGCGGCAACACCTCCGCGAAGGGCACCGACACCGACCCCGCGACCGGCGACGAGGTCGAGCTGATGTGGGTGAAGGGGTCGGGTGGCGACCTCGGCACGCTCACCGAGGGCGGGCTCGCCGCGCTGCGGATCGACCGGCTGCGCGGCCTCAAGGCCGTCTACCCGGGGGTGGAGCGCGAGGACGAGATGGTCGCCGCGTTCGACTACTGCCTGCACGGCAAGGGCGGCGCGGCTCCCTCCATCGACACGGCGATGCACGGTCTGGTCGACGCGGCCCATGTCGACCATCTGCACCCGGACTCGGGCATCGCGCTGGCCTGCGCGGCCGACGGCGAGAAGCTCACCGCCGCGTGTTTCGGCGACACCGTGGCCTGGGTGCCGTGGCGGCGGCCCGGCTTCCAACTCGGCCTGGACATCGCGGCGGTGAAGGCGGCCAACCCGCAGGCCATCGGCTGTGTGCTGGGCGGTCACGGGATCACCGCCTGGGGTGACACCTCCGAGGAGTGCGAGCGCAACTCGCTGCACCTCATCCGCACCGCCGAGGAGTTCCTCGTCGCACGCGGGAAGGCGGAGCCGTTCGGGCCGGTGCTGGAGGGGTACGCGGCGCTGCCCGAGGCCCGGCGGCGGGAGCGGGCGGCGGCGCTCGCGCCCTATGTGCGGGCCCTCGCCTCTCAGGACCGGCCGCAGGTCGGGCACTTCACGGACACCGACGTCGTCCTCGACTTCCTGGCCCGGGCCGAGCACCCGAGGCTCGCCGCCCTGGGCACCTCCTGCCCGGACCACTTCCTGCGCACCAAGGTGCGTCCGCTGGTCCTCGACCTCCCGCCGACCGCGCCCCTCGACGAGGCGATCAGCCGCCTCAAGGAACTGCACGCCGCCTACCGCGAGGAGTACGCCGCCTATTACGCGCGGCACGCGGAGCCCGACTCCCCCGCGATGCGCGGCGCCGATCCGGCGATCGTGCTGGTGCCCGGCGTCGGCATGTTCTCCTACGGCAAGGACAAGCAGACCGCCCGGGTGGCCGGCGAGTTCTATGTCAACGCCATCCAGGTGATGCGGGGCGCCGAGGCGGTGTCGACGTACGCGCCGATCGAGGAGTCGGAGAAGTTCCGCATCGAGTACTGGGCGCTGGAGGAGGCCAAGCTCCAACGGCAGCCCCGGCCGCGGCCGTTGGCGACGCGGGTGGCGCTGGTGACCGGCGCGGGCAGCGGGATCGGGAAGGCCATCGCGCGGCGGCTGGTCGACGAGGGCGCGTGTGTCGTGGTCGCCGACGTGGACGCGGCGGGCGCGGCGGCCGTGGCCGAGGAGTTGGGCGGCGCGGACCGGGCCGTCGCGGTGACCGTGGACGTGACGTCGGAGGAGCAGATCGGTGCGGCGTTCCGGGCGGCGGTGCTCGCCTTCGGCGGGGTCGACCTGGTCGTCAACAACGCCGGTATCTCCATCTCCAAGCCCCTGTTGGAGACGTCGGCCCGGGACTGGGACCTCCAGCACGACATCATGGCCCGGGGTTCGTTCCTCGTCTCGCGTGAGGCGGCCCGGGTGATGATCGCGCAGGGGCTGGGCGGTGACGTCGTCTACATCGCGTCGAAGAACGCCGTGTTCGCCGGCCCGAACAACATCGCGTACTCCGCGACCAAGGCCGACCAGGCCCACCAAGTCCGGCTGCTGGCAGCCGAGTTGGGCGAGCATGGCATTCGGGTCAACGGCGTCAACCCGGACGCCGTGGTGCGGGGTTCCGGGATCTTCGCGGGCGGCTGGGGCGCGCAGCGGGCGGCCGTCTACGGGGTGCCGGAGGAGAAGCTCGGCGCGTTCTACGCCCAGCGGACGATCCTCAAGCGGGAGGTGCTGCCGGAGCATGTGGCCAACGCCGTCTTCGCGTTGACCGGCGGCGATCTGACCCACACCACGGGGCTGCACGTCCCGGTCGACGCCGGCGTCGCCGCCGCCTTCCTGCGGTGAGCGCGGGCATGGAGGCGTTCGCGGCGGTCGATCTGGGCGCGTCCAGCGGGCGGGTCATGGTGGGCCGCGTCGGCCGGGACCGGCTGGAGATGACGGAGGTCCACCGGTTTCCCAACCGGCCGGTGCGGGTGCCGGAGGGGCTGCGCTGGGACCTGCTCGCGCTGTACGGGGGTGTCCTGGACGGGCTCAGGGCGGCCGGCCCTGTGGCGTCGGTCGGCATCGACAGCTGGGCCGTGGACTACGGGCTGCTGGACGCGGACGGCGCCCTGCTGGGCAACCCGGTGCACTATCGCGACGCCCGCACCCAGGGCGTCGCGGAGAAGGTGTGGGCGACCGTGCCGGCGGCCGAGCTGTACGCGGCGACGGGGTCGCAGGACACGCCGATCAGCACCCTGTACCAGTTGACGTCCGCCGCCGGTACCGCTCAACTCGCCCACGCACGGCGCCTGTTGCTCGTTCCCGATCTGCTCACGTACTGGCTCACCGGTACGCAGGGCACCGAGCTGACCAACGCGTCGACGACCCAGCTGATCGATCCGCGTACCCGGGACTGGGCGTACGGGGTCGCCGAACGGCTGGGCATCGACCTCGGGTTGTTCGCGCCGCTGCGGCAACCCGGCGATCCTGCCGGGGTGTTGACGCCGGAGGTGTTGGAGGAGACGGGGCTCGCGGGGCCGGTGCCGGTGACCGCGGTCGCCTCGCACGACACGGCGTCCGCGGTGGCCGCCGTTCCGGCGACGGGTGAGCGGTTCGCGTACATCTCGTCCGGGACCTGGTCGCTGGTCGGGCTTGAGCTGGACGCGCCGGTGTTGAGCGAGGAGAGCAGGGCCGCCAACTTCACCAATGAGCTGGGGCTCGACGGGACGGTGCGGTATCTGCGCAATCTCATGGGGCTGTGGTTGCTCCAGGAGTCCGTGCGGGCCTGGGGTGACCCCGACCTGGGCGCGTTGCTGCTGGACGCCGCGAAGGTGCCGGGACTGCGGTCCGTGGTGGACGCGGGTGACGCGGGGTTTCTTGCGCCGGGGCGGATGCCGGAGCGGATCGCTGAGGCGTGTCGGGTGGGGGGGCAGCCTGTGCCGGTCACGCCCGCTGAGGTGACGCGGTGCGTTCTTGATTCGTTGGCGCTCGCGCACGGTGAGGCTGTGCTGGAGGCTCAGCGGCTGGCCGATCGGGCTGTGGACGTCGTCCACATGGTGGGGGGTGGGACGCGGAACGCGTTGTTGTGTCAGCTGACGGCTGATGCTTGTGGGGTGCCTGTGGTGGCGGGGCCTGCGGAGGCTGCGGCGTTGGGGAATGTGCTGATGCAAGGTCGCGGGCGCGGGCTGGTGGGGGATCTTGTGGGGATGCGGCGGTTGTTGGTGCGGACGCAGGCGTTGACTCGGTACGAGCCTCGGGGGGATGTCGGGCCCTGGCGGGCCGCGCGGGGTCGTCTCGGGGCGTCGCCCCGTGGGCCCCGGTAGGTTGTCGGGCGGCTGCGGCGCGGTGGGGTTGGCAGGGTTGTCGGGCGGCTGCGGCGCCGTTGTGGCTGGTCGCGCAGTTCCCCGCGCCCCTTGGCGGCGTTGCCTGGCCGTGGGTTGCAGGCTCGGGCCCTGCTGGTCTCGCCCCCTTCAACGGCGTTGCCGGGCTGTGGGCTGCAAGCTCGGCCCCTGCTAGTCGCGGCCGCGCGGCGGAGCCGCAAATCGATACAGTCCCGCGCCCCTTGGCGGCGTTGCCCGGCCGTGGGCTGCAAGTTCGGCGCCTGCTGGGCGCGGCCGCGTGGCGGAGTCGTAGGTCGATGCAGCCCCGCGCCCCTTAGCGGCGTTGCCCGGCCGTGGGGTGCGAGTTCGGCGCCTGCTGGGTGTGGTCGGGGGGTGGGGACGTAGGGGGATGTAGTGGTGCGGCCCTTAGCGTGGTGGGGGGCTATTACTCTGGGTGTTGGTGGGGGTGGGGGGTGTTAGGGGTCCGATGAATGTTGGGAGGAGTCGTGATGCGTGTCGCGCTGTTTTTGACCTGTGTCAACGACACGCTCTATCCGGATACCGGGCGTGCCGTGGTGAATCTGCTGACCAGGCTGGGGGTTGAGGTCGACTTTCCGATGGGGCAGACCTGTTGCGGGCAGGCGCACTACAACACCGGGTACCGGCATGAGGCGGAGCCGCTCGCGCGGCATTTCTCCGATGTATTCGGGGGGTACGAGGCGATCGTGACGCCGTCCGGGTCGTGCGGGGCGATGGTGCGGGAGCTGTATCCGCGGCTGGGGGAACGGGCCCGGGCGGAGGGGCGGGGGGAGAGCCTCGCGGCGACGTTGGCGCCGGTGGTGGCGAAGACGTTCGAGCTGACGGAGTTCCTGGTGGACGTCCTCGGGGTGACGGACGTCGGGGCGTACTACCCGCACCGGGTGACCTATCACCCGACCTGTCACGGGCTGCGGAGTCTGGGGCTCGGTGACCGGCCCCGGCAGCTCCTTGAGGCGGTGAAGGGGCTGGAGTTGACGGAGTTGCCGGGGGCGGAGGAGTGCTGCGGGTTCGGCGGCACGTTCGCGCTGAAGAACCCGGACGTGTCGGCGGCGATGGGCGCGGACAAGGTGCGCAACGCCGAGTCGACCGGCGCGCAGGTGCTGTGCGCGGCCGACAACTCCTGTCTGATGCACATCGGTGGCACGATGACCCGGCTCGGCACGGGGATGCGGCCGGTGCACATCGCGGAGATCCTGGCGAGCACGGAGGAGGAGCCGGCGGTATGAGCGGAACGTTCGTGGGCATGCCGGCGTTCCCGGAGGCGGCGCGCGCGGCCGTGGCCGACGCCACGCTGCGCGGCAATCTCCGGCACGCCACGCACACCATCCGCGCCAAGCGGGCAGGGGCCGTCGCGGAGGTGTCCGACTGGGCCGAGCTGCGGGAGGCCGGCAAGCGCATCAAGGACCACACGCTGCGTCATCTCGACCGCTATCTCGTGCAGTTGGAGGAGTCGGTGACGGCGGCGGGCGGCACCGTGCACTGGGCGGCGGACGCCGAGGAGGCCAACCGGATCGTGTGCCGGCTGGTCGCGGAGACCGGCGCGTCGGAGGTCGTCAAGGTCAAGTCGATGGCCACGCAGGAGATCGGTCTCAACGAAGCCCTCGAAGCGGAGGGCGTGCACGCCTACGAGACCGATCTCGCCGAGCTGATCGTGCAGTTGGGCAAGGACCGCCCCTCGCACATCCTGGTCCCGGCCATCCATCGCAACCGGGGTGAGATCCGGGACATCTTCCGCCGGGAGATGAGCGAGTGGGGCCGCCCCGCCCCCGAGGGCCTCACCGACACCCCCGCCGAACTCGCCGAGGCGGCCCGCCTGCATCTGCGGGAGAAGTTCCTGCGGGCCAGGGTCGGCGTCTCCGGCGCCAACTTCATGATCGCCGAGACCGGCACCCTGGTCGTCGTCGAGTCCGAGGGCAACGGACGGATGTGCCTGACCCTGCCCGAGACGCTGATCTCGGTCGTCGGCATCGAGAAGATCCTGCCGACCTGGCGGGACCTGGAGGTGTTCCTCCAGACCCTGCCGCGCTCCTCGACCGCCGAGCGCATGAACCCGTACACCAGCATGTGGACGGGGACCACCGACGAGGACGGCCCGCGCACCTTCCACCTGGTGCTGCTGGACAACGGCCGCACCGACACCCTCGCCGACGATGTCGGCCGGCAGGCGCTGCGCTGCATCCGCTGCTCGGCCTGTCTGAACGTCTGCCCGGTGTACGAACGGGCCGGCGGCCACGCCTACGGGTCGGTCTACCCGGGCCCGATCGGCGCCATCCTCAGCCCCCAACTCCGGGGAACCGGCAGCGAGATCGACGCCTCGTTGCCCTACGCGTCGTCGCTGTGCGGGGCCTGTTACGAGGTGTGCCCGGTCGCCATCGACATCCCCGAGGTGCTGGTGCGGCTGCGGGAGCGGGTCGTGGAGGGCGGCCCGGCCGTCCGGGACGGCAACAAGGCGGTGCTGAAACCGGCGAAGGGGCACGCGGCGGAGCGGGCGGCGATGCGGGCGTCGCGGTGGGCGTTCGCCCGCCCGGGTGTTCTGCGCACCGGGCAGCGGCTGGCCTCGCGTACCCGGGGGCTGCATCCGCGCACGCTGCCGGGTCCCGGCCGGGCGTGGAGCGCCACCCGTGATCTGCCGGCCGTTCCCGCGGAGCCGTTCCGCGACTGGTGGCAGCGCACCCACGGCGGAAAGGACGCCAAGTGAGCAGCAGAGAAAGGGTGTTGGGGCGGGTGCGGCGTGCCCTCGCGGACGTCGAGCGGGACGACACCCCGTACGAACAGGCCGTCGAGCGGCCGTATGTGCGGGAGCACGGTGGCCTGAGCCCGGCGCAGACGGTGGATCTGCTGGCGGAGAACCTCGTCGACTACCGGGCCCATGTGTACCGCTGCACCCAGGACGAACTCCCCATCGTCATCGAGTGGTTGCTCGCCGAGCGGGGGTCGCGCTCGGTGCTGGTGCCGCCGGGTCTGGACGCGGAGTGGCTGGCCGGGGCGGACGTCGAGCAGGTCACCGACCGGGCCGAGAGTACCCCGGCCGAGCTGGACCGGGTGGACAGCGTGGTCACGGGGTGCGCGGTGGCGGTCGCGGAGACCGGCACGATCGTCCTGGACGGCTCACCGGAGCAGGGACGGCGCCGGATCACCCTCGTGCCCGATCACCATGTGTGTGTGGTGCGGGTGCCAGGGCAGGTGGTCGCGTCGGTGCCGCAGGCGCTCGAACGGCTCGATCCGACCCGCCCGTTGACGTGGATCTCCGGTCCGTCGGCGACCAGTGACATCGAGCTGGACCGGGTCGAGGGGGTGCACGGCCCGCGCACCCTCGCCGTGGTCCTGGTGAGCGCGGTCAGCCATTCGCCGGACGCCGAGGGCGGCTGAGGAGCGGCGCGGTTAGCGTGAGGGGATGATCCGGTTCGAGCAGGTCACCAAGCGGTATCCGGACGGCACCCTGGCGGTGGACGACCTGGACCTCGACGTGGCCGAGGGCGAGCTGGTCACCCTCGTCGGCCCGTCCGGCTGCGGCAAGACGACGACCATGATGATGGTCAACCGGCTCATCGAACCCACCTCGGGACGGATCTACGTCGACGGCGAGGACGTCTCCACCGTCGACCCGGTCCGGCTGCGTCGCCGCATCGGGTACGTCATCCAGCAGGTCGGTCTCTTCCCGCACCGCACGATCCTCGACAACACGGCGACCGTGCCCGCGCTGCTCGGCTGGAAGCGGGCCAGGGCGCGGTCCCGGGCGGCCGAACTGCTCGACCTGGTCGGCCTGGACCCGGCGCTGTACGGTCCGCGCTATCCGGAGCAGCTCTCCGGGGGTCAGCGCCAGCGGGTGGGTGTGGCGCGGGCGCTGGCCGCCGATCCGCCGGTGCTGCTGATGGACGAGCCGTTCGGCGCGGTGGACCCGGTGGTGCGGGAGCAGTTGCAGGACGAGTTCCTGCGGATGCAGGCGGCGGTGCGCAAGACGGTGCTGCTGGTCACGCACGACATCGAGGAGGCGGTGCGGCTCGGGGACCGGATCGCCGTCTACGGGCAGGGCCGGATCGAGCAGTTCGACACCCCGGGTGCGGTCCTGGGCAGGCCCGCGACGCCGTATGTCGCCGGGTTCGTGGGGGCCGACCGGGGGCTGAAGCGGCTGTCGGTGACGGCCATCGAGGCCGGTGATCTGGAGCAGCCGCCGGTGGCCCGCCTGGACGAGGCGGCCGGGCGGGCGGCCGGGCGGCTGCGGGCCGAGGGGGCGCGCTGGGCCGTCGTTCTCGACGAGGACGGTGATCTGCACGGCTGGGTCGGCCTGGACGATCTGAGCGCGGGCGGCACGGTCGGTGACCTGGCGCACCGCATGAACGCCTGGCTGCCGGTGGGCGCCCCGCTCAAGCAGGCGTTCGGCGTGATGCTCCAGCACGACGCCGGGTGGGTCGCGGTGCTGGACCAGGCCCGCTTCCTCGGGGTGCTCACCCCGGCGAAGCTGCACGAGGCGCTGCGGCGGTCGGTGGACGCGGACGCGCAGGGAGTGGCGCGGACGCAGGTGTCGTTCGACTCGGTGTCGGACGCCTGACGCCGGACCTCAAGGGAGCGTCGGTCCCCAAGGGGGCTCGGTGCGGGGCTGGTTGGCCCGTACTCGGTCCACCTGCCTTATGTGAGTGGGCTGTTGTCAGTCCAGCAGCCCCTTCTTCTTGAGGTAGGTGTGGGCCACGTCCTGGGCCAATCGGCGCCAGCTGTCGACCTGTTGGTCCATCGAGGCGAGGTCGGCCGTGGTGAGCACGGTGTTGAGCCGGCCGAGGGCCCGGGTGACGCCGGGGGCGCCCGCGCGGGCGCGGTTGACGACGGGGACGAGGTAGTCGGCGTTCTGGAGATGCTTGTCGTCGGCGAGGAGGACCAGGCCGAAGTCGGCGAGGGTGGCGTCGGTCGTGGTGGTGAGCACCAGTTGGTCCTGACCGTTCTGCACGGCGCGCTTGGCCTGCGTGGTGCCGACGCCCTTGGGGTCGACGGCGGTGATGTCGATGCCGTAGGTCTTCTTCAACCCCGGTTCGCAGTAAGGGCGTTCGACGCACTCGTCCCCTGCGGCGAGCCGTACCTCCAGGCCCGAGCGGCCCAGGTCGCTCAGGGTCTTCAGGTGATGCCGGCGGGCGTAGGCGGCGCTGACGGCGAAGGCGTTCTGGTCGACGGCCCGGCCGGGCGGCAGGACGGTGAGGCCGCGGGGCGTGGCCAGGCGGCGCAGGGCGGTCATCGTGGCGTCGAGGTCGGGTGAGCCGACCGGGGTCGCGTGGGCGCCGTGCGTCTTGGCGTTCAGCCAGTCGGCGAAGGTGGCCGCGTATTCGGGGACGACGTCGATCTGCCCTGATTCCAGGGCGGGTTCGTACAGTTCACGGTTGGAGACGGTGAGCACGGACGTCCGGTACCCGGCGTGGTCGAGGAGCTGCGCGTACATCTGGGCGAGCAGGTCGCTCTCGGTGAACCCGGCCGAGCCGATGGTCAGCCGGTGGCTGTCGCCGGGCGGCGCGGTGACCTCGCCGCGCTGCTCCAGGGACGGCCCCGTGGAGCAGCCCGCGAGCAGCAGGACGGCGGCGCAGGCGAGGAGGAGGTGTCTCATCGCCCGGCCCTCGCCCAGCTCGGCGCCAGCCGTTCCACCGTCTCGAAGACCGCCTCGACGAGCAGCGCGAACGCGGCGACCAGCACCGCCCCGGCGACGACCTGCGGGGTGCTGGCGAGGTTGAAGCCGGCCGTGATGATCCGGCCGAGGCCGCCCCCGCCGGCCAGCGCGGCGATGGTCGCCGTCGCGACGAGCTGGACGGCGGCGATCCGCACCCCGTTCATGATCAGGGGGAGGGCGAGGGGCAGTTCGACCCGGAACAGCAGTTGCCGTCCGGTCATGCCCATGCCCCGCGCGGCCTGGACGATGCCCCGGTCGACCTCCCGCATGCCGACGTAGGCGTTGGTGAGCAGCGGCGGCACCGCGAACAGCACCAGCGCGACGACTGTGGGACCCTCGCCCCAGCTGCCGACCGGGGTCAGCAGCAGAAGCACCAGGACGGCGAACGTGGGGACCGCGCGTCCGATGTTGGAGAGGTTGACGGCGAGGGCGCCACCCTTGCCGAGGTGGCCGAGGACCAGCGCGACGGGCAGCGCGATCAGACAGCTGATGAGCAGGCAGACGACGGTGAGGACGAGGTGCTGGACGAGCCGGTGCCCGATCCCGTCGTCGCCGGACCAGTGCGCCGGGTCGGTGAGCCAGTGCCAGGCGTCGGTGAGGGTCGTCATGCGCGGGCCGCCCTGGTCCACGGGGTGAGCAGCCGTTGGACGGCGAGCAGGAGCAGGTCGGCGGCGATCGCGATGACCACGCAGAGCACGGACGCGGTCAGCACCTGCGCCTTGAAGTAGGTGCTCATCCCGGCGTAGATGAGGTTGCCGAGCCCGCCGAAGCCGACGATCGCGCCGACGGTGACCAGGGAGACGGCCGAGACGGTGGCGATGCGCAGTCCGGCCATGGCGGCGGGCAGCGCGAGGGGCAGTTCGACGGTGAGCAGGAGACGGACGGGTCCGTAGCCGAGGCCGCGCGCGGCCTGCCGGGTCTCTTCGGGGACCGCGCGCAGGCCGGCCAGGATGTTGCGGACCAGCAGGGTCAGCGAGTAGAGGACGAGCCCGGCGACGACGAGGCTCGCGGAGAGACCGTAGACCGGCAGGAGCAGCGAGAACATCGCGAGGGACGGGATCGTGTAGAGGATCGTGGTGATCGCGAGCACCGGCCCTGCCGTCACGACCCAGCGCCGGGCGAGGACCGCCAGCGGCAGGGCCAGCGCGAGCCCGATCAGCACGGAGACCGCGGTCAGCTGGAGGTGCTGGAGGACGGCGTCGAGCAGGATCTGCCGCCGACTGCTCAGATAGGCCCCGCAGATCCACTCGTTACGCGCGAGGCAGTCGTCCGGAGGCACGGTCACCGCTCCATTGGACCGACCCGGGCCGGAGTTCGGCGCGCTGGGGTGACCCGTCCGGGGGTACGGCAACGGGCCGGTCCTTCAGCTCGACCAGGGCGGCGAGGTGGGGTCAGCCCGGGCAGCCGGTGAGCAAACCGGTCGGTCTACCGGCTGGGCAGGGGGCGGCCCCCTGTGGCACAGTTGCTGAGCAAGCGCTTAGGTTGGTCGGACGTGGCCGGGGAACCGGTCCCCGGGCGGGAGGCCCCGTTGCTGTTCACATCCGTCGACGACGTCGCCGCGCGGCTCGCCGGGACCGGCTATCTGGCCTCGCCCGCCGTGGCCACGACCGTCTTCCTCGCCGACCGGCTGGGCAAGCCGCTGCTGGTGGAGGGCCCGGCCGGGGTCGGCAAGACCGAGCTGGCCAAGGCCGTCGCCGAGGTCGCCGACGCGCGGCTGATCCGGCTCCAGTGCTACGAGGGCGTCGACGAGTCGCGGGCGCTGTACGAGTGGAACCACGCCAAGCAGCTGCTGCGCATCAGCGCGGGCCGCGACGAGACGTGGGACGAGACCCGCACGGACATCTTCAGCGAGGAGTTCCTGCTCCCCCGCCCGCTGCTCACCGCGATCCGGGGCGACGACCCGAAGGTCCTGCTGATCGACGAGACCGACAAGGCGGACGTCGAGGTGGAGGGCCTGCTCCTGGAGGTGCTCAGCGACTTCCAGGTCACCGTCCCCGAACTGGGCACGGTCGCCGCGACCCGCCGCCCCTTCGTCGTCCTCACCTCGAACGCGAGCCGTGAGCTGTCCGAGGCGCTGCGACGGCGCTGCCTGTTCCTCCATATCGGCTTCCCCGACGAGGAGTTGGAGCGCCGGATCGTCCGGCTGAAGGTGCCCGGTCTGGACGACGCCCTCACCGCCTCGGTGGTCCGGGTGGTGGGCGCCCTGCGCGCCATGGACCTGCGCAAGGTGCCGTCGGTCGCGGAGACCATCGACTGGGCGCGCACGCTCCTGGCCCTGGGCGCGCGGACGGTGGACGAGACTGTCGTACGGGACACCCTGGGCGTGCTGCTCAAGCATCAGGACGACGTCCTGAAGGCGGCGGCCAAGCTCGACCTGGACGCCGTGTGACCGCCTCCGGCGTCGGCGGCCGACTGACCTCGCTGGTCGGGGCGTTGCGGGCGCACGGGATGCGGGTGGGCACCGGCGAGACGGTGGACGCGGCGCGTGCGGTGGCGGAGCTGGGGCTCGCGGACCGTGAGGTGCTGCGGGAGGGGCTGGCGGCGACCCTGCTGCACGGCGAGGCCCAACGGCCGGTGTTCGACCCGGTCTTCGACCTGTACTTCCCGAGGGGCGTGGGCGCCCCGCAGGCGGGCCCGGCCGACCGGGACGAGCTGCGGGACCGGCTGGCGGCGGCCCTCGCGGACAACGACGTCGGCGTGATGGGGCAGTTGGCGGCGGAGGCGGTGGAGGGGTTCGGCGGGTACGGGTCCTCGCCGGGGGCGGACGGCTGGTCGGCGCACCAGACGCTCGACCGGCTGCGCCCGCAGACCCTGTTCGCGCGGGTGCGGGACGAACTGCGGGCGCGGGGCCGGGGCGCCGGATTCGACGGGCGGCTGATGGAGGACGAAGTCCGGGGCCGTATCGAGGAGTTCAGGCGGCTGGTGGCGTCGGAGGCGCGGCGCCGGGTCGCTGAGCGGCGCGGCCGGGACGAGATCGCCCGGCGCGCGGTCGCCACGACGCCGGACCGGGTGGACTTCCTGTACGCCGGGAAGCTCCAACTCGCCGAGTTGCGCAGGGCCGTTCAGCCGCTGGCCCGCAAGCTCGCCACCCGGCTGGCGGCGCGCAGGCGCCGGGCCGCGCGGGGCGGCATCGATCTGCGGCGCACCCTGCGCGGTTCGCTGTCGACGGGCGGGGTGCCGATGAGGCCGGTGCTGCGCAGGCGCCGTCCGGCCCGGCCCGAACTGGTGCTGCTGTGCGATGTGTCGGGCTCGGTCTCCGGGTTCTCGGACTTCACGATGCTGCTGGTGCAGGCGCTGCACGACCAGTTCAGCAAGGTGCGGGTGTTCGCCTTCGTCAACCGGGTCGACGAGGTGACCGGCCTCCTCACGCACGGGGCGGCCGACCCGGAGGGGCTCGGTGCGCGCATCACCGCGCGGGCGACGCTGACCGGTCACCACGACAGCAGCGACTACGGCTTCGCGCTGGGCGAGTTCATGGAACGGTACGGCGCCGCCGTCGGCCCGCGCACCACGGTGTTCGTGCTGGGCGACGCCCGTACGAACGGCGCCGACCCGAACCTTCCGGCGTTGCGGCGGATCACCGAACAGGCCCGCCGTCTCTACTGGTTGAACCCGGAGCCGCGCGCCCAGTGGGGTACCGGCGACTCCGTCGCGCCCGCCTACGCGGAGGCGGCCGGGATGTACGAGTGCCGCAACGCCCGGCAGCTCGGCGCGTTGATCGCCCGCCTGCTGCCCATCTGAGCGAGCCTTCAGGCGGCGCGCTGCGGGTGCAGCACGGCCGGGTCGCCCGCGCCAGCCATCCCCTCGCCCCGAGCTACGCCGCCCCCTCCCCCAGCAGTTGGGCGAATCGCACTGCATCGATGTTCCCGCCCGAGAGGATCACGCCGATCCGGCGCGGCGGGGGGCCCGTGCGGCCGGTGAGGAGGGCGGCCAGCGGGGTGGCACCGCTCGGCTCGACGACGGTCTTCAGGCGTTCGAACGCGCAGCGCATCGCGTCCCTGATCTCGTCGTCGGAGACCAGCACGATGTCGTCGACGAGCCGCCGGTTCACCGAGAACGTCAGCTCGCCGGGCGTCTCCGCGGCCTGGCCGTCGGCGATGGTGCGGGGCACCGGGATGCTGACGCGCCGCCCCGCCGCCAGGGACCGCCGGGTGTCGTCGCCCGCCTCCGGTTCGACGCCGATCACCCGGATGCCGGGGCGCAGCCCCTTGGCGGCCGTGGCGCTTCCGGCGATCAGCCCGCCCCCGCCGACCGGCACCACCAGGGCATCCAACTCCCCCGCTTCTTCGAGCAGTTCGAGGGCGGCCGTGCCCTGTCCCGCCATCACGTGCCGGTGTTCGTAGGGCGGGATGAGGGTCAGGCCCCGTTCGGCGGCGAGGGCTTCACCGACGTCGACGCGGTTCTCGGTGTAGCGGTCGTAGGTGACGATCTCGGCGCCGTATCCGGCGGTCGCCGCGAGCTTGGAACGGGGGGTGTCCTCGGGCATCACGATGACGGCGGTGGTGCCCAGCTCCCGGGCGGACAGGGCGATGGCCTGGGCGTGGTTGCCGGAGGAGTAGGCGGCGATGCCCCGGGCGAGCTGCTCCGGGGTCAGCCGGGAGGCCGCGTTGTAGGCGCCGCGGAACTTGAAGGCGCCGACGCGCTGGAGGTTCTCGCACTTGAGGAAGACCTCGGCGCCGACGCGTTCATCGAGGGTCCGCGAGCGCAGGACGGGCGTGCGGTGCGCGACGCCTTTGATGCGGGCGGCGGCGTCCTGGATGTCGTCGAAGGTGACCGGCGGGGTGCTGATCGTCACGCGTGTCCTCCATCGGAAGCGGGGCTGCGGCTCGGGCTCCTGCTCGGAGGCCTCACTTTAGACGATGAGTCCAGCATGTAGATAGACAGTCCACTGGCCGCGTTCCCCCGGCGCGCCGGACGTGCGAGCGGGGCCGGGTGGCCGGTTTGGTCGGGGTGCCGGTTCGGATCGGGGGGACGGGGTACTCGCGCGAAAAGTCTTGCGACAGAGGTCAGTTGGGGAGGGGCCATGGGCCTGATACAGGCTGCGGTACTGGTACTGGACTGTGCGGAGCCGCTGGAACTTGCAGCTTTCTACAGCGAGTTGATCGAGGGGGAGGTGCGTCCCGAACCGGGCGGTACCCGGGTCGAGTTGATCGGCACCCAGGGCACCCGCATCACGTTCCAGCTCGATCTGAACGCCGTGGCGCCGAGTTGGCCGCGCCCCGACGACTCCCAGCAGGCTCATCTGGAGCTGCTGGCGGCACCGGAGGACCTGGACGAGGTGGAGCGCCTGATCGTCGGGCGCGGCGGGCGCCCGCTGGAGACGCGGGCCGACCACGGCCGTACCGACGACCGCCTGTACGCGGACCCGGCGGGCCACCCGTTCTCGGTGCGCAGCCCCCTCCAGGCACCGGAGCCGAACCCGAGCTGAGCCACGGACGGCCCCGCCGCCGTCCACTCCTGCGGGCCGGTCCGGGTCAGCGCACCGGGCCGCTCGTCGGGAACGCCTGGGTGCCGAGGACCAGGAGCAGTTCGAGGCGTTCGCGGGCCTCGGCGTCGGCCGGGGTGAGGACCAGGAGCAGCTGGCCCTGGTCGGGGGTGACCAGGGTCTCGCAGTCCATCAGCATGCGGCCGACCCTCGGGTGCAGAATCGTCTTGCGGTCGGCCCGCCGGACCGCCACCTCGTGCTCGGCCCACAGGCGGCGGAACTCCTCGCTCGCGGCCCGCAGGCGTTCCACGAGCCCGGCGACCGTCGCGTCCCCCGCCCGGCGCCCGGCCGCCGCCCGCAGGTCGGCCACCATCCGGCGGGTCAGCGCCTCCTGCTCGTCGGCCGGGTACAGGGTGCGGAAGACCGGGTCGGTGAACCAGCGGTACACGGCGTACCGCCGGTCGCCGGTGTACGCGGCGTGGTCCCCGGTCAGCAGGACGGAGGCCCGGTTCTGGGCCAGGATCTCGCCGAGGTCGGAGACGACGAGGGCCGGGGTGTCGCCCAGCAGGTCGAGCATCCGCACCAGACCGGCGCGGGCCAGCGCCGCGACACCGTCGGCGGGCGGGGGCTGGTGCCCGGCCAGGTGGAAGAGGTGGTCGCGTTCGTCGTCGGAGAGGCGCAGCGCCCGGGCCAGCGCGCCCAGCAGCTGGGTCGAGGGCTGGCTGCTGCGGCCCTGCTCCAGGCGGACGACGTAGTCCACCGACATCCCGGCGAGCATCGCCACCTCCTCCCTGCGCAGACCCGCGGTGCGGCGGCGGGGGCCGTCGGCGATGCCGACCTCGGCCGGGCGGATCGCCTCACGGCGGCGGCGCAGGAAGTCGGCCAGCTCGTCACGTTCCATGCCTCCATCGTGCCTCGCGGCGGGCCGGCCGATCCAGGGAGCGGCGCTCCCACGATCAACGCTCCGCTGCCCCCGGGCGCCGCACGGGGGCACGGTGGAGGCAGCACGACGATCAAGGCGACGAAGGAGAACCGTCATGCAGACACGAACCCTGGGCAGCACCGGGCCGGCCGTCTCCGCGCTGGGCCTGGGCGCGATGGGGATGTCGGACGCCTACGGGCCGACCGACCGCGCGGAGAGCATCGCCACCGTGCACGCGGCGCTGGAGGCGGGCGTCACCCTCATCGACACCGGCGACTTCTACGCCATGGGCCACAACGAACTGCTGCTCGCCGAGGCGCTGCGCGGCCGGGACCGGGACAGTTACACGCTGAGCGTGAAGTTCGGGGCGCTGCGGGGCCCCGACGGGCACTTCGGCGGGACCGACGGCCGCCCCGAGGCGGTGAAGAACTTCCTCGCCTACTCGCTGACCAGGCTCGGCACCGACCACATCGACATCTACCGGCCCGCCCGCCGCGATCCGGCGGTGCCGATCGAGGAGACGGTGGGCGCGGTCAAGGAGATGATCGACGCCGGGTACGTCCGGTATCTGGGGCTGTCCGAGGTCGACGCGGCGACGATCCGCCGGGCGCACGCGGTGCATCCGGTCGTCGACCTCCAGATCGAGTACTCGCTGATCTCCCGCGCGGTGGAGGCGGAGGTGCTGCCCACGCTGCGGGAACTGGGCATCGGCATGACCGCGTACGGCGTCCTCAGCCGGGGCCTGATCTCCGGGCACTGGTCGGCCGGGCGCCGCACGGACCTCGGTGACCTGCGGAGCTTCTCCCCGCGGTTCTCCGAGGGCAACGTGGAACACAACCTCGCCCTCGTGGAGGCGCTGCGCCGGGTCGCCGACGCCAAGGGGTGCACGGTCGCGCAGCTGGCCATCGCCTGGGTGGCGGCGCAGGGCGCGGACATCGTGCCGCTGGTGGGTGCGCGGACCCGGGAGCGGCTGGCGGAGGCGCTGCCCGCGACGGAGCTGGTGCTCGGGGCGGCCGACCTCGCCGAGATCGAGAAGGCGGTGCCCTCGGGTACGGCACGCGGCGACCGGTATCCGACGGCGTTCATGTCCGGCCTCGGTGTGGGCAACTGAGCCGAGCCTCCCGGCCGCCGGTGGGGGGTGCCGTTACCCACGTGGGGGTGAAGATCGGGGGCGGGGTGGGGTGGCGTGCCGTGGCGGACGCGCGGGGGTGGCCCGGTGCCGCAGCGGCGGCGGCCGCGACGGGCGTCAACCCTGTGCATTCGGCACATAAATGGACGTTACATCTAAGAATCACAGTGATATGGACGATCGGTAACACCATTCACGTATCGCCCCCATCTCCTTCACCTGGCGGGCAGGGTCTGCGGTGTGCGACCGACCGGCCGCACCCGCACATCGCACCGCCACCGCCCTCGGGCGGAGGTGCCGCACACGCAGGGGGATCTTTTGTCCGTTTCCACTTCCGCCACCACCCGTCGGCTGGCCGCCGCCGCACTCGCGGCCGGCGCTCTGGTCGGGGCGGCGGCACTGCCGGCGACCGCGGCCGACCACGCCGCTCCGCACCGTTCGGCCGTGGAGATCAGTGCCGTGCAGTACGACGCCCCGGGCCGGGACGACAACTCCCCGCGCTCCCTCAACCAGGAGTGGGTGGACGTCACCAACACCACGCGCGGCGCCGTGAACCTGAACGGCTGGACGCTGTCGGACAACGCCGGCCACACCTACACGTTCCACCACTACCGTCTCAACGGCCGGGCCACCGTCCGTATCCACACCGGCCGGGGTCACGACACCGCGCGCGACCTCTACCAGGACCGTCGCCGTGAGGTGCTGGACAACCGCGCCGGCACCGTGACCCTGCGCAACGACCACCGTCGCGTCGTCGCCGACTTCTCCTGGGGCCGGCACCACGGCGGCCGCCACTGAGCATGACCTCCGGCCCTGACGCGACCGGCGCGCGACGGTCGCGCGGGGCCTGAACTCGGCGGGGGGCCCCCCCCCCCCGGGGGGGGGGCCGGCGCGCCCCCCCCCCCCCCCCCCCCCCCCCCCCCCCCCCCCCAACAACCCCCCCCCCCCCCCCCCCCCCCCCCCCACACCCCCCACCAAAAACAAATGGTGGGGCCCAAACCGGCGGGGCCAACCGG
>NZ_JBIVVA010000004.1:89461-186726 GCF_044757465.1 Streptomyces sp. NPDC091279 | reverse complement strand
GCGCCGCCCCCCCGCCCCCCCCAACTGCCCCCCCCCCCCGCCCGGGCCCCCCCGGCCGCGCCCGGGGGGGGGGGGCCCCCCCCCGGGGGCCCCCCCCCCCCCGGGGGGGGGGCCCCCCGTCGGCATGCCCGCCCCGCCCCGGAACGCGACGCCGACTTCCATCAACACTTGCGCAACCTCTAAAGTGTTGGCCGTGAAGACGACTCAGGTGACGGGATGGGAGTCCGCCGTGCTCGACGGCGGACCGGCGGACGGTGTGCGGATGAAGGTCGCCGACCGGCCGCGAGTGATCCAGGTGACATATCCGTGCCGGACCGAGACCCCGGAGGACGGGCCACGCGTGGAGGCGGTGTTCGTCTACCGCCGCGACCACAGCGTCACCCGGGAGCCGTTGCGGTACGGCTTCGACATCGCGAGTCCCTGACGCAACCCGGGGGTCCGTCAGGGACTCGGCGGCCGCTTCAGTGGGCGGCCGTGCTGCTCTCGGTGGCCGGGCGGGGCGCCGCCTGCTCGGCCTGCGGGGCCTGGACGGCGCGGACGGTGGCGTCGGCGGCGTTCTCGGCGGTCGGCGCGGGGTGCTGGACGGCGTCGTCCTCCTTCATCGCCTTGGCCTCGCTCTTGAGGATGCGCATCGACTTGCCGAGCCCGCGGGCCGCCTCGGGCAGCTTCTTCGAGCCGAACAGCACGATGACCACGAGCGCCACGATCAGCAGGTGCCAGGGTTCCAGTCCGTTGCGGAGCATCCGCACACCCCTCTCTCTTCGCCATTCATTGGTTCGGCTGTCGGTCACAGCCACGCGTGCGACTGTTGCCGCCTTGCGCAACTGTACAACTCCGTCGTGCGGGGGTCGCCCCTCAGTCGTCGGAGTCGGGTGTGGTGCTCGCCGCCGCGTACGCCTGCGCCGGTGTCATCGCGACGCCGTTGAGCGCGACCGTCTTGTAGGGGCTGACCTTGGCGCAGGTCTTGGCCTGGTCGGCGGTCTGGGCGTGGGCGTTGGAGACGGCGGCCTTGGTGTCGGCCGACGAGCCCGAGGAGCCGCCCGACGGGAAGCTCGTGCCGCTCGGCCAGTCGGCGCCGATGACCAGGGTCAGGCCGGTGCCGGTGCCCTGCTCCAGATGCGAGGTGGGCAGGCCCAGGGCCTTGGCGGCCGTCTGCGCCTCGGCCTTCTGTCCGGTGCCGTAGGTGAGGGTCGTCGTGGTCGCGGAGCTGGCCGCGTTGGCGGTGGTCGTACCGGAGTTGAAGCCCTGGTCGATGAGGGCCTGCTGGACCTCGGAGGCGCGACCGGTGATGTCGGTGCCGTTCTGGACCGTCACGGCGATCTGCGACGCGGGCACGGACGCGGCGGTGGGGGACGCGCTCGCCTTGGCCGCCACCGACTTCTTGCCCGACCCGGTGGTCAGGGACTGGTCGTCGGCGATGGAGGAGAAGAGGCTCTTCGCCCCGGTGCCGACCACGACCCGGTCGTTGTTGGAGGGGTCGGGGGCGGTCTGCATGGTGGCGAAGGTCATCCGCTTGGTGGGGACCTTGTTCACGTCCGCCGCGAGCGCGATCAGCTTCTTCACGCTGCCCAGGCCGTCGTCGACGGTCAGCGCCTTGGTGGCGGCGTCGGCGAGGTCGTAGACGGCGCTCGGGTCGGTGAGCGTGCCCGCGCTCTTGAACTTGCGGATCATCGCGCCGAGGAAGATGTGCTGCGAGACGGTCCGGCCGAGGTCGCTGCCGTCGCCGAAGCCGTGCCGGGAGCGCACGAACTCCAGCGCCGCCTGGCCCTTGAGGGTGTGCGCGCCCTTGGAGAGCTTGAGGTGCGAGTAGGTGTCGTAGACGTTGTCGCTGACGCAGACGGAGACGCCGCCGACCGCGTCGGACATCTTGACCACGCCGGAGAAGTCGAGCTTGACGAAGTGGTCGATGGGGATGCCGGTGAGCTGGTGGACGGTGGCCACCTGACAGGCGGGGCCGTACTGGAGGGCGCTGTTGATCTGCCCGTAGTAGCCGCCCGTGGAGGTGTGGTCCGCGTCGTCCGTGCAGGCGGGCACGTTGGTCATGGTGTCGCGCGGGATGCTCATCACGGTGGCGTTGGAGCGGTCGGCCGAGATGTGCACGACCATCTCGACGTCCGCGTTGCCGCTGCCGGTCTGCACGCCGGTCTGGGAGCAGCCGCCGCCGAGTTTGCAGTCGGCCTTGCTGGTCCGGCCGTCGGAGCCCATGACCAGGATGTTGATCGGGGTGCGGCCGAAGGCGTCGGCCTTCTCGGCGCCGCCCTTGCCGTCCAGCGAGAAGCTCTGGATGTTGCCGTTGAGGTGCTCGTAGAACCACCAGCCGACCCCGGCCGTGCCCAGCACCAGCAGGGCCAGGCAGAGTCCGGCGATCCGCAGGACCCGCCTGCCTTTGCGGACCGGCCTGGCGCGGCGCCGGGGTGCGGGCCTGCCGCGTTGCCGGGAGGCCGCGCGGGCGGCGGCCCGGCCGCCCGGCGGGCGCGCTCCCCCGGGTTCGGCATCCCGCTGGGCGGGCATCCGGTCGGTGCGGCTGCGCGTGGCGGGGCCGCGCCGGCCGCCCCACGGGTCGCTCATCTCCCACTCCCAGGAACGGTCGGGCCCGTCGGGCCGGGCCGTCGGCACGGGGCCGGGCACGGCGGGGTACGGGCGGACGGAGCGGGGGGCTCCATTTCGATTGCGTAGTTGCGCAATCTAACAAAACCATGGCCTGATCAGCACCGTCGGGACGTGATGATCAGGTGAGAGATCTCATGGAACCTACAGGGCTCTCTCAGCATCGGCCCAGGACCGCCCGGCCGCCGCGGGGGGACCCGGTCTCGTCAACCCGCCGTAATATTCCTAGAATTGCGCAAGCAAGCAATGTCAGGACCGGGGGTCCGAGGGGATCGCGCCGGGTCCGCCACCGACTGGAGGAACAACGACGTGGGCATCATCAGCTGGATCATCCTCGGCCTGCTCGCCGGGGCCATCGCCAAGATCCTGCTGCCCGGCCGTGATCCGGGCGGCCTCATCGGCACCACCCTCATCGGCATCGCCGGAGCCTTCGTGGGCGGCTGGCTGTCCGCCCACTTCTTCCACCGCTCCTTCGAGAAGAACTTCTTCGACCTCTACACCTGGGGTGCGGCGATCGGCGGCTCGCTGGTCCTCCTCATCGGCTACCGGCTGCTGTTCGGCAATTCGCGCGACTAGCTAGCGGCGCGGCCGCGCGTTGCCGGGCACCGGTCACAGGTGCCCGGCGATGACCGGCAGCAGGTCCTGGAACGTCCGCCCCGAGGCGGGTTCGCCGATGGCCTTCAACTCCCAGCCGCGGCCCGCCCGGTGCAGCTTGGCCATGATCTGGGCGGTGGAGGTGCCGCCGCCGCTGAGTGTGTACCGGGCGAGTTCCTGGCCGGTGGACTCGTCGACGAGGCGGCAGAAGGCGTTCTGGACCTCGGCGAAGGTCTGGCCCGTGAAGGAGTTGACGGTGAAGACGATCTGGTCGACGTGGGCGGGGACCCGGCCGAGGTCGACGAGGACGACCTCGTCGTCCCCGCCCGCTCCGGCGCCGCCGGTGAGGTTGTCCCCGAGGTGGCGCACCGAGCCGTCGTCGCTGATCAGATGCTGGAAGAAGACCACGTCGGCGAGTTGACCGGCCGCGAAGAGCAGCGCGGAGGCGTCGAGGTCGATCTCCCGGGGGCCCGCGAGTTTGGCGAGGAAGCCCTTGCGCTGGGCGGCCTGCCAGCCCAGGCCCATGCGGACGGCGGTGAGTTCGCCGCCGTCGGACTTGCTCAGGCTGATCTGCTGGCCCTTGCTGAGGTTGACGGACATGTCTCTCGTCTCTCTTTCTGTCGTCGGGCAGAGGGGAGCTACGGGGTGAGCGCGTCGGGCAGATGGCGGCGGACGTAGGGTTCGACGCCCCGCTCCAGCAGGGCCCGCCGCCATCTGCGTCGGGCGCGTTCCGTGTCGGCTCCGGGATGTGATCCGCGCCGCAGCGCCGCCCGCACCAGCAGGGCCAGGAGTCCGACGGCGCCGGCTCCCGCCGCGATCCCGGTGAGCAGCAGGCCCGCCGTGCGGACCGAGGCGGCGAACTCCGGTGCCAGGTCCGCTCTCCGCAGCCCGTACCCGACCAGCAGCAGCGTCACACCGGACACGGCCGCGAGCAGCGGCAGGAGCACGGCGGGCAGGGCCCGGTCGGACGGGGCAACGGGGCTGCCGGGTACGGGAGTCCGGGTCCCGGCGGTGACGCGGACGGCGAGATAGACGCGGTACTCCTCGTCGGCGGCGGCCGCTATCTCGTCGGCCGCCGCCAGGGCGCGGGCGCGCAGCCGCCGGGCGGCCGCACCGCTCGGGTCGGCGCGCAACGCCTCCCGGACGCGCCTCTCGTCCAGGGCGCGTTGCAGCAACTCGTCGAAATCCGCGCGGTCCTGCGGCCAGATTCCGGACGTGGTGTTCAAGCCCGCCTCCCGGCCGCTCCGTGGTGGCGTGCGAGGACCGGGGGCGCGGTCCTCGCACGGGGTCCCGGACGAGTCACGGTCCCGAGCTTGAATCTACAGCACTGTAGAAGTAACGGGAGGCGGGGGACGCGCCAACGACCGGACGGCGGTGGGTCATCGGACGACGGTGCCGTGCGGCGTGGCTCCGGTCCCGGGGCTGGGCTCCTCGCCGGGCGGGGGCGGGGCGTCCAGGTGACGGAGCAGGAAGGGCACCAACCCCCTGTCCAGGAGGGCCAGTTCCCAGGCGGCGTGGGGCGGCTCGGGCGCCGGGTCGGCGGCGTCGGGGACAGCGGACGCCTCGTCGTGCTCGCCGTCCCGGCGCCGGAGCGCGGCCACCGCGAGCCAGAGGAAGTCGCCGACGGCCGCGCCGACCGCGACCGTGCAGATGAGGACGCCGGCCATGATCAGGCCGTCGCCGACGTAGGGGCGGCCGCCCAGGGAGCGCACGGCGTATCCGGAGAGCAGCAACACCAGGCCCGCGACGGCCGACAGACGCGGCGCGAGCAGGGAGGTCACCGGCTGCTGTCCGCCGGGGCGGCAGGGGCGCGGGGGGTGTCCCGCGACCGGTCCCCCGTGCGCGGCCGCCGCGCTCGCCACGATCTCGGCGTGGGCCCGGCGCGCGCTGTCCCGCAGCTCCTCGCGGCGGACGGACCCGGCGCGGCGCGCGAGGGCCTCCGTGACCGGGTCGAGGTCGAGCGCGCGTTCCAGGAGCCGCTCGAACACCGCGTCGGGCTCCGCCTCCGGCCGGTCCGTCTCCGTCATATGTCCCCCGACCTCGAAGATCTCGCCGCCGCAGAACCGGCCGCGCCACGCCCGCCGTGGAGTCGCGAGTCTAATAGTTGGGAAATTACGCAACCGTCAAAGCGAGCCACGGCCGGTCCGCCGGGGACATCGGCCGTGGTGAGCGGGGTGTCCGGGCCGGGCCCGAGGAGGTTCTCCCGGCCGACGGCCCGATTCGCACGGGCAACGTCCGGGGCGTGCGGCGCGGCAGGGGCGGTACGGACGGTGGTACAGGCACCCTCCGGACCATCGCCCACGGCCGCCGCGCCGTTCACGGCATCCCGGCTGTTCCCCGCGGGCTCACTCCTCGACGATCACGCCCTTCGCGGCGAGGAGCGCGTCGAGGCCGCAGATCTCGGCGACCGTGGTGCCCGACCGGTACGCGGCGATGAACTCGGCCTCGGTGTCGATGCGCCGCTGGGACGCGGTGATCGCCTCGGCGAGGGACTCGCGCCGCACCACGACCACGCCGTCGGCGTCCGCGTTGACGACGTCGCCGGGGCGGATCAGCTGGCCGCCGATGGTGATCGGCTCGCAGAGCGGTCCCGGGGTCTCCTTGACGGTGCCCTTGATGCAGACGCTGCGCGAGAAGACCGGGAAGCCGAGCGCCCGCAGGTCCTCGGTGTCACGGACGCCGGTGTCGGTGATCAGCCCGCCGAGCCCCTTCGACTGGCAGGCGTTGGCGAGGACGTCGCCGAAGGAGCCCGCCTCGGTGTAGGCGCCGCCGGAGACCACGACGACATCGCCGGGCTTGGCGTAGTGGATCGCGGTCTGGAGCATCAGGTTGTCGCGGGGCGCGCAGACGACGGTGAAGGCGGGGCCGCACAGTTTCATCCGGTGGTCGACCGGCTTGATCGCCGAGTCGAGGGCGCCCAGCCGGCCCTGGGCCTCGTGGATGGTCGCCGACGAGAAGGCGCTCAGTTCCTTGACGAGGTCGGCGTCCGGGCGGTCGAACTTGGTGCTGAGGGTGATCATCGGGTGCCTTTCGGGCGGTCCGTCACGCGGTCAGGTCGGCGCAGGCGGCGGCGATGCGCTCGCACGCCTCGGTGAGCACCTCGGTGGAGGTGGCGAAGGAGATCCGGAAGTAGCCGGGGGCCCCGTAGGCCGAGCCGTGGATCACGGCGACCTGCCGACTGTCGAGCAGATGGAGGGCGAACTGCTCGTCGTTCTCGATGAGTTGGCCGTCCGGGGTGCGGCGGCCGAGCGCGGCGGAGCAGTCCACCAGGAGGTAGAAGCCGCCGGCCGGGCTGGTGACGCTCAGGTGCGGGGCGTCGTCGAGGAGCTTGACGGTGGCGTCGCGGCGGCTGCGGTAGACGCGGACCGTGTCCGTCACGAACTGCTGCGGCCCGGTGAGCGCGGCCGCAGCGGCGGCCTGGCTGATCGAGGAGGGGCAGGAGGAGATCTGCGACTGGAGCGTGTTGATCGCGGTCACCAGGTCGGCGGGCCCGACGCCGTAGCCGAGCCGCCAGCCGGTCATCGCGTACGACTTGGAGACGCCGTTGGTGAGGAACACCCGGTCGGCCAGGCGGGGTTCGACGGAGGCGAGGGAGCGGCTCTGGCCCTCCTCGTACCAGATCTCGTCGTAGATCTCGTCGGTGAGGACCCGCACCTGGGGGTGGTCGAGCAGCACCGCGGCCAGCGCCCGCAGTTCCTCGTCGGTGTAGGCCGAACCCGTCGGGTTCCCGGGGGTGTTGAGGATGACCCAGCGGGTGCGGTCGGTCAGCGCCGCCCGCAGCCGCTCGGGGGTGAGCTTGAAGCCGTCGGCCGCCGGGCAGGGCACGATGACGGGGGTGCCGTCGTTGGCTCGCACCATGTCCGGGTACGACACCCAGTAGGGGGCGGGCACGATGACCTCGTCGCCCTCGTCGAGGGTGGCGGTGAGGGCGAGGAAGATGACCTGCTTGGCGCCGCCGCCGACGGTGATCTGCCGGTCGGTGTACTCCAGGCCGTGCCGGGTGCGCAGCTTCTCGATGATCGCGGCGCGCAGCGCGGGGGTGCCGTTGACGGGCGTGTACTTGGTCTCGCCCGCCTCGATGGCCCGGATCGCCGCCGCCTTGACGTGGTCGGGGGTGTCGAAGTCGGGCTCGCCCACGGTGAGGTCGAGGATGGTCAGGCCCTGGCTCTTCAGCTCGCGCACCCGCTGGGCGGCGGCGGTGGAGGGCGAGGGCTTGATGCGGCCGACGCGGGCCGCGGTGGGTCGGTCGATGGTCATCGTCGTCAGCCCTCGCGGCGCTCGAAGTTCAGGCCACCGGGGACCTGGAAGGTGGGCAGGATCTCGATGTGGCCGATGTTCACGTGGCGCGGGGAGCCGACGGCGAACTCGATGGCGTCGGCGATGTCCTCGGGCTTGAGGGACTCGTAGCCGTCGTAGTACTCGCGCTGGGCGGCCTCCATGTCGCCGAGGAGACGGCCGAAGATCTCCGTCTCGACGCGGCCGGGGCAGATCTCGGTGACGCGCAGCCGCTTGCCGTAGCCGTCGACGCGGAGCTGGCGGGAGAGGGTGTGCACGGCGGCCTTCGTGGCGTGGTAGATCGTGTTGCCGCCGAAGTTGTAGACACCGGCGATGGAGCTGATGTTGACGATGTGGCCGAGGTCGCGCTCGACCATGCCCGGCATCAGCAGCCGCACCAGGTGCAGGACGGCCTGGATGTTGACGGCGACCTGCTCGTCCACGGCGAACTCGTCGGCGGTGAGGATGTTCCCGGTGCGGGAGACGCCGGCGTTGTTGACGAGGACGTCGATCTCCAGGCCGCCAAGGGCCTCGGTGAGGGCGGCGGTGTCGGTGATGTCGAGGGCGTGCGGGACACAGCCGGTGGCGTCGGCGAGGGCCTGGAGGCGATCGGCGTTGCGGGCGACGGCGTGGACCTCCAGGCCGGCCTTGGCCAGGCGCTCGACGACGCAGGCGCCGATTCCGGTGGAGGCTCCGGTGACGAGGGCCGTGTGGTAGTCGGAGATGGGCATGCGGGTGCTCCTTGCTTCGGTGGGGGGGGTGGGGTGCGGTCAGGCGTCGCGGAGCGGCAGGTGCGCCCGGTCCTTGACGACGGAGACCGCGGCGAGGGTGCCGAGGGCGGTGAGGACCGCGTAGAACGCCGGCATGTTGACGTTGCCGGTGGTGGCGATGAGCCAGGTCATCAGGAGCGGTGCGGTGCCGCCGAAGAGGGCGGAGGAGACGTTGTAGCCGAGGCCGTAGGCGGAGTAGCGCACCCGGGTCGGGAAGAGTTCCACGAGCAGGATGTGGATGACGCCGGTGTGGCCCGCGAAGACGACGGCCATGATGCAGGCGCCGAGGATGGCCAGGAACAGGTTGCCGGTGCCGATCAGCAGGTAGCAGGGGATGCCGACGACGGCCATGGCGATCGCGGCTCCGGCGATGACCTTCTTGCGGCCGATCCGGTCGGAGAGCTTGCCCATGTAGGGGATGGCGATACAGATGGCGACCAGGCTGCACGCGGTGACGAGGAGGCCCTGCACCTTGCCGAAGTGCAGCTCGGTGCTCATGAAGGTCGGCATGTAGCTGAACAGGACGTAGTAGCCGGAGCCGTTCATCAGCGGGATGAAGAGGGCCAGCAGCATCGCGCGGCGGTGCTCGGCGGAGGAGAAGGCCTCTTTGAGCGGGTTCTTGGACAGGCCGCCCTCTTCTTGCAGGCGCATGAAGTTGGGGGTGTCGGTGATGCGCTTGCGGATGTAGATGCCGGTGATGCCCAGCGGGACGGCGAGCAGGAACGGGATGCGCCAGCCCCAGGACTCCATGCGCTCGGAGCCCAGGCCACTGGTCATGGCGGCGGCGATGAGCGTGCCGGTGAGCAGGGAGAGGAACGAGGCGATCTGCGCGTAGCTGGTGTAGAGGCCGCGCTTGCCCTCGGGGGCGTGCTCGGCGAGGAAGCTCATCGCGCCGGAGGCCTCGCCGCCGACGGAGAAGCCCTGCGCGACCCGGAGCAGGATGAGCAGGACGGGCGCGGCGATGCCGATGCTGGCGTAGGTCGGCAGGACGCCGATGGCCGCCGTTGCGACGCTGATCAGCATGATGACGAAGACGAGCATCCGCTGGCGGCCGATGCGGTCGCCGAGGTGTCCGCAGATGATGCCGCCGAGGGGGCGGAAGAAGAAGGAGACGGCGTAACCGAGGAAGACGAGCTGGACGGCGTTCTCGGAGCCGGGGAAGAACACGGCGGCGAGGGTGCCGGCCATGAAGCCGAAGATGCCGTTGTCGTACAGCTCGGCGAAGATCCCGACGCATCCGGCGAGGGTGATCTTGCGTGCGGTGGCGGGGTCGACGGTGTGCGGGGTGGGCGCTGCGGCCGTGGTGCTCATGGCGTCTCCTGTCTGGCGCAGGCGAGAAATGCAGGGCGGGCGGCTGCGTGCGGGGCGGCCAGGAGCAGCTGGGGAGGTACGTGGATACGTGGGTCAGCTGCGGACGGGAACGGGAATGCTGAGCGCGTCGAACACGGTGTGGACGCGGGCCTTCAGAGCGTCGACGGCGTTGCGTCGGGCGCGGTGGGCGGTGATCGCCTGCTCCAGGGTGCGGTGGCGGAAGCGGACGGTCTGGCCCGGGCGGACCTGGCCGAGGTCGGACAGGCCGCTGGCGGTGACGACGGCGAGGACAGGGTAGCCCGCCGTGACTCCGCGGCCGCGGTGCAGGACGAGGAGTTCGTCCCCGGCCGGCACTTCGACGGCCCCGACGGGCACCCCCCGGGAGAGGATCTCGCCCTGGGTGACGCGCCGGGGTACGGCGCCGGACATGCGCAGCCCTATGTGATTGCTGCGCGGGGTGACGGTGAACGGTGCCGCGAAGAGGCGGCCCGCGGTGTCGCCGAACTCGGCCCGGTCGGGGCCGTCGGTGACGTCGATCGTCCAGTCTTCGGTGAAGCGCGGGACGGGCGTGGGGAGGCGGAACAGGGGGATGCCCGCGTAGGGGTGGGTGATCGGCGGGCAGCTGGAGTGCAGGGCGAGTTCGTCGCCCGCGCCGAGGCTGGTGCCGAAGCCGAGGATGGTGTCCGGGGCGCAACTGCCCTGGAGGTACTCGGCGTCGAAGGAGCCGAGGACGGCGATGTAGACGCGCAGGCCCTGCCGGATGTTGCTCACCTTGACGGTGTCGCCGGCCCGCACGCAGACCGGCTCCCACTGCGGGCGGGCCACCCCTGCGACGGTGAGGTCGGCCGGGGCGCCGGTCACGGCGATGAGGAGGTCGCCGGAGCTGACGCACGCGAAGTCGAGGGCGGTGAGTTCGAGGAGCGGGGCGCGCTCGTCGTTGCCGCACAGGACGTTGGCGATGCGGGCCGAGTACTGGTCGGGGGCGCCGTTGGCGGGCAGTCCGTAGCGGGAGCGGCCGACGCGGCCCAGGTCCTGGACGGTGGTGAGGCCCGGGGTGCGGACGGTGAGGGTCTCAGCCATGGCAGGCCGCCAGCGGGGTGTCGGCGTGGTCGTCCCACTCGTCGGCCGTGATGGCCACGAACCGGAAGGTGTCGCCGGGCAGATAGGCGGTGAGCGGGTCGCTGTGCAGGTCGAGGACGCGGACCGGGGTGCGGCCCAGCAGGGGCCAGCCGCCGGGTGAGGGCATCGGGCAGATCACGGCCTGGCGGCCGGCGACGGCCACGCAGCCGGGCTCGACGCGGACCCGGGGGGAGGCGAGCCGGGGTACCGGGGCGGGGAAGGGCGGGCCGTCCATCATGGGGGCGCCCGCGGGGGCGCCGAGGCAGCGGACGGTGAGGTCGGAGCCGGAGTGCAGTTCGATCACCTCCCGTTCGCTGATGCCGAGTTGCTCGGCGACGACGGGCAGGTCGGGGCCGTGTTCGCCGCCGTAGACGACGGGGACGACGAAGCGCCGGGGCGAGCTGGTGCGGGTGCCGGTGCGGGCGATCCGGCTGGCCTCGCGCCACAGCAGGGCGCGCAGGGTGTCGTGGTCGGTGTCGGCGCAGTCGAACTCGACGAGCAGCTGGTCGTAGGTGGGCACGACGCCCTGCACGCCGGGCAGCCGGTAGGAGTCGAGGGCGTCGGCGAGGGCGTGCACGAGGTGCCAGCGGGCCTCGCTGTCCGCGCCGACGGCCCGGGCGACGAGGGCGGAGTCGCCGCAGTCGGCGATCACGACGTTGCCGTCCATGTCAGCGTCCCTTGCCGGTCAGCACCTCGTCGAGCCCGGTGATCCGGACGCCCGCGTCGAGGAGCCCGGCGCGGACCCGGCCGGCCAGTGCGAGGGCGCCGGGGGTGTCGCCGTGCAGCAGGACGGTGTCGCAGTCGACGGGTATCTCCTTGCCGTCGACGCTGATGACGACGCCCTCGGTGACCAGGCGCAGGGTGCGCTCGGTGATCTCGTCGGGGTCGTGGATGACGGCGCCGGGCTCGGAGCGGGGCACCAGGGTGCCGTCGTCGCGGTAGGCGCGGTCGGCGATCCCGACGATGCCGACGCGCAGGCCGCGGGCCCGGGCGGCGTCGGCGAGTTCGCCGTCCTGGGCGAGCACGATGAGGGCGGGGTCGAGGGCGGCGACGGCGTCCACGACGGCCTGGGCGTAGTCGGGGCGGACGGCGACCAGGTTGCCGAGGCGGCCGTGCGGGGCGACGTGGCGGACCCGGGTGCCGTGGGCGACGGCGAACGCCTGGAGGGCGCCGACCTGGTAGAGGACGTCGGTGCGGACCTCCTCGGGGGTGAGGTCCATGGCGCGGCGGCCGAAGCCGGCCAGGTCGGGGAAGCTCGGGTGGGCGCCGACGGCGACGTTCCGGGCGACGCAGTCACGGACGGTGGCGTCCATGATGCGGGGGTCGCCGGCGTGGAAGCCGCAGGCGATGTTGGCGGAGGTGAGGAGCTCCAGGAGGGCTTCGTCGTCGCCCATCGTGTAGGCGCCGAACCCTTCGCCGAGATCGGCGACGAGATCTACCAGGTGGGTCACAGCGTCCTCCGGAAGAGAAAGGAATCGAGATCGTCCGGCACGGAAATACACCCGCAAAAAAGGGAGGGCAGAATTGCCTGGCCGACCGGCTCCACTGGCGGTGTTTCGGTTAACTTAATCGAGTGCTCACCGGACCGCCAATACCCGTTGGGTTTGGCGTTATCGCGGATCTGTATGACACGGCTCACAGCCGGGGCGGCCCACGGTGTGTGCGCAGGCCCGGGGGGTCCCTACGATGTGACTCCCGCACGACCGGAAGGCTCTCCCCCATGGACACCAGGCGGCTGTACTCCTTCATCAAGATCATCGATGCGGGGAGCATCACGCGCGCCGCGGACATCCTGCACATCGCGCAGCCCGCGCTGAGCCAGCAGCTGTCGGCGCTGGAGACCCAGTTCGGGCAGCAGCTGCTGATCCGCAGCAAGCGCGGGGTGGCCCCCACCGAGGCGGGCCGGGCGCTGTACCGGCACGCGCAGCTCATCCTGCGCCAGGTGGATCTGGCGCACGCGGCCGTGGACGTCTCGGGGCGGGCCCCGGCCGGCGCCGTCTCGGTCGGCATCGCCCCCTACAGCCTGGGCGCCGCGCTGGCGTTGCCGCTGCTCAAGAGCGTGCGCCTGCGGTACCCGGACATCCTGCTGCACGTCAACGAGAACTTCGGCGGGGTGATCAGCGAGGCGATCATGACCGGCCGGATGGACATGGCGTTCATCTACGGGGCGGGGCCGCTGCGCGGGGTGCAGTTCGAGCAGCTGCGGACCGAGGACCTGTTCGTGATCGGCACCGACGCCGAGCTGGGCGGGGTGCCCGAGGGCGAGGTGCCGTTGCGCTGTCTTGACGGGGTGCCGCTGTTGCTGCCCAGCCGGATTCACACGATCCGGCAGGTGGTGGACGCCGCCTTCCAGCAGGCCTCGCTCGCCCCGCACGTGGTCGGCGAGGTCGAGTCCGCGCTGACCCTGGTGAACGCCGTGGACGCGGGTCTGGGCGCGACCGTGCTGCCGTGGTCGGCGGCGCGCGCGATCCTCGATCTGCGGGCGCTGAGCGTGCGCCGGATCGTCGAGCCGGTGATCCAGGCGAAGCTCTCCCTGGTGACCTCCGACAACCAGCCGCTGTCCGAACCGGCTCTCGCGGTCCATGATCTCTTCCTGGAACTGGTCCGAGAACTCGACGCCAGGAAGGAAGCCGAGAACGGTGCGAACGGCGCCGAAGAGGCGGCCGGGGAGCAGGAATAGGGACATCCGATGACGTCACACGGAATTGTTCTTTGTCTTCACTGAATTCCGCTGACTAGCGTGTGCCGAAATCCCTGCGGGGTCTCGATTCGGCAACGGAGTCATAGATGACGGTTCGCGTGCTCAGCACCCGCAAGGAACTTCCCGGCACCGGTGTCGACCGGCTGGGCGCGGTGGCCGAGGTGGTGACCTGGCCGGGTATCGCCAAGCCGACCCCCGCCGACCTCGCCGCGCTCGCGCCCGGCGTCACGGGCATCCTCGCCCTGGGCAACGACCCGGTGGACGCGGCGCTGATGGACGCGGCGGGACCGTCGCTGCGGGTGATCGCGCTGGCGAGCATGGGCTTCGACAACGTCGACCGGGCCGCCGCCGCCGAGCGGGGCATCGTCGTCACGCACACCCCCGGGGTCCTCGCGGAGACCACCGCCGACCTCACCTTCGCGCTGATCCTCGCCGCCCGCCGCCGCCTCGGCGCCGCCGTCTCCCGTCTCTCGCAAGGGGGTTGGGACGTCTTCCGGATGGAGGACTACCTCGGTCTCGACGTGCACGGCGCGACCCTCGGCCTGGTCGGCTACGGGCAGATCGGCCGGGCGGTGGCCCGCCGCGCCCAGGGCTTCGGCATGCGCGTGATCCACCACGACCCGTACGCGGGCGACGACAGCGTCTCGACCGCCGTCGACCTGGACACCCTCCTCGCCGAGGCGGACGTGGTCTCCCTGCACGTGCCGCTCACCCCCGAGACCCGGCATCTCATCTCGCACCGTGAACTCGCCGCGATGAAGCCGACCGCGACCCTGGTCAGCACCGCGCGCGGCGGCGTCGTCGACGAGGAGGCGCTGCTCAAGGCCGTCCAGGAGGGCACCCTGCACTCGGCGGGCCTGGACGTGTACGAGCGGGAGCCGATGGGCGAGGAGCTGTCGCCGCTGGTCGCCGAGCCGTACATCGTGACACTGCCGCACATCGGGTCGGCCACCGAGAGCACCCGGGCGGCGATGACGGACCTGGCCGTCGACAACATCCTGGACGTCCTCGGCGACCGCCCGGCCCGCACCCCGCTGCCCGGCACGTCCGGGACCCCCGGCCGCGTCGACGCCTGATCCGGGGCTCCCCCGCCGGTCGCCGTCCGGCATGTCATCGCCGTGCGTCGAATCCTGATCGACCACACTGCGCAGCATGACGGACACACACCAGAGCGGCGCCGGGGAGTCGGCGGGGCCGCCCGGGCCCGCCGCCCGACTGACCGAGCTGGACGCGGAACAGCTCGACGTCCTGCGCGGGGTGGGCCGGGCCTGGGGCCGGGTGTCGGCGTCGCCGCAGGAGTGGCGCCGGGCGCTGCCCGTCGACCCCGACCTGGGCGCGTTCCCGCCGGCGGCCCAGTTGCGCCCGGCCCGGTTCGAACGCCTGGTGCCGCTCTCCCCGTTGGGCGCGGCGTCGCCGGGTGAGCAGGTCGACACCCAGGAGCCCGCCGCCGGTCGCCTCGGCCGGGCCGGGGCGTGGCTGCGGCGGCATGTGCTGGGGGTGCCGCTGCGCAGCTCGGCCCTGGTGTCCGAGCGGATGCGCAAGCTGGTGGCGCTGCCGGTGCTGTCGGCGGACGCGCTGTCGTCGGTGGCGTACGGGTCCGAGGCCATGCTCACGGTCCTGGTGCTCGCCGGGACGGCGGGGACGGCGTACTCGTTCCCGGTGTCCGGGGCGATCGTGCTGCTCATGGTGGCGGTCGGCCTGTCGTACCGGCAGACCATCCGCGCCTATCCGCACGGCGGCGGTTCCTACATCGTGGCCGGTGCCAACCTCGGTCCGGTCGCCGGTCTGGTGGCGGCGGCCGGGCTGATGACGGACTACGTGCTGACCGTCGCGGTGTCGATCGCCTCCGGCGTCGCGGCGATCACCTCGGCGCTCCCGGCGCTGGCCCCCGACACCCTGGTGATCGGCGTCGCGGTGATCGTGCTGCTGCTCGCGGGCAATCTGCGCGGCATCCGGCAGGCGGGCGCGCTGTTCGCCGCCCCCACCTACGCGTTCATCGCCGCCATGTTCGCCCTGATCGTCGCGGGCCTCGTCGACGCGGCCGGGCAGGACTTCCGGCCCCGGCCCACCCCGGCGGTGACGGTCACCGAGAGCGCGGGCCTCTACCTGATCATGCGGGCGTTCTCGTCGGGCGCGACGGCGATGACGGGGATCGAGGCCATCTCCAACGCGGTCCCGGCGTTCAAGCCCGTCGAGTGGCGCCAGGCCCGCACGACGCTCACCTGGATGGTGGGGCTGCTCATCGCGATGTTCGCCGGGATCGTCGTGCTGATCCATCTCGCCGGGGTGGTGCCGCGCGGTGCGGAGACGATCCTCTCCCAGCTCGCCCACCTCAGCTTCGGCTCCGGCTGGGTCTACGTCTTCGTCCAGGCCGCCACCGCCGCCGTTCTGCTGCTCGCCGCGAACACCGCGTACAACGACTTCCCGCGCGTCCTGTCGCTGCTGGCGCGGGACAGTTACGCGCCCCGGGTCTTCATGCGGCTCGGCGACCGGCTGGCGTACAGCAACGGGATCATCCTGCTGTCGGTCGCGGCCGCCCTGGTCTACGTGGCATTCGACGGCCGGACGGCGGCGCTGATCCCGCTGTACGCGGTCGGCGTCTTCCTCGCCTTCACGCTCTCGCAGTCCGGCATGGTCGTGCACTGGTGGCGGCTGCGCGACCGGCACTGGCGCAAGAGCCTGCTCTTCAACGCCCTGGGCGGGCTGCTCTCGGCGATCGTCTTCCTCACGGCGGGCATCAGCAAGTTCACCGAGGGCGCGTGGGTCGCGATCGTCGCCGTCGGACTGTTTCTGCTGGTCACGCTGCGGATCAACCATCACTACACGGCCGTTCGGGAGAGTCTGCGGCTGCGGCCGCAGACCGTGGAGCTCCCCGGGCACACCACCGGCGGCCCAGGACCTGCCCTGTGCGCGCCGGACTCCTCCCCCGCCGCCCCCGCGCGGTCGGTGTCGGAGGGCGGCGAGAACGAGGAGGTGCCCGGGGAGATCCGGCATCTCAGCGTCGTCGCGATCGCGAGCCTCGATCTGGCCGGGATGCGGGCCCTCGCCTACGCGGCCTCGCTCCGGCAGCCGGTGCTGGCGCTGCACATCAGCCTGACCGACCAGGAGGCCGAACGGGTGCGCGGGTACTGGACGTTGTGGGGTGACCATCTTCCGCTGGAGATCGTCGTCTCCCCCTACCGGGCGACGGTGGCGCCGCTCGTGCACTACATCGAGGCCCTGCACCGCCAGCACCCCGAGCTGACCCTCACGGTGATCCTGCCGGAGATCATCACCCGGCACCGGCGCCACCAGCTCCTGCACAGCCGCACGGCCCCACGGCTGCGCCGGGCGCTGCGCTCGGTCCCCAAGATCGTGATCACCACGGTGCCGTTCCACGTGTGACGCCTCTCCCGCGTCAGGCGGGCGGTCCCGTGGTGCCGCGCACGACCAGGCGGGGCGGGAGGACGACCTCGCGGGGTGCGGTGCGGCCCTCGTCGAGGCGCTGCACGGCGGCGGTCACCGCGTGCCGGGCCTGTTCCCGGGCGTTCTGGCTGACGGTGGTGAGGTCGAAGCAGCTCAGCCGGGCGAGCCGGTCGTCGTCGTACCCGGCCACGGAGACCCGCCCCGGCACCGCGACGCCCGCCCGGGCGAGGACCGCGAGGACACCGATGGCGGACTGGTCGTTGAACGCGATCACCGCGCCGGGCAGTCGGGGGCCCGCGAGCAGCTGCCGCGCACCCCGTTCACCGGCGGCTTCGCCGGAGTCCCCGGGGATCACCTGGAGGTGCGCCTCCAGACCGTGCCGGCGCATGGCGGTGCGGTAGCCGCGCCGCCGGTCGGTGGCGATCACGCCCTTGCCGCCGTCCACGTAGACGATCTCGCGGTGGCCGAGTCCCACCAGGTGGTCGACGATCTGGCCGACGCCGTCGTCGTCGGCGGTGCGCACGACGTCCACGGCGACGTCCGTGCCCGGGGTGGATGCCGGGTGAGGTTGTTTGTCGGGTGCGGCGCCGTCGTGGCTGGTCGCGCAGTTCCCCGCGCCCCTTCCCCGCGTTGCCGGGCCGTGGGCTGGAAGATCACGCCGACCGGTCGCGGCCACGCGGCGCAGCCGCACATCCACCCAGCCCCGCGCCCCTTCCCCGCGTTGCCGGGCCGCGGGCTGGAAGATCACGCCGACTGCTGCGTCGGCCGGACAGGTCCTAGCGCTGGTCGTCCGTCGGCGACTGCTTGCCTATCTGTTCGTCGAGCTTGCGCTGCGCCATGTCGACCTGGCTCTGGTACTTGTTGCCGGTCTTGGCGTCGAACATGTCACCGGCCTTCTCGACGCCCTGGCGGGCCTGGTCCTCGTGGCCCTTGAGCAGGCCCTTGAGCTTGTCGATCATCGACATGGCGGTCCTCCCTCGGAATACCTGACCCTGCCAGGATGACCACCTTTGCCCGGTGGCGCATCCTGTCACCGGGCGGCTCACGGCGGGGCGCGTCAGCTGCCGGGGTCGCGGGGCGGCCATTCACCGGGGCGCAGGATGCGCAGCGAGTAGGCCTTCGCGACCAGCGCGGTGCGATTGGGGACCGCGAGCCTGCGCAGCATCACGCCGATGTGGTACTCGACGTCCTTGCGGCCGAGGCGCAGTTCCTGGGAGAGGGAGTCGGTGGAGCGGCCCGCGGCGAGCCCGGTCAGAATCCGCACCTCCGTGCGCGTGAGGCCGCGCGGTCCGGCGCCGGGTTCGTCCTCGGCGGTCCGTACGACCACGACGGGCTGGCGTCCACCGCCGGGCCGATGGACGGTGACACCCGCGATCCCGGCGGACCCCGGCCGTCCTGGGCAGCGGATCGACACCCAGCGGGTGGCGAAGTCGCCGCGCGCCCCGGTCACCAGGTCCAGCAGGTCGGTGCGGAGCCGGTCGCCCGGCATCAGCCGCAACCGGCTGATCAGCGCGGTGCCGGTCAGGGTGGCCGGGGTCTCCCCGAGCCACCGGGCGAACCCGGTGCTGGCCCACACGATGCGGGCCCGGGTGTCCAGCGCGGCCATTCCGGCACCGCAGGCCTCCGAGAGCGAGGCCAGCGTGTCGATCTGGAGACGGGTGCCGACATCGGCAGATCCGGCCAGAATCTTTCCCGGGTTTCGCCCGTCGACGGCACTGAGCATTCAAGGCCTCTCTTTCCGTCCGCTGTGGATACCCCGGTCCGGGCACATGGGATATCCCGCACCCTTCACCACAAACAGGGCCCGCCGTCCGAGGAATCGGCTCGGACCGATCATGGTCCCGCCTTCGCACAGCGCAATTCCGACCCTACAATCCCGAAAGAACAGCGGTCGACTAGCGAAATCCGTAGTGCCACTCGACAAACCACCCCAAACGGAATCCGTGCGTCCTACAGTCTTTCCGCTGGACGGAAATCCGTCCGTCGCCGCCCACCGGCTTCAAGGAAACGTCGTTCCCCTGAGATCCGACCCGGCCTCCCTACCGTGGGGGCACCTCCAAAGGCGTACCGGGGGTTGACCAACCGCCCCGTGGAACAGGCAAAATGTCAACGAACGCCCTGCTGGGACCCGCCACCACAGGAATGGTGAATTCCGCCTGAATTTCAGTCTGCCCGCAATCCGTCAAGAGGTGTCGCCTTGTCCGTGCCGCTCGACGCAGAGAGCATGGAAGAATTACCGGAACGTCTCGACCGTACCCCGGAGATACATCCGGAGATCGAGGACGAGTGGGACGACTGTTCCGCCGTGGGTCTGGTCCATGTCGATTCCGCGCTCCGTATCACGGTGACGAACAGCGCGTTCCGTGAACTGGTCACCGTCGGGCATGCGGAATCCATCGGAATGTCATTCCCCGATTTTTTCCGGCCAACCCCGCGACCGTCGCTGCGGGAACACTTCGACGCCCTCATGACCGGACGTCAGCCGGGTTTCAGCGTTCCCCTGACCCTGGTCGACGCCACCGGCCGCGCCGCCGACTGCCGTCTCACCTGCGTCAGGATCACCCCGGCGCCCCGCCCCGGCGCCTGCGCCGCGCTCGCCACCGTCGTCGTCCCGGACACCCCGCCCGGCGTGCGAACCGTCGCGGCTCCGGTGGTGCTCGGGGAGGTGCCGGCGCAGATCCTGGAGGGGGTGGCGTACGGCCTGTCCACCCAGCAGCTCGCCTCCCGTCTCGCCCTCAGCAGCCACGGGGTCGACTACCACGTCGGCGCGATGCTGCGGAAGCTCGACGTGCCCAACCGGTCCGCCCTGGTCGCCCGCGCCTACGCGCTCGGTATCCTCGTACCGCACTGCTGGCCGCCTCGGGTCCGCCCGCGGCACACGGCCCGTCGGCCCGCGCCCGCCGGTACCGCCCGGGCCGACCCGACGGACGGGCCCCGCCCGGACCGACCCGACCCGGCCCGGGATCAGGCGGGTTGAGCCTCGGTCAGGCGCCGACCTCGGTGAACTGCCGCTCCCCCACGCCGATGCTCCTGGTCACCGCGTCGGCGGTGGCGAGGACCCGGGGCAGCAGCAGCGCGGGCCGGCAGTCCGCGGCGGACGTCACCACCAGCACCGCCGCCACCACGGTGCCGTCGGCGCCGTACACCGGAGCGGCGACCCCGGCCCGGTCCTCGGACAGCGTGCCCAGCACGACCGCGTGCCCGTCCTGCCTGATCCGGGCGAGACGGTGCTCCAGGTCCATGCCGTCGGTGAGGGTGTCGGACGTGTAGGCGCGCAGCGGTCCGGCGCAGATCTGCTCCCGCACCTCCGGGCTCGCGTGGGCGAGCAGCACCAGGCCCGCCGAGGTCGCGTGCAGCGGCACCCGGCGGCCCGGCGGGATGGCCGGTCCCGCGCCCTCCCACCGACCGGAGACGGCCAGCAGCAGGACGCTGTCCTTGCCGTCGAGGATGGCGATGCCCGCCACCGCCGAGGTCTGCTCGTGCAGGTCCGCGAGATGCGGCCGGGCGGCCTCGATCAGCTCGGGCCGGGGGGCGAGAACGGCGGTCTCCCACAGCCGTAAACCGATGCTGTAGGCACCGTGGGCGCCGCGCTCCAGCGCCCCCCAGTCGTGCAGTCTGCCCACGATGCGGTGGACCGTGGCGATCGGCAGTCCGGAGCGGCGGCTGATGTCACTGAGCGTCAGAGTCCGGTTGTCCCGGTCGAAGACGCCGAGCACGGCGAGCGTACGGTCGACGAGGGAGCGGTCGGGAACGGAGGGAGTGTGGGGGGTGGTCATCCCGTCGTTTTCCTTTCAAGTGCGTGTCGCCAGCTCGTCGCGCGTACGTGGTGACACGTGCACACTCGGACGGTGGTCCGACACCGGGCGGCCGCCTCTATCATTGAGCTTTCAAGTGGCACTAGAAAGGTCGATTTCGGAACGTCCATGGTCGATTTCGCTTCACTGCCGATACCCGTCCGCCCGTACGCGTCCGCCTGGCGACCGAATCTCGGTCTGGCGGCAGTCCGTTTCGGGGAGTTGCGGGGAAAGGCACCACTGGACCTCCTCGCCCGGCCGCACCGGCTCGACCACCATCAACTCCTGCTGGTGGACGCGGGCACGGGACGTTTCTCCATCGACTCCACCCACTTCGAGTGCCGGCCGGGCACCCTGCTGTGGATACGACCGGATCAGGTCATCCAGTTCGCTCCGGGGCCTGAACTCGACGCTTCCGTCCTCATGTTCACGGAGACGTTCCCGCTGCGGATGAACGCGCACATGGAGATGCTGGACGATGTGCTGCGCCCGTCCCACTGGCAGCTCTCGGCGTCCGAGGCGTCGGCCCTCCAGCCCGTTCTGGCCCTGCTGTACGAGGAGTTCGAGCGTCCCGACCAGGGGTGGGCGGAGGATCTGCTGAAACATCTGCTGGCGGTGGTGCTGCTGCGGATCGACCAGATGTGCCGCGAGCACCACGAAAGCCCGCCGGACGGCGCCCAGTTCACCGGTGAGCTGGGCGCCCTCTTTCTGCGCTTCCGGCACGAGTTGGAGCGCTCCTACCAGGTCACCCGGCTGGTGGACGACTACGCGACGGCGCTGTGCTGCGCGCCGCGTACCCTCGCCCGCGCCTGCCGGACCGTCGCCGGCAAGTCGACCAAGGACATCATCGACGCCCGGGTCGCCCTGGAGGCCCGCCGCCTGCTCGCCCACACCGACCTGAGCGTGGGCACGATCGCCCGCAGGCTCGGCTTCACCGAGGTCACCAACTTCGGCAAGTTCTTCCTGCGCCGGGTCGGGGTGGCCCCGGGCGCCTTCCGGCGGGCGGCGGGCACCCGGCAGCCGTAGCCGCCCGGCTCCCGTGCACGCCCGCGGAGTTCCGCGCTCAGTCAAGGGGCCGCAGCATCCGCAGGATCATGTCGACAGTCCGCTCCACGGGCCGCTGCCCGGGCCAGACGGTGAACAGCAGCGTGCGGGTGAGCACCGCGCCGAGCAGCATGTCGAAGACGTCGTCCGGGTCGACGGCCGGGTCCACGCTGCCGGTCGGCGCGGCCCGCAGGATGTCCAGGAACTGGGGCCGCGCCGATACCCGCAGATACATCTCCGGCACCGCGTCGCGCTTCGACGTCTGGTGGTGGGCGAGGAGTCCGGCCGCGGCGGCGCGGGCGGCGGGCGCGCCGAAGGCCGCGAGATAGGCCCGTACAAAACGGTGCACATCGTGGCGTAGTTCACCGGTCGGGCGCACGCTCAGCGGGTCGAGCCCGGAGAACGTGGCCTCCTCGATCAGTTCGATCCGGGACGTCCAGCGCCGGTAGAGGGCGGAGGCGTGCACGCCGGAGTGTTCGGACACGGCCTGGATGGTCGTCGCGTCGAAGCCGCGCTCGACGAGGAGTTCGCGGGTCGCCGCGAGCGCCCGTTCGTCGATGCTCACGTCCCGTGGACGGCCCCGGCGGCGCTGCGGCTGAGTCATGACGGCCATCGTAGTGACGCCCCGGGCGCTTGGACCGGCCAGCCCTCGCGGCGGCCGGCTCATTACAGGAGACCGACTTCTATAATTGGCGGGTCGTCGCTACAGTCCGAAGTCGGCGTCCGCGTACCGACGTTCGCCGAACTCCCCCCCACATGTGAGAGGCACCAACAACCATGACCAGCTCATACGGCCCGTGGGGCATCGTCCTGGGCGGTTCCGACGGGGTCGGCGTCGCGTTCGCGCACGGGATGGCCGCCCGCGGCATCAACGTCGTCCTGGTGGCGCGCCGCGTCCCCGTCCTGGAGCAGGCCGCCGCCCTGATCCGGCTCAAGTACGGCGTCGAGGTCCGCACCGTCTCCCTCGACCTCAGCACCCCGGACGCCCTGGCCGAGCTGGAGCGCCGCACCGCCGACCTGGAGATCGGCCTCCTCGTCTACAACGCGGGCGCGGACACCAGCAGCGTCGCGTTCCTGGACCGGGACATCGACGGCCACCTGGACCTGGTGCGGCGCAACTGCTCGGGTCCGCTGGAGGCGGCGCACCGGTTCGGCGCCCCGATGGTGGCGCGTGGGCGCGGCAGTGTCGTCCTGGTGACCTCGGGCGCGGCCTGGGCCGGTGGCGCCACCCTCGCGACCTACGGCGCGACCAAGGCGTTCGACCTCATCCTCGCCGAGGCCCTGTGGGCGGAGTGGCGGGACAGCGGCGTCGATGTCCTCGGGCTCGTCCTCGGCCGCACCGACACCCCCTCGCACCGTCGGCAGGCCGAGGCCAAGGGCGACGCGTACGACACCGCCGGGCTCGCCGACCCCTACCGGGTCGCCGAGGAGGCCCTCGACCACCTGGCCGACGGCCCCACCTGGATCTCCGGCAGCCCGGACCCGACGGCCGGGTCCCCGTTCGCCGCGATGAAGCGCCGTGACGCCGTGCTCGCGATGAGCCGGGGCGCGGCGACGGCGGCGGGCAAGAAGGCCGACGGCCGGCACTGAGGCAGGGGCGGCGGTCTGTCCCGGGGGCGGGCGGAACGGCCTCGGGGCGGGCCGCCGCGCTGTCGGGCGCCCGCCGCTCCCGTCACGTCCCGGTGGCCGGGGCGATCTCGACGCGCACGCCGCGCGCCGCGAAGGCGCGGAGCTGCGCGTCGGGCGCCGAGGCGTCGGTGACCAGGGTCCACTCCTGGCCGAGCGTGGCCCACGCGTGGAACGGCGCGCGCCCCAACTTGGCGCCGTGGGCCAGCACATAGACCCGGTCGGCGCGGCGGGACATCAGTTCCTTCAGCCGGGTCTGGCGCAGGTCCGCCTCGCAGATGCCACGGTCGACGGTGACACCGTCGGCGCCGAGGAAGACCCGGTCGAACGTCAGATGCTCCAACGCGGCCTCGGTGAGCGGGCCGACGAAGCCCTGACTGAGCGGGCGGAGCGTGCCGCCGAGGCACTCGACGTGCACGCCCTCCGCGTCGGCGAGGGCGTGCAGGGCGGTCAGGCCCGTCGTCGCGATCGTCAACTCCTTGACCGCGCGCAGCTCGTGGGCGAGCGCGCCCACCGTCGTCCCCGCGTCGAGGAGCAGCGTCTCGCCCGGTTCGACCTGCCGCGCCGCCCACTGCGCGATGGCCCGCTTCTCCTCGTACGCCTCGCCCGTGCGCTGCCTGAGCGATGCCTCGGGGTGCGCGGACAGCGCCATCGCGCCGCCGTAGGTGCGGGCGAGCCGGCCCTCCGTGGTGAGGCGGGCGAGGTCGCGGCGGATGGTCGAGGGGGTGACGTCGAAGAGCGCGGAGAGGTCCTCGACGCTGGCGAGGCCGGTGGTGGTGGCGAGGCGGACGATACGGTCGCGTCGGGCCTGCGAGGTGATCGGCGGCATCTGCGGGGTCCTCTACGGTACGGCGGTGAACGGCGGTGCAGGGGACGGCGGTTCAGGCCACCGGAGCGGCCGGAACCGTGGCCATCTCGGCTGCCCGGCGCAGCGCCTCGACCATGCTACCGGCCTGGACCGTGCCCGTTCCGGCGATGTCGAACGCGGTGCCGTGGTCGACGGAGGTGCGGATGACGGGCAGTCCGACGGTGAGGTTGACGCCCGCCTCGATGCCGAGGACCTTGACGGGGCCGTGGCCCTGGTCGTGGTACATCGCGACGATCAGGTCGTAGTCGCCTCGGGAGGCGAGGAAGAAGGCGGTGTCGGCGGGCAGCGGGCCCCGGGCGTCGACGCCCTCGGCGCGCAGCTTCTCCAGCGCCGGAACGATCTTCTCCTCCTCCTCGCCGTAGCCGAACAGGCCGTTCTCGCCCGCGTGCGGGTTGATGCCGCAGACGCCGATGACGGGCCTCGGGGTGCCGGCGCGGACCATCGCCTCGTGGCCCCGGCGCACGGTGCGCTCGACGAGACCGGGTTCGATCCGGCGGACCGCGTCGATCAGGCCGATGTGGGTGGTGACGTGGATGACCTTCACCTTCTCGGTGGAGAGCATCATCGAGACCTCCTCGGTCCCGGTCAGGTGCGCGAGGAGTTCGGTGTGGCCGGGGTAGAGGTGGCCGGCCGCGTGCAGGGCCTCCTTGTTGAGGGGCGCGGTGCAGATGGCGTCCACCTCGCCGGCCACGGCGAGTTCGGCGGCCCGCTCGACGTACGCGTACGCGGCGTGCCCCGCGACCGGCGACAGCTCACCCCACGGGAGATCCGCGGGGAGCAGACCGAGGTCGACGACGTGGACGCGGCCGGGGGTGAACGCGGCGTCGCGCGGGTGGCCGACGGCGACGACCTCGCACTCCAGGCCGAGGACGCGGGCGGCGGCACGCAACCGCCGGGCGTCCCCGATGACGACGGGACGGCAGCGGGCCAGGACGGCGTCGTCGAGCAGGGCGGCGACGGCGACCTCGGGCCCGACACCGGCGCCGTCCCCCATGGTGAGGGCGATGAGAGGGAGGGGAGCGAGGGGGGCGAGGGGCGTGGTCATGGGGCAACTCCTGGGCAGGGGCGGGTTGTTGGGGGGCTGGAGTCAGAGGGGCCAGGTGCCTGCGGGTCGGGTGGCTGCCGGGGTCACGTGGCTGCCGGGGCTGCGGCGAGGTGGGGGCGGAGTGCGAGGGCGATGCACAGGAGGGAGTCCTCGCCGCCGTGGCTGCCGGGGCGGGTGACGACGTGGCGGCCGTCGGGGGTGCGGGAGTGGACGGCGCCGTGGTGGATCTCCCCGAGCGGCTCCAACTCCCTTGTGCCCAGGGCGTCCAGGGTGGCGCGGGCGGTCTCGCCGCCGGTCAGGACGAGGTCGGGGCGGCCCGGGTGGGCGGCGGCGAGTGCGGCGAGCGCGGTGCTGAGCGCCCGCCCCCTGCCGGGACGCGGGCCTCCCGAACCGTCGATGGACAGCACGGTCAGAGCGTCCGCGGTGGGCGACAGGCGGACCGTGCCCGCCGCCAAGTCGGCCGGATTCAACGGCACATGGTGTGCGCCGAGCGCGGTGAGGTGCGCGATCTGTGCGGCGGCGCCGGGTTCGGCGGTGCCCACGACGAAGAGCAACGGGACCTGTTTTCGGGCGAGTTCGGGTGCGGGCCGGGGTGCGGCGGCAGCGGGGCGTGACCGTGCGCGGCCGAGCGCGGCCGCCAGACCGGCGCTGCCCAGCAGCCGGAATCCGGTGCCGAGCCGCAGCACCGCCTCGGCCACGGCGTCCAGGTCGGCATCGGTCTCGGCGTCCGGGGCCGGGTGGGCGCCGGACGCGGCGATGTTCCTGAACTCCCTTTCCAGCACGGCACGTTCGGACCGTACGACCGCGAGCGGGACCGTGCGGATCGGGATGCCGGGCAGGGCCTCGGCCAGTGAGCGGGGCGGCGAGACGGCTTCCGCACGCCAGCCGTCCGTGCGGTGCAGCGGAACGCCGTCGACGTGCACCACACCCCCGGTCACCGTGCGCCGGGTCGCGGGCAGCGCCGGGGCGATGACGACGGCTTCGGCGCCCTCGGCATAGGCGGCGGCCTCCACGGCGAGGTGGCCGCGCAACTGCGAGTCGACCTTCTTGTACAGCAGGCGAGTGGAGGCGACGGACCGTCCCGGACGCGGGGCTGAACGCAACGCCGAACGCAGGGCCGAACGCAGCGCCGTCCGCACGGCGTCAGCCGCTTCGGCGGGCGACAGATGACGGGTGTCCAGGTCGACGACGAGGTCGTGCGCGCCGTCGATCCCGGCCAGGACCCCGGCGTCGAGGGACACCCGTACCGGGCCGCCGAGTGCGCGGGCGGTCTCGGCGGCGCCGGACAGGTCGTCCGCGAGCGCGACGACGTACGACGGCGGGATCGGCAGCGGTGCCAGTGGCGGCGTCAGCAGCGGTATCGGGGGCGGCGAGGCGCGGGGAACGGGCGGCGGGGAAGCCACGGGATCGAACCTCCTTGGGCGTGACCGACGTGGGGCGGCTCGGTGGGGAGCATGACACAAGGTGCGTGAAGTGCGCGAGACCTCTTGCGCGATGTACGCAGCCGTGCGAGCGTTCCGGTGGCGCCGAGGCCGTCACCCACGGACCGCGTCGCCTCCGTGGACGCGTCGCGCACCGGCTGACGTGACACGGACCGGCTCGCACGGACCCGTTCGCACGGCGCGACGTGCCGAACCGACCACACCGCCCGACTCATGCGGTCCGGGTACCGCACCCCGGGCCACACAGCAACAGCTCACGCCCATCGCCCCTACAGCGCACCGCACTTGACCACAGCGCGGCCCGACTCGGCACCGGACAGCGGCGTCGGAAGCAGCACGACCATCGCCTGAAGCCGGGTCACCGCACGGCATCACCCGGGCTGCGCACATCACGCAGGAGATCCCGTGCGAGATTCCGGACGAGGACGACACGGCGGACTCGCCTCACGCGCGAGGCCCGGACCACCCGCAACACGCACAACGCGCCCCACCCGCATCACCTGCGACGCGCCCCACCCGCACTGCCCGCACCGCCCGCCAGACGCGTACCGCCCGCACCACCCGCCCCATCCGCACCGCCCCCCTCACCCGCGACCCGCGCCACCCGCCCCGGAAGGACCCTCCTCGTGACCGTCAGCCTCGAACTCCCCGGCGTCCCCGTCCCGTTGGCGCCTCTCGTGCTCGGGACGATGACCTTCGGGGACACCGTCGACCGGGAGACGGCCGCCGCGATGGTGGACGCGGCGTTGGACGCGGGCATCACCGGCGTGGACACCGCCAACGGGTACGCGGGCGGCGAGAGCGAGCGCATCCTCGGCGCACTGCTGCCCGGCCGCCGGGACCGGATGGTGCTCGCCACCAAGGCCGGCATCCCGCACCCCGACCAGGGCGAGCACGCGCCGCTGTCCGCCGAGGGCCTGCGCGCCGCGCTGGAGGGGAGCCTGCGTCGGCTGGGCACCGACCACGTCGACCTCTTCTACCTCCACCAGCCGGACCGCGGGACGCCGCTCGCCGAAACCCTCGCGACCGTCGGCGCGTTCGTGGCCGAGGGCAAGGTGCTCGCCCTCGGCGTCTCCAACTTCGCCGCCTGGCAGCTCGCCGAACTCCACCGCGTCGCCGACGAGATCGGCGCTCCCCGCCCCGTCGTCGCCCAGCAGCTGCACAACCTCCTGGCCCGCCTCCTCGAAGAGGAGTACGTCGAGTACGCCACCGTCAGCGGAGTGCGCACGATGGTCTACAACCCGCTCGGCGGCGGACTGCTCACCGGCCGGCACCGTTTCCAACAGGCCCCGGACCGTGGGCGGTTCGGGGACTCCGGGCTTGCCGCGATGTACCGCGAGCGGTACTGGAACGAGGAGCTGTTCCGTGCCGTCGGCGACCTCACCCGCATCGCCTCCGCCGCGGACCTGCCCCTGACCGAACTGGCCCTGCGCTGGCTGCTGTCACGCCCCTCCACCGACGCCCTGCTGCTCGGCGGCTCCCAGGTCGAGCACCTCAAGGCCAACCTCGCCGCCGCGTCCGCCGGCCCGCTGTCCGCCGAGGTGCTGGCCGCCTGCGACGAGGTCGGCGCCCGCCTGCGCGGCCCGATGCCCGCCTACCACCGCTGACCGCCCGCCCGCCCCCTCCCCGTGACGGAGACACCCATGGCCACCGGCCGCACCGCCGCCGCATTCACCGCCGCCCTGCGCGCTCGCGAACAGCTCATCGGCTACTGGTCGTTGCTCGACTCGCCGGTCGCCGCCGAGCGCCTCGCCCGCGTCGGCTACGACTACCTCGCCTTCGACGCCCAGCACGGACTCTTCGGCTACCAGGGCCTGTTGAACAACCTCCTCGCCACCGACACCAAGGGCAGCACCGCCGTCGGCATGGTCCGCGTCGAGGCCAACGACCTCACCTGCATCGGCAGGGCGCTCGACGCGGGCGCGGCCGCCGTGATCGTCCCGCTGATCGACGGCGGCCAGGACGCGGCCGACGCGGTCGCCGCCGTTCGCTATCCGCCGTTGGGCCGTCGTTCCTACGGGCCGATGCGGGCCCAGTTGCGGATCGGGCCCGACCCGGCCGACGCGCACGAGCAGACCGCCGTGCTCGCGATGATCGAGACGGCCGACGGGCTGGCGAACGTCGAGGAGATCTGCGCGACCCCCGGTCTGGACGGTATCTATGTCGGGCCGTCGGATCTGCGCCTCGCCCTCGGCGGCGCGACCTCCAACGACCCTGCTGTGCAAGGGGAGTTCGAGCAGGCTCTCGTGCGGGTCCGGGAGGCGGCCGAGGACGCGGGGATCGCCGTCGGCATCCACAACGCCGACGGCGCGGGCGCCGCGCGTCGCCTCGCCGAGGGGTTCACGTTCGCGACGGTCGCGGCGGACGTCGTTCATCTCCAGCAGATCGCGACCTCCCATCTGGACCTGGCACGCGGCGGGGCGCGCTGATGCCGACCACGCTCATCACGACGCCCACCTTCGCCCGGCACGCGGCGCGCCCCTGGCAGATCCTCGCGGAGGCCGGGGCGGGGCCGCTGCGTCCCCGCGAGGACGGGGCGCTGCCCACCGCCGAACTCCTCGCGCACATAGGCGAAGCGGACGCGCTGATCGTCGGCATGGACCCGATCACCGCCGAGGTCATGGATGTCGCACCCCGGCTCAAGGTGATCGCCAAGCACGGGGTCGGCGTCGACACCATCGACGTGGCCGCCGCCCGGGCGCGCGGGATACCGGTGGTGTGCGCGCCGGGCAGCAACTCCCGCGCGGTGGCGGAGTACACGTTCGGGCTGCTGCTGTCGGCGGCGCGTTCGCTCGCCGGGTCGCACCGGGCGGTGGCGGCGGGTGAGTGGCCGAAGCTGTTCGGGCCCGAACTGCACGGCAGGACGCTGGGCATCGTCGGCTTCGGGCGGATCGGGGGGCTGCTGGCCGGTTACGCCCGCGCCTTCGGGATGGTGCTGCTCGCCCACGACCCGTACGTCCCCGCGGCCGACCTGCGCGCGCACGGCGCCGAACCGGCCACGCTGGACGCCCTGTTGGCGCGCGCCGACGCCGTCAGCCTGCACTGTCCGCCCGACCCGTCCGGCGTCCCGCTGCTCGACCGGGCCCGGCTGACGTCGATGAAGCCGGGCGCGATCCTGGTCAACGCCGCGCGCGGTGGCCTCGTCGACGAACACGCGCTCGCCGAGCTGCTCGGCTCCGGGCATCTCGGGGGCGCCGCCCTCGACGCGTTCGGCGTCGAGCCGTTGCCGGCCGACCACCCGTTGCGCACGGCTCCGCGCACGCTCCTCACCTCCCACATGGCCGCCTGCACCCCCGAGGCCAACCAGGCCATGGGCGCGATGGTGGCCGAGGACGTCGTCCGCGTCCTGTCGGGCAACGCCCCTCGGCATCAGGCCGGTTGAGCCCACCGACCGACACCCCCACCCCTCCCCTCCCTCCCCTCCCTCCCCTCCCTCCCCCGTTCCGGATGCCGGCGATGAGGCCGGACGATCCTTAAGGACCCGACATGGCCACCACCACCGACGGCGCCACAGCGGCGCCGCCCCCCGCGCGGACCGACCCGTACGCTCTGCGCGCCGAAGACGCCCGCCCGGCGCCCGAGACCTTTCGCGGCCGGGCCCGCCAACTCGGCCCCGGACTCGTGCTGTCCGCCGCCGTCGTCGGCTCGGGGGAGCTGATCACCACCACCGCGCTCGGCGCGAAGGCGGGGTTCGCGCTGCTGTGGCTGGTGATCATCTCGACCGCCGTCAAGGTGTGGGTGCAGATGGAGCTGGCCCGCTGGACCGTCCTCAACGGCAAGCCCGCGCTGGAGGGTTACCGTCAGGTCGGGCCGCGGCTCGGCGGGCTGAGCTGGATCAACTGGCTCTGGATCGGCATGGACTTCGCCAAGATGTTCCAGCGCGGCGGCATCATCGGCGGTACGGCGGCGGCCTGTTCGATCCTGCTGCCGATCCACGGCCCGGCGCTGAGCACGTCGTCGTTGACGATCTGGGCGCTCCTCGTGACCGGTGCCGCCGTTCTCATCCTCCAGACCGGCAAGTACCCCATCGTGGAACGGGTCGAGGTCGTCGGCATCACGCTGAAGACGGTCATCACGTTCGGGCTTGCCCTCGCCCTGCCGTTCACCGCCTTCGGCTACGGCACCGAGCAGCTCGCCGACGGCCTGAGCTTCCAGATCCCGGCGGGCACGGCCGGCATCGCGCTGGCCATGTTCGGCATCACCGGCGTCGGCGCCGACGAGATGACGACGTACACGTACTGGTGTCTGGAGAAGGGGTACGCCCGCTGGACCGGTCCCGACGACGGCACCGAGCAGCGCGCCCGGCGGGCCGAGGGCTGGCTCAAGGTCATGCGGCTCGACGTGGGCGTCTCCTGGATCGTGTGCACCGTCTGCACCCTGTCGTTCTACGTGATCGGCGCCTCGGTGCTGCATCCGCAGGGCCTGGTGCCCGAGGGCAACGACATGATCACCACGCTGTCGCACAGCTACACCGACGTCCTGGGACCGTGGGCCGAGTACCTGTTCCTGGCCGGGGCGATCGCCGTGCTCTTCTCGGTCACCGTCGCCTCGTCGGCCAGCGTGCCCCGGCTGTGGACCAACACCCTCGGGATGCTCGGGGTGATCGACTGGCACGACCTGCGTGCCCGCACCCGCACCATCCGCGTCCTCACCTGCTGTCTGCCCCCGGTGTGGATGTGCGTCTTCCTGTGGGTCCGCTCCCCGGTGCTCATGGTGCAGATCGGCGGCATCGGCGGTGGCGTGTTCCTGCTCGCGGTCGTCGTCGCGGTCTGGCGGCTGCGCCACACCGGTGTCCCGCCGCGCTTCCGCGCCAACCCCTGGCTGACCGTCGCCCTGGTCCTGAGCAGCGCGGCGATCCTGTTCCTCGGGGTGTACGGGGTGCTCGACACGCTCGGTCTCCTGCCGGGCGACTGAGTCGGCCGGGCGACCGGGCGGCGCCGGTGCCGGAACCGGGCCGGAACACGGGGTCGCGGACCGGGAGCGGGATCGTGCCGGAACCGGGCCGGGGCGGGGTCGAAATGGAGTCAGATAAAGCGGGCATAAGCGGCGTCCAGTATGTACAAGGGAAAATCCAGTTCATCAGTGCGCAAATCGATCGCTGGATCGGTGTAATCGGCACGCATGGAGGGCCGCGAGGGGATCTAACGTCAAAAACGCACGGGGTCGCACGGACCAGAAAGGCACCAGACACTCATGCCCATCCCGGATACCGACGTCATGGCCGCATCCCAGCTCGACGCCTCCACCACCTCCTTCGCCCCACCCGTCTCCATCGCCCCACCCACCACCTTCGACTCGACCGCCCCCCTCGGCTCGACCGCCTCCCTCGGCTCGACCACCACCTTCGACTCGACCGCCCCCCTCGGCTCGACCGCCTCCCTCGGCTCGACCGCCTCCTTCGGGACGACCGACGCCCTCGACCCGGCCTCTTCCGGCGGCTTCGGCCACCGGGCCGCCGACGGCCTCCTGCTGCCGGTCGACGAGCTGCCCGCGTCGGAGTCCGCGCCCGACGTCGTCTACGGCCGCGTGCACGACGAGCTGATGCTCGACGGCAACGCCCGGCTCAACCTCGCCACCTTCGTGACGTCGTGGATGGAGCCGCAGGCACGGCAGTTGATGACGGAGACCGCGGAGAAGAACCTCGCGGACCGCGCGGAGTACCCGCAGATCACCGCGATGGAAGAGCGGTGCGTGCAGATGCTCGCGCGGCTGTGGCACGCGCCGCGCCCGGGTCAGGTGCGCGGCTGCTCCACCACCGGGTCGAGCGAGGCGGCCATGCTCGGCGGGCTCGCCCTCAAGCGTCGCTGGCAGGCACGCCGTCGCGCCCAAGGCAAGGACACCGCCCGCCCCAACCTCGTGATGGGCGCGAACGTCCAGGTGTGCTGGAAGAAGTTCGCCAACTACTTCGAGGTGGAGCCCCGTTACGTCCCGATGGAGCCGGGCCGCTACCACCTCACGGCCGACGCGCTCAGCTCCTACTGCGACGACAACACCATCGGCGTCGTGGCCATCCTCGGCTCCACGTTCGACGGCTCCTATGAGCCCGTCGCGGACATCTGCCTGGCCCTCGACGGCTACCAGGCCGCGACGGGGACCGACATCCCGGTGCACGTCGACGGCGCGTCCGGCGCCATGGTGGCCCCGTTCCTCGACCCCGATCTGCTCTGGGACTTCCAGCTGGAACGGGTCGCCTCCATCAACACCTCGGGGCACAAGTACGGGCATGTGTTTCCGGGCCTGGGCTGGGCGTTGTGGCGGGACGCCGAGGCCCTCCCGGACGAGCTGGTGTTCGACGTGGACTACCTCGGCGGCTGTTCGCCCAGTTTCACCCTGAACTTCTCCCGCCCCGGCGCCCATGTCGTCGCGCAGTACTACAGCTTCCTACGGTACGGCTTCGAGGGGCTGCGCAACCTGGCGGTCCAGAGCCGCCGCACGGCCCGCGCCCTCGCCGCCCGCATCGCGAGCATCGCCCCCTACGAGCTGGTCACCGACGGCTCCGAACTCCCGGCCTTCGCCTTCCGGATGGCCCCGGGCACCCAGGGCGTCACGGTCTTCGACATCTCCCACGCCATGCGCGAACGGGGCTGGCATCTGCCCGCCTACCACTTCCCCGCGCCCTGCCAGGACGTCTCCGTGCTGCGCCTGGTGGTCCGCACCGGGTTCACCGCCGAACTCGCCGGCATGTTCATCGCCGACCTGACCGAGGTCACCAGGAAACTCCACCCGGCCCGGCCGACGCTCTCCGCGGTCGTCAAGCCCCTCGCCACCGTCTGACCCGACCGCACAGCGGCCTGCGGGCCACCAGGTTCGGCGGATCAACGACCGTCCCCTGAACGCCCGTTGCCCCTGAACCGGCCCTCGTCCGACGGTCCCCACCACCGCCCCCACGACGAGGGCCGGCGGGAGCGCGCGCACCCACCACCCGGCAGGTCACCGCGTGCTCCCCTTCAGGGGCTGTGATCATGACGGGTAGGACAGGTACGAGCCGCGACGCCCCCAGTTGGGGTGAGCTACGCCTTGACCGCCTGGACGAACGACGCCCAGGCGGCGGGCGGGAAGAGGAGCGCGGGTCCGTGCGGGACTTTGGAGTCGCGGACAGGGACGCCGGTGGGGTAGTCGTCGAGGACTTCGAGACAACTGTTTGACTCCGTCCCGCTGTAGGACGACTTGCGCCAGCCGCTCAGGGTGTCCGCGCTCGGGGTGGTGTTCTCAGGCATGGTCGAAATCCTTCGCTGTCGCCTTCAACAAGGCAAGTGACTCTCGCAACGGCAACGCATCGCTCAGTGCGAGATGGTAGGCGCTCTGAAGCCGCTCCACGATGGCGGGAGCCTCGTGGAGTCTGCCGAACTGGATGCCCTCTGAGTAGGCCACCGGCGGCTGGTCTTCGAACCACATCAGAGTGAGCATGCTGTTCAGGATCTGATAAGCGCCCACGTTGTACGGCATCACATGTACACGTACCCGTTCGTTCTCAGCCAGGGTGACGAGGTGCATGAGTTGTTCCGCCATGACCTCGGCGCTGCCGAGTGGCCGTCGGAGAACGGCTTCGTCCAGCAGCGTCCACACCACGGGCGTCACTGGGTTGGCGAGGATCTTCGACCGCTCAAGTCGCGTTACGACCTTCTTGTCACGCTCTTCCTCACTGTCTGGAGGATAGGCGACGCCTAGAACAGCACGCGCATACCGCTCCGTCTGGAGGACCCCGGGCACGAAAGTAGGCGCGAACTCGCGGATTATCGTTGCCTCTTGTTCGAGCTGCCGAGCTGCTTCGAAGTAGTCCTCAACCGGTGAGTCGTCGCGCCCCGGTCGGAAAGTAGCCAGCACATTCCCGGTGTTGAGGGCCATGTCCAGTCGGCGGGCGTCCTCCTCCGACGGGAACCGGCGGCCCGCCTCGATATGCGCGATGTGCGACCGCGTCATCAATGCCAGGTCGGCGAGCTGCTGTTGTGTCAGCCCGGCTGCTTCGCGTCGTTCCTTCAGCCATTCACCGTATGTGCTGGCCATGGCCACTCCTTTGTGCCGAACCCCAGGTCACCGTGGACCCCCTGGCGAGCCTAGCCGCGCCCGTCTCACTCTGTGGATCGATCGCTACAGAAGGCAATACCCCCGCGACCGTGCGACCGGTCCGGGGGCGTGGCCATCGACGAAACCAACGGGGGTGACCGCGACGACCAGCGGAAGGTCTGTCGTGTCGACGATCACGTGTCTCTCGCGCCCTGTGGTGCGCTTACCCTCGTCGAACCCGCGCGCCGCGCCGCCCTCGCTGGTCTTGATCGACCGGGTGCCGATCGCCGAACCGCTGCGGGCCGATGCCGCACGGGGCCGAGTGGCCGTATACGGCCCTGATGTGGTTTTGATGTCTTCCGGGAGATTGACCGGCATCTGCGGGGCGGCCAAGAATGCCGTGGCGACCTGCACCCCTTGATCTTCTTGCCCTGTGCCGGCGTCTTTTCCGAACACGAGGAATCCAGGACACAGCGATGACTGACGAATTTCTGGCCACGTGCTGGACCACCGCGGGCGACGTCGCTCCCGACGAGGAGGAGCTGCGCAGTCCGCTGAACCTGCGGGAGCGCGTCGAAGCGGCGCGCGATGCCGGATTCACGGCCTTCGGGCTGCTGTACCAGGACCTCGTGGAGGCCGAGCGCACGTACGGGCTCGCCGGTGTCCGGTCCCTCTTCGAGGACAACGGCATCCACCACATCGAATTGGAGCTGCTGACCGACTGGTGGGCCGACGGACCCCGGCGGGCCGCGTCGGACACCGCCCGCGCCGGCATGCTGCGGGCCATCGAGGCGCTCGGTGCCCGCACCTTCAAGATCGGGCCCGACGTGGCCGACGAGCCCTGGGAACTGGACGTCTGGGCCAAGGAGTTCGCCACGCTCGCGGCGCAGACCGAGGGCGTGGGCGCCCGGCTCGGCGTCGAGTTCCTGCCCTGGTCCAACCTCAAGACCGTGCACGACGGACTCCGGCTCGTCGAGGCGGCGGGGCATCCGGCGGGCGGGCTCATCATCGACGTCTGGCACACCGAGCGGGCCCACACCCCGCCCGCCGAGTTGGCGAAGGTGCCCGCGTCGCGGATCGTCGGCGTGGAGCTGAACGACGCCGACAGCGAGGTGCTCGGCACGCTCTTCGAGGACACGGTGCACCGTCGGCGCCTGTGCGGCGAGGGGTCGTTCGATCTTCCCGGGATCATCGCCGCGCTGCGGACCGCCGGGTGGAATGGGCCGTGGGGTGTGGAGATCCTCTCCGACGCGCATCGCGTGCTGCCGGTGCGGGAGGCCGCCGCCGCCGCGTATCGGGGCGCCGCGGCGCTGGTGAACGGGGCGCCGGCGACCTGAGACACCGGCGGACCTGACGCCGGTGAAGTGAGGGCCACAGGGGTGGCGGGGACAGGACCACGGTTGTTCCCGCCGCCCCTGTTTTCGGCATGCCGCACACCAGCGGCTCGTGGCATTCTCCGGCCCGCCCTGATGCGGGGGTCGGGGTCGCCCGGAATCGACCGATGCCCCCTCCTTTTACCCTGATGGATAAATGATGTCATTACATACATTGACCTCCGGATGGAGTGGCGGGTTCTATCTCGCCATAAGCAACAGCCGCGTTAACAGCGTGTGATCTGGAATGTTCGCCAGGTCCACCGCCTCTTCCTTTCCCCTGTAGCACAGCGAGGTGCCGGAAAGATGGATCGTTCGTCCCACCCCCGTTCCCGCAGAATCGTTCCCGTCGTCGCGGCGGCGGTGTCCGCCGCACTCCTTGTGGCCGGGTGCTCCAGCAGCACCGGCGGCAAGAAGGCCGACGAGAGCGGGACCGCCGTCTCGGCCGGCAAAGCCACCACGCCCCGTATGACGATCGCGATGATCACGCACGCGGCCCCCGGAGACACCTTCTGGGACACGATCCGCAAGGGAGCCCAGGCCGCCGCGGCCAAGGACAACGTCAAGCTGATCTACTCCAGCGACCCCAACGGCCCCAACCAGTCGAACCTGGTCCAGAACGCCGTCGACCAGAAAGTCGACGGAATCGCCGTCACGCTCGCCAAACCCGACGCCATGAAGTCCTCGGTCGCCCAGGCGGAGAAGGCCGGGATACCCGTCGTCGGTTTCAACACCGGCGTGAGCGACTGGAAGAAACAGGGTCTGCTGGAATTCTTCGGCCAGGACGAGACCATCGCCGGTGAGGCATTCGGCCGCAAACTCAATCAGGCGGGCGCCAAGCACACCGTCTGCGTGATCATGGAACAGGGGCAGGTGGCCCTGGAGGCCCGCTGTGCCGGCGTGAAGAAGACGTTCTCCGGCACGACCGACATCCTCTACGTCAACGGCACCGACATGCCGTCCGTGCAGTCGACGATCACCGCCAAGCTCAAGACGGACTCGTCCATCGACTATGTGACGACGCTCGGTGCCCCGTTCGCGATGACCGCCATCCAGGCCATCGCCGACTCCGGCAGCAAGGCCAAGCTCGCCACCTTCGACCTCAACAAGGACGTGGTCGGCGCCATCAAGTCCGGCAAGATCCAGTGGGCCGTCGACCAACAGCCCTACCTCCAGGGCTACTTGGCCATCGACGGGCTGTGGCTCTACAAGAACAACGGCAACTACAGCGGCGGTAGCTCGGCTCCGGTCCTGACCGGCCCCGCCTTCGTCGACAAGAGCAACGTCGAAAAGGTCGCCAAGTTCGCGGCGAACGGCACCCGCTGACCCCTCGGCAGAGCGGCCGTACGAGAACGGCGGCGGGCGGTACCGGAGTTGCCGGTACCGCCCGCCGCCGTCGCGCGTCGCCTCGTCAGGCCGTGGTCGGCGAGGCGGTACGGGGCCGGAGCGGGAACCCGGCCGCCTGGTAACAGGCGTCGACGAGCCGCATCGTCGTCAGCGCGTCGTCGGCGTCGAGCGCCAGCGGCGCACCCTCGCGCAGATGGGCGGCGAAGGCGTCCAACTGGTAGGTGTACGAGGAACGGCGGCCGAGTTCCTCGGTGCGCTCACCGGCGGCCGTACGGACCAGGACCCGGTCGTCCAGGTGGGGCTGCACGAAGTTCACCACCGTCGCCTCGCCGCGTGAGCCCACGACGCGGCAGCTCATCTGCCAGGTGGCGTGGGCCATGTGGCAACGGGCGCTGCCGGTGGCGCCGTTCGGGAACTCCAGATCGGCGTCCAGCCACTCGTCGATCCCCGGGGACCCGGCCTTCTCGCCGCCGCGCGCGGCGACCAGCCGGGGCGCCCCGCCCGCCCAGGGCGCCAGCACCCGCTGGGCGTGCAGGCTGTAGCAGCCGAGGTCCATCAGCGCGCCGCCCGCCAGCGGCAGCGACCACCGCACGTCGCTGTCCGGCGGCGCGGGCATGGCGACCATGGTCTCGACGTGCCGCAGATCGCCCAGCTCCCCGCTGTCCAGCAGTTCGTGCAGGCGCAGGATCGCCGGGTGGAACAGGTAGTGGAAGCCCTCCATGAACACCGTTCCGGCCTTGGCGGCGGCCTCGTGGACCTCGACCGCCTCGGCCGCGTTGCTCGCGGACGGTTTCTCCGTCAGGACGTGTTTTCCGGCCTGGAGGGCGGCCAGGTTCCACGGCCCGTGCAGGCTGTTGGCCAACGGGTTGTAGACGACCTCGACCTCCGGGTCGCGGACCAGGTCGGCGTAGGAGGCGACCACCCGTTCCACGCCGTGCGTGGCGGCGAACGCCTCGGCCCGGGCCTGGTCCCGGGCGGCCACCGCGACCAGCCGGTGCCCGCCGGCCCTGGCCGGTCCGACGATCGACAGTTCGGAGATGCGGGCGGCGCCCAGGACACCGATCCGCAGGGGCTCGTTCGTCATACTGCGCGCACCTCGTCGACTCGCACGGACCGGAGGGCGGATCGGGCCGGGGAGGCCGCTCCGCGCACGCCGGTGAGGGTGGTCCCGAAACGGCCGGTGACCCGCCGGGGGGCCGTCGTGCCGGGCGGCCGGGTGGCCGTCGTTCGGTGGTACGCGCCGTTGAGGCCGAGCCCCATGATGCCGGTACGCATGAGAATCGCGTGCTCCTGGTAGGTGTGAACGGCGCTGTCGGGCGCCTGGGTCGGGTCGGCGGGGTCCGCTCGCGCGGAGCGCGGGCCCGGGGACGCGGACCGGCGGCCGGGCAGGACGCGGTGCGCGTCCTGCCCCGCCGCCCGTACGGCTGTGGCGCCGATGACCTGGCTGCCCTCGCCGACGAGGACGGCCCTGTCCTCGGCCCGTCTCATGAGCGGGGGTGGCTGCCGGTCAGCTGCGGCGGCGTTCGGCCGCGGCCGCCAGTTCCTGGCCCAGCCGCTCGGGGGTCCAGCCCTCGGCGACGGCCCGCCACACGAGGTCCGCCTGGGACGGCGGGGCCAGCCCCTCGACCGGCGGGTCGCTGTCGAGGTTGGTCGGGAAGGGGTAGCCCTCGGCGGTGGCGGCGACCACGCGGCGCAGCCAGTCCTCCGAGGCGCCCTCCGTCTTGCGGCGCAGCAGGACCGGGAAGAGGGCGTTCGCCATGGCGTCGCGGTCGACGGTCTCCATGGCGCGTCCGAAGGCGGAGGAGATCTGGAGCAGGTTGGCCATGCGCTTGATGTCGGCGGAGCGGTTGTGTCCGGCGGCGTGGAAGAGCGCGGGGTTGAAGAAGACCGCGTCGCCCTTCTCCAGGGGGAGCTGGACGCGGTGCGCGTCGAAGTACTCGACGAACTCCGGCAGCCGCCAGGCCAGGTAACCCGGCTCGAACTTCTGCGAGTGCGGCAGGTACAGGGTGGGGCCGGACTCCACGGGCATGTCGCAGTGGGCCACCGCGCCCTGGAGGGTCAGCACGGGAGAGAGGCGGTGGACGTGCGCCGGGTAGGCGGCGGCCCGCTCCTGGGAGAGGAAGCCCAGGTGGTAGTCCCGGTGCACGCTCTGCGCGGCGCCGCCCGGGTTGACGACGTTGACCTGCGAGGTCACCTGGTAGGCGGGGCCGAGCCAGGACTCGGCGATCAGCTCCAGGATGTCGTTGGCGTAGTAGTCGGCGAACACCTCGGGCACCCGCACGGCGACCTTGTCCAGGGCGTTCCAGATGCGGTCGTTCGCGCCGGGCTTGGCGAAGTGGTCGCCCCGGGCGCCGCCGCCGGCACGCTCCTCCTCGATCAGCGCGCGGAACGCGTCGGAGGCCGCGTCGAGGACGGCCGGGTCGGTGAAGGCGCGCTTGAGGACCACGATGCCGGGTCCGTCGAGGAGGGCGCGGACCAGCTCGTCCTGCACGGCGCGGCGGCCCTCGGGGGAGGCGGCAAGGGAGCGCAGCCGGTCGCTGTCGTAGAGCGGGACGTTCTGCTCGATCCGCTCGGCCGACGGGTGGTCGGCGGGGTCGGTGCTCTGCTCCACGAGTGAGCGGAACGTGTCGAGATCGCAGTCCGACTCGGTCAGCCAGGTCCTCGATCCCGCGACGGTGGGAGACATGAGGGTCCTTTCGCAGTTCGCGTATTTCTGCCAGTCTTGATAACTCCAACCCATCATTCAATGCCTATCGACGCATCAAAAATCAATCATCGGCTTGGGGACCAGTCATGCGACACCGCTACCCGATCAGGGAAATCGCCCGGCAGGCCGGACTGAGCACGGCCACCGTCGACCGTGTCCTGAACGAGCGGGGCAATGTGACCGCGAGCACGATCAGGGAGGTGCACGAGGCCATCACCGACCTGGACCGCCAGCAGGACCAGGTCCGGCTGGGCGGCCGCACCTTCATGATGGACATCGTGATGCACAGCCCGGAGCGGTTCTCGACCGCCGTCCGGGAGGCCCTGGAAGCCGAGCTGCCTTCCCTGCACCCCGCCCATGTGCGCTCACGCTTCCACTTCCGCGAGGCCTGCTCTCCGGAGGAGCTGATCGGGACCCTGGAGAAGATCGCGCAGCGCGGTACGCAGGGCGTGATCCTCAAGGCCCCCGACGAGCCGGAGATAGCCGCCGCCGTCGGCCGGCTGGTCGCGGCCGGCATCCCCGTCGTCACCCTGGTGACGGACCTGCCGCACAGCGCGCGTCTGGCGTACGTCGGCATCGACAACCGCGCGGCCGGTGCCACCGCCGCCTACCTCCTCGGCCAGTGGCTCGGCGGCCGCCCCGGCAATGTGCTGACCACCATCAGCCGGGGTTCCTTCCGCGGCGAGGAGGAACGCGAGATGGGTTTCCGCAGCGCCATGCGGGTCGCCGATCCCCGGCGGTCCCTGGTGGAAGTCACCGACAGTGACGGTCTGGACGCCACCCAGCACGATCTTGTCCTGGAGGCGCTCAAGCGGGACGACCGCATCATCGCCGTCTACTCGGCGGGCGGCGGCAATGTCGCCACGCTGAACGCGTTCGACGCGCTCGGGCGGGAGTGCGCGGTGTTCATCGGGCACGACCTCGACCACGACAACACCCGCCTGCTGAGCGAGCGCCGGCTGTCGGCGGTCCTCCACCACGACCTGCGCCAGGACATGCGCCGCGCCTGCCAGATCATCATGCGTGCCCACAAGGCGCTCCCCGACGACGGCCCGTCGCTGCCCTCGGCGATCCAGGTGGTCACGCCGTTCAACATGCCTCCGGGGGCCCCGTATCCGCCGGCGTCGGAGCCCGCCGAGCCCTTCTGACCCCGGCCTCGCGAGGGGCGCGGTCCGGGGCGCGCCGCCGGTTAGGATATTTGCATGGGGACGCAAGTCAGGTCATGGGACGCCGACGGAGCCGACCGGGCGGTCGCCGTGCTCAAGGCGGTGGCCGATCCGTCGCGGTACCGGCTGCTGTGGGCGTTGAGCGGGCAGGAGCTGCCGGTGAGCGCGCTGGCGGAGATCCTCGGTGCGCATGTCGCCGCCACCTCCCAGCATCTGGCGCGGCTGCGGGCGGCCGGTCTGGTCGACTCGCGCCGGGAGGGCACCCGCGTCTACTACCGGGCGGCCTCCCGGGTGCGCGGCCTGCTGGAGGAAGCGTCGCTGGTGGCCGACGCCTCGGCGGACCGGGACGCCGGTGCGGAGTCCGGCGCGGGACCTGTTCCGGCGGCCGTCGCGCACGAGGACCCGGCCCGTGCGCGCCGGGTGGTACGCGCGCCGAGGCCCGCGACCGAGCACTAGCGGACGGGTCCTAGGGCCGGGGGGCGGGGGCCGGGGCGCCGTTGTCGATGCGGTACTCCTGCGGGTCGGCGTCGTACGCGTACAACTCGGCGTAGCGGCCCCAGTCGGTCGCCGTCTCCAGCTGCCCGGTGACCTGCTCGCTCGTGTAGTGGTGGGCGAGCACATCGCGGAAGAACCCGGCGCGCAGGGTGCCTTCGGGGTTCTGCCGCAGACTGGTGGTGATCAGTCTGACCAACGGTGTCCCGAGGGCCGCCTCCGCGAAGATGGCCTTGGACTCCTGGACGTCGGCCCCGGCGTAGGCCGTGCCGTTGGCGGTGAGGATCAGGTCGTCGTCGCTGATCCTGGCGAAGCCGAGCAGGTCGAGGGCGTCGACCAGGGGAAGGACGTCGTCGATCTCCAGGCCGAGGTCGTCGGCGAGGTCGGCCAGGTCCCAGCGGCCGTCGTGGTGGGCGACCAGCTCGGCGAGGCCGGAGAGGCCGTCGACGCTGGCCGGCGGCAGGGGCGTGTTGGCGGCGGTGCGCTTGTCCAGCTCGACGCCCTCGGGCCGGCCGGGGACGCGGGTCTCCTTGGCGCGGCCGGTCATCACGCGGTAGACGCGGTCGATGAGGTCCTCGAAGGCGGGCGCGTCGCGGTCGCGGGGCCGGTCGAGGCCGACCTCGAAGGTCGCCTTGATGGTGCCGGGCCGTGAGCCGAGGACGACGATCCGGTCCGCCATCAGCACCGCCTCCTCGATGTTGTGGGTGACCAGCACGATGGCCCGGGTGGGGAACTGTCCCGACTCCCACAGCTCCATCAGCTCGCCGCGCAGGTTCTCGGCGGTCAGGACGTCGAGGGCGGAGAACGGCTCGTCCATCATCAGGACGTCCGGTTCGACGACCAACGCCCGCGCGAAGCCGACGCGTTGGCGCATGCCGCCGGACAGTTCCTTGGGGTAGGCGGACTCGAAGCCGTCGAGTCCGATGAGGTCGATGGCCTGCACGGCGGCCTCGGCGCGCTGACCGGCGGGGATGCCACGGGCCTCAAGGCCGAGTTCGACGTTCTGCTGGACGGTCAGCCAGGGCAGCAGGGCGAAGGTCTGGAAGACCATGGCGGTGCCGGGGTTGGCGCCGGTGAGCGGCCTGCCCCGGTAGGAGACGGTGCCGGAGCTGGCCGGGATGAGACCGGCCAGGCAGCGCAGCAGCGTGGACTTGCCGGAGCCGGACTTGCCGAGCAGCGCGACCACTTCACCGGCGCGTACCTGGAGGTCGATGCCGGCGAGGACGGGAAGTGCGCCGTCGGCGCCCGCGTAGCTCTTGGTGAGGGCGGCGGTCTCCAGCAGGACGTCGCCGTCGGCGGCGCGGGGTGCCGTGGGGGCGGGGGCGGCACAGGCGCGGAGCCTGCGCAGGATCTTGAGTGCCATGACGGCCTCCGGAAGAGGGAGAAGTCGGTGGGTGGTTCAGAGGGCGTAACGGCTGTCGGCGAGCCGGTACAGGCGCCGCCACAGCAGGCGGTTGAGGCCGACGACGTACAGGCTCATCACCGCGACGCCCGCGATCAGGTGCGGGAAGTCGCCGTGGGCGGTGGCCTTGGCGATGTAGGCGCCGAGGCCGGTGGCGGTCAGGGTGGTGGTGCCGAAGGTGACGACCTCGGCGACGATGGAGGCGTTCCAGGCACCGCCCGACGCGGTGATGCCGCCGGTGACGTACGCGGGGAAGATGCCCGGCAGGATCAGCCGTTGCCAGCGCTGCCGGCCGCGCACGCCGAGGTCGTCCATGGCCTCGCGCAGGTCGGACGGGATCGACATGGCACCGGCGATGGTGTTGAAGAGGATGTACCACTGGGCGCCGAGCGCCATCAGCAGGATGCCGCCGACGTCGATGGACAGGCCGGTTTTCAGGAAGAACCAGACGGCGAGCGGGAAGAGGAAGTTGGCGGGGAAGGACGCCAGGACCTGGACCACCGGCTGGGCGATGCGTGTCAGCCTCGGGGAGAAGCCGATCTTCACGCCGATCGGCACCCAGATCACCGTGGCGACGGCGACCAGGACGACGACGCGGGCGAGGGTGACGAGTCCGAGCAGCAGCGGTTCACCGAAGACGCCGAGGCCGGTGCGGTCGTGGAGGTAGCGGCCGAGGTCGACCAGGCCCCACAGGATCAGCCCGCCCGCGACGAGGGCGAAGGTGAGGTCGCCGGTGCGCCGCCGTGCCCGGTCGACGGTCAGCGGGCGGTCGTCCGTGCCGAGGACGCGGGCCGCCCTGCTCAGCGCGCGGCCGACGGGGCGCAGCAGCCTGCCGAGCAGGCGGGGCCAGCTGGAGCGGCGCAGGAAGTTCAGGACGACGGAGCGCTGGACCTCGTTGGCCTCGGACTGTTCGTTCTTGAATTTCTCGGCCCAGGCGGTCAGGGGGCGCCAGAACAGGAAGTTCACGCCGATCACCAGGACGGCCATGGTGACGATGGCCCAGCCGACCTTGCCCAGGTCGCCGTCGGTGATGGCGGCACCGGCGTAGCTGCCGACGCCGGGCAGGGCGTAGTCCTTGTTGTTGACGCTGATGGCCTCGGACGCGACGAGGAAGAACCAGCCGCCGCCGAAGCTCATCATGCCGTTCCAGACCAGGCCGATCATCCCGGACGGGACCTCGACCTTCCAGAACCGCATCCAGCGGGTGAACCTGAACGACCGTGACAGCTCGTCGAGTTCACGCGGGAGGGAGGTCAGGGAGTGGTAGAAGCCGAACGTCATGTTCCAGGCCTGCGAGGTGAAGATCGCGAAGATCGACGCGCACTCCAGGCCCAGCATGGAGCCGGGGAACAGGGCGATGAACCCGGTCACGGCCACGGTCAGGAAGCCCAGCACCGGGACGGACTGGAGGATGTCCAGGGCCGGGATGAGAATCCGCTCCAGGCGACGGCTCTTGGCGGCGGCGTAGGCGTACCCGAAGGTGAAGACCGTCGAGAGGGCGAGCGCGACGAACATCCGCAGCAGCGAGCGTGCCGCGTCGTACGGCAGCCGTGACGGGTCGGTGTCCACGTGGACGTTCTGGCCGGTGGAGAAGCGGACCGTGGTGCCCTGTCCGACCCGCAGGACGAGATAGAGCAGGACCAGGACGGCCGCGGCGACCACCACGTCCACCCAGGTGGCACGGGACAGGCGGCCCGCGAGACGGGAGGAGAGCGGCGCCTGTGGGGCATCGGTGCTCGTCCGGAACGACATCACACAACCTCCGGCCACGCGGTGGGCGCGGGCGTCGGCCGGGCGCGCGGGGGCGCCCGGGCGCGCCTGGGCCCGGCGTGGAGAGAAAAAGGCAGAACAGCGGAGAAAGGGAGGGCCGCCGGGGGCCGTTTCGCACGGCTTCCCACGGAGGCGACGCCCCGCCGACGCGGCTCGGGGGCCGCGGTTCAGAGGGGGTGAGTGATCAGAGGCTGCCGAGGAGGCAGCGCGGACTGGGAGGGTCTTCGCCCATGGCTGCCTCCGTTCGGTGACGCGTGCGTCGGATGTGGCATCGCACCTGGTCCGCACGGCGTGGCGGGGTGCGTGCCGGGAGCAGTGTGCCAGCTACTTGCACCTATACGCAAATAGCGAGCTGGGCGGCTCGGTTCTTCCGCACCCCGCTGGGCGGCCGTACCGCCGTCGGCTTCACCTCGGCGGCCGCGCTCACCGCCACGCTGGGCAGCGACCCGGCCGGCATCAGGCTCTCCGAACCCGCGCTGCGCGCCCTCGCCGCGCCGCTGGGCGTCACCGCTCTCACCGTCGACCCGCAGTTCTCGGCGCCCGCCGCCGACCTGGATACGGCACGGGAGCGCACGCACTCCCGGCGCGGCTCGCGTCCCCGGTACGTCGACGTCCTGCGGGTGACCGGCGTCGGGGCCGTCCTCGCGTGCCTGGCGCTGCTGATCGGCTGAGGGACGCCGACCATGACCGTTTCCTCGCCCTGGGACTCCCCGGTACTGGGGTCCCGGCTCCTCGACGGCGCCGATGCGGACGCGGACGCCAACGCCAACAGCCTTGCTGGCTGGGCCCGTTCCGCGTGCCCGGAGGCCGAGGGGCGTATCCGTCGACCGTTTCGGCTCCCCCGTCTACGGCCTCGACGCGCGGGAGATCCGCGAACGTCGTCGTTCCTGTCGCCCGGCGTGCTGGTGGCGAACCAGGCGAGCCGCAGCTCGTCAGCCTAGGTGAAGCCCAACTGGGGCCCGGACAGGGGCCGTTCCTCGCGGCGGACGATCAGCCGCGTCCCCTTCGGGCGGCCGCTGAGGGCGTCGTCGTTCAGCGCCGGAGCCGGTCGTGACGGCGTGCGTGCCGGACGCGTGGAGCGCGTCGATCGGACCGACGTGGTATGGCCGTGCCCTCACCGGAGGGTCGTCGGGCGTGGCGAGGGACGGAGATGACCGGGCCCCTGGTGCGAGGCGTGCCGGAGCAGCGAGGGAAGCTGTGGTGATCAACTCTCGCTGGAGGTAAGTGACATGACGAAGCGTCTGCCGCGCCGCGCGGTGCTGGGCGGAATGTTGGGCGGGCTGGCCCTGGCCTCGGCCGCCATGGGCACGGGGGCCGGTTCCGGGTGGGCCGTGGGACGTGTACCGGGTGCCGTCGGACCGGAGCCGTATGTGCCGGTGGCCGTGGGCAGTGGCGGCGGGCCCGCCGGGTCGGACCGGGTGCATGTCCTCAAGGTCGGTCCCGACACGGCGGGCACCGTCCTGGTGCTGGTGCCCGGCATGTTCGGCGCGGCAGGCGACTTCCGTCTCCTGGCGCGTGATCTGGTCGCGGCCGTGCCCGGCTTACAGGTGTGGGCCCTCGACCGGCGGGAGGAGAACCTCGCCGACCGCTCGGGGTTCGCCGCTCCTGACCCCGTCGGCTACTACCTGGACGGCGGGTACCGCACGCAGGACCCGGCCGCGTCCCCCTTCGCCGCCGACTGGGGCCTGGCGCTGGCCCTCGCGGATCTCCGGGTGGTCGTCCAGGCCGCCGGCCGGGGTGATCGGCGGGTGGTGCTCGGCGGGCACTCCTGGGGAGCGACGACCGCGCTGGCGTACGCGGCCTGGGACTTCGACGGCAGCCCCGGCTACCAGGGGCTCGCCGGGCTGGTGGTCGTCGACGGCGGGGTGCGCGGGGCGTTCGACGGCACGGGCGACCCGGTCGCGGACTCGCCGCAGGAGGTGCGGGAGCGGCTGGCGGCCATCGACGCCGGGGCGGTCTTCGATCGGACCCTGAGCGGGGTGGGCCTGGGCAGCCGCGCGGAGAGCACGCAGATCTGGTACCAGTTGGCCGGGCATTACGCGCTGAGCGACCCCGAGGGCCGTTCCGTCCTCCAGCCCCGTCTGCCCGAGGCGCTGCGCCTGCCGTACCCGGTCAGCAACGCGGGCCTGCTGGGCTTCCTGGTGGACGCGAGCTTCGGTTGGCCGAACGCCATCACCGTGCACTCCGGCCACCTCGCCGACAGCGGGGACGTACGCGGCTGGGTCGACAGCGGCATCACCCCGCTCGGCCGGGTCGCGGCGGCGTACGCCGGTCCGGTGCCTGCGGTGTGGGAGTGGTACTGGCCCGCCCGGCTCTCCGTCGACCTCGATGTCGCCGACGCCTACACGGACTCCGCGCTCGCCGGTTCCCTGGGCCTGCGACTGCACCACGCCCAGCGGCTCGACATCCCGCTGTACGCCTTCGGGACGAGTTACGCGGGCGGCACGATCACGGAGGCGGCGCGCGCGGTGGTGGCCGACTCCCGTATCCCGTACGCCACTTACGAGACCGACGACGGCATGAACCACCTCGACCCGCTCTTCGCGGCCCCGGCCCACAACACCCTCACCCGGACCCTGACGGAGTTCCTGACCAGGCCGACGGCCCGCTGACGGAGAGGCCCGGTCCGGTCGGCCTCCCTCGCGGAGACCGGCCGGACAGCCGTCATGTCCCCTGCGCCCGGCGGGTGTTGTACATCTCCGGCCGCTGACTCGCGTGCGTGCAGGGGCGGTTCCCGAGACACTCGGGCCGCTCCAGGGCGCCGGGAGGGGAGGGCGGGGTGCCTACGTGGGCAACGCTCCACAGGGCAGGGCTCACGGTGTGCAGAACAACCGGCGTCATTCGCCCGACGCCGGTGCCCGCCAGACCAGTCGGGTGCCGCCGCCGGGCGGGCTGTCCAACTCCAGGTGCCCGCCCAGCTGTCCGGCTCGTTCCGCCATGTTGCGCAGGCCGCTGCGGCGACCGTCGGGCGGGGTGCCGATGCCGTCGTCGCGGACCGTCAGGGCGACCTGGCCGGCGTCGGCCTTGAGGGACACGTCGGCGTGCCGGGCGTGGGCGTGGCGGGCGATGTTGGTGAGGGCCTCGGAGAGCACGGCGATCACGTGGTCGGCGGTCTCGCGGGGCACCCGGGTCTCCACCAGGCCCTCCACCCGCAGGCTCGGCGTGAAGCCCAGCACCGGGGCGGCCTCACCGACGACCCGCACGGCACGCGCGCGCAGCCCGTCCCCGCCGGTGCCCTCGCGGGACCGCAGGCCGAAGATCGTCGACCTGATGATCTTGATGGTCTCGTCGAGGTCGTCCACCGCGCGCACCACGCGCTCGGCGGCCTCGGGATGGTCGATGAAGCGGCCCGCGCTCTGGAGGGTCATGCCGGTGGCGAAGAGCCGTTGGATGGCCAGGTCGTGCAGGTCGCGGGCGATACGGTCGCGGTCCTTGAGGACGGCGATCTCCTCGGCGTCGCGGCGCCGGTCGGCCAGTTCCATGGCGATGGCCGCCTGCGCGGCGAAGGCCTGGAGGGTCTCGGTCTCGGTCGCCGAGAAGGGCGGCCGGCCGGCCTCCCGCGCCAGCAGGACCACCCCGTGCACCCCTGCCTCCCGGGTACCGATGGGGACGGCCACGGCGGGGCCGAGGCCCTCGACGAGCGGCGGTTCCAGGGACATGTCGTCGTCGTGGTCGATGTCCGTGCCGGTGACGGGGGCGGCCCGGACGAAGGCCAGCCCCATCAGGCTGCGTCCGGTGGGCAGCACGAGCCCCTGGAGCGAGGCGGCGCCCGTCCCGACGGCGATCTCCACGGTCAGCGACCCGGTCTCCTCCATCGGCAGCGCGACCGCCGCCAGCGCGGAGCCCGTGATCTCGCCGGCCCGCTCCGCGATCAGGGCGAGGACCTCGGTGGGTAAGCCGCCGGACATCAGGTTGTGGGTGATCTCGGCGTTCGCCCGCAGCCAGCGCTCCCGCAGCCGGGACTCCTCGTACAGGCGGGCGTTGTCGATCGCAATGCCGGCCGCGACGGCCAGCGTCGACAGAACCGACTCGTCCTCGTCGTCGAACCGTGCCCCGCCCCGCTTCTCGGTGAGGTACAGGTTGCCGAAGACCTGGTCGCGCACCCGGATCGGAACGCCGAGGAAGGTGTTCATCGGCGGGTGGTCGGCCGGGAACCCGTAGGACGCGGGGTGATCGGAGATCTTCGCCAGCAGCAACGGCTCGGGATGCCGGATCAGTTCACCGAGAATGCCGTGCCCCTCCGGATAGGGGCCGATCCGGGCGATCTGCTCCTCGGTGACGCCGACCGTGTGGAAGGCGGCGAGCCCCTTGCCGTCGGGCGCGATCACGCCGAGCGCCGCGTACTCGGCGTCGACCAGCACCGCGGCGGCCTCGACGATGCTGCGCAGGGCCTGTTCCAGGTCCAGTTCCCGGCCGACGGAGAGGACCGCCCCCAGCAGGGTGTGCACCCGGTCCCGGGTGCCGCGGGCCGCGTCCAGGCGTGCCTGGAGTTCCTCCAGCAGCTCGTCGAGGCGCAGTTGCGGCAGCCGTACGCGAGCGTCCCAGGGCTCCTCGGGCGTTCCCACCGGTGCCTCCTCCGGTTCTGCGAGTGGGCGGGCACTGGCCGCTCCGAACAGGGATCACGGTACCCGCGCCCGCCGGGCCCCGGGACGAGACCCGGGTGCGCGGCACGTGGTTCCCGCCACCCCCGGCCGGTGCCGCCGCCGGTGGGCCACGGGCGGGGGCCGTCCGGGCCCGGACCAGGGCCCAACGGCCCCTGGAAACAAGCCGTTTCGCCGAGGACAGTGGGACACAGGAGCGGCACCGACCCCCCGCGGTGTCGCTCCGCCCGCACACCCGCCGATTCGAGAACCGAGTACCGAACGGTACGGGAAGCCCGCCATGGTCAACGACGACAGCCCTCCGGTCCGACGGGCCCCCGCGCCCGCGCGCCGTGTTCCGCTCGACGGCGCGGAGGCGCTGCGGCTGCTGGGCAGCGTGTCCCTGGGGAGGATCGTCTTCACCCGGCACGCGCTGCCGACCGTGCGCCCGGTCCGGCACGCCCTGGACGACGGGGACATCGTGATCCGCACGGAAGAGGGTTCCGCGCTCACCGCGCACACCCGGCAGGCCGACGGCCCCGGTGTCGTCGTCGCCTACGAGGCCGACGTCCTCGACCCGGACACCCACCTCGGCTGGAGCGTGGTGGTCACCGGATACGCCCGCGTCGTCACCGACCCCGGTGAACTCGCCCGCAGCCAGGCCGCGTTGCACCCCTGGCCCGACCGGGACCAGGAGCGGGACCAGGTGATCCGGGTCCACCCCGATCTGGTCTCCGGGGTCCTCCTCACCACCGACGGCTGACCCGGCACCCCGCTCCCCAGGTCACATCCACCCCCGTCCCACGACGTGCGGGCCGACCGGAACACGGCCTCGTCGTGAACGACGTCGCCGTCGACCGGCACGGCCACTTCCCCGGCGCTGGTGGGCCGTTGGGGGCGCCGTCGGGCGAGGAGGACAGTCCCCGAGGGTCCAACTGACCCGCTGTGCGGGGACGTTCGGCCCTTTCGCGCTGTCCGCCGGTGCCGTTTTGATCGCAGCATGTCCGAGAATCACACGAGGTCGGCACCGCGCCACACGGTCCGTACCGTCGACGGCACGACCGTGGTGACGCTGCGCGGCGAGATCGACCTCGCGGCGGCCGACCCGCTGGTGCCCCGTCTCGACGCCCTGACCTCGGGGCCGCACCCCGATCTGGTGATCGACCTGCGTCCCGTGTCCTTCATGGACTGCGCCGGGCTGCGGGTGCTGTGCCGTACCCGCAACCGGGTGCTGGCCCGGGGCGGGCGGCTCAGGCTGGTCACCGACGGCAAGAACGTCGTGCGGCTGCTGCGTGCCACGGGTCTCGGCCGAGCCTTCGAGGTGCTGTCCGGCCTGCCGCCGCGTGGGCCGAACGGCCCCCTCCCGGGCCGGGAAACGGTCCCGACCGGCCCATCGGCGCTGCCCGTTCGTCCCCTGTGACCCCGGCCCCTGGGCTGTCACCGTCGACTGCGCGACGACGGGAAGGAGGCCCGAGGCGATGAACGACCGCGAGCACACGAGGAAACTGTTCTGGCGCTGGCACAAGAACCCGCTCCGGCGCCGGGACGACCTCATCGAGGCCTGGATCGTGCTGGCGGTGTGGACGGCGACCGTGATCGGCGGCCTGTGCGGGGGCCTTGCCACGGTGCACGCCGCCGACGCGGCCTTCGTGCAGCACCGCGCCGAGCTGCGTCCGGTCACCGCGGTGCTCGTCCACGACGTTCCGGTCTCCCCGTCGAAGCGGGGTACCGAGGCCGACAGGCTTCCGGCGAAGGTCCGTTGGGAAGCCCCCGACGGTTCCCCACGCACCGGCCGCACCCTGGTCGCCACCGGCCGCGCGGCGGGCACCGGCGTCACGGTCTGGCAGGACGGCGACGGCGCGCTGAAGACGGCCCCGGCCAGCCCCACGGAGGCCGCGGGCTCGGCGGCCTTCCTGGGCATCCTCACCGGGCTGGCCGTCGTCGCCGTCGTCCAGGCCGTGGGGGCCGCGGTCCGGTCACGGCTCGACCGACGGCGCCTCGACGAGTGGGGCCGGGAGTGGGAGACGGTGGGGCCGCGATGGGGACACCGGGCCGCCTGACCGACGGAACCGGGCGTGTACGCACGGTCGTTCGCGCCGCGCTGTCGGATGCCGGGTGTGCGCGGGGGGGGGCGCGCGATCTGCTGGGGTGGGGCCGTGCTGGTTCCGGTTGGTCGGGGGCGTTCGTTCTACGTCCGGCGTCTGGGGTGCCGTGCGTCCCGTCGGGGATTCAAGATGCCGCGCCCTGGCCGCCGCCCGCGAACCGACCGTCAAGGTCGAGCACACCCCGCCGCGAACTCGCCCATTGCCGCGTCGCGTTGGCCCTCGGCCGGAGCCGAGCGGCCCGCTCGTTGGGCCGGACGGCCCCTGGCAGCCGTCAGGTGCCCGGTACACGCTGGTCGTGACAGTCGCCGAACCCTGCCGGGAGTCACATCGTGATCACCACCCCCGCGCCCACCATGGCCCGCGCCCTGCCCGCCGAGTACCGGCAACGGCTCCGGGGCATCGCCCGGGAGGCCGCCTTCCCGCAAGGCGCGCGCCTGTTCGAGGAGGGCGGCCGGGCCGACCGGTTCTGGATCATCCGCACCGGCACGGTCGAACTCGACATGCACGTGCCCGGCCGGCGCGCGGCCGTCATCGAGACCCTCCGGCACAACGAACTCGTCGGCTGGTCCTGGCTGTTCGCTCCGCACGCCTGGCATCTGGGCGCCGAAGCGACCACCCCGGTACGGGCCTACGAGTTCGACGCCGAGGCGGTCCGCGTGATGTGCGCGCAGGACCCGGCCATGGGCAACGCCGTCACCCGCTGGGTCGGTGACGTGCTGGCCCACCGCCTGCGCGCCGCCAGGACCAGGCTGCTCGACCTGTACGCCCCGTACGGGGCCGGCGGCCACCGGTGAACGTCGTCCACGCACCGGAGCGGGAAGCGGTCGCCGTGAGCGCCCCGCACACCGTCGGCGACGTCATGACGCGGGCGGTCGTCGCCGTCGGCCGGGACGCCGGTGTCAAGGAGATGGTGCGGCTGATGCGGGGCTGGAAGGTGAGCGCCCTGCCCGTGCTCGAAGGGGAGGGACGCGTCGTCGGCGTCGTCTCGGAGGCCGACCTGCTGCCCAAGGCGGAGTTCCGCACCGACGCGCCCGGCCCGTACCGGGCGCGGCTCCGCCCGGTGGGGAACACGCCCCGGGCACGGCGTCGGCACCTGGCCGATCAGGCGAAGTCCGGCGCGAACAGCGCGGCGGAGCTGATGACCTCCCCCGCCCTCACCGTCCGCCCGGACGCCCTGCTCACCCAGGCCGCCCGGACCATGGCACGCAACCGGGTCGAGCGGCTGCCCGTGGTGAACGGAGTGGGCCTGCTGGAGGGCGTCGTCACCCGGGCCGACCTGCTCGGGGTGTTCCTGCGGGACGACGAGGAGATCGCCCGGGAGATCCGCCGGGGCCTCCTTCCCGGCCTGTTCCCCGGGCCCGGTCCGGTGGTCGGCGTCGAGGTGCGCGAGGGAGTGGTGACGTTCACCGGACAGGTGCGGGACCGCTCGCTGATCCCGGTGGCCGCCCGGCTGGCCCGCGCCGTCGAAGGCGTCGTGGACGTGGAGTTCGGGTTGGCGGACGGGGGATGGGGGCTGGACACCGGGGAGTTGGGGTTGGCGGACGGGGAATTGGGGCCTCACACCGGGGCGTTGGGGTTGGCGGACGGGGCGTTGGGGCTGGACACAAGGGAGTTGGGGTTGGCGGACGGGGCGTTGGGGCTGGACACAAGGGAGTTGGGGTTGGCGGACGGGGAACTGAGCCCAGCGGACGGGGGGTTGGGGTTGGAGGGCGCCGGGCGGCTCTGAGGGGGTCCGATCCTCGCCGGTGCCGACGGGGGCCGTCGCCGACGGGGGCCGGTCGGCCCTAGCAGACGCGCACCCGGCGCGTGATGATCGTCGTCACGGGCAGCCCGTACCGAATCCGCCACCGGGACATACGAGAGGTCGTCATGGCCGACGCACGCACCTTCACGGAGCAGGACCCGATCCGGGTGTTCCTGCTGGACGACCACGAGGTGGTCCGGCGCGGCATCACCGACCTCCTCGACGCCGAGCCGGACATCTCGGTGGTCGGGGACGCGGACACCGTCGCCCACGCCCTCGTCCGCTGCCCGGCGCTGCGCCCGCACGTGGCCGTGCTCGACGTGCGCCTCCCGGACGGCGACGGCATCACGGTCTGCCGTGAGCTGCGCAGCCGGATGCCGGAGCTGGCCTGCCTGATGCTGACGTCGTTCGACGACGAGGACGCCCTGCTCGACGCCATCATGGCCGGGGCCTCGGGCTATGTCCTCAAGCAGATCAGGGGTTCCGACCTGGTCTCGGCGGTGCGGACGGTCGCCTCGGGCCAGTCGATGCTGGACCCCGCGACCACGGCCCGTCTGATGCGCTCGCTGCGCGCCGACCCCGCCGAACCCCCGGCGCTCTCCCCTGAGTTGGCGAGCCTGTCCCCGCGTGAGCGCGACATCCTCGCCCTGATCGGGGACGGCCTCACCAACCGTGAGATCGGCGCGAAGCTCTACCTGTCCGAGAAGACCGTCAAGAACCACATCTCCCGCCTGCTCGCCAAACTCGGCGTCCAACGCCGCGTCCAAGCCGCCGTCCTCGCCTCCCAGTTGGAGCGCCCGGAGCAGGCAGACCGCTCCGTGAGGTGAGCCGGGGACTCAGCATGACGGTGAGCGCGGCGGTGCCGACACCGGCGACGGCCGTGATGATGGGCAACGCCGCCATCCACACCGCCCGGAAGACCAGCAGCAGGATGAGGAAGGCCGGCACGGTGCCGAGGTCCTCGGTGGCCGGGTTCGAGGCCGGGGTGGCGGTGAAGGCCTGGCCGTTCAGCGCGATGCGCAGGCTGCCGGAGGACTCGGCCAGGGCGAGGGTGCGCACCGTCTCGATCCGGGCGTCGTCGGCCGTCGCGTCGAAGGTGACGGTGGCGTACGCCGTCGAGGCGTCCTCGCTGATCTGCTGGGCGCCGGCGTCCGTGTAGGGGCTGACCACGGCGGCCACCCCCGGTGCGTCCGCGACCGTCTCCAGCGTGGAGGTCATGTCCGCGCGGACGGCGTCGTCGGTGACCCTGCCGTCATCGGCCTGCCAGTCGATCCGGCCGCCCTGGCCGCCCGCGCCGACCTGCCCGACCGCGCCGCCCGACGCAGTAGACACGGCCGTGGCGAGCGGACAGGCCCGCCCCACGGAGGGCCTGCCGAGCGGACGGGCCCTCCATGCGCCCGCCGTCGGCGCCTCGCCCCCTCCCGTCACGGCCCGCCGTGCGAGGGCCGGTTCAGCCGTCGGTCGGCCCTGACCCCGGATGACGCGGGCCGGTGGTCGAGCTGCGGATCACCAGCCGGGAGCCGACGCGGAGGAGGCGGCCGACGCCCTGGGGGTCGGGGTCGTCGCCGTGGGGGCGGTTGTTGATGCGGCGCAGGATCTGCTCCGCGGCGAGTTCGCCGAGGTCGCGGGCGCCGTTGTCGACGACGGTGATCGGCGGGTGCCAGTACGGGAACCAGGGTGCCTCCTCGTGGCACACCAGGGAGAGCTGCTCCGGCACCCGGACGCCGAGCTGCACCAGGGCCCCGAGCGCCCCGAACGTCGCCTCGTGGTTGGCGCTGTACAGCGCGGTGGGCGGGTCGTCCGCACCCATCACCCGCAGCGCCGCCTCCGCGCCGAACGGCACGGTGTAGGGACCGCGTGCGCACAGGGCGGGATCGGGTTCGAGTCCGGCGGCGCCCAGGGCGGCGGCGAATCCCGCGTGGCGGTCACGTCCGGAGTCGACGCCCGCCGGGCCGCCGATGAAGGCGATGCGCCGGTGGCCGAGGCCGAGCAGATGCCGGACGGCGAGTTCGGCGCCTTCCCGGTCGCCGGCCATCACGGAGTCACCGGGAGCGCCGTCGGGGGTCCGCATCAGGTTGACCACGGGGATGCCGGCCTCGCTGACCTGACGGACCGTCGCGAGGTTGTCGCCGGTGCCCACGATGATCAGGCCGTCGACGCGGTGGTCCAACAGCATCTCCAGGTAACGGCGTTCGCGCACCGGGTCGGCGTCGGTGACGCACAGCAGCACCTGGTAGCCGCACTCGTCCAGCCGCTGCTGGAGCACCCCGGTGATGGTGTGGAAGGAGGCGTTGACCAGGTTGGTGATCACCAGCCCTATGAGGTTGCTGCGCCGGGTGCGCAGTCCGCTGGCGATCCGGTTCGGGCGGTAGCCGAGGCGTTCGGCCGCCGACTGCACCGCCCGCCGGGTCTGGGAGCTGACCCGGCTCGACCCGCTCAACACCCGCGAGGCCGTGCTCTTGGAGACCCCCGCCGCCTCGGCCACCTGGTCCAAGGTGACTGCCACCGGCCCACCCCCGATCATGAAATCGATCCCATGTGACCCTGCCCGTCAGTCGAAAGGTGGCCGGGTCGTGAGCGCCATGATGGCAGATCCGTTGAAGTCAGCGACGTAAACAGTCCGTTTCACGAGCAATTTCCCACCAGAACGTGATTGACCGCCACCCTGATCCGCTGCCACCGTGCTGTGCAATCGATCCCATGGAGCGTGCAGTGACCTCTTCGACCACCGCGGGCGGCGTCTCCTGGCGCGGCTACTGGCCCGCCGCTCCCACCCCGTTCGCCGCCGACGGCTCCCTCGACGAGAACGCCTGGCGCGCGCTGCTCGGGCTCTACGCCGACCACGGCGTCCACGGGGTGCTGGTGAACGGTACGACCGGCGAGTGGTTCTCCCAGACCCCCGAGGAGCGCCGCCGGGTGGCCGAGATCGCGGTCACCGAGCTCTCCGGCCACATCCCGGTGGTGATCGGCTGCGGCGCGTACACCGCGGCCGAGTCCGCGCGCTACGGCGCCCACGCCCGTGCGATCGGCGCGGACGGCATCCTCACCACCCCGCCGCCCTACGTCCATCCGAGCCAGGACGAGATCCACGCCTTCTACGCCGCTCTGGCCGGGGCGGTCGACCTGCCGCTCATGGTCTACAACTGGCCGCGCGGCACCGCCGTGGACATCACGGTCGACACCCTGGTGAAACTGGCCGAGTTGGACACCGTGGTGGCCGTGAAGGACAGCTCGGGCGACGAGTTGAAGGTCGCGGACACCTGCGCCGCCCTGGCCGGGAAGGTCCAGGTCTTCGGCCGCTTCATCCACCGCCGGGGCATGGCCGTGATGGCCGAGTTCGGCGGCGCGGGGAACATCGACGGCGGCGGCCTCGGCGCCGGCTTCGCCGTCCCCTTCTACGAGGCCTACTGGGCCGGTGACCTCGACCGGGCCCGGGACTGGTCCGCACGCTACGAACGGCTTGTGAACCTGCTCGTCAACGACGACTACAGCTCACGGTTCGCCTCACCCACCTCGCAGCTCAAAGCCGCGATGCGGCTGCTCGGGCAGCCCGGAGGGCACGTTCGCCCCCCGCTGCTCCCCCTGGAGGACCCGACCGCGCTGCTCGGCCTGTCCGAGGCGCTCGGCGAGGCCGGGCTGCACCCCTGTTCCACCCGTACCGGAAAAAGGTGAACCGACCGTGCGCAGACTTCTCATCGCGGCCTCCTCAGCCGCCGCCCTGCTTCTGACGCTGACGGCCTGCGGCAACGGGGACTCGTCCTCGTCGTCCGCCGCCGCGTCCCCGACCGGCTGCACGCCCAAGGTGGCCAAGGGCGACCTGGTCAAGGCGGGCACGCTGACGATCTCGACCAACGCGACCCTGCCGCCCATGCAGTACCTGGACGCCTCCAACAAGATCGTCGGCATGCGGGTGGAGCTCGGCGACGAGATAGCCAAACTCCTCTGTCTCACCCCGAAGTTCGTCAACATCCCCTTCGACGCGCAGATCCCCGGCGTGCAGTCCGGGCGCTGGGACATGATCGACACCGGCATGTTCTACACGCCGGAGCGCGCCAAGACCGTCAAGCTCGTCCCGTACGAGATCCAGGGCGTCTCCGTCTCCGTCGCCAAGGGCAACCCGCCGAAGATCACCTCCGAGGACGACCTGTCCGGCAAGACCATCGCCGTGGAAGCCCCGGGCTACGAGTTCGACACCCTCACCGCGCTCAACAAGAAGCTCAAGGCCGCCGGCAAGAAGCAGGTCACCGTCCGCACCTTCACCACCACCGCCGACGCCTACCAGGCGCTGTCCGCTGGCCAGGTCCAGGGCGTCGCCATCGTCGAGTCGGTCACCAGCTACTACCAGAAGGACGGCCGCTTCCAGACGGCGGTCAAGGGCATGAACCCCGCCCCGCTCGCCCTCGGCTTCGGCAAGCAGAAGCCCGCCGACGCGGTCGCGAGCGCGCTCAACACCCTGCGCGGCAACGGGTACTTGGCCACGTTGTTCAAGAGGTACGGCGTCACGGCCTACACCGGCGACCTCAAGGTGACCACCGGCGCGATCGGCGCGAAGTAACCAGCGAAGGGCGCGAGCCATGTGGTCCTGGGATGCCTTCTTCTCCTTCCTCAGCAATCCCCAGCTCATCCAGGGAGCCTGGACGACGATCTGGCTGACCACGGTCAGCATGGCGCTCGCCCTGCCGCTCGCCGTCCTCGTGGCCCTGGGCAGAGCGTCCCGCGTCGCACCGGTCCGGGCGGTCACGGGCTTCTACGTCTGGCTGATGCGCGGCACCCCGCTGCTGGTCCAACTGGTCATCATCTACACGGGGTTGCCGCAGCTGGGGCTGCGCCTCGGGGTGATCAGCGCGGCGCTGACCGGCCTGGTCCTCAACGAGGCGGCGTACCTCTCGGAGATCGTCCGCGCCGGGGTCCTGTCGGTCCCGCGCGGCCAGTCCGAGGCGGCCCGTGCCCTGGGCATGCCGCCCTGGAAGGTGTTCCGGGTGGTGGTCGTGCCGCAGGCGCTGCGGGTGATGGTCCCGCCGCTCGGCAACAGCTTCAACGGCCTGCTCAAGACGACCACGCTGGTCTCGGTGATCTCCGTCGAGGAACTGCTGCGTCGTACCCAGTTCGCCGTCCAGACCAACTTCCGGGTCCTGGAGGGCCTGACCGCGGCCGCCCTGTACTACCTGGCGATGACCACCCTGTGGGGACTGGTCCAGCGGTGGCTGGAGGTCCGGGTCGGCCGCGGCCACCAGACCGGGCCGAGCCGTGGCCGCCGCGTCAGGAGCGCCACCGTTCCGGCACTCGAACTGGAGACCCGATGACCGACGAGAAGACAGCCGCGGCCGTGGTCGTCGAAGCGCGCCAGGTCCGCAAGTCGTACGGCGGGGTCGAGGTCCTCAAGGGCATCGACCTGACCGTCAGGCAGGGCGAGGTGGTGCTCGTGCTGGGTCCGTCGGGCGGCGGCAAGAGCACGTTCCTGCGCACCCTCAACCACCTGGAGACCCCCGACTCGGGCACCGTCAGCGTCTGCGGCGAACGCATCGGCTACGGCGACCGGGCCGGACGCCAGATCGCCCTGCGGGAGCGTCGGATCGCCGTCCAACGACGGCGCACCGGCATGGTGTTCCAGCAGTTCAACCTCTTCCCGAACATGACCGCGCTGGACAATGTGGCGTCCGGCCCGGTGCACGTCAACGGCGAGTCCAAGGCCGAAGCACGCGTCGCGGCAGGGGAGTTGCTGGCCATGGTGGGCCTCGCCGACAAGACCGGCTCCTACCCCGCCCAGCTCTCCGGCGGCCAGCAGCAACGGGTGGCCATCGCCCGCGCCCTGGCGATGCGCCCCGAACTGCTGCTCTTCGACGAGCCCACCTCGGCGCTCGACCCGGAGATGGTCGGCGAGGTGCTCGACGTCATGGTCCGGCTCCGCGAGGAGGGCATGACCATGATCGTCGTCAGTCACGAGATGGGCTTCGCCCGCGCGGCGGCCGACCGGGTGGTGTTCATCGCCGACGGCCAGGTGGTGGAGGACAACTCCCCCGACCTGTTCTTCTCCGCGCCGGAGCACGAACGCACCCGCCAGTTCCTGGAGCGGATTCTGTGAACCCCCCGTCCCCCTTGAGCCCTGTGAGCGCAGCCATGAAGACCAGCGCCCTGCCGGAGACGGTCACCGTGACCGTCGACGGCACCCCCCGGCAGGCCTGGGCCGGCCAGTCCGTGACCGCGGTCCTGGTCGCGGCCGGTGTCTGGCCGCTGCGCCGCAACCCGGTCAACGGCCAGCCGCGCGGCCCGTTCTGCGGCATGGGCGTCTGTCTGGAGTGCGAGGTGACGATCGACGACCGTCCGCTCTCCCGCAGTTGCACCACCCATGTCGTCGAAGGCACCGACATCCGCACCCACGCCGAGCCCACGCCGACGGCCGCACATGGCTGACCGCATCGAGGAGCCGGAGGCCGACGTCGCCGTGGTCGGCGGCGGGCCCGCCGGGCTGCACGCGGCGCTGGTCCTCGCCCGGGGCGGGCTGCGCGTGGTCCTGCTCGACGAGTCCGACACCCTCGGCGGCCAGTACTACAAGCGCCGGGCCCCGCACCTCACGGCCGCCTTCGGTGACTTCCGCCCACGCGGCACCGAACTGATCCGCCAGGTGCGGGCCGCCGGGGTCGTCTGCCGTACCGGCACCCTGGTCTGGGGCGCCGAGGACGCCGGGCGCACCCTGTTCACCTGCGACGTGCGCACCGGCGCCCTGGGGCAGGTGCGCGCCCGCGCCACCCTCGCCGCCACCGGCGCCTACGAACGCGCCCTGCCGTTTCCGGGGTGGACGCTGCCGGGTGTGGTGACCCCCGGGTTCGCCCTGCACCTGGCCACCATGGACCGGGTCCCGGTGGGCCGACGGGTGGTCCTCGCCGGGACCGGACCGTTCCTGCTCCCGGTGGCCTGCGCCCTGCTGGAGGCCGGTGCCGGGATCGCGGCGCTGGTCGAACTGAACCACCCCTACCGCCCCGGGCCCGGCGCGATCGGCGCGCTGCGGCAACCGGCCAGGCTCGCGGAGGCCGCCCGTTATCTGCTGACCCTCGCCCGGCACGGCGTCCGCGTCGAGCAGGGCTCCCGGGTGCTGGCGGCCCACGGCGAGGACCAGGTCACCGCCGTGGACATCGCCGCCGCCGACGGCCGCGTCCGCCGGGTCGAGGCCGACGCGCTGTGCGTGGGCTTCGGCTTCCGCCCCAGCACCGAACTCCCCCGGCTGCTCGGCTGCCGTACCGAGCCCGACCCGACGGGCACGGAACAGCTCCCGGTCGTGGACACGGACGGCGCCACCTCGGTGGACGGGCTGTACGTCGCCGGGGACTGTGCCGGGATCGCGGGCGTGCACGCGGCAGGCGTACGCGGGCAGCTCGCCGCCCACGCGATACTGCGCCGCCTGGCACCCGAACGCGCGCCCGCCCGGGTGACCGGCCTGCGCCGCCGGGCCCGCGCCCTGGAGCGGTTCGCGGAACTCGCCGACCGGCTCTACCCGCTGCCCGCCGACGCCGTGACCGACCTCGCCGACGCCACCCAGGTCTGCCGCTGCGAGGGCGTCACGGCGGGCGAGATCCGGCAGGCCGCCGCCACCGGCTGGAACGACGTGCACGGCACCAAGGCCGCCACCCGCGCCGGCATGGGCCCCTGCCAGGGCCGCGAATGCGGCCACGTCGTCGCGGCGCTCGCCGCGCGGGGCTCCGCTCCCGACCGGGCACCGGAGTGCTTCGCGGCCCGGATGCCGCTGCGACCGCTGCCCATGGCCGCCATGGTCGAAAGCGCCCCAGATCAGGAGGCCCGGTGACCCAGCCCGACGTCATCGTCATAGGCGCCGGCATCCTGGGTGCCAGTACCGCCTTCCATCTCGCCGAACGCGGTCACCGCGTCGTGGTGCTGGAGCGCGGCGCCCCCAACCGGGAGGGGTCCGGCACCACCGCGGGCAACCTCCACATCCAGGCGATCCACACCCGCCGCCCCGGCCAGGAGGTCCCGGTCGACAGCGCGCGCCTGCTGCCGCTGCAACGCCGGGCGTCGGACCACTGGGCGCAGATCGAGGAACGGCTCGACGCGGACGTGGAGTTGCGGCGCGGCGGCGGTTTCATGGTCGCCGAGACCGCCGCGCAGGAGGAGGAGTTGAGGCAGAAGCACGCCTGGGAACTCCGGGCGGGCATCCCCACCGAAGTACTCACCGGCGACGAGGCCCGCAGGCAGCTGCCGCTGCTCTCGGACCGGGTACGCGCGGCCAGTTGGTGTCCGCTCGACGGGTACGCCAACCCGCTCCTGATCACCCCCGCCTATCTGGCCGCCGCCCGCCGCCTCGGCGCCCGACTGCACGCCTTCACCCCGGTGACCGGCGTCGAGCGGGTCGGCGCCGACTACAAGGTGCGCTCGGGAGAACGGAGTTGGACCGCGCCCATCGTCGTCAACGTGGCCGGGCCCTGGATCACCGAGGTCTCCGCGCTGGCCGGCATCCACGTCCGGATGTCACCGGTCGCGATCCAGATGCATGTGACCGTGCGGGTGCCGCCGGTGATGCACCACCTGGTCCAGCACATCGGCGAGGGCATGTCCGTCAAGCAGGTCAGCGCAGGCAACCTGCTGATCGGTGGCGGCTGGCCCGCCGCCCGGCTGGACATGGCGGGCCGCAGCACCGTCAGCCCGGCCAGCATGGCGGGCAACCTCGCGCAGGCCGGGCGTGTCCTGCCGTTCCTCGGCGGGCTGCGTCTGCTGCGGATGTGGGCCGGCCCCCTGGCCGCGACGCCGGACGAGATGCCGGTGGTCGGTGAAGTCCCCGGTCACCCGGGATTCTTCGTCGCGGGCGGCACCTACGCGTTCACGCTCGCCCCGGTGTGGGGCGACACGCTGTGCCGCCAGATCGCCGGGCAGGCCCCGGCCGACCCGGTGGACGACCTGGGCCCCGGCCGCCTGCTGCACGACACCACCACTCCCGTCTCCCCCTGAAAGGCACACGCACATGACCCTGAAAATGTTCGTCAACGGCCAGGCGATGTCCGGAGGCACCCTCAACCACGCCCTCAAGGACGCCCGGCTGCTCGGCCCCGCCCGTACGGCACCCGGCTACCGGTTCTTCTCCGTACGGGACGAGTTCCCCGGCCTGCACCCGGTCACCGAGGGCGGCGCGGCGATCGACGGCGAGGTCTACGAGGTCAGTTACGAGGTGCTGCGCGAGCAACTGCTCCCCGAGGAGCCCGAGGAACTCGAACTGGGCGTCATCGCCCTGGCGGACGGCTCGGGTTCGTTCTCGATGCGGATGCGCGCCTTTGCCCTGACCGCACCCGGGGTCCTCGACATCACCGCCCACGGCGGCTGGCACGCCTACCTCGCCACCCGCTGACCACTCCCCCACCGGCTCACTGGAGGCTCGCCATGTCCCCTGCCCCTGCCCCTTCGTCACCGGTCGATCTCGTCGTCCGGGGCGGCACCGTGGTCAACGCCGACTGGCAGGGCGCCGCCGACGTCCTGGTCGGCGGCGGAAAGGTGCTGGGGGTGGTGGAACCGGGCGCGTACCGTGCCGCGCAGCCGCCCGGCGTCACCGAGATATCCGCCGCCGGACGCCTCGTCCTGCCCGGCGGGGTGGACCCGCACTGCCATGTCGGCTTCACCTCGGGCGACTTCACCTCCCTGGACGACTACCGGCAGGCGACCACGGCGGCCGTCTTCGGCGGGACGACCACGATCGTCGACTTCGCGATCCCGCGCCCCGGCGAGCACCCGGCCGACGTCGCCGCCGCCCAACGCGCCAAGGCGGCCCAGGGGTTGTGCGACAGCGCACTGCACGCCTGTGTGGTCGAGTGGGACAACACCGTTCCCGAGCAGCTCCGTTCACTGACCGCCGACGGCATCGTCACGGTCAAGATGTTCACCACCTACCGTGGCGAGACCATGGCCGACGAGAAGACCATCCTCAACGTGATGACCACGCTGCGGGATCTCGGCGGCATGGTGGTCATCCACTGCGAGGCCGACCACATCATCTCCGACGTGCAGGAGCGCGGTGAGGCAGCCGACGCGATCAGCGCCTGCCACCACGCCGGCACCAGGCCGGAACTGGCCGAGAACGCGTCCGTGGCCGAGATCCTCGCCATCGCCGAATCGGTCGCGGCTCCCGTGTACTTCGTTCACCAGTCCACGCCCGAGGCCGTCGACCTGGTGGCGCGCGCCCGTGGCCGAGGGGTCCGCGCCTTCACCGAGACCGTCGCCCATCACCTCGTGCTGGACGACACGGCGTACGCGGGCCCGCACCCGGAGCGGTTCGTGTGCTGCCCCCCGCTGCGCGGCGCCGACACGGTCGCCGGGCTGCGCTCCCGCGTGCTGATGGGCCAGGTGGCCACGGTCGGCAGCGACCACTGCTGCTACGACACGGCCCAGAAGGAGTCGGTGAGCCACGACGTACGGGCGATGCCCAACGGGCTGCCGGGAGTGGAGACCCGGATGCCGGTGATCTTCAGCGAGCTGGTCGTCAAGGGCGGCCTGCCGGTCGGCCGTTTCGTCGAGTTGATGTCCGCCAACCCGGCCCGGCTCAACGGGCTGTACCCCCGCAAGGGCGTCATCGCGCCGGGCGCGGACGCGGACCTGGCGATCTGGGACCCCACGGCCACCCGGACCGTCCGCAGCACGGGCCTGCACATGGCGACCGACTACACGCCGTACGAGGGCCGGACGGTCACCGGCTGGCCGGAGACCGTCCTGGTGGGTGGCCGCCCGGTCGTCGAGAGCGGTCGCCTGACGGACCCCGAACCCCGCGGCCGTCATCTGCGTTCGGGCCCGCTGAGCCGCTCCCTGGTCTGCTGACCACACGCACCGGACGACACCCGTCCCGGACTGCCGACCGCTGCCGGACCGCGCCCACGACGGCTCGGCCTCCTGGGCGTGAGCCGGGACGAGCGTCCTATCCGGCTCCGTGAAGGAACGAGGTCACCACGAGGTCGGCGGCCGGGCCCGGTTCGATGTCGACGAACACGTGGGCCATGTTGTCGACCATGCTGCCCAGCAGCGCCATAGCCCATCCGGCGGGCAGGTCCCGCCGGATCAACCCCTCGTCGGCCGCGCGCCGGAGAAACGCCTCCAGCCGCCCGCGCTGGGCCTCGGCCCGCTGTTCGGCCTCGGGATCTTCCTTCATCATCCGCCGGACATCCAGCGGCCAGCGCCGACTGACCGGGATGATCGACTCGACGTATCCGTGCAGCGCGATCGCGACCGGGGCCTCCATCAGGCGTGCCGCGTCCAGGACCGCCTCGGAGGCGTCGAGCTTCGCCGTGTAGACGGCGGACAGAAGCGCTTCCCTGCTCGCGAACCGGCGATAGACCGTGCGCCGGTCGACTCCGGCCGCCGCCGCGATCGCGGCCATGGTCGTCGCCGGGTCCCGCGCGAGCAGCCGCGCCCCCGTCAGCAGGACCGCGTCCAGATTGCGGGCCGCGTCGGCTCTCATGGCAGTGCGCACCTTCCGTTGTTCCGGCACGCCTCGGGCGTGCTGTCCGAGGCGTCTGCGGAGAACGCCGTCGGTCGCCCGCGCACGCTCTGTGTCGCCACATTAGCATTGCACTTGTTGCATCAAGTGTCACATCGGCGTAGCGTTTATGGCGTGAGGAAGACATGGTTCATCGCTGGTGCCGCCGGAGGTCTCGGACGGCACCTGGTCGGCACCGCCCTGGCGGCCGGGCATGACGTCCTGGCCGCCGACATCGATGCCGACGGACTCGCCGCGCTGACCCCGGCCGCGCTCACCGGCGGCTCCGCTGCCACCGGCCACCTGGTCACCACGGCGCTCGACCTGACCGACCGCCGCACTGTCGACCGGGCGGTGCGGGAAGCCGTCACCGTCTTCGGCGGACTCGACGTGGTGATCAACAGCGCCGGGTACCGCGGTGTCGGATCGGTCGAGGACATGCCCGAGGAGGAGTGGCGCCGCACGATCGACACCAACCTGTACGGCACCATCCACCTGGTCCGCGCCGCCTTGCCGGTTCTTCGTCCGCGCCGCTCAGGACACCTCGTACAGATCTCCACGATCGGGGGGCGGCGGGCGCAGCCGGGGCTGGCCGCGTACCAGACGGCGGCCTGGGCGGTCGGCGGGTTCTTCGAGATCCTCGCCCGCGAACTCGCGCCGCTCGGGATTCACGCGACCGTGCTTGAGCCGGGAGGCATCCGGACGGCATGGGCGGAGAGGGCGGTGCCGACCGAGGGCTGGCAGGCGGAGTACGAGCCGACCGTCGGGCGCTTCGCCCGCACCTACCGGCGCAACCCCGATGTGCGGCGCGGTGACCCGGCGAAGATCGCCGAAGCCGTCCTGCGCCTGACGGCCGCGCCCGACCCGCCGGCCCGGCTGCTGCTCGGCTCGGACGCGGTGTGGCTGGCACCGCGGATCGCGGCGGCACGAGCGGCCGAGGACGCCACCTGGCACGACCTGAGTCTGTCCACGGACCACGACGGGCTGCCCGACTTCGCCGACACCGAGGTCGCCCGCATGGTCCGCCCCGACCAGCCACGGCCCCCGTACACACACAACGACAGGACACCCTCATGATCGTGCGCGACCGGCTCTACATCGGCGGTCTGTGGACCGACCCGAGCGACGCCACCCTGCTCGACATCCGTTCCCCTCACGACCGCTCGCTCGTCGGACGGTCCGTGCAGGCCCTGCCGGCCGATGTCGACCGCGCGGTCGCGGCGGCACGGACCGCCTTCGACGAGGGACCGTGGCGGCAGACGACCCCCGAGCAACGTCAGGAGCTCGTCGTGCGCCTCAACGATCTGCGCGAGGCGCGCGCCGAGGAGATCGCGCGGCTGATCACCAGTGAGCGCGGCAATCCGCTGTGGTTCAACAGGGCGGGCCAGGGCGGACTGACCCGGCAGGCGCTCGGCTATCTCAAGGGCGCCCGCGAGTTCGGCTGGGAGGAGACGCTCGAACCCTCCGTCCCCGGCGCCGCGTTCCGCAGCGTCGTACGCCGCGAGGCGATCGGAGTCGTGGCCGCCGTCATTCCATGGAACTCGCCGTTCTCCGCGGCGCTGGCGAAGATGATCCCGGCACTGCTCGCGGGCAACACCGTGGTCCTGAAGGCGTCGCCGGAGAACTCCCTGAGCATGCTGCTGCTGGCCGACCTCTTCGACGAACTGGGGCTGCCCGAGGGCGTGGTCAGCGTCCTCCCGGCCGGCCGGGAGACCAGCGAGTACCTGGTCGCGCATCCCGGCGTCGACAAGGTGTCCTTCACCGGCTCGACCGGCGCGGGCCGCTCCATAGCGGCCGTCGCGGGCCGACAGCTCAAGCGGGTCGGCCTGGAGCTGGGCGGCAAGTCCGCGGCGATCATCCTGCCCGACGCGGACCTCGACAAGGCCGTGCCCGCGCTGCGGTTTGCCTCACTGGCGAACAACGGCGAGGCGTGCATCGCGCAGACCCGGGTGCTGGCGCCGCGCAGCCGGTACGACGAGGTGGTGACCGCCCTCAAGGACCTGCTCGACGGGCTGAAAGTGGGCGATCCGTCCGAGGAGGACACCTTCATCGGGCCGCTGGTCCGCGCCGATCAGCAGGAGCGCGTGCGGTCCTACATCAGGCTCGGCATCGAGGAGGGCGCCCGGCTGGTCACCGGAGGGCCCGAGTCACCGGCCGGGCTGGAGCGGGGCAACTACATCAGACCGACCCTGTTCGCCGACGTCGACAACAGCATGCGGATCGCGCGCGAGGAGATCTTCGGCCCGGTCCTGGTGGTCATCCCGTTCGAGGACGAGGCCGACGCCGTGCGCATCGCCAACGACTCCGAGTACGGCCTCAGCGGCGGCGTGTGGACGGCCGACGTGCAGCACGGCCTGGAGTTCGCCCGCCTGATCCGGACCGGCACGTTCACCGTCAACGGCGCGCCGATCGGCTTCGACGGCCCGTTCGGCGGCTACAAGACGAGCGGCACCGGGCGCGAGTACGGAGCCGTCGGCCTGGCCGGGTACGTCGAGCACAAGACGATCACGGTCCCGGCCTGACGGCCCCAGCGGCCGCTACGGAAGGAAGCTCATGCCGCCAGCGAAAGCCGCCTCGCAGGCTCCGGTTCCGGCTCCGCCGCGTGCCCGGCGGGCTGCGCACCGACTGGGGGGCCGGCGCGGCCTCGAACCCCGTTCCGGTCGGCGGGGACCACGAGCAGACCGTCGAAGGACTGGCGGCCTCCTTCTCGAACGGCCCCCGGACGGCGACCCGACCTGGCCGGGCCGCGTCCCCGGTGGTCAGTGGTCGGCTGGGAGCTTCCCCGCGGCTTCGCGGGCGCGCGGGGCGAGGTCGGAGCGGACGTAGCAGGCTCCTATGTCGCCGAAGAACACCACGTCCGCCTCGGTCCCGGCGTCGGAGAGCAGGGCGAGCATGTGGTCGGGTTCGTAGGCCACGGTGTCGAGTCCCTCGGCTGCGGTGAACCGGACTCCGCGGGGCTCGCGGCGGACCCGGATCTCGGTGTAGCCGCAGCCGTCGTAGTACTCCTCGCGGCCATGGGTGGCCTGGGCGTCAGTGCGGTAGGAGCTCAGCAGGAACGGCAGTCCGCTGCCGACCAGGCCGTTCAGCGCCCCGGGGAGATCGGTGATGTTGCCCAGGCAGTTGAACGGGGAGAAGGCCAGCGCCCGCGCTCCCGGAATATCGATGGTGCCCATGTCTTCAATGCCGCAGGTCAGGAATCTGTGGTCCTCCTGGTCGAGATCGAGGGCCGCGACACGGCGGTTCCCCTCCACCACATACCTGTCCACGACGTCCAGGCCGAGATATTTCTTGTCGCTGTTCACCGCGAACTCCAGATGGAGTCCGTACATGCTCCCGAGCTCGACCAGGCAGTCGAAATCCTGGCAGATGTCCGCGAGGAGCCGCTCTTCCTGTTCCAGGAAGTCCCTGATCACCACGGGAAGCAAAGACTCATCGACCAGCCGGTCACCCCGGCCACTGGCATAGAATTGATCAATCATCGCACTCCCGTCCGGTCGACCCCGTAGGTGCCCGTGTGGTGGATTCGCGGATCGATGTCAGCTCCATCGTCGCCGCCTCATGTGTTGACGAACAGTTCCTGGAAGGCCGCGCGCACTTCACCGACCTCTTCCTTCACAGGGGGTTCCACGCCCTTGAGCGGGTAAATAGCCGAGGCTTCCCCGAAATCCTCGAACAGGTCGATCCACTCCCCCGCCGGAACCGACCACTCATGGTAGCGGTAGCCGAGATCGCTGTTCCGGAGCGGGTGTTGGGCGGCCCAGTTGAGGCTGATCGGGGAGGGTGACCCGTATTGCTCTTTCCACTGGGCCAATTGCTGGAGAAGGGCCAGTCGATGTTCCTGACGTTCACCGAGCCCGAAGAGCACGGCCGAGCCGGCCCGCACCCCCATGTCGGCGAGAGACTCGACTGCCTGTTCCGTTCGGCTCATCCACTGGCCCGCCCGGGAACGGCGATCCTTGCTCATCCCTCCGATGATGGACGGGTCCAGGGTTTCGACGCCGATGAACACATAGTCGAAGCCCACTTCGCTCAGCTTCCGTATGTCGTCGGCGCGGTGCCTGATCTGGTCGATCGTGAACTGCCCGCCGAAGCGGATGTCGAGTTCAGCCCGGGACAGCAGCCCTGCCAGGCGGTCGATCTGCTGCGGGGAGCCACCCAGCAGAGTGGAGTCCTCGACGAAGGCGCTGGCACCCCGGCCGGGGAAATCCTCCTCGACGGCATCGACGACGGCCTGAAGTTGGCGCATCAGGCGGTCGGCGCCGGTACCGAACTGAAGCAGCCCGCCCGTGACGGACTTCCGTTCGCTACAGAAATCGCAGTCGAACACGCAGCCGTTGCCCGTGTCGCTGAAGACGTGCCCGGTGAGTCTGCCGTCGAAGACATCGAAGGCGGTCCGTACCCCGAACACCCGGGCGGGTGGCGGCAGGAGGTTCCGGTCGATCGCCCCGCTCCGTCCGACGAGGTCGTCGATCAGGCCGTCCGTGTACCGGCTCAGCACCCAGGTACCGGGCGCCTGTTTGATCTCGTCGAGGCGTCTGCGCAGGTCGGCGGCCAAAAGCCCGCGTTCCATCAGCGTTTCCACCGCCTCGCCGATCTCCGCGATCAGGTGTTCTCCCTCACCGGAGACCACCAGGTCGAAGACCGCCGGCACATGGGCCTCGGCCATGAGGCGGCACGGCGAGGAGACCTCGTGTCTGACCGTGTCCCCGCTCTGGTGGATCGTCTCGGAAGCGTGCCGTCCGCCGAGGACGACGCACACCTCGTCCCCGAGGATCTCCTTGGCCTTCGCCGCGCAGGCCACCGCGCCCGGCAGGCACATGGTCATGGCCCCCAACAGGAGCAGGTGGGGCCGTTCCCGCTCCAGGAGCGCTTCGAACTCCGGAAGGTCCTCCTTGAGGCTGTGCATGAGGAGCAGCAGGTTGCGACGCTGTTGCCGGGGCACCGCCCAGTTCGACCTTCCCCAGGCGCCGACGCCCTCGTCGGCGCGCTGCGCGGCGACCCTGCACGCGTTGAACAGACTGGCCGGGTCCGCGCTTTTCAACGTATGTCTTCCCAGTCCGCCTTCAGGGAGTCCGGGAGGGGCAACGGCTATGACGCGTAAACTCATGACGTATCGCCCTTGGTTAGACGAATGGAGTGGCAGGAGTCCGGCCTGTGTTCAGCCGATCCCGGAGAAATACTCGGCCGCCTGCGCTTCTCGTCGGCGAGAAGTGAGCACGTCGATTTCTTCGATCGGCTCGTCCGGGTCGGCGCATACCGATTCACCGGACGATGCCGTGGAATGAGGGACGGCGCAGCGGCGCGACTGCCACGTGAAAGATTCAGGCCATATCGGTGCGCTTACAAAGTCCTGTTCGCTGGCCGCGAGGGACACAACCAGGCCCTGCTATGGAATGCCACGCTCTGGAAAAGTCTGGGCCTCATCAGGGAAATAGCGTTCACAGCTCAGCACACGGCGGGCCGTCGCCTCGGTTTCTTGACCGGATAAGTGAGCCTCTACGCTCACATAACCTCCTGGCATACGCCGAGTTCCCATACCCATGGAATGGCCACCTGCACGACGCTAACCGATTTCCCGTCGCAGGCGCCATACCGCATCAACATGTTGGCGCAATGTGATGGCTGAACACACAATTACGTACGGAGCACCGACTCATTCCCGGCGGCGCACCGAGCGCAGAGCGTCCGCCGAGGCCAGCATGGCGCCGCCGGCAATCAGCACGCAGGCGCCGACGACGGGCCAGCTCGCGTCGGCCCGTCCCGTCGCGACCAGCAGGGCGGTGGACAGCAGCGGGGCGAAATACGACAGGGTGCCGAGGAGCTGGATGTCACCGTGTTTGGTGCCGTGGTCCCAGACGTAGAAAGCGCCTCCGACCGGGCCGAGACCCAAGCCCAGCACCGCGAGCCACTGCCAGCCGTCGGGCCAGACCGTCGTTTCGAACAGCAGATGGCACACGGCGGCGAGCGCCGCGGTGGCCAGGCAGAAGAACGCGACCATGTCCGTGGGCACCTGGGGGTACCGGCGGTTCGCCACCGAGTACGTCGACCACACCAGCGCACAGACCGCCGCTGCCACGTACCCCAGCAGGTACTCACCCCGGAAATGCACGCCTTGCCCACCGGTGACCAGCAGGAAGGTGCCGCCGAGCCCGACCAGCGCGCCTGCCACGTGCCACCAGCGCAGCCGCTCGCCCGGCAGCAGCGCGGAGAAGACGACGATCAGCAACGGCCACAGATAGGCGATGAGCCCGGCGTCGACCGCAGGGGCGTTGCGCAGGGCCAGGAAGTAGAAGAAGTGGTAGCCGAACAGGCCGCAGATGCCGAGTACCCAGGCGCCACCGGGCAGCCCACGGGCGAGTGCTCCACCGCCACGGACCACCCGGGGCAGCCCGACGAGCCCACCGACCGCGAACGCCATCGCGGTGAGCTGCAACGGCGGTATCCGCCCGGTCAGCGTGGTCAGCAGTGCCAGCGACGCCCACAGCAACACGGCCACGGCACCGATCCCCGTGGCCCTGAGTCTGCCCACCGAGTGCGCCGCTGCGCCCTGCCCGTCGCCCGCCGCGATGACGTCCGCCTGCGTGCCCTGAGCGTCCACGTCTCCCCCGGTTCGCCGGCTCCAGCAATGGTTGCGTCAACCATCAAGTACCGAGGCAGCATAAGGACGTACGCCACACTCACCTGTGCTTTCCGGACAGCCGGGCGGGCGAGCGAGAGGCGTTCGCGGCGTGGTGGGGCGCAGCTCGCGGCAGGTGCGGAACGGCTGCCGTCGTCATGCCGGTTCCAGCCGCGCGACAGATGCCAGGTCGGCGGAGACGGGGTGGTGCCCGTCGGTCGGCGTCGGCGGTGTGCCCTCGGCCGTCCGGAGGATCAGCACCGTGCGCCAGCCCGCGGCCGACGCCGCGTCGAGCTCCGCCGGAGTGTCGGAGGCGAACAGGAGGTCGGTGGGCCGGAGGGAGAGGGCGGTGGCGATCGTCCGGTACGCGTCGGCCGACTTCTTCGGACCGGCGTTGGAGGTGTCGAAGTAACGCGCGAGCCGGTTCCGCAGGTCGCCGTACGGACTGTGCTGGAACCACTGCTGCTGTGCCTGCACCGAACCGGAGGAATAGATATGGATGTCCGTGCCGCGGCTGCGCCAGATGTCCAGGGCCTCGACGGTGTCGGGGTAGACGTGCCCCCTGAGTTCCTTCCTCTCATATCCCTCGGACCAGATCATGCCCTGCACCTTCTTCAACGGAGATGCTTTGCGGTCCTCGTCGGACCACGTCTCCAGTACCCGAACGGCCTCGGCCTCGCTGACGGCTGTCCCCGCGCCCAGGAACCGGCCGACCTCCGCGAGGACCTGCCGTACCTCGGGGTCGGCGCGATGCGCGGCGACCCATGGAGCCAGTCGTTTCCGGGCGTAGGGGAACAGCACCTCGTGGACGTGAGCCGCGGAGCTGGTGGTGCCCTCGATGTCCAGGACAACGGCCCCGGTCATGGCGTTGCCAGCAGGGCGTCGAGCGTGGGGAAGCGGGAGGCGATGCTGTCCGGCAGGAACCTGCCGATCCAGCCGTCCTCCTCCTGGAAGAAGCGGATCGCGGTGAAGTCCGGTCGCTCGCCCATGTCGAACCAGTGCACCGTCCGGCCGGGTACGGACAGCAGGTCCCCTTCGGTGCACACCATCGCGTACACCTTGCCGGCGGTGTGGAGGTAGAAGCAGCCGGTTCCAGCGGCGAAGAAGCGCACCTCGTCCTCGTCGTGGAAGTGTTCCTCCAGGAACTTTTCGCGCGCTGGGCGTGCCCGCTCGGGCCAGTCGGGGTCGGCGGGCGCGGGTGTCATCCGCGCGATGTCGACGAGCCGGTATCCGCCCTCGGCCTTCATGCGGTCGATGTGGCTCCGGTAGGCCGCCATGACGGCGGTGTCGTCGGCACCGGCCTCAAGTGGGCGGGCGGCGTACCAGCGTTCGAGGCGCACGCCGATCCCGAGCAGTTCCTTGCGGATGACGTCCAGGTCTCCGGTGCGGAGTTCCACGGTGCCCGGCGCGTCCTCCGGCATGATCTGCAACAACGTCATCGGGCAGTCTCCTTCGCGACTGCGGGCCCGAAGGCACCGGTCAGCAGGGTCAGACGGCTCAGTTCCTCGACACACTCCAGGCGATTGCGTGCCTCGTCGAGATCGCCTCCCCAGGTCGTCACGCCGTGTCGGTCGATGAGCAGGGCGGGTGGCACGTCCGGCGTCTCGCGGAGGCACACCGTCACGTCGTCGGCGATACGGGACACGTCGGGCCAGTTGGCGAAGACGGGCACCTCGACCAGGCGGGGGGCGGCCACGCCGAGGCCCTTCGCCAGCTCCAGTTCTCTGAAGACCACCCGGCCGACCGAGCCGCCGGTGCCGGTGCCGGTGCCGGTGCCGGTGCCGGTCAGGGTGGCCAGGGCCGTGGAGTAAGGCGCGTGGGCATGGACGACCGCCCCGCAACCGGACACCTGCCGGTAGACCGCCAGGTGGATGGATGTCTCGGCCGAGGGCCGCTCCGTCTCGCCGACCAGCGGCCGCCCGTCGACGGGGTCGACGATCACGGTGTCCTCGGGGGCCATCGTTCCCTTGCTGCGGCCACTGGCCGTGATCATCACGCCCTCGCCGGACCGTATCGAGACGTTGCCCGATGTTCCTGGCATCCAGCCGAGTCGGTACAGGGCGCGGCAGGCGGCAGCGAGGTGCCCGCGTTGCAGGTCGAGGTCTTCGTGGATGGTCGCAGGCTTCACGACGGTTCTCCTCCTGGAACGGTGTGCGTCGCTGCGGTGGCGGTGCGCAGCGCGTCGACGGGTGTCGGAGCCAGCCGGGCGGCCCCCTTCAACTCTGCGATCTCGGTGAGGACGGCACAGCGCGTGACGGTGGCGCCGCACGCCTCCACCACCGAGCGGGCTGCGGCCAGGGTCCCCCCGGTCGCGAGGACGTCGTCGACGACGAGCACCCGGTGCCCGGCGCCCAGCGCACCGGCCGGTACGTCCAGGGCGTCGGAGGAGTAGGCGGTGCGGTAGCTGACGGAGTGGGTCTTGCCCGGTGTCTTGCCGGGCTTACGCGCGAGGACGAGCGGCAGTCCGGCTTCGGCGGCGACCACGGCGGCCAGCACGAAACCGCCGGCTTCGACGCCGACCACGACGTTGCACCGGCCACGGGCCCGCCCGGCGATCTCACGCGCCGCTGTCCGCAGCAGCCCGGGGTGACGGTAGACGCCCGCGAGGTCCTGGAAGGCGACACCGAGAAAGGGGAAGTCCGCCACCACGGCGGTGCGGGAGCCCAGAAGCTCCGCCAACTCCCGTGCCGGGGCCCCGGGTTCGCGCACCCCGCACTCGGTGACGACCGCGCTCACCAACGCGTGCGGGGTGACGTCGAAAGCAGGGTTGTACACGGAGGTCCCGGGCGGGGCGGTCCGGGTCCCGGCGAGCGAGGTGACCTCGTCCGGACTGCGCTGTTCGATGGGGATTCCGGCGCCGGTGGCCGTCGTCTCGTCGACACTGGACCGCGGGGCCACGACGACGAACGGCACACCGTGCCGGGCCGCGGCCAGAGCCAGCGGGTACGTACCGATCTTGTTGGCCACGTCGCCGTTGCGCGTCACGCGATCGGCGCCGACCACGACGCAGTCGACAGCGCCGTTCTGCACAGCGGATGCCGCGGCCCCGTCCGGGCAGAGCCGCACGGGTATGCCGTCCCGCTGTAGCTCCCAGACGGTCAGCCTGGCGCCCTGGAGCAGCGGCCGGGTCTCCGTGGCCAGTACCTCGTCGATCAGCCCCCGGCCGTGAAGGTCACGGATGGCGCCGAGTGCGGTACCCCACGCACCGGTCGCCAGGCTGCCGGTGTTGCAGTGGGTCAGGACGCGCAGCGGGCGCCGGGACGTCGTCTCCAGGAGGTAGTCCGCGGCGTGGCGCGCGGCAGCGCGGTTGATCCGTTCGTCTTCCTCCAGCAACGCCCGCGCTGCGGCGAGAACGGCGTCCGCCCCGCGATCGAGAGCGGACAGGGCACGCGCGACGCCTCTGGAAAGGTTCACGGCCGTCGGCCTCGACCGGGCGATACGGTCCGCGTCCGCCCGCACGGCATCGGCGCCCGGTCGGCCGGAGTCGGCGTGCCGGAACGCGGACAGCGCGACGCCGAAGGCACCGGCGATACCGAGGGCCGGGGCTCCGCGCACGGCGAGGGAGGTGATGGCGTCGATGAGTTCGTCGACCGTGGTGATGTGGAGCTGGTGATGATGCTCGGGCAGTTTCCGCTGGTCGATCAGGAGGAGGCGCCCGTCATGCCAGTCAAGGGATCGCATCACGTGAGTGCTCCCGGTTCGGGGCCGACTCCGCTCGCAGAAGACACGGAGCCGACCCGAGGGGTGAGCTGTCAGAGCTTCCGCGTCGGCCGGACGACGAGGGAGCGGTCGCCCGTGGCGCGTCGGGCCGTCGCCTTCAGACGCCCAGGGCTCTCCCGCGTTGAAGAGCCGCCCGCCGCCCGACGGTCATCCATGGCCACCCGGGGAACGCTAACTTCTCTGCTGTTCACGGGCCAGGTCTCATCGGGAGGTTGACGTGACGAGAGACCTTGACAGGGCTGGTAAAAGGGCGCGTGCCCACGGACCGTGGATGGCGCAATGCCCACCAACTCGGCGAGAGCCCCGCCGCGACTGCCCACAGACGGCCGGGCCGTGGAGCCCCGGCCCGGCCCAGCCCAGGACGGCAACGCGGTCGACCGCCAGCAGCGGTGGACCACAGGTGCCATCGCCCGACGTCACACGCGGGCGTTCCTCCAGGTCAGCGCACCCGCCCGCGTGGCTTCAGCGTCCCGGGCGGCAGGGCCGGGGCCGGCAGGGGCGCCCCGTCGTACCCCTTGACCTCGCCGAAGCGTGAGCCCGTCATCCAGTCCTCGCGGGCCTGCTCGATCTCTTCCTGGGTGCGGCCGATCCAGTTCCAGAACATGATCAGCTCCTCCTCGAACGGCTCGCCGCCCAGCAGCATCAGATCCGCGTCCGACCCGGCCCGCAGCGGCAGTTCGGTCCTGCCGCAGCCGAGGTAGAGCATCGAACCCGGCAGCAGCGGCACCCCGTCGACGTGGGCCTCGCCGGACATGGACAGGACGGCGTACTCGAAGTCCGGCTCCAGCGGGACGCGTACCTCGGTGCCGCCGGTGAGCGCGAGGTCGGCGCCGACGATCGGGGAGTACGTCGTGCCCGGCGAGGTCGTCCCGTCGAGGGTGCCCAGCATGAGGGTGGCCTTGAGGCCGGGCGCGGTGACGAGCGGGAGCGCGCCGTGGTGCTCGAAGTGCGCGTCGGTGTGCCGGTGAGCGTCGGGCAGGGCGACCCACAGCTGGGCGCCGTGCAGGAAGCGGGCGTGGGTCGCGGGCGTCTCCTCGGAGTGGCTGATCGCCCGCCCGGAGGTCATCAGGCCCAGTTCGCGTGGCCGGATGGTCTGGAGGCTGCCGGTGGAGTCGCGGTGCAGCACCTCGCCCTGGTGCAGCCAACTCACCGTCTGGAGGCCCATGTGCGGGTGCGGCGGGACCTGCATGCCGGGCTCGTCGGCGATGTCGTCGGGTCCGTAGTGGTCGACGAAGCACCAGGCGCCGACCATGCGCCGGCCCAGGTTGGGCAGCAGGCGGCGGACCTCGGTGGACTCGCCGAGCTTGACGTGGCGCGGGCTGAGGAGTTCCCGCACAGGTTCCGCCACGACGAAGCCGCGGCCACCGCACACGGCGGGCACGGCCTCGCGATCAAGGTTGCTCATGGGCGACAACCTAGCCCTGCCGGGGCCACCGCGTCAGCGGGTCCTCCGAGCGGCCCCCACCCGACTGCTGGAATATTCAACGACCTGGGCGGGTTCTGACCGGACGAAGGAGGTTCCTCGTGAACACCACATTCGACGCGGCCTACTACGCCCACGGGAGTCCGGCGGAGCGCTGGGAGCGTGCGCGGCTGTTCTTCGACGCCAAGGAGTACACGACCGCCGCCCGGGTGCTCGACGCGCTGGTCGAGGAGGTGCCGGAGCAGACAGGACCGCGCCTGCTGCTGGCCCGCTCCTACTACCACTCGGCCCAACTGGGGCGCGCGGAGCGTGAGTTGCGGGTCATCGTGGAGCGCGACCCGGTCGAGGCCTACGCCCGTCTGATGCTGGGCCGCACCCTGGAACGGCAGAACCGGCACGCCGAGGCCCGCACCCACCTGCGGATCGCCTCCGCGCTCTCCGGCGACTTCGACGACATCGACGACATCGACGACGGGACCGGGCGAGCCTGACCCACCGGTGAACGGGCGGCTCGCGGCCGTTGCCCCACCGGCTCGCGAACCGCCCGCTTCCTCAACGCCCCTTCGCTTGGCCCTACTTGGCCGAGGCGGCGCGTCGGTGGGCGATCTCGCCGAGGGCGATGTCGGTGACGAGGAAGGCGGCCAGCGGGATGCCGAAGAGGGGGAGGAAGTAGCCGACGACGGCGATCAGCGCGACCAGCGGGACGAGGAGCTGTGGGGGCACCTGCTGCCAGGCGCCGCGCGGGACCGGGCGGCCGAAGGAGCTGCCCCGGCCGCGCTGCCACCACATCCGGTAGCCCCACAGGATCAGCAGGATCAGGCCGAACGCGAGGGCCATCAGGGCGAGTTGGTTGGCGAGGCCGAACAGGACGCCGGTGTGCAGGTCGATGCCCCAGCGGGTGAGCTTGGCCAGCAGCGGATAGTCGTCGAAGCGCAGGACGTCGGTGACCTCGCCGCTGGTCGGGTCGACGGCGACGGCGTCCTGTTTCTCGGGCCAGCTGCGCTGGATCTGCCGGACCACGTACCCGGAGGTCGCGTCGGCGGGCGGCACGATCTCGACCGGGTCGCCCAGACCCTGGGCGCGGGCGGCCGCGAGCACCGTGTCGAGGCCGACCCCGTGTTCGGCGTCCCCGGCGGAGGCAGCGGTGCCGTGGCCCGCGTGGTCGCCGCTCGCGGCCGCCGAGACCGACGGGGTGGCCTGGCCGAGGGCGGCGCGCAGCTCGTCGATGTTCGCGCCGGCGTAGGTCGACCAGGTCAGGCCGGTCGCGGACAGGAAGAAGAGCCCGGCCGCCGCCCACACTCCGACGGTGCCGTGCACTCCGAGGGTGCGGCGACGGCCCTGGGTGCCCCGGATCGTGCGCCGGGCGCGAGGGCGGGAGAGCCACAGCACCAGGCCGCCGCCCGCGATCACCCACAGCCAGCTCGCCGCGAACTCGCTGTAGAGACGGCCGGTTTCGCCGAGGCGCAGGTCGCGGTGGAACTCGTCGATCCAGGTGCGCAGCGGGAGCGCGCCGGTGGAACCGTACTGTTCGAGCGCGCCGCGCACGGTGCCGGTGTAGGGGTCGACGAACACGGCGAGGGTGTGGCCCGCGTCGACGCCCGGCACCCCGGCGAGCAGCACCCGGGTGGTGGCACCGGCCTGCGGGGACGGCCGGACGGCGGAGACGGTGCCGTCGGGGTACGCCTTTCGAGCGGCGGTCACCTGTACGGAGAGGGGCACCTGCGTCGTACCGACGGGGACCGTCAACTCATGGGCGTACACCCACTTCTCCGCCTGGAAGGACCCCGCGTAGAGGAGGCCGGTGACGGCGGCGACCAGGAGGAACGGCGCGACGACGACGCCCGCGTAGAAGTGCAGACGCAGGACCAGGGGGCGCAGCGCGGGCCAGATGCCGGGGGTCGGCGCCGGGGCGGCGGGTTGCGGGGCCTCGTCCGTGGTGGTCGAGGAAGCGGTGGACATCGGCGGTCTCCGGGGGACGGGGGCGTCGGACGAGCGGGTGCGGTCCAGTAGTCGGGGGCGGAGGCCGTCGAGTTCCCGAGGGTGACCGTGGTGTGCGTCACAGGGGTGCTCGGTGGCGTCGTCGGCCCGTGTCATGCTGGCCCGATGTCATCTCCCCGCGCTGTCGCGCCTCTTGCCCAGCGGGTCGAGGAACTCCTCGCCGCCGACGGTCCGTTGCCCATCGTCGCGGCCGGTCAACCGGTGCTGCGGACGCCGGCCGAGCCCTTCACCGGGCAGCTGGAGCCGGCGTTGCTCGCCCGGTTCGTCGAGGCGCTGCGGCTCACCATGCACGCGGCGCCGGGGGTGGGCGTGGCCGCGCCGCAGGTCGGGGTGGGTCTGCGGATCGCGGTGATCGAGGACCCGGCGACGGTCCCCGACGAGGTGCGTGAGGCGCGCGGGCGGGTGCCGCAGCCGTTCCGGGTGCTGGTCAATCCGGTGTACGAGGCGGTCGGTGACGCGCGGGCGGCGTTCTTCGAGGGGTGCCTGAGCGTGCCGGGCTATCAGGCGGTGGTGGCCCGGGCGGCCTCGGTGCGGCTGCGCTGCGAGGACGAGACCGGGCGCGCCGTCGACGAGGTGTTCCACGGCTGGCCCGCGCGGATCGTGCAGCACGAGACGGACCACCTCGACGGCACCCTCTACCTCGACCGTGCCGAACCCCGCTCCCTCACCCTGAACGAGGTCCTGGCGGCCCGCTGGGCCCAGCCCACCCCGGAGACGGCCGCCGAGGAACTCGGCTTCGACCTGCCGTGACCGCGCGGCCCGCCCCGGAGATCAGGGCTGCCGTCGCCCCCGCCGACTCCCGTGCTCCCCAGCTCAGTTGTCCCGGTACGCCTCCAGCAGGCGGAGCCAGACCTCGCTGATCGTCGGGTAGGACGGGACCGCGTGCCAGAGGCGGCCGATCGGGACCTGGCCCGCGACGGCGACGGTGGCCGAGTGGATCAGTTCGCCGACGCCGGGTCCGACGAAGGTGACGCCGAGCAGGAGTTCGCGTTCCAGGTCGACGACCATGCGGGCGCGGCCCCGGTAGCCGTCGCCGTAGAGACCGGCGCCCGCGACCGAGGCGAGGTCGACGTCGACGGCGCGGACCCGGTGTCCGGCCCGTTCCGCCTCGGCGAGGGAGAGGCCGACGGACGCGGCCTCCGGGTCGGTGAAGACGACCTGCGGGACGGCCCCGTGGTCGGCGGTCGCGGCGTGCGCGCCCCACGGTTCGGTGCCCGGGGTCGCGCCGGAGGCCCGGGCGGCGATGGCGGCACCGGCGATGCGGGCCTGGTACTTGCCCTGGTGGGTGAGGAGCGCGCGGTGGTTGACGTCGCCGACGGCGTAGAGCCAGTCGGTGCCGGTGACGCGGAGGCTGTCGTCGACGGTGAGCCAGGAGCCCGGTGCCAGGCCGACGGTCTCCAGGCCGATGTCGCCGGTGCGCGGGGTCCGTCCGACGGCGAAGAGGATCTCGTCGGCCTCGACGCGCTCGCCGGTGTCGGTGGTGGCGACGACGGTGCCGTTCTCGCGGGTCACGGCGGTGACGGAGGTGCCGGTGCGGACGTCGGCGCCGGCCGCGGTGAGGGCGCCTGCGACCAGTTCCCCGGCGAACGGCTCCATCCGGTCCAGGAGCCCCTTGCCGCGCCCCAGGAGGGTGACGTGGGAGCCGAGGGCCTGCCAGGCGGTGGCCATCTCGACGGCGACGACCCCGCCGCCGACCACCAGGAGCCGGCCGGGTGCGGACTGTGCGCTGGTGGCCTCGCGGCTGGTCCAGGGGCGGACGTCGGCGAGTCCCGGCAGGTCGGGCAGGGCGGCGCCGGTGCCGGTGCAGACGGCGACCGCGTGCCGGGCGGTGAGCGCCGTTTCGGTGCCGTCGGGTCCGGTCACGGTGACCGTGCGCTCGCCGGTGAGGCGGCCGTGGCCGCGGTAGAGGTCGGCGCCGATGCCGTCGACCCAGCTGACCTGGCCGTCGTCCTTCCAGTGCGCGGTGTAGTCGTCCCGGCGGGCGAGGACGGCGGCGGTGCGGAGGGGGCCCTGGACGGCCTGGTCGAGGCCGGGCAGGCGGCGCGCGTCGGCCTGGGCGATCACCGGGCGCAGCAGGGCCTTGCTGGGCATGCAGGCCCAGTAGGAGCACTCGCCGCCGACCAGTTCGCTCTCCACGATCGCGGTGGTGAGACCGGCCGCGCGGGTGCGGTCGGCGACGTTCTCGCCCACGGGTCCGGCGCCGAGCACCACGACGTCGTAGGCGATGGTTTCGGTATCCGTCATGGGGTCAGTCTGGTGGGTGGTGTGGCGTGGGGCCACACGGGTAGGGGCGCGGAATACGCGGCCGGACGGCCGCGTTGGAGCCGACAGCGTCACCATCGGACGAGGAAGCAGGGATGCACCACCATGAGCAGCACCGTGGAACTGACCAAGGACAACTTCGACCAGACGGTCCTGGACAACGGGTTCGTCCTGATCGACTTCTGGGCGTCCTGGTGCGGGCCGTGCCGTCAGTTCGCGCCGGTCTACGAGAAGGCCGCCGAGGCCAACCCCGACCTGGTCTTCGGCAAGATCGACACGGAGGCCCAGCCGGAGTTGGCGGCGGCGTTCAACATCCAGTCGATCCCGACCCTGATGATCGTCCGCGACCAGGTCGCCGTGTTCGCGCAGCCGGGCGCGCTGCCCGAGACCGCGCTGACGGACGTCATCAAGCAGGCCCGTGACCTGGACATGGACGAGGTCCGCAAGTCCGTCGCCGAGCAGCAGGCGCAGGAGCAGGCCGAGCAGAACGGCCAGTAGCGCGGCGCCCGGCAGCAGGGCCGCGGCGCCCGACAGCAGGGCGGCCGGTCAGCGGTGCGACGACGGTGGCGGTGGGCCCGGGGACGGGCGGCACCGCCGCCGTCGTCCCGTTTCCGGGCCTGCGGGATGCCGTGTCCGGTGCGCTGTCCGTCGTTCAGGTGGAGTCGCGGTGGATGACCGCGGCGCCCAGGATCTCGTGCTGCTCGGGGGCGCGGCCGGGGGCGCGGACCACGCGGTCGACGAGTTCGGCGAGGTCGCGTCCGGAGGGCACCTCCAGATGGACAGTGCTGAGGCGGGGCCGCAGCAGGCGCCCCAGCATCAGATCGTCCGCGCCGATCATGGCGGTGTCCTCGGGGATACGCACGCCCTCGTCCTGGAGGGCCCGCATCAGCAGCATCGCGTACTCGTCGTTGTAGGCGAACACCGCGTCCAGGCCGAGCCCCCGCCAGCGGGCGGCGAGCCGGGCGGCGGACTCCTCCTCGTAGGCGAGCGGCAGCGCGGTCACGGTCGCGTCGGTGTCCGCGAGGGCGTCCCGCACGCCGTGCAGCCGGGGCTGCGAGAACGACTCAAGGCCGCTCTCCTCGGGCACGACGACCCCGATCCGGCGGCGTCCGACGTCGTAGAGGTGCCGCCCGGCGCTGCGGCCGACGGCGGTGTGGTCCAGGAGCAGCGCGTGGGTGCCGTCGACGGCCTCGGTGCCGAAGGTGACGATGGCGCGGGCGCCGGAGCGGCGCAGGACGGCGACGCCCCGGGTGCCGAGTTCATGGCCGGCCACCAGGACGGCGACGGGGCGTAGCTCGGCCCAGGCGCGGGCGGCGTCGTCGCCGTGCAGTCCGACCGTGCCGAACTGCACCACGGTGTAGTCGAGGCGGCCCAGCGCCCCCTGGAGTTCGCCGATGAACCGGGTGTACAGCGGGCCGACCGGGAAGGCCGGGGCGGGCATCAGGACCAGGCGGCTGTGTCCGGCGCGCAGGGTGCGGGCGGCGGCGTGCGGCACGTACCCGAGTTCTTCGGCGGCCTCGCGCACCCGGCGGCGCGTGGGCTCGCTGATCCGGACGGTGCTGGTGTTGTTGAGGACGTAGGAGACGGTCGCGCGCGAGACGCCGGCCAGGCGGGCCACATCGGCGCTCGTGGGCACGGAGCGCGGTGCGGGAGACGAGGACGCGGGCGTTTTCGGTATCTGCACCATGACGCCTCGCATCTTTGCAGAACCTGTACCCGGGGCGTCGGGCGGGGGAAGCTCCGTGACGAAGACGTGCGTGAGCGGGTCTCCCGGTGGCTGGGCGCATCCACGGACGAACACGTTCGTCCCGAACTTGTTCGTAACGAACATGTTCGTTACCGTGGGGGCATGACCGACCGACCCGACACCCCGCGCAGCCGCCGTGAGCGGCCCGCCAAGCCCGCCCTGACCAGGGATTCCATCGTGGGCGCGGCCGTTGCCGTGCTGCGTGCCGAGGGGCTGGCGAAGGTGACGATGCGCCGTCTGGCGCAGGAGCTGGACACCGGTCCCGCCTCGCTCTACGTCTACGTCCGCAACACGGCGGAGCTGCACGCGGCCGTCCTGGACGAGCTGCTCGGGGAGATCGGCCCGGCCCCGGCCGACGGCCCCTGGCGGGAGCGGCTGGAACGGGTGCTCAGCGCGTACACCGTGATGCTGCTCGCGCATCCGACGCTGGCCCGCTCCGCGCTCACCACCTGGCCCAGCGGACCGCACTATCTGCGGCTGATCGAGACGCTGCTCGCCCTGCTCGACGAGGGCGGGGTGGCGCCCGCGCGGGCGGCGTGGGGCGTGGACCTGCTGCTCCAGCACGCCACCGCGACGGCCGCCGAGCACGCGACCCAGGCGCCGTCGGAGGACTGGGACGCGCTGCGCCGGGCCGTCCGTGACATCGACGCGGACCACCACCCCCATATCGCCGCCGTGGCAGAGGAGTTGCTGTCCGGTGAGCCGGGCCAGCGCCTCTCGTGGGGGCTGCGGGCGCTGATCTTGGGCATCGAGCGGACCGCCGTCCCCGACCGACACCCGAACCCCTCGTCAAGGAGACCGTCATGACCACGCACCACCCCGTTCTGATCGTCGGCGCCGGTCTCGGCGGCCTCATGCTCGCCCGTGTGCTGCACGTGCACGGGATCACGTCGGCCGTCCTGGAGCGGGAGGCCTCCCCCGCCATCCGCACCCAGGGCGGCATGCTCGACATCCACGGCGACTCCGGCCAGGCGGCGCTGCGGGCGGCCGGGCTGCACGCGCGGTTCCGGGCGCTGGTCCTGCCCGACGGCGAGTCGACGCGGGTCCTCGACCGCGACGCCGTGGTCCGCAGCGAGGCGTCCGACGACGGCTCGGGCGACCGGCCCGAGGTCGACCGGGGCGCCCTGCGCGACCTGCTCCTGGAGGCGCTGCCCGAGGGCACCGTCCGCTGGGGCGCCCAGGTCACCGGGGCGCGTGCGCTGAGCGGCGCCCGGCACGAGGTCACGCTCGCCGACGGCACCGTTCTCGGCACGGACCTGCTGATCGGCGCGGACGGCGCCTGGTCCCGGGTGCGGCCGCTGCTCTCACCGGCTCAACCCCGTTATGTGGGCGTGTCGTTCGTCGAGGCGGACCTTCTGGAGGCGGACACCCGGCATCCGGCGTGCGCCGGAGTGGTCGGCGGCGGTGCCCTCTTCGCGCTCGGCGCCGGACGCGGCTTTCTGGCGCACCGGGAACCCGACGGCAGCCTGCATGTGTACACGGCCGTGCGGGCGCCCGAGGCGTGGCTCGACGGCATCGACTTCACCGACCCGGAGGCGGCCAAGGCGTCGGTGCTCACGGAGTTCGCGGACTGGGACCCGAGCCTGCGCGCCCTGCTCGCGGACGCCGACGGCCCCCTGGTGCCCCGGCGCATCCACGCCCTGCCGGTGGGACACCGCTGGGACCGGGTCCCCGGCGTCACGCTGCTCGGCGACGCGGCCCACCTGATGTCACCGTTCGCGGGCGAGGGCGCGAACCTCGCGCTGCTCGACGGCGCCGAACTGGCGCTGGCGCTCGTCGCCCACCCGGGCGACCCGGAGGCGGCGCTGACCGCGTACGAGAAGGAAATGTTCCCGCGCAGCGAGGCCTCGGCGGCCGAGTCCGCGGACAACGGCGAGATGCTCTTCGACGCCGACGCCCCGCAGGGCCTGCTGGACATGTTCGCCCGCTACAGCTGACCGGCGAGCACGCCCCAACGACCGTCAGCGGGGCGGGGATTGAGTGCAGGTGATCCGGGCGACGAGGTCGATCCAGCCGACCTCAAGGCGCTCCAACGGCATCCCGCACTGCCGGGTCAGATGGTGGACGAGGGCCGGGTCGAGGTAGCTCATCAGGGTCCGCGCGAGCAGTTCGCCGTCGGCGTCCGGCACGATCTGCCGCAGCAGGACGGTGACATGGGTGGTGAGCGCCCGCGTCGAGGGGTGCGCGAACCGGCGCAGGGCCTCCGGCTGGGCGGCGAGATGCAGGTCGAGCTGCTCGGCGGAGCGGTACAGCACCGCCACCCCGAACGCCCGCAGCCGGTCCAACGGGGGTGCGCCGGGGCCCAGCGGAGGCGGGCCGCCGAGGAAGTCGGCCTGGAGGTTGCGCGCCGAGTGGTCGAGCAGCGCCATCAGCAGCCCGGTGCGGTCGCCGAACCGTCGGAAGACGGTCCCTTTACCGACGTTGGCGGCTGCCGCCACCGCTTCCATGGTGACCCCGGCCGCCCCGTGCTCGGCGATCAGGCGGGCGGCGGCCTCCAGCAGCCGGGCCCGGTTGCGCGCGGCGTCGGCCCGCAGACCGGGTTCGTCCCCGACCGTGCTGACCTGGAGCAACTCGGGCTCCCCCGCGAAGCCTTCGGGCTCCGGGAAGGACGGCAATGAGGCGGACATGAACACAGCATAAAGTACCGGGGAGGAAACTGGACCGGGGTCCGCTTAGAGTGGTACAACTTTAAACGGACCCCGGTCCGGATCGTTACGGCACTGTTTCATCTTCTTGGAGTTCGCATGTCTGTTCGCATCCTTGCGCTCGTCGGCAGCCTTCGCGCCGGCTCGCACAACCGCCAGCTCGCCGAGGCCGCCGTCAAGCTCGCTCCCGAGGGCGCGGACGTCGAGCTGTACGAGGGTCTGGGAGAGATCCCGTTCTACAACGAGGACATCGACGTCGAGGGCTCGGTCCCGGCCGCCGCCGCCCGACTGCGCGCCGCCGCCCAGTCCGCCGACGCGTTCCTGCTGTTCTCCCCCGAGTACAACGGCACGATACCGGCCGTCCTGAAGAACGCCATCGACTGGCTGTCCCGCCCCTACGGCGCCGGTGCCTTCGGCGGCAAGCCGACCGCCGTGGTCGGCACCGCGTTCGGCCAGTTCGGCGGCGTGTGGGCGCAGGACGAGACCCGCAAGGCCGTCGGCATCGCCGGCGCCAAGGTCATCGAGGACATCAAGCTGTCCATCCCCGGCTCGGTGACCCGCTTCGCCGAGACCCACCCGGCCGACGACGCCGAGGTCGCCGCCCAGGTGACCGAGGTCATCGCCCGTCTGCACGGCCACACCACCGAGGCCGTCGCCGCCTGACGCCCGGCAGCCGCGCACCCGCGCGGAAGGGGCCGCGGCCGCTCGACGGCCCGGCCCCTTCGGCGTGCCCGGCTCACTCCAGCTCGGCCAGCCTGCGCACCGCAGGCGCCGCGAACTCCTCGATCCAGACGGCCGTTTCACCGGTGCGCGGCCCGAAGATGACGGTGTCGATGCCGAGGTTCGTATACCCGGCCACGTCCCGCACGACGGTGTCGAGGTCGCCCTGGGCCTGATGGGTCACGGTCACCCGGAGGTCGCCGAAGTCGCGGTTCTCGGTGTCGCAGTGGCGGCGCAGCACGTCGATCTTGTGCCGGACCTCCTCGGGCGAGGTCGCGAACAGGTTGCAGGCGTCGCCGTACCGGGCGACCAGGCGCAGCGTCTTCTTCTCGCCGCTGCCGCCGATCATGATCTCGGGGCGCGGGCGGCTGACCGGCGCCGGTACGCAGAGCGTCTCGGCGAGCCGGTAGTGCCGCCCCTCGAACGGGCCGTCGGCCTGCGGGTCCCACATCTGCAAGCAGATCCGCAGCGTCTCCTCCAGCCGCTCGAACCGCTCGGCCAACGGCGGGAACGTCACCCCGAGCCCGGCGTGCTCGCGGTCGTACCAGGCGGCGCCGATCCCGAGGGTGGCCCGCCCGCCGGAGAGCACGTCCAGCGTGGTGGCGATCTTGGCGAGCAGCCCCGGGTGGCGGTAGGTCACGCCGGTGACCAGGGCGCCCAGCTGGAGCGTCGAGGTCTGCCCGGCGAGATAGCCGAGGGTCGTGTAGGCCTCCAGCATGGGCTGCTCGGCGCCGCCGTTGAACTCCATCTGGAAGTAGTGGTCCATCACCGAGAGCCAGCTGACCCCGGCGGCCTCGGCCGCCCGGCCCGTGGCGGCGAGTTCGGCGCCCAGGGCGGGTGCTCCCCCCTTGATGCCGAACTGGTTGATGTGTACGCCGACCCGCATGCCCGACTCCGTCCACCGGTCCTCTTCGTCACTCGTGACGCTAGGCCTTCGAGCGCGCTCCAGGTCAAGGCTCTTCGGCCGGACGGGCGTTCCGCGCCGGACAGCGGAACCTCACCTTCCTCATAAAGATCAGACAAACCGACCGTCGCTTTAGACCACTTCTGGCAAGGTGGCCGGATGCAGACCCTCTACCGACGACTGCTCAGGCTGATGCCCCGACTGGGCGTACACGTGACCGACCTCGGACCGGGCGACGCCGTGGTCTCACGGCGCGGCGCGCGCACCAGGACCGCGCTGGCGCCGGGCGCGGATCTGCTCACCCGAGGCGGCTTCGCGGTGACCGGCGCGGGCAAGGACGCCTGGGTGGTGACGCGGGGCAAGAGCGTCGGCAGCTGGCGTACCGCCCGGCTCGGCGACAGCGGCGCGCGGCTCCTGGTCGACGAACGCCAGGGCGGGGACGAACGGCGGCTTCAGCTGGCGGCGGCCGAGTATCTGTGCGCCCAGCACGTCACCGCGATGCTCGACCTGTACGGCGTGAACTGTGTCCTGGACGTCGGGGCCAACGCCGGGCAGTACGGGCGTCGGCTGCGGCGGCTCGGTTACACGGGCCGGATCGTGTCGTTCGAGCCGACCGCGGACGCGTTCGCGCGGCTGGCCGAGGCGGCGGCCGACGATCCCGACTGGCATGTCCACCACCTCGGTCTGGGCCGCGAGGACACCGTCGCCGCCATCCACACGGGCTGGAACACCATGAACTCCCTGCTGCCGCCCAGCGATTACGGCCGGGGCCGCTACCAGCGCTTCACGCGGACGCGGACCGAGGAGATCCGGGTGCGGCGCCTGGACGCCGTTCTCGACGAGGCGCTGGACGGACTGGACGCGCCGCGTACGTTCCTCAAGATGGACACGCAGGGCTATGACCTGGAGGTGTTCGCCGGGGCCGGGGAGCGGGTGGCCGATCTGGTCGGACTCCAGTCGGAGGTGGCGGTGCTGCGGCTGTACGAGGGCAGTCCGCGGATGAGCGAGGCGGTGTCCGTGTACGAGGGCGGCGGGTTCGAGACGACCGGGATGTATCCGGTGACGCGGGAGGCGGCCACCGGGCGGGTGGTCGAGTTCGACTGCGTGATGATGCGCGCGCAGGCGGCGCCGCAGCCGGAGTGAGTCGGGCGCGACCCGCCGTTCGGCGGGGAGGTTCCGCCGTCCGGCGGGGCGCCGGGCGGGAGCGGGGCGTGGACCATGGTCGGTGTGAGCCCGTGTGAGGAGAAGCCATGACCCCCGTACCGCCTCCGTTCGACCCCGAACTCGGCGCCGCCCTGGAACTGATCAAGGCCGCGATCCCGCCGGGGCTCGACCTGACGCACATCCCGACCGTCCGGCAGCTCGTGGCCAGTGAGAGGCTCTCCGATCCGGACCTGACCCTGGACGGCCACTTCACGATCGAGGACCGGGAGGTGCCAGGCCCCCCGGGCGCCCCCGCGCTCTCCCTCCTGATCTGCCGCCCGACGGCACCGCGCACCGCGGGCCCGCTGCCGGTCGTCTACTACGTGCACGGCGGCGGCATGATCGTCGGCACCAACCGGTCCGGGGTGACCGTGCCGCTGGCGTGGGCGAAGGAGCGGGACGCGGTCGTCGTCTCCGTCGCGTACCGGCTGGCCCCCGAGCATCCGGACCCCGCGCCCATCGAGGACGCCTACGCGGGGCTGCTCTGGACGGCCGAGCACGCCGCCGAACTCGGCGCCGACGCCGGGCGCATCCTCGTCGCGGGCACCAGCGCGGGCGGCGGCCTGTGCGCGGGGCTCACCCTCCTCGCCCGGGACCGGCGGGGCCCCGCGCTGATCGGGCAGGTGCTGCTCAGCCCGATGCTGGACGACCGCAACGACACCCCGTCCGCCCTCCAGATGACGGGCCTCGACATCTGGGATCGCAGTGCCAACCACACCGGCTGGACGGCCCTCCTCGGCGACCGGCGCGGCGGCCCCGACGTCTCCCCGTACACGGCACCGGCCCGCGCGACGGACCTCTCCGGGCTGCCGCCCGCCTTCCTGGACGTCGGCTCGGCGGAGACCTTCCGCGACGAGACCGTCGCCTACGCCTCCCGCATCTGGCAGGCGGGCGGCGTGGCCGAACTCCACGTCTGGCCGGGCGGCTTCCACGGCTTCGAGAGCTCCGCTCCGCAGGCGGCGCTGTCCCAGACGGCCAGGCGGGCCCAGACCGAGTGGGTCCGGCGGCTGCTGGGCGAGTGAGTCCGGCCCGGACGGGCCGGGCCTCGCACCGCCGCCGAGGCTCCCGTTCGCTCCGCGCATGGCGCACCATGAACGTATGAAAGAGCTGGCCGGACGGCTGACCTCGGTGGACCCGGACGCGGGCGCCGCCGTGCGGGTCATCTCCTACTTCGACCGGCTCGCCGAGGGGCGGGCCGGTCTTGAGGCGCTGGTGCGGGGCACGGCCGTGCTGGCCGGCTGCCCGGCGCGGCTCGTCGACGCGGAGCGCCGGGTGCGGGTGCGGGTCCGCACGGACGGGGTGCGCGAGGAGAACGACGCACCCGTGGACGCCGGTTGGCCGTGCGCCGCGCTGGAGCCGGGTGGCGTACCGGCGTTGTGGCTGGAGCGGGCTGCGGGTGAGCCGAGTGTCGTGGACGCGGTGATCCTGGAGCGGGCCGCCGCCGCGATCCGGCTCGTCCTGGACCGCACCCGGGGTCGCGCCCCGCTCTCCCCCGCCGACGATCCGGCCCTGCTGGAGACGTTGTTGGACCGGGCGGCCCCGGAGCCGACCCGGCTGCACGCGGCCGGCCGCCTCGGCCTCGGGCCCCGGGCGCGGGCCCTGGCATCGGCCGACGGCCGCCCCCGCGTGCTGACCTGCGACACCGACCCGCTCCCCGCCGGACGCCTCGGCGTGGGCCCCGCGGTGCCTGTGCTTGAGCTGCCCCGTTCCTGGTCCGAGGCCCGCACCGCCCTGCGCTTCACGGCCGAAGGCACCGCCCGGGACCCGGGCCAACGGGTCGTGTACGCGGAGGAGTTGGGCGGCATCGCGCTGCTCGCGGGACTGGTCGCGCCGGGTGCCCCGCCGCCGCCCGATGTGCGGGCCCTCGACACGGCGGCGACGGCGACGCCCTGGCTGCTGGCGACGCTGTACGCCGTGTCGTCGACGCCGAGCCAGCGGGCCGCGGCCGCCGAGCTGAACGTCCATCACTCCACGCTCCAGGGCCGGTTGACCCATGCGGAGCAGGTGCTGGGGTGGCAGCTGCGCACCCCGCAGGGCCGACTCAGACTCCATCTCGCCCTGACCATGCGGAACTTGGCCCGCGCGTAACGCCGGAGCCTCGCCGGTCCGGGTCGGCGGGGCTCGGGGGCCCTCTCGATCCCGGCGCCGACCTGGCCGTTGGACTCTCCCAACCCTCTTACGGGTCAGGGCATTTCAGGTACCGAGGGCGAAGGAGGCGCGGTGGCGCCAGGCGGTGCCGTCGTGGACCACGAGGTCGACGGCGCGCACCCGGGTCGCGACGGGCAGGGCGTCGCGCAGGGCGGCCTCGGCCTCGTCCAGGACGGCGTCCTGCTGCCCCTGCGCGAGGGTGAGATGCGGGGCGGGGTCACCGAACTTGCCGCCGTACGGCTGGATGTGGGGCCAGTGTGCGACGACGGCCTCGGTGAGGCGGCGGAACGGGGCGTCCGGGGTCGGCGCGAGGTAGAGGAGGCCGGGGAAGCGCCCGCACCTCTCGAAGCGCGCGTCGAAGCAGGCGTGCCGGGCGAACTCGCCGGTGAGCGCGGCCAGGACGTCGTCGTCGACGAGGCTTCCGTCGAGGAACGGGAAGAGCACGGTGACGTGGGCGGGGACGCCGGCTTGGGCGTGCGGGTCGAGCCGGTCACGCCAGGGCCCGACGACGGGGTCCGCCTCGGGCACCGGCACGACGAGCCCGGAGAGCCCGGCCCGGAATCCGCCGGACCCGCCGGACCCGCCGGACCCGTTGGACCCGTTGGAGGAGTCGATGGTGTTGTCAGCCATCCGCCGTGTCTATCAGCCCCGGCGCCCGTCGGGCGAGGCCGACGGACGTGCGCGACGGCGACACTGCTTGCAGGCACCGTTTACCCGCTCACGCTGACTATTTCATCGATGCCCTATCCTGGACGCCAGTCACCCCGGGACGGAGGACTCAGGCCCCATGACCGCGACAGACCCGGCACTCACCGCCCTCGCACAGAGCTGGCACGCGCTCTCCCTGCTGCACGGCCGGATCGAGGCCCACATCGAGCGCGCCTTGCAGGCCGGACACGGACTGAGCGTGCGCGAGTACTCGCTGCTCGACGTGTTGAGCCGACAGCACGACGGCGAGGGCGGCCACCTCCAGATGAAGCAGGTCGCCGACGCGGTCGTGCTCAGCCAGAGCGCGACGACCCGGCTGGTCACCCGCCTGGAGGACCGGGGACTGCTCACCCGTTACCTCTGCCCCACCGACCGGCGCGGCATCTACACCAACGTCACCGACGCCGGCCTCACCCTGCTGGAGAAGGCCCGTCCGACCAACGAGGCCGCCCTGCGCGAAGCCCTGGACGAGGCCGCCGAGAACCCGGAACTGACCCCGCTGGTCCGCACCGTCGAGGCCCTCCGCACCCCCGCCTGACCTGCGCCGACCGCTGCCCCGCCGGGCCCCCGCCGCCTCGCCGACGGGGGCTTTCGCATGCCCGTCCACACCCCCGACCCGCTGCTTGCAGGCGAGCACTACCGGCCTCCACCACTCACCGCGCTTGCACTTATCCCGCGTCTGCAACTATTGTTTACGCCTGTAACCGCCCCACACAATCTCCTGGAAGGTGCCTTCCATGCCTCTCGCCCTTCTGGCCCTCGCCATCGGGGCCTTCGGGATCGGGACCACCGAGTTCGTCATCATGGGCGTGCTGCCCGAGGTCGCCGCCGACTTCGGCGTCTCCATCCCCACCGCGGGCTGGCTGGTCTCCGGCTATGCCCTCGGGGTCGTCCTCGGCGCACCCCTGCTGACCGTCCTGGGCACCCGGGTCTCCCGCAAGAAGATGCTCATGTCCCTCATGGGCCTGTTCGTCGTGGGCAACGCGCTGTCGGCCTTCGCCCCGACCTTCGGTCTCATGCTGACCGGCCGGGTGATCGCCTCGCTCGCGCACGGCGCCTTCTTCGGCATCGGGTCCGTGGTGGCCGCGAACCTGGTCGCCCCGCACAAGAAGGCCTCCGCGATCTCCCTGATGTTCATGGGACTGACGGTCGCCAACATCGTCGGCGTGCCGCTGGGCACCTACGTCGGGCAGGCGGCCGGCTGGCGGGTCACGTTCGTCCTGGTCGCCGCGCTCGGCGTGGTCGGACTGCTGGGCGTGGCCCGGCTGATCCCCGAGACGGGCCGGCCCGAATCCCCCGACGTCCGCGCCGAGTTCGCCGCCTTCCGCAACGTCCAGGTCTGGCTGGCGCTCGCCATGACGGTCCTCGGATACGGCGGTGTCTTCGCCGCCATCACCTACATCACGCCGATGATGACCGAGGTCGCCGGGTACTCGGCGGGCGCGGTGACCTGGCTGCTTGTACTGTTCGGCGCCGGGATGTTCCTCGGGAACCTGGTGGGCGGGCGGTTCGCCGACCGGGCGCTGATGCCGATGCTGTTCACGACGCTCGGCGCCCTGTCCCTGACGCTGCTGCTGTTCACGGCGACCGCGCATCACAAGGTGCTGGCCGCGCTCACCCTGACCCTTGTCGGCGCCCTGGGCTTCGCCACCGTTCCGCCGTTGCAGAAGTGGGTGCTGGACCAGGCGTCGGCCGCTCCGACGCTGGCATCCGCCGCCAACATCGGCGCCTTCAACCTCGGCAACGCGCTGGCCGCCTGGCTGGGCGGGGTCGTCATCTCGGCCGGGCTCGGCTACACGGCGCCCAACTGGATCGGCGCCCTGCTCTCCGGCACGGCCCTGCTGCTGTCCATCCTGGCCGCGTCCCTCGACCGCCGCTCCCGGCCCGCGGTGACCGAACGGGCACCGGAAGCACCCGTCGCCGCGCGGCCCTGACCCCCTTTCGAAACCCCTCCCCCATCTCTCAACTCGCAAGGAAAGCACCGCACATGAACGTCCATGTCCCCACCGTCACGCTCAACAACGGCGTCCAGATCCCCCAGCTCGGCTTCGGTGTCTTCCAGGTACCGGACGCGGAGACGACGGCCGCCGTCACCCACGCCCTCGAAGCCGGTTACCGGAGCATCGACACGGCCGCGATCTACGGCAACGAGGCCGGGGTCGGCGCCGCGCTCGCCGGTTCGGGGATCGCCCGCGAGGACCTGTTCATCACCACCAAGCTGTGGAACGCCGACCAGGGCCACGACGCCACCCTCCGGGCGTTCGACGCGAGCCTCGCCAAGCTCGGCCTCGACCACGTCGACCTGTACCTGATCCACTGGCCGACCCCGGCCCAGGACCGCTACCGCGACTCCTGGCGGGCGCTCGAAAAGCTGGCCGCCGACGGGCGGATCAGGGCGGCCGGTGTCTCCAACTTCCAGCCCGCGCACCTGAGTCGGCTCACCGAGGACAGCGCGCTGGTGCCCGCCGTCAACCAGATCGAGCTGCACCCCGGCCTCCAGCAGCGTGAACTGCGCGCCCTGCACGCCGAGTCGGGGATCGTCACCGAGGCGTGGAGCCCGCTGGCGCAGGGCGCGGTCCTCGGTGACCCGGTGCTGACGGGGATCGCCGAGCGGCACGGCAAGTCGCCCGCGCAGGTGGTGCTGCGCTGGCACCTTCAGCTCGGGAACGTCGTGATTCCCAAGTCGGTGACGCCCGTTCGCATCCGCGAGAACATCGACGTCTTCGACTTCACCCTGACGGACGAGGAGTTGACGGCGATCGCTGGTCTCGACCGGGGCCTGCGCACCGGCCCGGACCCGGACACCTTCAACTGACCTGCCGTTCACGGCGGTTGGTCAGCGCGCCCAGGTCGGCGTCCAGAGGTCGTGGCCCGGGCGGACCGTGCCGAGGTGGGTGCGGAGCAGGGCCAGCACCGGGTGCGGGTTGTCGGCGCGCCAGAGCAGCGAGTGCGGGTAGGCCGGGGTCGGGCCGTGGACCGGGATGCGGCGCAGGTCGTGGTCGGCCGGCCAGACCATCCGGGTGCGGTCGCCGACCAGGGTCGCCAGGTGCGGCGAGTCGGCGACGGTGTCCAGGAGCGGTTCGGTGCCGAAGTCGGGCCCGGTGACCTCGATGGTCAGCCCGAAGGCCGCGGCCAAGTCGCTGTAGAACGCGGCCCATTCGGTGCCGTCGACGTTGCCGGGCATCCAGATGCGGTGCCCGGCCAGTTCGCCGGGGGTGACCTGGCGGGCGGCGGCGAGGGCGTGGCGCGGTCCGGTCAGGAGCTGGACCGGCTCGTGGTGGACGCGGGCCGCCCGGATGCCGTCGGGCGGCTGCCGGGTGAGGGCGCGGAAGGACGCGTCGATGGTGCCGGAGCGTACGGCCGCGATCGCCGCGTCGGCGTCGAAGAGGGTGACGACGTCGAGGGCGAGGTCGGGGTGCGCGCGGTGGAAGTCGCGCAGCAGGTCGGCGGGGGCGAGCCGGCGTCCGATCACGTCGACGCGCAGCGCCCGCCGGCCGGCCCCCACCGAGGCGGCGGCCCGTTCCTCGGCCCCGAGCAGGTCGCGGGCGTGCGGCAGGAAGACCTGTCCGTCGACGGTGAGCACGGCGCCGCGCGCGGTCCGGGTGAAGAGCCGGACGCCGAGATCCCGTTCCAGGGCGGCGACGCGTTTGGACACCGCCTGCTGGGTGACCTCCAGGGCGAGGGCCGCCTCCCGGAACTGTCCGGCGTCGGCGACGGCGACAAACGTGCGTACGGCGTCGAGATCCACGGACCTCTTTCTACAACGTCCGGTTGTCGGTTGCCGACCTCGTCGGTTGTTTGATCCCGGTGCCGGTCGGCGGCTTGGATGGGGGCCGGTCGGCGGCGGGTGCGGGAGGTGCGTGGGTGATGGGGGCCAGACGGTCGTGGGGGGCCGGGCGGCCGCTGGGGCGGCGGTTCGGATGGCTGTGGGCGGCGTTCGCGGTCAGTACGTTCGGGACCTGGCTGGCGTTCGACGCGTTTCCCTTGATCGCGGTGCTGGTGCTGCACGCGGGGCCGACGCGGGTGGCGGTGCTGGCCGCCGCCGGGCTCGCGGTCGGCGCGGTGGTGGCGGTGCCGCTCGGGCCGTGGGTGGAGTTCCGGAGCAAGCGGCCCGTGATGGTGGGCATGGACCTGGTGCGGTGCGCGGCGCTGCTGACGGTCCCGGTCGCCTTCGCGTTCGACGGGCTCAGCTTTGTACAACTCCTGGTTGTGGCCGTGGTCGTCGGGGCGGCCGACATCGGGTTCACGGCGGCGAGCGGGGCGTACCTCAAGTCGCTGGTGCCCCGGGGCGACCTGCTCGCGGCCGGTGCCCGTTTCGAGGCCACGATGTGGACGGCCTCCGTGGTGGGGCCACCGCTCGGCGGAGCCGTGATCGGGCTCTTCGGACCGGTCCTGACGGTGCTGGCGAACGCGGTCAGCTTTCTGCTGTCGGCGGCGGGCATCGGGGCGATCGGCGGCACCGAGAAGCCGCCGGTGCGGACCGGTGGGCGGGGCGCGGGTTCGCTGCTCGACGGCTGGCGCCACCTCCTGGCCCACGCCGAGCTGCGGCCGCTCTTCTTCAACGTGATCCTGGTGAACGCCCTGATCATGGCGAGCGCGCCGCCGTTGCTCATCCTGATGGTCGACGATCTCGGGTTCGCGCCCTGGCAGTACGGGCTGGCGTTCGCCGTGCCGTGCCTGGGCGGGCTGGTCGGTTCCCGGCTGGCCGGGCCGCTGGTCGCGCGGTTCGGGCGGCGCCGGGTGCTGCTCGGCGCGGGGGCGCTGCGCGCCTGCTGGTCCGTGGGGCTGGCCTTCACCGGGGCCGGGGTCGGCGGGCTCGTGCTGGTCATGGCCGTCGAGCTGGCGCTGATCACCTGCTGCGGGGTGTTCAACCCGGTGTACGCCGCCTACCGCCTGGAGCGGACGGCGCCGGACCGGGTCGCCCGCACCCTGTCGGCCTGGACGGTCACCAGCAAGGTGACAACGGCGGCGGCGACCGCGGCGTGGGGTGTGCTGGCCGGGTTCCTCGGCCCCCGGACGGCGATCGGCCTGGCCGGGGTGCTGCTGCTGGCGACGCCGCTGCTGCTGCCGCGCGGGGACCGGATCGTCGAGTCCGAGCCCGGGTCCGAGTCCGGGTCCGGGTCCGGGTCCGTCCCCGCGCCGGGCTGACCGGTGCGACGACGACCGGTGCGGCCCCGGTTCACCAGGGCAGCGGCCCGTTGATGTCGAAGTAGCCGCCGGTCGGTCCGTCCGGGCCGAGCTGCGCCATCCTGACGATGATCCGGGCGCCCTCCTCGACCGTCTGGGTCCCGGTGTTGCCGTTCAGGTCGGTCTTGGTGAACCCCGGTTCGACCGCGTTGATCCGCAGCTGCGGGAGTGCCTTCGCGTACTGCACGGTCAGCATGTTCACGGCCGTCTTGGACGTCGGGTAGGCGAGGCCCGGGTAGAAGTGCGCGAAGTGGTCCGGGTCGGACAGGTGCGTCAGCGAGGCGAGTCCGCTGCTGACGTTCACCACGACCGGGGCGGGTGAGCGGCGCAGCAGCGGGATGAAGGCGTGGGTGACGCGGACGACGCCGATGACGTTCGTCTCGAAGGTGGCGCGGACGTCGTCGGCGGTGGCGTCCGCCGCGCTGACGACTGTGCCGTCGGTGGCGCGGGTCTCGATGCCGGCGTTGTTGATCAGGACGTCCAGGCCGCCGTCGGCCTCGATCTGCTCGGCCGCGGCCTGGACGGAGGCGTCGTCGGTGACGTCGAGCTGGACGAATCTGGTGCCCAGGGTTTCGGCGGCGTGGTGGCCTCGGGTCGCGTCCCGGGCGCCGAGGTACACGGTGTGACCTGCTGCGGTGAGTTGGCGGGCGGTTTCGTAGCCGAGGCCCTTGTTCGCGCCGGTGATGAGTGTGGTGGTCATGGGGTCCAGCTTGCTGCGGGGTGGCGGGCGGGGCCAGTAGAGGGCCTGTCCTGGGACTCGCGGTACCAGTCAGGCACCGGGTGCGGGTCCCCTCCGGGGAGGGGTGGGGGGTGGGGAGGACTTGCACGTTGCGGGGTGCGGGGTCCTCCGGGGAGGGGTGGGGGGGGATCGGTGCGTTGCGGGGTGCGGGGCCCTCCGGGGAGGGGCGGGGGGATCGGTGCGTTGCGGGGTGCGGGGCCCTCCGGGGAGGGGCGGGGGGATCGGTGCGTTGCGGGGTGCGGGTGCGTGGGGGCTGGTCGCGCAGTTCCCCGCGCCCCCATCGGCGTTGCCGGTGGCCCTCGTTGGAAGGTGGGCCGCGTTCCTCAGAGGCCGGGCGCGCCCGCGCGGCGGAGCCGCAAATCGATACAGCCCCGCGCCCCCATCGGCGTCGCTGGCGGCCCTCGTTGGAAGGTGGGCCGCGTTCCTCAGAGGCCGGGCGCGCCCGCGCGGCGGAGCCGCAAATCGATACAGCCCCGCGCCCCCATCGGCGTCG
>NZ_JBIVVA010000004.1:0-89363 GCF_044757465.1 Streptomyces sp. NPDC091279 | reverse complement strand
CGCTGGCGGCCCTCGTTGGACCGTGAGCCGCGTTTCCTTGAGGGCGTTGGTGGTCGGGGGGCTTTTCAGTCGGTGGGATTCGACGGCAAGCACGAGTTGCTGCTCGCGCTGTCCGAGGACGCGATGGGCAGGACGGCCGAACGGGCTGCGTGCGCTCGCCGCCGAGCAGACGGCGCCGTTCGATCAACTCGGGTCCGTTGTGCGGGAGTTGTTCGATAGGTGCCGTCCGGGCGGGGTCGGGTACCAGGGGCCGTTGCTGTCCGGGCAGCCGCATGAGGTGCGGGAGGCGTCCGCTCCGTTGCTGGCGTTGTTCACCGAGCTGATGGCGGAGTGGGAGCGGGCGGGGCTGCTGCGGCCGGGGTTCGGCGCGCGCCGGGCCGCCGCGCTGACCGTCCGGACGGTGATGTTCAACGCGCGGACCAGCGACCCGGACGAGGAGCATCCGCTCACCGCCGACGAGGTCTGGGACTTCTGCGCGCACGGTCTCACCGGCGAGTAGGCGCCGGGTCCCGGTCAGGTGGCCTCCGGTTCGGGGCAGACGGTGGCCGGGCGGGATGTCGCGGCGGGGGCGGGCGGCTCGCCGTTGGTGAGGTTGCGGACCTCCGGGGCCAGCAGCGCCGCTCCGGTGGCGAGGACGACCAGGAGGGCGCAGCCGGCGAGGGCGTCGTCGAGGCCGACGGCGGCGGCGGCCGGTCCGGCGAGCAGCAGGCCCAGCGGCGCGAAGGCGAGCGAGCCGAACCAGTCGTAGGAGCTGACCCGGGAGAGGGCTTCCTCGGGTATCTCCCGTTGCATGGTGGTGGACCACAGAACGCCGTAGACGTCCCCGGCGACCCCGGCGCAGAACATCGCGACGACGATCAGCCAGACCGGGGCCGACCCGGCGAGCAGGGCGATGGGGGCGGCGGCCGGGAAGGTGGCGAGCACGGCCACCAGGATGGGGCGGCGCACCCGCACGCGCGCGACGAGCCCGGCGCCGGCGACGGTGCCGACGGCCTGCGCGGCCACGATCGCCGACCAGGCCTCGGCGCCGCCCAACTCCCGGTGCGCGACGAGGGGTCCGAGCACGCCGATGTTCGCGTTCACGGCGGCGACGACGATCGCGTACTGGGCGACGACCGCCCACAGCCAGCGCCGGGAGGAGAACTCCCGCCAGCCCTCCTTGAGGTCGGCCCAGCCGGTGGACGCCTTCGCCGGGCGCGCGCGGGTCGGCAGCCGGGAGAGGAGGAGCGCGCTCACGACGAACGACAGCGCGTTCAGCGCCAGCGCCCAACCCGCCCCGATCCAGGCGACGGTGACGCCGGACAGCGCGAGGCCGAGGAGCAGCGAGGAGTTGGTGCCCATCCGCAGCAGCCCGTTGGCGCGCTGCAACCGGTCGCCCGGCACGAGGAGCGGAACCAGACCGTCCATCGCGGGCATGAACAGCGCGGTCGCCGCCCCGGCCACGAACGCCAGCGCGCACAGCGGGAGCAGGGGCGCGTGACCGGTGAACACCAGGACGGCGAGGCCCGCATAGGCGGCGGCGCCCAGGAGGTCCGACACCACCATGAGGCCGGCCCGGGACACCCGGTCCGCTATGACTCCCCCGACGAGGATGAACACCAGCTGCGGCAGCGACTGGCAGGCCAGGACGAGGGAGAGGCGGCCGGGTCCCGCGCCGGGCAGCGCGAGCACGGCGAAGGCGAGTGCGATCCGGGCGAACCCGCTGCCCAGGAGGGAGATGGTGCGCGCCGAGGCCAGCAGGAGAAAGGGTCTGTCGCGCCAGAGGTCGCCGGGGTTCGAGGAGAGGGTCACGGCGCCGCACTCTAGGGCGCCGCACCGGAATATGCCCGGTGGATGTCCAAGTCCGTCTTGTAGTCGACGCGTTGCGGCCGCCGGGGGCATCGGTCCGGTCCTGGACTGGACGGCGCGTGGGTCCTCCTGCGGGGTGGCGCGGGAGCGGCGCGGGAGGGTGTTCCGGCCTACGCGGGGCCGGAACAACCGTCCACAAAAGCCCCAGGAGCGCCGGTCGAGGACGCATCCCATGAAGACGGTCATGTGGACCACAGATCCATCAGCTCGGATGATTCGGCTTTATCACGATGTCTTCTGGAGAAATATGCTTTGAGGGATTGAGAAGAGCGGGAACAAGCGAATCATTCAAGCCACACTCTGGACGAGGGGGGCCGCCGATCGGGCCGTGGATAGCGTCCGGATAGCGACGTGTGCTGGCCCGTTCGATGCCCGCGTCCCGCTTCTGGACAATCCTTCGCGATCACCGTCCGAAAGCCGACGGTGCCCGCCGCCTCCGGTCAGGACCCGTTCACCCGCGCAACCTCACATTGTCCGGACAATGAGCATTGGCACTGGTCAACCGCCATGCAGTGGATCATTTGCTGGATAAAGCTGAATTATGGTCAGCAAGGAGAATCCGGGATGGAGAGTCGCATGAATCTCAAACCGCCCAACCCGGGGGATAAGTTGATCTTCGGTAACTCGACCTCGACGGGACCGGACACCGGCCGGCCCGCTCGGGCTTCGGGCTCGAAATACATCGTTTCCCATCGGCACCCCTTCTCTCCCTTTGCCATTTCGTTGACATCACCGGGACGGATCACTCAGACTCAAATCCGGTAGCCCGGATTCCGGGTTATGCGAAGCCCGGGAGTGAACACGGGAGTGAACGCCGAAGTGAACGTGGAAAGTGAACGCAGGCGACCGTGATGCTCAGCGACGTTCGGGCAATCCTCCATTCATCGGGAATTCACCGCATGGCGAAGTGGAACAGGAGGTGAAGAAGTGTGACGACGTGGATGTGGTGTGACCGCCACATTGACGAGTGTTCAGTGGCCCGATTCGCGAACGACACGCGCTTTACTCGCGGGGCCGAAGGAGAACCACGGTGAGTACACACGTCACCTCGCCCACCGGACCGCCGGCCCTCGTGGCTCCGAGAACCGTGCGATCCACCGTCCTGCCCGTCATCCAGCAGCAGGTCTCCGCGCTGGAGCCGACCCTGTCCCGGGTCTGCCGCTACCACCTGGGTTTCATCGACGAGCACGGTGACCCCAGCACCGGCGGCGTCGGCAAGCTGACCCGCGCCAGCCTCATGATGGCCGTGGCGGACGGCGTCGGTCTGCGGCCGCAGGACGTGCAGGCGCAGGCCGCGGCGGTGGAGCTGCTGCACAACGCGACCCTGCTCCACGACGACATCGCCGACGGCGACGACCTGCGGCGCGGCCGCCCGGCCGCGTGGAAGGTATTCGGCACGGGACTGGCCATTCACGCCGGGAACGCGCTCCAGGCACTCGGGGTGCGCATCGTCGCGGACGACGCCGCCCCGGGCCACACGGAGATCGCCCGCTCGTTCGCCGAGGCCCTCGGTCTGGTCCACGCGGGGCAGGCGCGCGAACTCACGCTCCGGCCGGGTTCGGACGACAGTCTCGCGGTGTACGAACAGATGGTGCTGGAGAAAGCCTCAGCGCTCCTTGAGTGGTCCCTGAGAACTCCGGCCATGCGGGCTGGTAAAACGGAGAACGTGCTGGCCGCGCTGCGCGACGCGGCCCGGCACTTGGGCATCGCTTTGCAGATCTCCAATGACGTCGAGGACATCTGGGGCGATCCCGCAGCGACCGGAAAACCCATCCGGGGAGACATCAGGCGGCGCAATCCGACCTTCCCCGTACTGGCCGCCATGGTCGCCGGAAACCCGGCCGGCGAAAAACTGGGCCAGCAATGGCATATCGACAGCACCACCGACGCACACCTTCAGACATTGGCCGACCTCACCGAAGAAGCCGGTGGCCGTAGCTCGGCCGAGCAGCTGTCCCGCAGCAATCTGGAAACGGCTGTGGAGCATCTCGAACGAGCAGGCCTCTCCCCCACTGCGACCGTCGAACTGGCCACTCTGTTCGACCGCATAGCCAATCGCACGGCATGACCTTCGCCGCCCGTCAGGGGCGCCATGTGAATCGGAGTACCACATCATGACCACTGTCCACGAAAACTCGGCTCCCCCGGTCGTCCGCTCCGAATTCGAGCGTCGGGCCCAGGCCCATTACGAGACCAAGACGCAGGACCCGATCAACCTGCTGCTGGGCGAGGAGGACGGGCTCTACCACCACCACTACGCCGTCGGTGGATTCGACAAATCCGTCCTTGAGGTGCCCGCCGCCGAGCGCGACGCGGCCATCCTCACGGAAATGGGCCGGATGGAGAACGAGCAGGTCGAGCTGATCCTGCACGGGCTGGCCCCGCTCTCCGCCGACGCCCGGGTCCTGGACGGCGGTTCGGGTCGCGGCGGCACGTCCTTCCTCGTCAACCGGCGCTTCGGGTGCGAGGTGGTCGGGGCCAACTTCTGCGCCCACCACATCGAGTTCGCGGAGCGTCTCGCCAAGGAGAAGCACGGCGTCGACGACAAGGTCACCTTCAAGTTCGCCAACATGTGCGACACCGGGCTGCCGGCCGGATCGTTCGACGCGGTCTACACCAACGAGACCACCATGTACGTCGATCCCGCGGACGCCTTCGCGGAGTTCGCCCGGCTGCTGCGTCCTGGCGGCCGCTATGTCTGCGTCACCTGGTGCGCCAACGACGCCGTGTCGACCGACAGCAAGTCCGTGAAGCAGATCGACGAGCACTACGACTGCCACATCAACGACCGCAGCGCCTACTTCAAGGCGCTCATCGACAACCACCTGATCCCCTCGCAGGTCTGGGACCTGACCCCGGAGGCCGTCCCCTATTGGGAGCTGCGTTCGCACTCCGGTCTCGCCACCGGCGTGGAGCAGCCGTTCCTCGACGCGCACCGGAGCAACGAGCTGAACTACATCGTCATCGTCGCCGACTACACGCCGCCGGCGTAGTCCGGCCGCCCGGGCCGAGAACCGCCCCACCCACCGGGCCGGGCCGGAGCGACCCTCACCGCGCCCACGGCGGGTGCCCTTGAGAACGAACCGGTTCTCAGGTGGTGCCCGCCGTGGGGGCGGCCGCCCGGTTCCACGCGCCGTCGGCCCCGAAGCAGGTCGTCACGAGTCATCACGATGTGGAGAGGTTGTCCGTGAATACCCCAGCTCAACTGCCCTTCGAGCAGACGCATCCGCTGCGGGTCGCGCCCCGGCTGCGCGCGCTCCAGTCCCAGGGCTCGATCCATCGGGTGCGGACCGTCGAGGGCGACGAGGCCTGGCTGGTCACCGGCCATGCCCGGGTACGGCAGTTGCTGGACGACGACCGGCTCAGCCGTTCTCCCGTCGACTCGCGGGCCGCCCGGGACAGCGGGTCGGCGTTCCTCGCCAACCTGCTGGGCGACTTCGCAGACGACCACGCCCGGATGCGTACGGTGCTGGAACCGCCGTTCGCCCCCGAGCGGATGCGGGCGCTGCGTCCCCATGTCGAGGCGCTCACCGACGAGTTGCTGGACGAGCTGGCCGGGCGGACGGGGCCGGTGGATCTGCGCCTCGCGCTGGCGCTGCCGCTGCCGATCCTGGTGATGTGCGAGTGGCTCGGCGTGCCGCACGAGGACAAGGACAAGTTCAGCACCTGGACCCAGGACGCCGCCAGCGTGCAGGACCCGGAGCGGTCCCAGCAGGGTCTTGGCCAACTGTTCGGCTACTGCCAGACGTTGGTGGCGCGGAAGCGGGAGAACCCCGCCGACGACGTCATCTCCCGGCTGTGCGTGGCCGAGGGGCTCAGCGACAGGGAAGTCATCGGTCTGACCGCGCTGTTGCTCTTCGGTGGGTACGAGACCACGGTGGCCCGGATCGGCACGGGCGCGCTGCTGCTGATGACCGACCCCGAGCAGCGTCAGAAGCTGCGGGCCGATCCGAGCCTGATCCCGGGCGCGGTGGAGGAGATCCTGCGGCTGTCGATGCCGAACCCGCACAACGGCGGCATGCCTCGCTATGCGCGGACGGATCTGGAGATCGACGGAACGACCGTCCGGGCCGGTGAGTTGCTGCTGCTGAACATCATCGCGGCCAACCATGACGGCACGGTCTTCGACGACCCCGGCCGCGTCGACATCACGCGTCACACCGAGGGGAGTCTCACCTTCGGGTTCGGGATGCATGCCTGCGTCGGTGCGCCGTTGGCCCGGATGCAGTTGCAGGTGGCGCTCGGGCGGCTCGTCGAGCGGTTCCCGACCATGCGGCCGGCCGTCGAGGTGGAGGAACTGCGGTTGCGCCACGACACGTTGACCGGTGGGCTGGTCGACCTTCCGGTGACATGGTGAGCGGCACCACGGCGGCAGCGGGCCGCACGAAGGCTCCGAAGCTGGCGGAGCGGCTGGTCGGGAAGTGCCCGGAGCCGGTCCGTACCTATCTCGTCCTGATGCGTCTGCACAAGCCCACGGGTGTCGTGCTCTATCTCCTTCCCGGGCTGTGGAGCGTCTCCCTCGCCTCCGACCGGCGGCCGGAGCTGCTGACGGTGGTCTGGCTGGCCCTCGCGGCCGTGCTGGTGCGCGGGGCGAGTTGCGCGGTCAACGACGTCGTCGACAAGGACATCGACGCCCGGGTGGCCCGCACGGCGTCGCGGCCGGTCGCGTCGGGGAAGGTGAGCGTCACCAAGGCGCTGCTGTTCTTCGTCGTGCAGGCGGCGGTTTCCCTGTTGATCCTGATGAGGGTGAACGGGGCGACGGCGCTGGTGGTCGCGGCCTCTTATCCGTTGCTGGTCGCGTATCCGTATATGAAGCGGGCTTTTCCGTGGCCCTCGTCCTGGCTGGCGTTGGTGATCAACGCCTATGTGCTGGCCGGGTGGTCGGCGGTGACCGGGAGCCTCGATTATCCGCTCGCGGTGTTCGGCCTGTACGCGTGCGGTTTCTTCTGGACCCTGTTTCACGACACGGTCTATTCCCATCAGGACAAGGAGTACGACCGGAGTATCGGTGTCACGTCCTCCGCCCTGATGTTCGGCGAGTCCAGCAAGTTGTGGCTGTCCGTCTTCATCGCGTTGAGCGTCACCGGCGCGTTGTGGGCCGGGGTCGAGATGGGTACCGGCTGGGCCTTCCATGTGCTGGTCCTGGCCGCGGGGGCGCTGCTGTCGTACCAGGTCGTCCGGGTGGATCTGGACGATCCGGCATCCTGCTGGGACACCTTCGTCACCAATCGCTATTACGGCTGGATCATTCTCGCGGCGACGGTCGCCGGACAGTTCACCTGACGGACCCGCACACCCACGACATCGCACACCCACGACATGACATATCCAGCCCTCGCATGTACACGGAATCGCATACCCGAGTAATTCGACCGCGACGCCCAGGCCTCGGTGGGTGACCGGGTCGAGGACCGCCGGTTCTGATCGGGCCTGAGACCGAAGGACGGAATACGCATGACGGATTCGATGTGGCAGGGCGACGGCGTCGACCTGGACGCCTACCTGTCCCGTGTGGGGCATCCGGCCGACGTCGCTCCGGATCTCGCCACCCTGCGGAGCCTGCACGCCGCGCATGTCGGGGCGATCGCGTTCGAGAACATCGACGCGGTGCTCGGGCGGCCGGTGCCGCTGGACCTGGCCGCCGTCCAGGACAAGATCCTGCGGCGCGGCCGGGGCGGCTGGTGCATGGAGCAGGTCGTGCTGGTGGCGGCCGTGCTGGACCGGATCGGGTTCACGTTCACGGCGCTCGCGGCCAGGTCCCGGGTCCGCACCGGACACACCACGGGGCCGGCCGTCCATGTCGCCCTCTGTGTCGAACTGGACGGCGAACGCTGGCTCTTCGACATCAGCTTCGGCGCCTACGGGCTGCACGAGCCGATCCGCATCGCCGATTCCGCGCGGCTGGACGGCGACTGGCCGTTCGACATGGTGCGGGAACCGCACGGTGAATACGTCCTGCGCTCCATACGCCCCCAGGGTCCGGTGGACCTCTACGGATTCACCACGGACGTGCGCTATCCCTCGGACTTCGAGCTGCTCAACCACTTCTGCCTGAGCCACCCCCGCTCGCCGTTCAACCACCGGCTGGTTCTCCAGCGCACCCAGCCCGATGTGCGGCATGTGCTGATCGGCAACGCCCTGACGGAAATGCGCGTGGGCGAGCCGCCGACACAGCGCGAACTCGACGAGAACGAGACGCTCTCCGCCCCCGAGAAAATCTTCGGAATCACCATGGAACCGGACGATGTCCAGGCCCTGAAGGCCACATCAGGGACGCCAGGGACAGGTCTCTGACCTGAACCGAGAATGCGCCCGGCCGGCCCATGGCCCGTAGGCGAGATCATAAGGATCACTATGGAAGAGATGCCCGGTCATCCGGAATTCGGAGCGTTCTTCGTGGCGGAACGGCTGCGGTCGCTCCCGGAACACGATCCGAATGACGCCGTGGAGAACGCCATCATCAGCAGGCTCGCCGGAAACTGGGACCGGCGCGCCACGGTCAGGCGGCAGGACACGCTGGACGAGGTGTTCGAGCGTGACCGGCCGGATTTCCCGGTGGCCCTGCTGCCGTTCCGGAATCACCCCACCTATCTCGGTCTCGACGACGCGGTCAAGTCCCGGATTCTCGCCTGGGGTTGGGTGGCGTTCAACAAGAACATCATGGATATCGAGCAGTTCGTGGTCAATCCGGGTTTCAGCCTGATCACGGGCGGCGCTTTCGCCACCGGGATGGACGATTCCCTGGCCCTCGCGGTGACACAGGCCATGGTCGATGAGCAGTACCACACGCTGATGCACCTCAACGCCAGTTCCGTGACGCGTCGGCAGCGCGGCTGGCGTATGCCTGATGCCGCCCTTCCGCTCGGGTTCAAGACCCGTCGGCACGCCCACCGGATCGCCGCCGCCGAGAGCCGTGAGCACCAGGCCCTGGTCTCGCTCGCCTTCACCACGGTCGCGGAGATCTCGATCAACGCCCACCTGGACCTCATCGCCGAGGACCAGGAGATCCAGCCCATCAACCGTCTGACGGCCGTGCTGCACAACCGTGACGAGTACTGCCACGCCTCGATCGCGAGCACCGTCGCCCAGGAGGCGTGGAAGCGTTTCTCCGGCGAGCAACGGGACTGTTTCCTGCGGGAGTTGGCCGACGGCATGGAGGCGTTCGCCGCCCATGACCTCACGACCTGGGCGCGGATTCTGGATCTCCTCGACGTGGAGGGGGGCGGACAGATGCTCAAAGACATCGAGAGCGCCTCCGGCCGGGGCCGGCTCCTTCAGGACTTCAGCGGACTGCGGCAACTGTGCCGAGAGCTGGACGTCCTCGACGCCGTCCCCTTCGACTGGTCGACGGTGACGACCGACACCCCCTGATCCCCCGCCGCCCCCGCCGCCCCCGCCGCCCAAGTCCCCCATGCCATCAGGCTTTTCAGTGGACCGGGCCGTGCTCGCCGAAGCTCAGAGAAACGCACCCTCTCCTCTATCACTCTTTGGCTCTCCCGCCTCCGACACCCCTTGGTGCTGACCCATGCGCGTCCTGCTCATCGACAATTACGATTCCTACACCTACAACCTGTACCAGCTCCTGGCCAAGGTGTACGGCATCGCGCCCGTCGTCGTACGGAACGACGCTGCCGCCTGGGACCACATCGATCTGAACGGCTTCGATGCCGCGGTCATCTCACCGGGCCCGGGACATCCGGGCGTCCCGCGTGACTTCGGCCGCTCCCGTGACGTCCTGGAGAACACCGGGCTCCCGGTCCTGGGCGTGTGCCTCGGGCACCAGGGCATGGGGCTGCTCGCCGCCGCGCAGATCGTCCCCGCGCCGCAGCCCCGGCACGGGTTCCTGTCCACGATCCGGCACAGCGGGGACGGCCTCTTCGCCGGAATCCCGCAGGAGTTCACCGCCGTGCGCTACCACTCCCTGAGCGTCGCCGAACCCGTGCCGGACCACCTGGAGATCACCGCGCGGGCCGAGGACGGCGTGGTCATGGGCCTCGCCCACCGGGACCGGCCGTGGTGGGGGGTGCAGTTCCACCCCGAGTCCATCTGCACGGAGCACGGGGCCGAGCTGGTCGCCAACTTCCGTGAGCTGGCGCTCGGTTCGGGCGTGCGTGCGGGCGCCACCGGCAGCGGTACCGGTGAACGCCGGGCCGCCGCCGACGCCGTTGAGGCGACCGGGTCCCTCGCTCCGGTGGCTCCAGGTGCGGGGCCTGTGCGGCTCCGGGCGCAGGTCCGTGTCCTGGAGCGGGCCGTCGACACCGAGGCCGCGTACCAGGCGTTGTTCGGGGCCGGTGCGCGCTCCTTCTGGCTGGACAGTTCCCATGTCGAGCCGGGTCTCGCACGGTTCTCGTTCCTCGGTTCGGCGGAGGCGCCCGGCGCCGAGACGCTCACCTACCGGGTAAAGGACGCGCACGTCGTCGTGGAACCCACGGGAGGTGTGCCGCGGCTGGAGAGCGGCACCATCTTCGACGCCCTCGACCGCCGCACCGGCCGCGAGGTGACCGGCGCCGAGGGGCTGCCGTTCGACTTTCTGGGCGGCTATGTCGGCTACTTCGGCTACGAGTTGAAGGCCGATCTCGGCGGGCAGCAGGCCCACCGGTCACCGACGCCGGACGCCGTGTGGCTCCAGGCCGACCGGTTCCTCGCCGTGGACCACGCCGAGAACCGCACCTATGTCGTCGCCGTGTGCGAGCCGCAGGACCTGGACGCGGCCCAGAAGTGGATCGACACGGTGGTGCCGGTGCTGGCCGAACTGCCCTCCGCGCAGGCCGAGACGGCTCCCCCGCCGCGCGCCGAGAGCCACGACGCGTCGACGCGGCTGGTCCGCTCCCGCGACCAGTACCTGGCCGACATCGGCAGCTGCGACCGGCGGCTGCGGGAGGGCGCGAGTTACGAGATATGCCTCACCAATCAACTCCGACTGCCCGCGCCGGCCAACGAGTTCGCCTACTACCAACGCCTGCGCCGCCTCAACCCCGCCCCCTACTCCGCGTTCCTGCGCCTCGGCGAGGTCACCGTCCTCAGCTCCTCACCCGAGCGGTTCCTCAAGGTGGACGCCGCCCGCACGGTCGAGGCCAAGCCGATCAAGGGAACGGCGCCCCGCCACCCCGACCCGCGCACCGACGACGAGCGGCGGCGCTCGTTGCAGATCGACCCCAAGACACGCGCCGAGAACCTCATGATCGTGGACCTGCTCCGCAACGACCTCGGACGGATCTGCGAGATCGACAGCGTCACGGTCCCGGCGCTGATGGTGACGGAGTCGTACGCCACCGTGCACCAGTTGGTCTCCACGATCACCGGGACCCTGCGCGCGGGCACGTCCGCCGTGAACGCGGTCCGGGCCTGTTTCCCCGGCGGCTCCATGACGGGGGCGCCGAAGCTGCGCACCATGGAGATCATCGACTCGCTGGAGAGCGAGGCCCGCGGGGTGTACTCGGGCGCTCTCGGCTTCGTCGGCTACACCGGGACCGCCGACCTCAGCATCACCATCCGCACCGCCGTCAGCCATGACGGTGAACTGAGCATCGGTGCGGGCGGCGCGATCGTCCTGGACTCCGACCCCGTCGCGGAGTACGAGGAGATGCTCCTCAAGGCCGAGGCGACCCTCCGGGCCCTGCCGAAGGCGAGGGTCCCGGGCTCGTAGCCGCCCCGGGCCCGGCAGGCGTCCCGTGCGTCACCGCGGGCACCTGACGGTGTCCGCCCCCACCCCAGCCACGCAGTCACCACGGTCCTTGCGACTCCTGATGCTCATGCCTGCGGCGGAAGGATCATCCCCCCATGCCCTCCTTGCACCCCGTCCCGCTCGACGGCGCCCACCTGCCGACGCTCACCGCACCGGCCGGCCTTGGCGCCCTGCCCGCCGGTCAACTCCCGTACCTGGCAAAGGAGATCCGCGCGTTCCTGATCGAGAAGGTCTGCGCGACCGGCGGCCATCTCGGGCCCAACCTGGGCGTGGTGGAACTGACCATCGCGCTGCACCGCGTCTTCGACTCGCCCCGCGACCCGATCCTCTTCGACACCGGGCATCAGGCCTACGTCCACAAGATCCTGACCGGCCGCGCCGCTGACTTCGACCGGCTGCGGCAGGCCGGGGGACTGTCCGGCTATCCCTCCCGCGCGGAGTCGGAGCACGACTGGAGCGAGAGTTCCCACGCCTCCGCGTCCCTGTCCTACGCCGACGGCCTGGCCAAGGCCCTGGACCTGCACGGACACCGGGACCGTTCGGTGGTCGCCGTCATCGGCGACGGCGCCCTGACCGGCGGGATGGCCTGGGAGGCGCTCAACAACATCGGGAGCGCCGAACGTCCGGTCGTCATCGTCCTCAACGACAACGGCCGCTCCTACGCCCCCACCACCGGCGCCCTCGCCGACCAGCTGCGGGCCCTGAAACAGCCCGGCGCCCCGGCCCCGACCGGGGCGAACCTGTTCACGCAGCTCGGCTTCAGCTACCTCGGCCCCGTCGACGGCCATGACCTCGGGGCCCTCCAGGACGTCCTGGCGCAGGCCCGCGACCTGCGGCGCCCGGTGCTCGTGCACGCGGTGACCGTCAAGGGCCGGGGGTTCGGCCCCGCCGAGGACGACGAGGCGGACTGTCTGCACGCCGTGGGCACCGTGGACGCGGTCACCGGCAGGGCCGCCCCGGGGCCGCCGTCCGCAGGACCGCCCGCCGTCTCCTGGACCGGCGTGTTCGGCGAGGCCCTGCTCGAACTGGCCGGTGAGCGCGAGGATTTGGTGGCGATCACCGCGTCCATGCTCCGGCCCACCGGGCTGTATCCGATGGCGATGAAGTACCCCGAGCGGGTCTTCGACGTCGGGATCGCCGAGCAGCACGCCGTCACCTCGGCGGCCGGTCTCGCCCTGGGTGGCTTCCACCCCGTCGTCGCCCTCTACTCCACCTTCCTCACCCGGGCCGCGGACCAGGTCCTCATGGACGTCGCCCTGCACCGGCTGCCGGTCACCTTCGTCCTGGACCGGGCCGGCGTCACCGGACCCGACGGCGCCTCGCACCACGGCATGTGGGACGCCTCCCTGCTCGGCATCGTGCCGGGGCTGCGCCTCGCGATGCCCCGCGACAGCGGCCAACTCCGGTCGCTGCTGCGGGAAGCCACCGCGCACGAGGGCCCCACCGCGCTCCGCTTCCCCAAGGGCACCGCGGGACCGGGACTCCAGGCCGTACGCCGGGCCGGGAGCGTGGACGTCCTGTCGGAGTCGGGCGTCCGGGACGTGCTGCTGGTCTCCTACGGCCCGCTGGCCCCCGCCTGTCTGCGGGCCGCCGCCCACCTCACCGAGCGGGGCGTCGGGGTGAACGTCGTCGACCCGCGCTGGGCGCTCCCGGTCGCGCCCGAGCTGCCCGACCTGGCCGCCCGGCACCGGCTGGTCGTCACCGTGGAGGACAACTCCCGCACCGGCGGCGTCGGCAGCGCCCTCGCCCAGACCCTGCGCGACCATGCGATCGCCACCCCCGTCCACACGCTGGGGCTGCCCCGCGCCTTCCTCCCGCACGGACCCCGCGACCAGCTCCTGGCCGACGCCGGTCTGACGGCCACGCGGATCGCCGAGGCGACCCTGCGCGCACTGGCCGGACAACCCCTCCAGCACCCCGCCCCCACCCCTACGTCGAGGACGACATGACCCCTGCGCACCCGGCACCCGGACCGCCCGTCCGCCCCCGACGCGTTCTGCTCGCCTCTCCGCGCGGCTGGTGCGCGGGCGTGGACCGCGCCGTGCTCGCCGTCGAGAAGGCCCTGGAGCAGTACGGGCCGCCCATCTACGTCCGCCACGAGATCGTGCACAACAAACACGTCGTGCAGACCCTGCGGGACAAGGGCGCCATCTTCGTCGAACGCACCGACGAGGTGCCCGAGGGAGCCATCGTCCTGCTGTCCGCCCACGGCGTCGCCCCGACGGTCCACGCCGAGGCCGCCGCGCGCGACCTCGCGACCATCGACGCGACCTGTCCGCTGGTGACCAAGGTCCACCGGGAGGCCCTCCGGTACGCGCGGGAGGACTACGACATCCTCCTGATCGGCCACGAAGGGCACGAGGAGGTCATCGGCACCAGCGGTGAGGCCCCCGACCACATCACCGTCGTCGACGGCCCCGCCGACGTCGCGGACGTCTCGGTGCGCGACGAGTCGAAGGTCGTGTGGCTCTCCCAGACCACCCTGTCCGTCGACGAGACCATGGAGACCGTGGACGCCCTCAAGTCCCGCTTCCCCGACCTGACGTCACCGCCGAGCGACGACATCTGCTATGCCACGCAGAACCGTCAGGTCGCGGTGAAGAGGCTCGCCGAGGAGGCCGATCTCGTCATCGTCGTCGGCTCCAGGAACTCCTCCAACTCGGTCCGCATGGTGGAGGTCGCCCTCGACGCCGGGGCGCCCGCCGCCCATCTGGTCGACTTCGCGCACGAGATCGACGAGGCCTGGCTGGAGGGCGTCGAAACGGTGGGCCTGACCTCCGGCGCCTCCGCACCCGACGTCCTGGTCGACGGTGTCCTGGCCTGGCTCGCCGAGCGCGGCTACGCCGACGTCGAGACCGTGACGACCGCCGACGAGTCCATCACCTTCGCCCTCCCCCACGAGCTACGTCGCGATCTGCGCCGGGGCGACACCTGAGAAAACCCAGGTGCGGCCGGTTCCGGCGGGCTGCGATCATGCCGGAATGTCCCAGGTTCTCGCAGAGTTGGTCGTCCGACACACCCGCCGTATCCCCCTCCCGGCAGGCAACGCCGGTCAAGGGAGCGTCGTGGCACGGCAGTTCGACGCCGCACTGATGTCGGCGGGGTTCAAGCTCTCGGCCGAGCTGCTGGAGCATCTGTCGGGTCTCTCCGAGGGCGCGGTCCTGCACACGGCGGTCCGAACGCTGCGCACGGTACGGGAGTTGGTCGGCGACCACGTCCGGCACAACGTCTACTTCATCGACTTCCCGGCGAACGTGCCGGACACCCTCGACTTCTGGCGGGACTGCATCGCCGAGGCGCTCGCCGACGACCGCACCCGTGACCGCACCCTCGCGCAGCTGAGCACCGGCGTGGTGGACCTGCTGACGCTCCCCTCGTACGGCAGGTACCGGCACGGGTACGCCGAACTGCTCGCCGCCCACGACGAGTTGATCCCGGCGGTGGGCGACCGGGTGACCGTGCTGCACCTCGGTGGCGCGGTCGAGGACGAGGTCCGCGCGCTGTATCTGGCGCTCGCCGGGAGCCCATCGCCGCTGGGCGATGCCGTGCTCCTCGATCTCAAGGTGCTCGCCGCGCACTGTGTGGACGGGCCGCAGCCGGACCAGATCCCGGTGCGGGAGAACCGGGCGATCGTGAACGAGGCGCGGCTGACGGCCGGGGCCCCGCTGCTCCTGGACACCGTGACCGATGTGCTGCGGCTGGCCTGCGCGATCTCCGGCGGTGACGTGTCCCTCCAGCAGCCCACCCGGTTCGGGGCGGTGCCGCGCCCGGTGCGGCGGGCGCTGCTCGGGGGCCTCGACGCGGTGGTGGCAGCGGCACCGGCCAAGCTCGCCGATGTGCACGCGCACCGCGAGATGTGGAAGCGGCTCGGCGAGCGGCTGCACCCGCACGAGTACCCGCGCTGGCCGCACGCGGCCGACGTGTTCGCCGTCGCCCGGGGGGAGTTGACGGCGCGGACGTTCGAGAGCCAGGTCGAGGAACTCCTCGTCGGCGGCGATGTCGGCGGCGCCGCACGGCTGTTGACGTCCGCGCCGGGGCGGCTGTTCAGGGCGTTGGACCGGCTGCTGCGGACGGCCGCCACGCAGGAGGAGCGGGACGCGGTCGTGGCCGCCGCCGAGGAGGTCGCGCCGCGGGTCGCCGGGCGGGTCGTGCTGGCGGTGCGCGAGCATCTGCACAACCGTCCCGAACTCGGCGGCGGGCAGCGGGTGTTCGTCAACCGGATGGGCCGCGCGCAGATCGTCGAGGACGAACGGCGGCCCGTGCCGGGGCCGGTTCGCGAGCGGCTGATCGCCGCCCTCGACGCCGAGATCGCTCGTCGACTCCCCTCCCCCGCACGGCTGTTGGTCGATCCGGACATCCTGGACGTGGCGCTGCCGCTGAGCGGGAAGGCGACGGCGGCCGGGCTCGGTGTGCTGCCCCGGGGTTCGGTGACGCCGGTGGACGGCGAGTTGCTGCGGTTCTTCGTGTACTGGAAGGAGGCGGAGCGCACGACGGACTTCGACCTGTCGGCGCTGCTGCTCAACTCCCGTTACGAGACGGTCTCCTGGCTCTCCTACACCGCGCTCAGAGCGCTCGGCGGTGAGCACTCCGGTGACATCACCAGCGCTCCCGAGGGTGCGTCGGAGTTCATCAACCTGCGTCTGGGCGCCACCCGGGGCACGTTCGTCGTGCCGCAGGTCAACGTCTACGCGGGTGAGGGCTTCGAGGAGGTCGAGGAGTCCTTCTTCGGGTTCATGCTGCGCGACGGTGAGCAGCGGGGGCGGCCGTTCGAGCCGCGCACGGTACGGATGAAGTCGGACCTGCGCGGCCCTGGCCGGGTCGCGCTGCCGCTGGCGTTCCGGCGCGGGCCGGACGGGACGTGGACGGCGACGTGGCTGCACGTGTATCTGCGGGGCGCCCCGCACGCCAACCGGGTGGAGTCGAACCAGGTCACGGTGGCGCAGCTGCTGCGGCCCGTCGTCGAGCGCGAGTACCTCACCGTGCGCCACCTTCTCGACCTGATGGCGGCGGACGGTGCGCAGGTGACGTGCCAGGACGGCGGGGCGCTGCCGGAGGGTCCCGTGACCTATGTGGGCCTTCAGCGTCCGGACGGGCTGCACCCGGACTCCGTGGTCATCACCCCGGAAAATCTACGGGACTTGATCCCGGCCTGACTGTTAGGGTTGCCGCAGGCGAGGCCATGAAGGGGCTTCCTTCTCACCTTCTTCCTATGAATTCAGCTCCTTCGCTTTCCTCGCCGCTCCCGTCCGTGACAGGGGGTGCCTCCGGGCACCCCCTGTCGCGTGTGTCCGTCGGAGTCTCATCGGGCGAGCACCGCACCGGCCCGGCTCACGCCCAGGCGGTCGTCGCCACGAAGGAGCTGTCCTGGCGGAAGACGTCCGTGCCGTCCGGGACATCCACCCGGAGCTGGTAGTTATAGTGCCGCAGATAGCGCCCGGGGTAGTTGTACGACTCGAAGCGGACCGAGCCGCCGGTGGCGCCGGTGCGGGCGACGAACGTGGCGTCCCTCGCGAACGTCGCCGTCTTGTCGTCGGCGTCGAAACGGCCCCGGAAGTCCCAGTGGCGCAGGTAGTTGCCGGCCGCGTCGACGAACGAGTGGGCGTTGGCGTCGGCGAGCCCCGCGACGACCGTGAAGGTGGCCGCCTGCTTCTCCGCGGTGCTGCTGGAGGCGCTCACCACGGGGAGGTTGAGCAGGGCGGACTGCTCCTGCCAGTAGCGCGTCGCGTAGTTGGCGGACTGGAGCGACCGCTTGGCGTTCCTGGTGAGGCTCGGGCCGCCGGACACCGTCTCCTTGAGGACCGTGAAGTGCCGTGCCGTGCCGGAGATGCCGGGCAGGGCCTGCGGGGCGCTCCAGGTGGCGAACGTGTCGTAGCTGTCGCTGTAGTAGTAGGTGCCGTCGCCGTAGCCGTCGAAGAAGATCCGCCGGGCGCCGTTGTCGAGCTGGATCACCGACGGGCCCTCGCGGTAGCTGCCCCAGCCGGCCCAGTCGCCGGTCCTGGAGAGGGTGTAGGGGCCGGTGAGTCTGCTCGCGGTGGCGTACTCGATGTACTTGGTCGTCTCGTTCTTGGTGAACGCGTGGTAGGTCGAGCCGACCTTCACGAGGCAGGTGTCGATGTGGTTCGCGCCGATGCCGGACAGGGCGAGGGGTGAACTCCAGCTGGTGAGCGCGGAGTTGGTGGCCCTCAGCAGATACGGGGTGAAGATCCACTCGTCGCTGGTGACCGAGCAGGACACGATGACGTTGACGCTGCCGTCGGAGTCGACGAACCACTCGGGCGCCCAGGCCCGGGAGAGGTTGCCGATCGGCACCGGATAGTCGTACAGCCAGGTCCAGTTGGTCCGGTCGGCGCTGCGGGCGAAGCCGATGGTGGTGCTGACGTCCTGCCAGGTGTGCGTGGTGTAGGTGACGTAGTAGTAGCCGTCGGTGTGCCTGAAGACGCTGGCGTCGCGGATTCTGTTGCCGGGCGGTGTGTACGCGGAGGACTTCAGCAGGCGGAAGTCGGTGGCGTCGTCGGACTGGTAGACGTTCACCGTGCCGTCGTCGCTGTTGAGGAACGGCACGATGGTGTACCGGGTGGCCGAGCCGGCGGGGGGCGGGGCGGCGAGGGCGGTGCCGAGCAGTCCGGGCAGTTCGCCCAGGACGAGCGCCGAGGCGGGCAGCGCGGCCAGTGCGCGCAGCAGGACCCGGCGGGTGGGGGAGGTGGGGCGGGACGAAGTCACGGGCGGTTCTCCTTTGAACGCGTGCGACTCAACTCGCTTGGTGCTGTGGGGAGCTGTGGAACCTTTCGAGGTGCGGGTACGGGTCATCGGGCGAGGTGGGGAAAGACAGGAGGGATCACCCGATGTCCGGTATATCGAATGCAGTTCGGGAATCCGGTCAGAAAGTAAGGGGCGGGATCTGAGTCGTCAATAGTTCAAACAATCTTGGCGCTCTGGACGTGGCCCGTACCCTGTGACCATGGGCGACGCGTCGATGGTGGGGCTGATGGGACGGGTCACCGGCACGGTCGGACCCGGGCTGGTCGGTGAGGTGATCGTCCGGGTGCGCGGCGGGGCCGAGCACTTCCTCGCGTATCCGTCGCAGGGCGCGGACCGGATCGAGAGCGGGACGGTGGTGATGGTGGTGGAGTACCTGCCGCCGCGCACGGTCTACGTCACGGCCGCATACGACAGTTGAGCCAGCATCCGCGCAGGTGAGAGCCGTTGCCGGGCCGGTGCGTCAAGATTGCCACAAGGATCGGCGCACCTCTTCTCCCCGGGCTCGTCGAGGCGCACACTCCCTTCGTTCGGTGCCGGAAGGGCACCAGCGCAAAGGGGGCGTATGCCGATGATCGTCGGCGTCGTTGCGGGGGTGGCGGTTGTCGCCGTCGCCGTTCTGGTCGGTCTGTTCAAGATGATGTGGCGTGTCGCCGAGCCCAACGAGGCTCTGATCATCTCCGGCTCCAAGCACCGTACCGAGGGGCTGGAGGAGGGGATGGGGTTCCGGATCGTCACGGGGCGCGGCACGATGGTGCTGCCGGGCGTGCAGGCGGTGCGGAAACTGTCGCTCGACCTGAACGAGACCGAGTTGCAGGTGGACTGCGTGACCCACCAGGGCATTCCGCTCAAGGTGCGGGGCGTGGTCATCTTCAAGGTGGGCGACGACTTCGTGTCGATCGCCAACGCGGGCCGCCGTTTCCTCGATCAGCAGCGGCTGATGTCGGAGCGGGTGCACAACGTCTTCGCCGGTCATCTGCGGTCCATCGTGGGCGGGTTGACCGTCGAGGACATGATCCGCGACCGGGAGAAGCTCACCGGGCAGACCCGGGCCGCCTGCGGGACCGAGATGGAGAAACTGGGCCTGATCGTCGACTCGTTGCAGATCCACGAGATCGAGGACCCGACCGGCTACATCCAGAACCTGGCGATGCCGCACGCGGCGGCGGTGCAGCGGGACGCGCGGATCGCGCAGGCGGAGGCCAACCGGCTCGCCACCGAGGCCGAGCAGCAGTCGTTCGCGCGGATGGCGGAGGCCACCCGGGACAGCGAGATCCTCCAGGCCGGTTACCAGGCCGAGCGGGACCACGCGGCGGCGAAGGCCCGCCAGGCGGGACCGCTCGCGGAGGCCGGGGCCCGCCAGCAGGTCGTCGTCCAGGAGACCCGGGTCGCGGAGTTGGAGGCGCAGCGCAGGGAGCAGCAGCTCCAGGTGGACGTGCGCAAACCGGCCGACGCGCAGGCCTACGAGAAGCGGACGTTGGCGGAGGCGGAGCGCGACGCGCGGATCTCGGCGGCCGAGGCGAAGGCGCGGGAGACGGAGTTGGCGGCCGCGGCCGAGGCGACGCGGGTCAAGCAGGCGGCGAGCGCCGAGGCGGAGGCGACGAAGACCCGGGGTGCGGCGAGCGCGTCGGCGACCCGGGCGACCGGTGAGGCCGAAGCGGCGGCGGCGCAGGCCAAGGGGCTCGCCGACGCCGAGGCCATGAAGGCCAAGGGGCTCGCGGAGGCGACGGCCATCAAGGCGCGGGCCGCCGCTCTCGCCGAGAACCAGGAGGCGGTCGTCGCCCAGCAACTCGCCGAGAACTGGCCGGAGATCGTGCGGGCCGGGGCGTCGGCGTTCGGGCAGGTGGACAACATGGTGGTGCTCAACGGGGCGGACGGCGTGGCGGAGATGCTGGCCAAGGCCCTCACCATGGGCGGCACCGGGCTCGGCCTCGCCCGCCGGCTGCTGGCCTCGATGAACCAGAACGGCCTTGCCGCGCACGGGACTTCACCGTCGGAGGAGGTGGCCGCGCCGCCGGTGCGGAAGATACCCGTGGACCAGGCGGAGGTGGAGACGGTTCCCGTCGCGCCCGGCGGGAAGGGACGCGCCGAGTCTCCTTCCTGACCGTGCCGGATCTCCCTCCTGACCGTGCCGGGTCTCTTTCCTGACCATGGCAGATCTCTTTCCTGACCGTGGCCGCCGGGCACCTCGTCACGGCCCGCACGGGGGCACCTCATAAGGTGCCCCCGTGACTGCGTTTACCGATGAGAACGTCCCGGGCCGCTTCGGCCCCACCGCGACCACCGAGGCCGACCCGCGCGAGGTGGGCCGCGTCCGCACCGAGTACTCCCCCGCCCACGACGGCGACCCGGACCCCGGCGAGATCGTCTGGACGTGGGTGCCGTTCGAGGAGAACGACGGCCGGGGCAAGGACCGCCCGGTGCTCGTGGTGGCCCGCGAGGCCGCCGGTACCGTCCTCGCCGTGCAGCTGTCCAGCAAGCGGCACGACGGCGACCGTGAGTGGGTGGCGATCGGCGCCGGGCCCTGGGACCGCACGGGCCGTGACTCGTGGGTCGACGTGGACCGGGTGCTGCGGCTGCACGAGGACGGCATGCGCCGCGAGGCCTGCGCCCTCGACCAGGGCCGCTTCAACCTCGTCCGGCACCGCCTGCACGAACGCTACGGCTGGACCTGACGCCCCGGACCGCGCGTCCGGGGCCCCGCCCGCACCGCCGGGACGGTCGCCCCGATCGGCACCCGGATGCCGTCGGGTGCCCGGTACGCGCCCGGGTCGGCGGTGTCTTGTGTCTCGCTCGCGGTTCCCTGCGGGCGCGCGCTCATGGCGACACCCCCGTGGCCGCCATGACCGCGGCCCCCGCGGCCTCCCCCGTCGTGCCCATGCACGCATCGTGAGCGATGCTGGACAGGTGGTGCAACGCCTTTTCGCGGCCGGGGAACGGCCGGGAAAGCCCGAGGGAACGGCCGGGAAGCGCAGCGGGCCCGGCCGGAAACCAGCGGGTGCGCACTCTTGTGCGGACCGGCGGGAAGGTCTTGGGTGGGACGAGTGCCGCCGCCCGGACGCCCCGCCGACCGGCCCGGCGGCATGCTGGAGTCTCAGAAGGGAATTCCGACATGTCCGATTCGCTGAGTGACTGTACGGACCCCCGTCCCGCGGTCACCGAGGCCGAGGTGGAAGCCCTGATCCGGGGCATCTGCTTCAAGAACGGCCCACCGCGCGCCCTCGGCGTGGAAGTGGAATGGCTCGTCCACGACCTGCGCACCCCGAAGGTCCCCGTGACACCCGAACGGCTCGACGCGGCCTACGCCGCCCTGCGGGCCGTTCCCCTCAGCTCGGCCCTCACCGTGGAACCCGGTGGCCAGCTGGAACTCAGTTCACTGCCCGCCGCCTCCCTGATGGAGTGCGTGCGCGCCGTCTCCGCCGACCTCGACGCCGTCCGCTCGGTGCTCGCCGGGCTCGACCTCGGCATCGTCGGCCTCGGTCACGATCCCTGGCACGCGCCGCGCCGGTTCCTGCGTGAGCCGCGGTACGACGCCATGGAGGCCTGCCTCGACCGTACCGGCCCGGCCGGGCGCGCCATGATGTGCGTCTCGGCCTCCGTGCAGGTGTGCGTGGACGCCGGTTTCGAGGAGCCGGGACCGCTCGGGCACGGGCGGCGCTGGTGGCTGGCGCACGAGCTGGGCCCGGTCCTGGTGGCCGCGTTCGCCAACTCGCCGCTGGCCGGCGACGCGCCCACCGGCTGGCGTTCCACCCGGCAGCTGCTGTGGGACCGGATCGGGCCCGGCCGGGCGGGCGCGCCCGTGCTGGACGGCGACCCGCGCGGCGCGTGGGCCCGGCACGTGCTGGACTCTCCGGTGATGTGCGTGCGGCGCGACGACGGGCCGTGGGAGGTGCCGGACGGGCTCACCTTCCGGGAGTGGACCAGGTCACGGGCGCCGCGCCCGCCGACCCGCGAGGACCTCGACTACCACATCACGACCCTGTTCCCGCCGGTCAGACCGCGCGGGCACCTGGAGCTGCGCATGATCGACGCGCAGCCCGGGGACGACGGCTGGATCGTGCCGCTGGCCGTCACGGCCGCGCTCTTCGACGACCCGGAGGCCGCCGAGACCGCCTACCGGGCCGTGAAACCGCTGAGCGAACGGTCGTTGGGGCTGCCCCCGCCGCACAATCCGCTGTGGGCCGACGCGGCCCGGGACGCGCTGACCGACCCCGAGCTGCACGAGGCCGCCGTCGTCTGCTTCACGGCGGCGCTCGCCGCGCTGCCCCGGCTCGGCGCCGACACCGAGGTGATCGACGCGGTGGCCGCCTATCTGGACCGTTATGTGCGGCGGGCCCGCACTCCCGCCGACGAGTTGCTCGACCAGGTGCGCGGCACGTCCGCCCGCGCTCACGGGAAGGACATCCGCACATGACCGACCCCACCCCCGACGCCGAGGCGCTGCGCGCGCGGGCCGTGGCCACCCTGACCACCGCACGCGCCCGCACCACCCTGCTGACCAGCTGTGTCGAGGAACCCGACCTCACCGCCCAGCACTCCCCGCTGATGTCGCCGCTGGTCTGGGACCTCGCGCACATCGGCAACCAGGAGGAACAGTGGCTGCTGCGGGCCGTCGCCGGGCGGGAGGCGATCCGGCCCGAGATCGACGGCCTGTACGACGCCTTCGAGCATCCGCGCGCCAGCCGCCCCTCGCTGCCGCTGCTGCCTCCGGCCGAGGCCCGCGCCTACGCGGCGGAGGTGCGCGGGCGGGCCCTGGACGTCCTGGAGAGCACCGACTTCCACGGCACCCGGCTGACCGAGGCCGGGTTCGCGTTCGGGATGATCGCCCAGCACGAACAGCAGCACGACGAGACGATGCTGATCACCCATCAGCTCCGGCGCGGCCCGCAGGCCCTGACCGCCCCGGACCCGGACCCGGCGCCGCTGAACCCAGGCCCGGCCGACGTCCTGGTCCCCGGCGGCCCGTTCACCATGGGCACCTCCGACGAACCCTGGGCGCTCGACAACGAACGCCCCGCGCACCGGCGTGAGGTGGCGTCGTTCCACATCGACACCGCGCCGGTCACCAACGCCGCGTATCAGGCGTTCATCGCCGACGGCGGCTACGACGACGAGCGCTGGTGGACGCCGGACGGCTGGTCGCACGTGCGCCGCAACTCCCTGACCGCGCCGCTGTTCTGGCGCCGGGACGGCAAGCAGTGGCTGCGCCGCCGGTTCGGGGTCACCGAGGTGGTGCCGCCGGACGAGCCGGTGGTGCACGTGTGCTGGTACGAGGCCGACGCCTACGCCCGCTGGGCCGGACGGCGGCTGCCCACCGAGGCCGAGTGGGAGAAGGCCGCCCGGCACGACCCGGCCGGCGACCGCTCCACCCGGTACCCGTGGGGCGACGCCGACCCGGCTCCCGAGCACGCCAACCTCGGCCAACGGCATCTGCGCCCGGCCCCGGCCGGCAGCTACCCGGCGGGCGAATCACCGCTCGGGATACGGCAGTTGATCGGCGATGTGTGGGAGTGGACGTCGAGCGACTTCCTGCCCTACCCGGGGTTCAGGGCGTTCCCGTACAAGGAGTACTCGGAGGTCTTCTTCGGCCCTGAGCACAAGGTGCTGCGCGGCGGTTCGTTCGCCGTGGACGCGGTGGCCTGCCGGGGCACGTTCCGCAACTGGGACCTGCCGATCAGGCGGCAGATCTTCTCCGGATTCCGCACGGCCCGCGACGGAGCGATCTGATGTGCCGTCACCTCGCCTTCCTGGGAACGCCGTTGCCCCTCGGCGACCTCCTCACCGAGCCGCCGCACAGCCTCTACCGGCAGTCCTGGGAGCCGCGAAGGCAGCGGTACGGGACTGTCAACGCCGATGGTTTCGGGGTCGGTTGGTTCGCCGACGGCGACCCGGTGCCGGCCCGGTACCGGCGGGCGGTGCCGATCTGGGCCGACCTGTCCTTCACCGACCTCGCCCGGGTGATCCGCTCCGGCGCCGTGCTGGCCGCCGTACGGGACGCGACGCTGCCCGGCGCCGACGGGGAGGCCGCGGCGGCGCCGTTCGCCTCGGGGTCCTGGCTGTTCAGTCACAACGGCGCGGTCCCCGGCTGGCCGCGCTCCGTCGCCCCGCTGGTCCCGGCGCTGCCCGCGACCGATCTGCTGTCCCTGGAGGCCCGCACCGACTCGGCGTTCGTGTGGGCGCTGGTGCTGGCCCGGCTGCGGGCGGGCGACGACCCGGGGCGGGCCCTGGCCGACACGGTCACGGAGGTCGCCGAGGCGGCCCCCGGTGCCCGCCTCAACCTGCTGCTGACCGGCGCCGACACGATCGTCGCGACCGCCTGGGGCGACAGCCTCTGGTATCTCAGCCGGGAGGGCCTGGGCACCGTCGTCGCGTCCGAGCCCTACGACGACGATCCGCTCTGGCACGAAGTCCCCGACCGCACCCTGCTCACGGTGACCCGCACGGACCTGCGGGCCACCGCGCTCAAGGAGCCGAGCCCCGCCTCGGCCCCCGCACCGTCGAAGGAGCCCCGCACGTGAGTCCGTTCCTTCTCACCCGCACCCTGCCCGAGGACGCCACCGGGGCCGCGCTGCGCGCCGACGTCCGGCGCGGTCTGACCAGCGCCCCCAAGACGCTGCCGCCGAAGTGGTTCTACGACGCGCACGGCAGCGATCTGTTCGAGCAGATCACCGCGCTGCCCGAGTACTACCCGACCCGCGCCGAGCGGGAGATCCTCGTCGACCGCTCGGCCGAGATCGCGGCGGTGACGGGCGCGAGGACCCTCGTCGAACTCGGTTCGGGTTCCTCGGAGAAGACCCGTCATCTGATCGCCGCGCTCACCGATCTGGACACCTATGTCCCGGTCGACGTCAGTGAGAGCGCGCTCAGCCAGGCCGGACACGCGCTGATCGCCGAGCGCCCCGGCCTGCGTGTGCACGCCCTGATCGCCGACTTCACCGCCGCCCTGGCCCTGCCGGAGACGCCGGGGCCGCGCCTGGTGGCGTTCCTCGGCGGCACGATCGGCAATCTGCCGCCGGTGGAGCGGGCCGCGTTCCTGGCGTCGATCCGCGCCCTGCTCTCCCCCGGCGACGCGCTGCTCCTCGGCACCGACCTGGTCAAGGAGGAGGGGGTGCTGGTGCGGGCGTACGACGACGCGGCCGGGGTGACGGCGGCCTTCAACAAGAACGTCCTGACCGTCGTCAACCGGGAGTTGGGGGCCGACTTCGAGGCCGACGCGTTCGACCATGTGGCGCTGTGGGACGCCGAGCACGAGTGGATCGAGATGCGGTTGCGCTCCCGGGTCGGCCAGACCGTGAAGGTGCCGGCGCTGGGCCTGGCCGTCGACTTCGCGGCGGGCGAGGAGCTGCGCACCGAGATCTCCGCGAAGTTCCGCAAGGAGGGCGTGCGTGCGGAACTGGCCTCCGCCGGGCTGGAGTTGTCCCACTGGTGGACGGACGCGGAGGGCCGTTTCGCCCTGTCCCTGAGCACGTGCCGATGAGCGGGCGCCATGACGTAAGTATCAAACACGTGTTCTGATTCGGTGGCGGCTGACCCGCAGGACCCGGGGCCCGGCGTGCGATGTCTCGCGCCGGGCCCCGGTGTGCGGCACCGTGGAGGTGACGTGGGACCGCGTGACACTCCGGTCAGCACGGGCTCACCGAGAGGAGCACCCGCATGTCGAACCACACCTACCGGGTCACCGAGATCGTCGGCACCTCGCCCGACAGCGTCGACCAGGCCGTGCGCAACGGCGTCGCCCGGGCCGCCCGGACGGTGCGCAACCTCGACTGGTTCGAGGTGACGCAGGTGCGCGGCCAGATCGAGAACGGGCAGGTCGCGCACTGGCAGGTCGGCCTGAAGGTCGGCTTCCGCCTGGACGAGTCCGACTGACGAGACCCGCGTCCCCACGGCGGTCAGGTCCGCCCGTCCCGCTCCTGGGCCTCCCCCAGCGCCTCGGACGGGGCGATCCAGTCGGCCCGCACGACGGTGAACCCGGCCTGTCGTGCCGCGTCGCAGACCAGTGCGTCGTCGTCGACGAGCATCCGGATCTGCCGGGTGCGGGCGAGGCGGCGCAGCACCTCCAGCTTGGTGTGGCGGGCGGGCCTGCGGTCGGCGTCGCGCCGCAGGTACAGGCGCCCCTCGGGCAGCCCGTGCGCGGTGAGCCAGTCGAGGGTGTCGCGTCGGCAGCGCTCGGGGCGGCCGGTCAGGTAGACGATCTCGCACTCCTCGGCGCTGGTCAGGGCGAGGGCGACGCCTTCGGCGAGCGGCGGGTCGTGCGGGGCGGCGGCGAAGAAGGCGTTCCAGTCCCGCGGGCTGCGCTCCAGGAACCGTTGCCGGTGGGAGGTGTCGGCGAGGGTGTTGTCCAGGTCGAACACGGCGAGGGGGCGCGCACTGCTGTCGTTCACGGAGCCCAGCCTAGGCAGGCCGGTGGCGCCCGCAGGACCCGCCCTTCCGTGCCGGGCGACGCATGGATCATGCTTCTCCCATGTCGCCCTCCCCTGTTCCCTCGCCCCGTACGGCCCTGATCGGCGCGGCCCGGCAGCGTCCCTGCACCCTGGTGGTGTGCCGGGGCTGCTGCTGCGGCGACCCGCGCAAGCACCCGGGCACCGACCACGCCTGGCAGCTGGAGCGGCTGCGCGCGGCGGCGGCCGAGCACGGTTTCGAGGTGCGCACGACGGACTGTCTCGGCCCGTGCGACCAGGCGAACGTCATCGTCGTCCAGCCGTCGGCGGCCGGGCGCCGGGCCGGTGGGCGGGCCACCTGGGTGGGGTTCGCCATGGACGACGACTGCACGGAGGAGATCGCGGACTGGGCGGCGGCGGGCGGGCCGGGGGTCGCGGAGCCGCCGCTCACCCTGGAACTCCAGTTCATCAGCCCGCCGAGGCCGGAGGTACGGAAGCGGGCCCGCCGCTGAGCCGGGGGGGGTGGAGAAGCGGCCAAGCCGACGCTGGGCCTGCCGCGCCCCCGAGGGCCGACCGTCCCTCCGGCCTTCCCCGGAGTGCGGGAATCCCCCGGCTCCGGAGGCGTTGGACACGGTGTGAGTGCAACGATCGGCGCCGTCCGCTTCTCCGTCCTCGACCGCTCCCGCACCCGCGAGGGACACACCGACGCGGAGGCCCTGCGGGACACCGTGCGGCTGGCGCGGGAGCTGGAGCCGCTCGGGTACCACCGGTTCTGGGTGTCCGAGCATCACGGGGTGCCCGGGGTGGCCGGTTCGGCGCCGACCGTGCTGGCCGCCGCCGTCGCGGGCGCCACCCACTCGATCCGGGTCGGCACCGGCGGGGTCATGCTCCCCAATCACCGGCCGCTCGTGGTGGCCGAACAGTTCGGTGTCCTGGAGTCCCTCTTCCCGGGCCGGATCGACATGGGCCTGGGCCGCTCGGTGGGCTTCACCGGCGGGGTCCGCAAGGCGCTGGGCCACGGCAGGGACGACGCCGAGGACTTCGCCGGGCAGATCGAGGAGCTGCTCGGCTGGTTCGACGGCACCTCGCCGACCGGCGTGCGGGCCCGCCCCTCCGAGGGGCTGACGGTGCCGCCGTTCGTGCTGGCCATGGGTGAGGGCGCGGCCATCGCCGCCCGGGCCGGGCTGCCCATGGTGATCGGCGACCTGCGCGACCGGGAGAAGCTCCAGCGGGGCGTCGACACCTACCGTGCCGCCTTCCGCCCCTCCCGCTGGGCGGCCGAGCCGTACATCGTCGTCTCCGGTACCGTCGCGGTCGCCGCCAGCCCCGAGGAGGCCCGGCGGATTCTGGTGCCGGAGGCCTGGTCGATGGCGTACTCCCGCACGCACGGCACGTTCCCGCCGCTGGCCCCGGCCGAGTTCGTCGAGGCGCTGACGATGACCGCGAAGGAACGCGGCTGCTACGAGGCCGCTCTCGCCGGGCAGCTCGCGGGCACCGAGGAACAGGTCGCGGCCGAGCTGGAGACGGTCCTGAAGGCGACCGGTGCCCAGGAGGTGCTGGTCACCACGAGCACCTACGACCGGTCGGCGCTGCTCGACTCCTACCGGCGCCTCGCGGGGATCTTCACAGCGGGCGGCGGCTGAGCGCGTCCGCTGGATCGGCGCTCGGCTGCCGCCGCGCCGCCCGCGTGGGAAAGTGGGAGGTCAGCCGGTCGGTCCCGTCCCACGGAGTTCCCCTCATGCCCAGCCCGCACGATCCGTACGTCCGGGTCCGCGACGCCCGTGAGCACAATCTGCGGAGCGTGGACGTGGACATTCCGCGGGATGTGCTGGCCGTGTTCACGGGGGTGTCGGGGTCGGGGAAGTCGTCGCTGGCGTTCGGGACGATCTACGCGGAGGCGCAGCGCCGGTACGTCGAGTCGGTGGCGCCGTACGCGCGGCGGCTGATCCATCAGGTCGGGGCGCCGAAGGTCGGTGAGATCACCGGCCTGCCGCCCGCGGTCTCGCTCCAGCAGCGCCGCTCCGCACCCACCTCGCGGTCGTCGGTCGGCACGGTGACGAACCTGTCGAACTCGCTGCGGATGCTGTTCTCCCGGGCCGGTCACTATCCGCCGGGCGCGGCACGGCTGGACTCGGACGCGTTCTCGCCGAACACGGCCGCCGGTGCCTGCCCCGAGTGTCATGGGCTCGGCCAAGTGCACCGTACGACCGAGGAGTTGCTCGTTCCCGACCCGTCGCTGTCGATCCGGGACGGTGCGATCGCCGCCTGGCCCGGAGCCTGGCAGGGCAAGAACCTGCGGGACATCCTCGACGCGCTCGGCCACGACGTGGACAGGCCCTGGCGTGAACTCCCCGCCGAAGAGCGGGAATGGATGCTGTTCACCGACGAACAGCTGGTGGTCACCGTGCACCCGGTGCGGGACGCGGATCGCATCCAACGGCCGTACCAGGGAACGTACATGAGTGCCCGGCGGTACGTGATGAAGACGTTCGCCGACTCCCGGAGCGCGACGCTGCGGGCGAGGGCGGAGCGGTTCCTGACCAGTGCGCCCTGCCCGGTGTGCGGGGGCGGCCGGCTCCGCGCGGAGTCGCTGGCGGTGACCTTCGCGGGCCGCACGATCGCCGAGGCCGCCGCCCTTCCCCTGGTCGACCTGTCCGCCGCGCTCGACGGCGTCTCCTCCCAGGCGGCCGACGTTCTCACCGCCGACCTCCGCTCCCGGATCGACCCGATCCTCGAACTCGGCCTGGGCTACCTCAGCCTGGACCGCCCGGCCCCCACCCTGTCGGCGGGCGAGCTGCAACGGCTGCGGCTGGCCACGCAGTTGAGGTCGGGCCTGTTCGGCGTGGTGTACGTCCTCGACGAGCCGTCGGCGGGCCTGCACCCGGCGGACACCGAGGCCCTGCTCACCGTCCTGGAGCGGCTGAAGTCCGCCGGGAACTCGGTGTTCGTGGTCGAGCACCACCTCGACGTCGTCCGGGCCGCCGACTGGCTGGTGGACGTCGGCCCGCGGGCGGGCGAGCACGGCGGCCGGGTCCTGCACAGCGGGCCGGTGGCGGACCTGGCGCACGCCGACGGTTCGGAGACGGCCCGTTTCCTGTTCGACCGCACCCCCGCTCCGGCCCGCCATGTCCGCACCGGGCGCGGCTGGTTGACGGTCGGCCCGATCACCCGGCACAACCTGCGCGGGGTGACGGCCGCGTTCCCGCTCGGGGTGCTGACGGCCGTCACCGGTGTCTCGGGTTCCGGGAAGTCGACGCTCATCGGCGAACTGACCGAGGAGTTGCCCGGGGTGACCCGGCTGGTCCGCGTCGACCAGAAGCCGATCGGCCGCACCCCGCGCTCCAACCTCGCGACCTACACGGGCCTGTTCGACGTCGTGCGCAAGGAGTTCGCGGCCACCGAGCAGGCGCGTCAACGGGGTTACGGCGTCGGCCGGTTCTCCTTCAACGTGGCGGGCGGGCGCTGCGAGACCTGTCAGGGCGAGGGGTTCGTCAGCGTCGAGCTGCTGTTCCTGCCGAGCACCTACGCGCCCTGCCCGGACTGCGGCGGGGCCCGCTACCGCCCCGAGACCCTCGAAGTGACCTACCGGGGGCGGAACATCGCCGAGGTGCTCGACCTGACCGTGGAGAGCGCGGCGGAGTTCTTCGCCGGGACCCCGGCCGTGGCCCGCAGCCTCGCCACCCTGCTCGACGTCGGACTCGGCTATCTGCGGCTGGGCCAGCCCGCCACCGAGCTGTCCGGCGGCGAGGCCCAACGCATCAAGCTGGCCAGTGAGTTGCAGCGCGGCCGACGCGGCGACACCCTCTACCTCCTCGACGAACCGACGACCGGTCTGCACCCGGCGGACACGGAGGTTCTCATGCGCCGCCTGCACGGCCTGGTGGACGCCGGGCACACGGTGGTCGTCGTCGAGCACGACATGGCCGTGGTCGCGGACGCGGACTGGGTCATCGACCTGGGCCCGTCCGGCGGCGACCAGGGCGGCCACATCGTCGCCACGGGAACCCCGCCAGAGGTGTCCAGGGCGATCGGCAGCAGAACGGCAGCGTATCTTGCGCGGGCGCTGCGCTGACTCCGTTGCCGGGTAAGGCTATTGAGGAGCCGAGGGAACCACTCGCGAGTGCCGCCAGGGGGGTTGGCGGTAGCCCCGGAGACGGAACGGGGATCGGCGTGAGCCGCATGTCGCACTGCGCGGTGAACGGCTCCACCGCCGGCGGCGTGCCCCGTTCAGCCGAGGTGACGGGGCCCGGCGATCGGGCTTCGGTCGCCGGGGAAGGGTGCGGAACGTCAGGCGTCGGCTGGGGAGTTGGTCGTGCGTGGGGCGGTGGTGCGGGTGCGGCGGATGATGTCCCGGTAGGCCAGGCCCACCGCGCGTGGCCGGATCGGCGGGGTCGGACCGGGGGTCTTGGTCCGGGTGCGGGCCACCAGGACGACGTGCGTCCAGTCCGGCTGCGGGGCCTTCCCGGGCTGCGCGGCCCGGGCGAGTGAACGCCGGTCGTCGTGCCCGCCGGGCGGGAGAACGTCACGGACGTCGACCTCGGCCACCAGGCCCCGCGCGGACGCCACCCGCCACACCGACGCCAGCAGCGAGTCCTCGCCGACGAACGCCGGGGTCGTGCTCGCCGTTCCGCCCTCGACGCGGTAGCGCAGCCGCACCGGCTGGACGGGCACACCGGCGTCCAGGGCGGCCTGGAACACCGCGCGGTGGAAGGAGCCCTGCGCCTGCCCGCACCAGGTGCTGCCCTCGGGGAACACGGCCACGGCCTGCCCGCAGCGCAGCGCGTCGGCGATGCGGGCGACCGTGTCGGGCAGGGCGCGCAGCCGGTCCCGTTGGATGAACAGGACCCCGCCGAGGGCCACCAGCGGGCCCACCACGGGCCAGCGCCGGATCTCCGACTTGGCCAGCATGCGGGCCGGGCGCACGGCGGCGAGCAGCGGTATGTCCAGCCAGGAGATGTGGTTGGCGACCAGCAGCAGCCCGCCGGTGGAGGCGGCGGCGCCGTTGATCCGCACCCGCACGCCCGCCGCCCGCACGATCGCCAGGCACCAGGCCCGCACCAGCCGGGTCGGCAGCCGCCGCCCGATCGCGGCGAGCGCGATCCCGACGAGCAGCAGGGCGACGACGGCCGTCACCCGCAGCACGGCGCGCGGGACGGCGGAGGTGCCGGCCCGCTCCGTCTCGATGCACGCCCCCGGGGTGCAGGGCGCGCCGGGCAGCCAGCCGCTCATCAGGCCGGGACGAGCGAGAGGAAGTGCCGCAGATAGCGGGAGTTGACCCGGCGCATCGACAGCAGCACATAGAGGTCGGCGACGCCGAAGTCCGGGTCGTGGGCGGGCGGCGCGCACACCCAGGCGCCGAGGCGGAGGTAGCCGCGCAGCAGGGCGGGGAGTTCGGTGCGGGCGGCGGGCGCGGCCAGGTCGGGGACCCAGGACAGCAGCGGGCGGACCCGGAACTCCTGGGGCGCCAGGTGCTTGTCGGCGACCCGGTCCCAGGTCGCGGAGGCGAGGGCGCCGCCGTCGGCCAGCGGGATCGAGCAGCATCCGGCCAGCCACTCGTGGCCCCGGTCGACCATGTAGCGGGCGATGCCGGCCCAGATGAGGCCGATGACGGCGCCGTCGCGGTGGTCGGGGTGGACGCAGGAACGGCCGACCTCGACCATGCCGGGGCGGATCGCGTCGAGGGCGCTGAGGTCGAACTCGCCCTCGGAGTAGAGGCGTCCGGCGACGGCGGCGCGCTCCGGGGGCAGCAGCCGGTAAGTACCGACGACCTGCCCTGTGGTCTCCTCGCGCACCATCAGGTGGTCGCAGAAGGCGTCGAACGGGTCGATGTCGTAACCCGGTTGGGGGGTGGCGAGCAGGGCGCCCATCTCCCCGGCGAACACCTCGTGCCGCAGCCGTTGCGCGGCCCGTACGTCGGCTTCGTCGCGGGCGAGGGTGACGGTGTAGCGGAGGGGTGCGGCGGGCTTCAGGGGACGGTCGAGCGTGGAAACGCCGGTCATGGCTCTCTCCTGGTCGCGGTCCGGTGTCGGCGGACCGATGGGGCATTCGACCCGCCGCCCCAGTTCTCCCGACCCAGCCTGACCTTCGAGTGTCCCCCACAGAGAGCCCGAGTGTGAGCTTCCTGAACGACTCCCCCAGGAGAAGGGGGGGCTCCATCCGACCAACGCCCGGCGACGATGCCAGCACCGCCTGCCCCCTACCCCTCCCCCACCCGGCGGGCGGCCCGGAGCCACTCCCGGTTCATGCGGGTGATGGACACGAGGGGAATCCCCTTGGGACAAGCCGTCGCACACTCGCCCGCCAACGTGCACCCACCAAACCCCTCCTCATCCATCCGCCCCACCATGTCCCACACCCGTGTCTCCCGCTCAGGGGCCCCCTGCGGCAACACGTTCAGATGATTCACCTTCGCGGAAGTGAACAACATCGCCGCCCCATTGGGGCACGCCGCCACACACGCCCCACACCCGATGCACTCCGCGTGCTCGAACGCGGACTCGGCGGCATCCCGCGGCACGGCGGTGGCGTGCGCCTCGGGCGCCGCCCCGGTGGGAGCCGTGATGTATCCCCCGGCCTGGATGATCCGATCGAACGCCGACCGGTCGACGACCAGATCTTTGACCACCGGAAACGCCCCGGCCCGCCACGGCTCGACGTCGATCGTGTCCCCGTCCGCGAAAGATCGCATGTGCAACTGACATGTCGTGGTCCGCTCGGGCCCATGCGCGTCCCCGTTGATGACGACACCGCACGCCCCGCAGATGCCCTCACGGCAGTCGTGGTCGAAGGCGACCGGGTCCTCGCCCTTGAGGATCAGCTCCTCGTTGAGGGTGTCGAGCATCTCCAGGAACGACATGTCGGACGAGATGCCGTCCACCTCGTACGTGGACATCGCGCCGTCGGCGTCGGCGTTCCGCTGCCGCCAGACGCGCAGGGTGAGCCTCATGCGTAACTCCGCTGGGTGGGGTGGACGTACTCGAAGACGAGGTCTTCCTTGTGCAGGACGGGCGCGGCACCGGTGCCGGTGAACTCCCAGGCCGCCGCGTACCCGAACGCGTCGTCGCGGCGCGCGGCCTCGCCGTCGGCTGTCTGGGACTCCTCGCGGAAGTGGCCGCCGCAGGACTCCGCGCGGGCCAGCGCGTCGAGGCACATCAGCTCGGCCAGCTCCAGGTAGTCGACGACCCGATTGGCCTTCTCCAGCGACTGGTTGAACTCCTCGCCGGTGCCCGGCACCTTCACCCGGCGCCAGAACTCCTCGCGGATCTGCGGGATGCGCTCAAGTGCCTTGCGCAGTCCGGCGTCCGTGCGGGCCATGCCGCAGAACTCCCACATCAGTTCCCCGAGTTCACGGTGGAAGGAGTCGGGGGTGCGGTCGCCGTCCACCGCGAGCAGCAGGTTCAGACGGTCCTCGGTCTCCGCCAACACCTCCTCCACGACCGGGTGTTGAGGGGTCACCGGCTCCTGGTGGGGGTGGCGGGCGAGATAGTCGTTGATGGTCGCGGGGAGCACGAAGTAGCCGTCGGCCAGGCCCTGCATCAGGGCGGAGGCGCCGAGCCGGTTCGCGCCGTGGTCGGAGAAGTTGGCCTCGCCGATCGCGAACAGGCCGGGGACGGTGGTCTGGAGGTCGTAGTCGACCCACAGTCCGCCCATCGTGTAGTGCACCGCGGGGTAGATCCGCATGGGCACCCGGTAGGGGTCCTCGTCGGTGATCCGCTGGTACATGTCGAAGAGGTTGCCGTACCTGGCCTCGACGGCCGGCCGTCCCATGCGGGCGATGGCGTCGGCGAAGTCCAGGTAGACGCCCTGCCCGCCGGGTCCGACGCCGCGTCCCTCGTCGCAGACGTTCTTCGCGGCGCGAGAGGCGATGTCACGCGGGACGAGGTTGCCGAAGGCGGGGTAGATCCGCTCCAGGTAGTAGTCGCGCTCGTCCTCGGGGATCTGGTGCGGCGGCCGGGCGTCGCCCTTGGCCCTCGGCACCCAGATCCGGCCGTCGTTGCGCAGCGACTCGCTCATCAGGGTCAGCTTCGACTGGTGGTCGCCGGTGCGCGGGATGCAGGTGGGATGGATCTGTGTGAAGCAGGGGTTGGCGAAGTGGGCGCCGCGCCGGTGCGCCCGCCAGATCGCGGTGGCGTTGGAGTTCATGGCGTTCGTCGACAGGTAGAAGACGTTGCCGTAGCCGCCGCTGGCGAGAACGACGGCGTCGGCGAGGTAGGTGTCGATCGTCCCGGTGACGAGGTCCCGGGCGACGATCCCGCGGGCCCGCCCGTCGATGACGAGGAGGTCGAGCATCTCGGTGCGGGGGTGCATCTCGACGTTCCCGGCGGCGATCTGCCGCGAGAGTGCCTGGTAGGCGCCGAGCAGGAGTTGCTGGCCGGTCTGGCCGCGCGCGTAGAACGTGCGGGAGACCTGGACGCCGCCGAAGGACCGGGTGTCGAGGAGTCCGCCGTACTCGCGGGCGAACGGCACGCCCTGCGCCACGCACTGGTCGATGATCTCGACGGAGATCTGTGCCAGCCGGTGGACGTTGGACTCGCGGGCCCGGAAGTCGCCGCCCTTGACGGTGTCGTAGAAGAGCCGGTGCACGGAGTCGCCGTCGTTGCGGTAGTTCTTCGCCGCGTTGATCCCGCCCTGGGCGGCGATGGAGTGGGCCCGGCGCGGGGAGTCCTGGTAGCAGAACTGGACGACGTGGTAGCCCTGTTCGGCGAGGGTGGCACCGGCCGAGCCGCCCGCGAGCCCGGTGCCGACGACGATCACGGTGTGCTTGCGCCGGTTGGCGGGGCTGACGAGCCTGGCCTCGAAACGGCGGGTGTCCCAGCGCTCGTTGATCGGCCCGGCGGGGGCCTTGGTGTCGACGGCAGGGGCGCCGGTCGTGTAGTCGGTGTACGTCATGTTCAGCTCACCACTCCGATCATGACGCCCACGGGTACGGCGAGGAAGCCGACCGTGAGCAGAGCTGCGAGGACATTGGCCGTGGCCTTGAGGGCGCGGTCGCGGGTGCGGCTGCCGACGCCGAGGGTCTGGGCGGCGCTCCAGAAGCCGTGGCGTACGTGCAGGCCGAGCGCGAGCATCGCGACGATGTAGATGACGTTGCCGTACCAGGTGGAGAAGGTGTCGACGACGTTCTGGTAGGGGTGGCCCTCCTGGAAGCCGCCGCTGTGCACGGTCCCGGTCGTCAGGTCGAGGATGTGCCAGACGATGAACAGGCCGAGGATGACCCCGCCCCAGCGCATGGTGCGGGTGGCGTAGCTGGCCCGCGCCTTCTTGTGCGCGTACGTCGTGGGGCGGGCCTTGAGGTCGCGGCGGCTGAGCTGGTAGGCGGCCGTGGCGTGCGCGACGACGGCGGCCACCAGCACGATCCTGACCAGCCAGAGCGTCCACTCGTCGTGCATGAACGGCTCGCCGACGGTGCGCAGCCAGTGCGCGTAGTGGTTGAACTCGCTCGCCCCGAAGTAGATCTTCAGGTTCCCGATCATGTGGACGACCAGGTAGAGCAGCATGATCAGGCCGCTGACGGCCATCACCGTCTTCTTGCCGACGGAGCTGTCCCACACGGTGCGTGCGAGCGACGGCCGTCGGTCCGTCCGCGTTGCCAGAGCCATGTCCAGCACGCTACGGGCGAGGACGCCGATCGGTCCAAGACATGGTCCGGCTGGTTTCGATAGGCAGGGGCTATGGTGGTGGGGTGCAGTTCCAGCAGCTTCAGTACTTCGTGGCCGTCGCCGAGACCCGCCACTTCACCCGGGCCGCCGAGCTGGTCCATGTGGCCCAGCCGTCGTTGTCCCAGCAGATCAAGGCGCTCGAACGGGAGTTGGGCGCCGGGCTGTTCCTGCGGGCGCGCGGCAACATCACGTTGACCGACGCCGGGGAGGCGTTGCTGCCGCTCGCCCGGCGCATCCTCGCCGACGCGGACACGGCCCGGTACGAGGTGCAGGAACTGGTGCAGTTGCGCGGTGGGCGGGTGCGGCTGGGGGCGACGCCGAGTCTGTGCACCGGGCTGCTGCCGGATGTGCTGCGCGCCTTCCACGACCGGTATGCCGGCATCCAGTTGCTGGTGGAGGAGGGCGGATCGCACGACCTGGTGCGGGAGTTGGCGCGGGGTGCGCTGGATCTCGCGCTGATCGTGCTGCCGTTGCCGCCGGGGTCGCCCGCGCTGACCACGGTGGAGCTGCTGCGGGAGGATCTGGTGGTGGTGTCGTCGCCGGAGGCGGCCGCGCCGGGTGGGGGTGTCGCGGGGCGGCGGGCGGTGCGGATCTCCGACCTGGAGGGGGAACGGCTGGTGATGTTCCGGCACGGGTACGACTTGCGGGAGTTGACCGTCGCCGCGTGTCGCTCCGCTGGGTTCGAGCCGTCGTTCGCTGTCGAGGGCGGGGAGATGGATGCGGTGCTGGGGTTTGTGCGGGCGGGGCTGGGGGTTGCGGTGGTGCCGCGGATGGTTGCCACGCGGGTGGGGCGGGGGTTGCGGGTGACGCCGCTGGCCCGGCCCGGGTTGGCCCGCACGATCGCGTTGGCGCATCGCAGTGACGTTGCTCCGCCTCGGGCGGCGCGGGAGCTTCAGCGCATGCTGCTGGAACGGTAGCGGGCCGTGCCGGGTGCGCCCCGGGCGCCTCGGTTTCCCGGCTGCGCCGTGGGGGCTTCTGGCCGATTCGGGCGCACGGTCGTGGGGTGGTTGCTCGCGCCCACGCGGCGGAGCCGCATATCAGACACAGCCCCGCGCCCCTTAAATGCGCGGCTGCGCCGCGCCCCTTAAATGCCCGGCTGCGCCGTGGGGACTTCCGGCCGATTCGGGCGCACGGTCGTGGGGTGGTTGCTCGCGCCCACGCGGCGGAGCCGCATATCAGACACAGCCCCGCGCCCCTTAAAAGCCCGGCTGCGCCGCGCATCAACAGCAGCCCCCGCCCCCTACTCCATCTCCGCAGCCCTGCGCGCCTCCCGTCCCCCGTTGGTTCTACGTTGCGTCTGTCAGGGTCAAGTTGTGTAGGTGTTCTGGGGGGCCCGGGCGGGCGTAGTACCAGCCTTGGGCTGTGTCGCAGCCCAGGAGGCGGAGTTGGTCGGCCTGGGCGCCGGTTTCCACGCCCTCCACTGTCACCGAGAGGTCGAGGCTGTGGGCCAGGGCGACGATGCCCTCGACGATCTTCAGGTCGACCGGGTCGGCCGGGTACTGCTGCATGCCCTGGGTGAAGGAACGGTCCAGCTTGAGGACGCTCACCGGGAGTCGGCGCAGGTTGGCGAGGTTGGAGTAGCCGGTGCCGAAGTCGTCGAGGGCGATGTCGACGCCCATCTCGGCCAGTCGGCGCAACGGCTTCAGAAGGTCGTCGTCGGCGCCGATCAGGGCCGACTCGGTGACCTCCAGGCAGAGCACGCCGGGATCGACGCCGGTGCGCTCCAGGATCTCCACCGTGTCCTGGACCAGACGGGGATGGGTGAGCTGGCAGGGCGACAGGTTGACGTTGATCCGCAACGGCCCGGCGTCGGCGTACCGTTCGCGCCACTCGCGGGCCTGCCGTACCGACTGCTCCAGGACCCAGCGGCCCAACGGCACGATCAGGCCGGTGTGTTCGGCGAGCGGGATGAAACGGTCGGGGCCGAGCACCCCGTGCTGCGGGTGCAGCCAGCGGACCAGGGCCTCGGCGCCGCGCACACTGCCGTCGCCGAGGTGCACCAGCGGCTGGTACTCGATGAAGAACTCGCCCCGGTCCAACGCCGTCGGCAGGGCCGTCGTCAGGCCGTGCCGGGTGATGACGCGGGCGTCGGCCTCGGGGTCGGCCAGCTCGAAACGGTTGCCGCCCGCCGACTTGGCGCGGTACATCGTGATGTCGGCGCTGCGCAGCACCTCCGCCGGGCTGCGCTCCCCCGCCGGGCCCTCGACGATGCCGATGCTGCCGCGCACGGTCAGTTCACGGCCGTCGACGCTGATGGGGGCGACCATGGCGTTCATGATGCGGGAGGCCAGTTCGTCGACCTCGTTCTCGGTACCGGGTCCCGTGGTCAGCGCCACGAACTCGTCGCCGCCGAGCCGGGCGACCATCTCGCCGGGGGCGGTCGCGCAGGCCTGGAGCCGGTCGGCGACCTCGACGAGCAGCCGGTCACCGGCGGCGTGGCCGAGGCTGTCGTTGACGGTCTTGAAGCCGTCGAGGTCGAGGTAGCACAGGCCGAAGCGCTGGCCGGTACCGGCGCCGAGCGCCTTCTCCAGGCGTTCGAAGAAGAACGTCCGGTTGGGCAGGCCGGTGAGCGCGTCGTGGGTGGCCTCGTAGCGCAGCCGCAGGTTGAGCAGGCGGCGCTCGGTGGTGTCCTCCATCAGGGCCAGCTGGTACTGCGGGGAGCCGTCCGCGTCGCGCAGCAGGGAGACCGTCAGGTTGGTCCACAGGACCGTTCCGTCGGTACGGGAGAACGCCTTCTCCAGGTGGTAGTGCTCGCGTTCGCCGCGCACCAGCTCGTCGTAGAGCGTCCAGGTCTGCGGGGCGTCCTCGGGGTGCGTCCAGTCGGTGACCCGGCGGCCCCTGATGGTCTCCTCGGAGAGCCCGAACATGCGCAGCAACGCCTTGTTGACCTGGAGGATGTTGCCGTCCAGGTCGGCGATGCCGATGCCTATGGCGGCGCCCTCGAAGACCGCGCGGAAGCGGGCCTCGCTCGCGTGCAGGGCCTCGGCGACCATGCTCTGTGCCTTCAGGGCGGCCTTCGAGATGGCCTCCTGCTCCGCCAACGTCCGCTCCCGCAGCGCCTGCGCGTACCCGGCGGCCATGGCGTGCTGGAGGCGTGAGGCGCGGGCCCGCAGATCCTGGGGGTCGCCGTCGCGCCCGCAGTACAGGACGAGATAGGCGTCGACGCAGTCCAGCGTGGAGCTGAGCGCCTCGGGGTCGGTGCAGTGCGCGCGGACCAGGGCGGCGCCGACCGCGCGGCCCTCCTCGGCGTCCAGGCCCCGGGTGTGCAGGGCGTCGCTCAGCCGCCGGGCGAGCGGCAGCAGCACCTCTTCCAGCTCCGGGCGGGTCAGCGAGGTCGACGTCACCGGGAACACGGCCCGGCTCCAGATCGTCGCGAACCTGCGCAGTCTGCCCTCCGGCCCGTCCGGCTCCGCGCTCACGCCGTGCGCCCGACGCCGGCGAACCCCGAGAAGGCGTAGGGGTCCTCGTCCTCCGGTGGAGTGTCCGGCCGCCAGTCGGGCATCGGCACCAGTCCCGGTTCCACCATCTCGTACCCCTCGAAGAACCGCGCGATCTCCTCGCGCGAGCGCATGATCAGTGGGTTGCGAATGTCCTTGTACACGTCGACGAAGCCCTCGGCCCGCTCCGGCGCCACCGCGACCCCCTCGAACGAGGCGTGCGTGAGCACCAGCAGGCTGCCGGGCGCGCACGCGTCGCGCAGCTCCCGCACCGCCGCCCGGGCCTCCTCCACGTCTTCCACGAAGTGCAGTATGGCAACGAGGAGCAGTGCCACCGGACGGTTCAGGTCGATCAGGCGCCGTACTGCGTCGCTGGCGAGTATCTCCTGCGGCCCCAGGAGGTCGGCGGCGACGACCTCCGCGTCCGCGTTGCCGTCGAGGACCGCCTGGCTGTGCGCGACGGCCACCGGATCGTGGTCGACGTAGACGACACGGGCGCCGGGCACGAGGGACTGGGCGACCTCGTGGACGTTGCCGAAGGTGGGGATGCCCGAGCCGATGTCCAGGAACTGGGTGATGCCCTGCCCGGCCGCGTACCGCACCGCGCGGCGCATGAACGCCCGATTCGCCTGCATGATCTTGGGAACTCCCGGCAGGAACTCCATGGCCTTTCGCGCCGCTTCCCGGTCGACCTCGAAGTTGTGCGAACCGCCCAGGTAGTAGTCGTAGATACGCGACACACTCGGCACCGAGATGTCGATGCTTCGTGGGGCCCAGGCGGGACGCTCCATCTGTCTCTCCACGGCGTAGGCGATCCGGTGTTCGAGCTGAGGCTACTGATCGCTTGCCAACAGAGCGAGTCGAAACGGAAATTGACCATCCGTTCCCGGTCACTGCCTGCGGCACTTGCCCAATTCATCCGGGCACCGGTCATGAGGAATGATGATGAATTCCCTTGAACGACAGCAAAACGGCCCGCGTCCTTCCGTTCGGTACGGAAGGACGCGGGCCGGCCGGTCGGTCGCGTGCGCGGCACCCCGGGATGGTGGCCCCGGGTGAGCTGAGCGGCTACTGCGCGGGCGCGCCGATCGGCTTCCCGTCGGGTGCGACGACATACCACGTGCCGCCCACACCCTGGCCGTTGGTGTCCCCGGTGGCCTTGTCGCCGGAGAAGGTGTAGATGGGCCAGCAGTTGATGGTCTGCTGCTTGACGCCGTCGGGCCGGGTGAAGCTCATCAGGCCCTTCTTCTGCACGCCCTTGGTGTCGTCGTTCGCGACGGGGCTGACGGCCGGCCACTTCTCCAGGCAGGTACCGGTGCAGGCGGAGACCGGCTTGGGCCAGGCCTCGTCCTTGAGGAAGCGGTAGACGGTGCGGCCGTTCTTGTCGACGACGATCTCGCCGAGTTTGGCGTCCTTGCGGGTGGACAGGCCCGGCAGGCTGGCGAGGGTCGCCTTCTTGCCGTCGGGGGCCAGCGCGAACCACTTGCCGCCCACGCCCTGGCCGACGGTGTCGCCGGACTTGATGTCCTTCGCGTAGCGGTACGCGGGCCAGCCGCCGATGGTCAGCTGCTTGCTGCCGTCGGCGCGGGTGACCTCGCCGAGCAGGGCCTTGTCGATCCCGGCGCCGGCCGTGGCGTCGTCCGCGGGCACCGGCGGCCAGGCGGTGGCGCAGTCGCCGTCGCAGTTCGACTTGGGGGGCTCGGCGGTGTCGTCGTCGAAGCGGTAGAGGGTGCGTCCGCCGCCGTCGGTGAGCATCTTGCCCAGCTCGGCGTTCTGGGAGACGGCGAGTTTGCCGGCCGCTGCGGCCTGGCCCACGGAGCCCTGCTGCCCGTCGGCCCCGTATCCGTTGCTCGCGCTGGGGCTGGCGCCCGTTCCGACGCCGCCGATGCCGCCCGCGGGGGCCGAGGCGCCCACGTTCTGGCTGCCCACGGAAGGGGCGCTTTCCTGACCGCACGCCGTCGTCAGCGCCATTACCGCCACCGCGCTTGCCACGAGTGAGGCGCTCCGCCAGGAGGTCTTCATCGTCAACTCCCCATCATCACAACGGTGTTGCAGCGCCCTGCTGCGCCGCCGCACGACATGGGGTACGCACGGAGGAGGCGGTCGTGTTCAACCGCCTCGCACATTTCTTTTCGGGGCCGACGCGTGGGGCCCTTGTTTCGTACAGCTGTACATAGTTGCCGCCCACAGGGGTGTGCGCGGATCAAACCGCAGTGCGGGCAGATTCCCCCATTCGAAGCAATCCTTCTCCGCCATGGTGCTCCCGGGCGTCCGAGGCCTCATGATCACCGTCGTGCATCAACCCGAACCGACCCAATCCGCCCTGGCCGCGCGGGTTTTGGCGCTGGTCGCACTGACCTGGCTGCTGGTGGGCGCGCCGGTCGGTGTGGCGAGGGCCGACGCCTGCGCGTACGCGTCGACCGGCCCGGACGGCACCGACGCGGTGGCCATCGCGGGCGGCCACCACCATCACCGGCCCTGGCCGCCGGCCTGCCCGAGGCCCACCCCGAAGCCGCCGCCCCCGAAACCCACCCCCTGCCCCCCGACCCCGACACCCACCCCGACCCCTACACCCACGCCCACCCCGACCCCCACGCCCACTCCCACCCCGCCCCCGAAGCCGACGCCGACTCCCGAGCCGACGCCGACCCCGACACCCACCCCGACGCCCAGGCCGCCCGCGCCGTCCCCTCGGCCCGCGCCGCCGCTCCCGGCACCGGCGCCCACCCCTGCACCCACCCTCACTCCGACCCCGACACTCACCCCGACCCCGGAGCCGACGCCGACGCCGACTGCGAAGCCGTCGGCCAAGCCCTCCCCGCGGCCGTCCGTCACGCCGGTGACGTATCCGCACTACCAGGCGCGGCCGCCCCAGCGGCCGGTCCGGGGGACGACGTCGCCGGTCACCTATGTCCTGTTGATCACGGCGCCCGCCGTGATCGCCGTCGCCGCTCTGCGGCCCCGCTGAATCTGGAGGCATCTCTTGCCGGATTGGCTTGTTCTCACCCTCGCGATGCTCGGCGCCTGTCTCGTCGTCGTCGCCGTCACCTTCGTGCGCACCCGCCGGGCGGACGCCGACGAGGACACCAGCGAGACCCCGGACGTCATCGAGTACATGACGATGTGGATCGGCGTCGTCTACGCCATCGTCCTGGGCCTGGCCATGGCCGGGGTGTGGGAGTCGCGCGGCACCGCCCAGGACCACGTCCAGACGGAGGCCGTCGCGCTGCACGAGATCTCGGAGCGGGTGCGGGTCTACCCGCCCGACGTCCGCGACCGCATTCGGGACGATGTCAACGCCTATGTCGGACAAGTCGTCCACACCGAGTGGAGGTCGATGGCCGACCACGACCGGATGACCGCGCGCGGCGACGCGCTCTTCCAGCAACTGCGCGACGACGTCACCGACTACCAGCCGAAGACGGACTTCGAGGCGCAGGCCTATCAGCCGCTCCTCGACCAGCTCGGCACGGCGGCCGAGGCGCGCGCCGACCGGCAGAACTCGCTGGGCGCGACCATGCCCGACGTGGTCTGGTTCGGGCTGCTGACCGGCGCCGTCATCACCATCGGCATGGTCTTCGCGCTCCAGATCCGGCGCACCGCCCGGGAACTGATCCTGGCCGGGCTCTTCTCCGCGCTGATCGCGTTCCTGCTGTTCCTGATCTGGGACTTCGACTCGCCCTACAGCCGGGGCATCGCGGCCTCGACCCAGCCGTTCCTGGATCTCTTCCCGCAGATCAAGGGCTGACGGTCCCTCACCCGAGGAGCCGAGGGGGGCGTCCGCCACGCCGACGGCGTCCCCCTGCCGCAGGACCGGCCGTCCCCTGAGCGGCCCACACGCTTGCCCCATTCGCACGACTGCGATCGCGCGCACGCACAAGTGTTCCTAGCGTTTTGGACATCGAGGTGCATTGACGACGTGAGCGGAAAAGGTCCGCGGCTGCTCCTCGGGGACCTGGAGGACCACCATGCGCGCGATACGCGTCGCTTCGGCCGTACTGCTGGGCGTCGGCGCCCTCACGCTCTGCGCACCGTCCACCTCCGCGAACGGCGACCGTGACACCCCGTTCGGGTTCGGTGTCCAGCCCGCCACGATCGCGGCGGGCGGCCGGCTCACCCTCCATGTCGACCGGGACCGGGGCCACTGCAAGGGGCCGGTGACGGCCACGTCGGGTGTCTTCGACACCGTCACCATCCGCCCGGGGCAGTCCTCGGCGCAGGTGACGGTGGACTGGGACGCCCGGCCGCGGGCGGCGTACCAGGTGACGTTCACGTGTGACGGCGTGAGCGGCTCCAAGGAGGTGACGATCGCGGGCGGCCGACAGCCCGATCACGACCAGGGGCACGACCAGGGCCAAGGCCATGACCGGGACGAGGGCCGTGACCACGGGGAGTACGACGGCGACCGGTACCGCGACGGCCCCTACCGGGGTGTGCACGCCGGTGAGGGCGGCTCCGTGGCCGGGTTCGACCTCAAGGAACTCGGTCTCGGCGCGGCCCTTGTCGCGGGCTCGGTCGGGGCGGCGTACCACTTCTCACGGCGCCGCTCGGGTGAGGACTCCGCCTGACCGGTGTCCCGTGCACGGTGTTCGCCCCGGACCCTGGGCAGGGTCCGGGGCGAACTCCGTTGCGCGTCAGGGTTCTTGGGGGTTTCGCACAAGGGACGCAGGCGTACACGAGGAACGCACGCGTCAGGGTGCGCGGCGCCGACCGGGCCCGGACCCGACAAAGGGGCCCGCCTCCGAAGGGGGAGAGGCCGGGCCCCTGTCGCGCGCGCCGTCAGATGCGGCGCTCGGTCCGCCGCCGCATCCAGAACAGCCCGCCGCCGACCACCGCGGCGGCCACAAGACCGCCGCCGATCGCCATGTCGGCCGGCGTGGCACCCGAGGTGCTGCTGCCACCGAGCCCGCCCCGGACACCGCCGATGACGGTGAACGCGGCCGGCCGGGTCAGGGTGCGCCCCCGGCAGTCCACGGTGATGTCGTAGGAGCCGGGGCTGATGTCCTCGTGGATGCGTGCGATGCCCCGCGAGGTCTCCCTGGCGCCGTTGAGGGGCGACAGCGAGGTCTCCGAGAAGGCGCGTGATCTCATGGTGCCGCCGTCGCGGCAGCCGTCGACGGTGACCGTCATCTGCCCGCCCCGGGCGATGGCGCTGGGCATGGCCACGATGTTGCTCGGGTTGTTGTCCCACGCGCCGGCCTCGGGGGTGGCGAGCCCGAGGACGGCGACCGTGACGGCAGAGGCCGCCAGGGCACGAGTGCTACGCATGTGATCCTCCGCGGAAGACGCCCCCGGGGGCCGTTCCCCGGTCGATCGGCGAGAAAGCGCCTCCCAGACAGACCCTCAGACGCCCCGCGCGCAAGCGCATTTCGGCGATGGTCCGTCCTGGTGAGCGGTGTGCCGGGCTTTTACCGCGCCATGGGATATCACCGCAGGTCACGGACCGTCAGAAAATAACTTCGCACCACGACTCGGATGGCGCACGGATGTGCGCACAAGGCGTACACGGAATGCGTATAACGCGTCCTCACAAAGGCGCGCAGGGCGTGCAGGCCACCCGTTCGCTTCTCCCCCGTCGCCGGTTTTCCACCCCGGACTTAGCGTTCTGGTATGCGCGAATGGCGAGGCGACGGCCGCGTCGAGAGGGGAAGTCGAATGTCTGCGTTCGAGCTGGCCGAAGAGGAGGAGCAGCAGCCCAAGAAGCGTGCTCCTTGGGGTGTGATAGCGCTGGTGTTGCTGACCGGTCTCGCGCTCCTTCGGAATGGTTCGGGAGAGTTCGACGTCGGTCCGCCGCAGCCCGCCTCCGCCGCGGCGCGGGACAGCCGGCTGCCGGGGGCCACCGTCAAGGCGGTGCCGTTGGCGTACGCGGTGCCGGACCGGGTGCGGATTCCGGCGATCCAGGTGGACGCGCCCGTCACGCAGGTCGGTCTCGACCCGGACGGCTGGGTCGGCGCGCCGCCGCCGGAGGACCCGAACCTGGCGGGCTGGTTCACCGGCGCCGTCTCCCCCGGCGAGAAGGGCACCGCGGTCGTCGTCGGCCATGTCGACAACCGGCAGGGTCCTGCCGTGTTCTACGGGCTCGGGGCGCTGAAGAAGGGAAACCGCGTCGAGGTGGTCCGCAAGGACCGAAAGACGGCCGTGTTCGAGATCTACGGCATCGAGGTCTTCGAGAAGAACAATTTCCCCGGCGACCGTGTCTACGCGTCCAAAGGCGCCCCGGAATTGCGGGTCATCACCTGCGGCGGCGGTTTCACCAAGCAGACCGGATACGACGGAAACGTCGTCGCCTTCGCCCGCCTGGTCGAGGTCCGCTGAGCGTTCCCCCACCGGGCGGGCGGCCGCCCGCGTGTTCCGTCAGGTGAACCGGCGCGGCGGAACGGTGAGGTGGTATCCGGAGTCGAGCAGTTCCGGCAGATAGGACCGGATGGCCTTGACGCTCTGGGAACGGTTGCCCCCGGCGTCGTGCGAGAGCACCACGACGCCGGGGGCGGCGCCGTCCTCGACCCGGCCGATGATGGTGCGGGTGCCGGGGGTGGTCCAGTCGAGGGTGTCGACCGTCCAGGCCATCGGTTCCATGCCCATCTCGGCGCCGAGTTGGAAGGCGGCCCGGTTCCAGGCCCCGTAGGGGGCGCGGAACCACTGGGGGTGTTCGCCGTAGGCGCTCTCGATGACGTCGCTGGTGCGTTCCATCTCGGAACGGATCTGACCTCGGGTCATCTGGGTCAGCAGCGGGTGCGTCCAGGTGTGGTTGCCGACGACATGGCCCTCGTCGGACATGCGCGCGAGCAGGTCCTTGTTCTCCACGGCCATCTCCCCGCACACGAAGAACATCGCGCGCACGTCGTGCTCGGCGAGGGTGTCGAGGATGTGCGGGGTGTAGCGCGGGTCGGGGCCGTCGTCGAAGGTGAGCACCATGGTGCGGCCGTGTCCGGACAGGCGCAGGAACGGTTCGTGGCGGACCGCGAGCGGGGCGGTGGCGCGGCGCGGCGCGCCGTATCCGGTCAGGGGCTGGAGGCGGTAGGCGGAGGGCTTGAGGGGGCGGGCCGCCCGAGCGCCCGCGGCGGGGGCGGCGGCGCGGGTGGGGGGTGCGTCGCCGGAGCCGAGCGTCAGCGCGCCGGCGGTGCCGGCCGCGCCCAGAGCGGCGGCGCCGGCCAGCAGGGCCCGGCGCCGCGTGAGCAACTGATCCTTCGTCATGACTCATCAGTCGCCCGATCTCGCCGGGGCGCACCACAGCAGTACCGGTGCGGCGGCAGGAAAGCACCCGCTCGGCCGAGCAGCGCCGTCAGCGGCGCCGGACCAGCGGGAAGGGGAGGGTCTCGCGGATGGTGAGGCCGGTGAGGAACATGACGAGCCGGTCCACGCCGATGCCGAGTCCGCCGGTGGGCGGCATGGCGTATTCGAGGGCGTCGAGGAAGTCCTCGTCCAGTTCCATCGCCTCGGGGTCGCCGCCGGCCGCGCGCAGCGACTGGGCGGTGAGCCGGCGGCGCTGTTCGACGGGGTCGGTCAGTTCGGAGTAGGCGGTGCCGAGTTCGGTGCCGAAGGCCACCAGGTCCCAGCGTTCGGCGAGCCGGGGGTCGGTGCGGTGCTGCCGGGTGAGGGGGGAGACGTCGGTGGGGAAGTCCTTGTAGAACGTGGGCTGCCGGGTGCGTTCCTCGACGAGCCGCTCGTACATCTCCAGGACGACGTCACCGCGCCCGTCCTGGTCGGCGTAGGGGACGTGCGCGCGGTCGCACAGGCGGCGCAGCGCGGGCAGCGGGGTGTCCGCGTCGACCTCCTCGCCGAGCGCGTCGGAGAGGGCGCCGTACACGGTCCTGACGGGCCAGGTACCGGAGATGTCGTGCTCGGTGCCGTCCGTGCGGGCGACGGGTGAGCCGAACGCGGCGGTGGCGGCACCCTGGATCAGTTCGCGGGTGAGGTCGAGCATCACGTCGTAGTCGGCGTACGCCTGGTAGGCCTCCAGCATCGTGAACTCGGGGTTGTGCTTGTAGGAGACGCCTTCGTTGCGGAAGGTCCGGCCCAGTTCGAAGACCTTCTCCAGGCCGCCGACGCACAGCCGCTTCAGGTACAGCTCCGGGGCGATACGGAGGTACAGGTCGAGGTCGTAGGCGTTGATGTGGGTGGTGAAGGGGCGGGCGTTGGCGCCGCCGTGGATCTGCTGGAGCATCGGCGTCTCGACCTCCAGGTAGCCCCGGTCCAGGAGGCCTTGGCGCAGCCCCTGCACGGCGCGGGAGCGGGCGCGGACGACCTCGCGGGCGTCGGGGGCACAGATGAGGTCGAGGTGGCGTCGGCGGACCTTGGCCTCGGGGTCGGTCAGGCCGCGGTGTTTGTCGGGCAGCGGGTGCAGGCATTTGGCGAGGAGTTGCCAGGAGGTGACGAAGACGGTGGGTTCGCCCCGGTCGCTGAGGCCCGCGCGGCCGGTGGCGGTGATGTGGTCGCCGATGTCGGTGTCGGCGGTGAAACGGTCGAGGGCCGCGCCGGACCCGGCGCGGGTGAGGGCGAGTTGGTGGTCGCCCGACCAGTCGCGCAGCACGGCGAAGACGACGCCGCCGAAGTCCCTCACGAGCAGGACGCGTCCGGCGACGGTGACCTCGTCGCCGTTCCTGATCCCGGCGAGGGTGTGGGTGCGGGCCCGGACGCCGACCGGGTAGGGGTCGGTGCCGTCGGCGCGCAGCCGTTCCAGGGTGCGCAGGCGGGCCCTGACCTGGTCGGACCGGGCGGCGGGCGGGGCGTCGGGGGTGGTCGCGGCGTCCTGGTCGGGGCCGAGCGCGGACAGCGGGGGCAGCCCCTCGGTGGTCGCGGGCCTGACGGGGGCCCTGGTGTGGCCCCGGCCCCACAGGGTGCGCAGGGACGGTACGGAGACGAAGCCCTCGGCGATCCCGGAGGCGAGGCCGATGCGGGCGAGGGAACCGGCGTCGGCGTAGCAGATGAAGCGGGGGTACCAGAGGGGGTGGTATTTGGCGTTGGAGCGGTAGAGGGCCTCCAGTTGCCACCAGCGGGAGAAGAAGACGAGCAGGCGGCGCCACAGCCGCAGTACCGGCCCGGCGCCGATCCGGGCGCCTTCCTCGAACACCGAGCGGAAGACGGCGAAGTTCAGCGAGATCCTGCGGACGCCGAGTTTCGGGGCGACGGCGCACAGTTCGGCGACCATGAACTCCATGACGCCGTTGGGGGCACTGCGGTCGCGGCGCATCACGTCGAGGGAGACGCCGTCGCGGCCCCAGGGCACGAAGGAGAGCAGGGCGAGCAGTCGGCCGTCGCCGGCGAGGGCCTCGACGAGGAGGCAGTCGCCGTCGGCCGGGTCACCGAGGCGGTCCAGGGCCATGGAGAAACCGCGTTCGGTCTCGGTGTCGCGCCAGGCGTCGGCCTTGTCGACGGCCGCTTCCATCTCCTCGTCGGTGAGGGCCGCGTGGCGGCGTACCCGGCAGGTGGCGCCGGTGCGGCGGACCCGGCGCACGGCCTGCCGGGTGACGCGCATGTCGCGGCCGTCGAGGTCGAAGCCGGGCACGTCGAGGATGGCCTCGTCGCCGAGTTGCAGGGCGCCGAGACCGGCTCGGGCGAAGGCCCTGGCGCCGTCCTCGGAGGCGCCCATCACGGCGGGCGCCCAGGCGTGTCTGCGGGCCAGGTCCAGCCAGGCGGCGATGGCGCGCGGCCAGGCCTCGCGGTCGCCGACGGGGTCGCCGCTGGCGAGGCAGACGCCGGCCTCGACGCGGTAGGTGACGGCGGCCTTGCCGCTGGGCGAGAAGACGACGGCCTTGTCGCGGCGGGTGGCGAAGTAGCCGAGGGAGTCGTCGGCGCCGTAGGCCTTCAGGAGGGCGCGGATGCGGGCCTCCTCGTCGCCGTGCAGGGCGGCTTCCAGGCGCTGTGAACGGAAGAGGGTGGCGGCGGCGTTGAGGAGGGCGAGGGCGCCGAAGAGGCCGAGCAGGAAGTACAGGACGTGCGGCGGGCGCCCGGAGAAGGTGCGCGGCGGGGCGAGGCCGCCGAGGACCCGGTCGGCGGCCCAGGCCGGCCACTGTCCGTCGGTGAGGGTGCCGGGGAACAGCGCGACCAGGCCCCAGCCGGCGAGGACGGCGAGGAGCAGGCCCGCCAGCAGGACGCTCAGGGCGCGGCGCACGGCGGCCCGGCGGGAGGCCGCGTAGAACTCACGGCGGGCCACGATCAGCAGCGCCAGCGCGCAGCCGCAGACCACGAGGGAGGGCACGGAGTCGTCGTACAGGCCGACGACGACGCCGACGATGTCGGTGACGACGAGCAGGCCGAGGTAGACGACCACCAGCCACCAGGCGATCTTCTTGCGGGCGCCGAGCGCGGCGGCCAGCAGGAAGAGGAAGACGGCGTAGGCGAGGTTGGCGCTGACCGGGACGGCCACCAGGTCGAGGAAGCGGACGACGGGGCGCAGCAGGTCGCGCAGCGGCGGGATGAACGCGAGCAGCAGACAGAGCAGCCCGATGACGCCGAAGAAGGTCGCGAAGCTCTCGGGGACCCGGCTCAGCCGGTCGGTCCCGGGCGGCCGTCCGGGGCCGGGGCCGGGGAGATCCTTCGCCGGTGCGGCCCCCGCGGTGGCACTCATGGTTCCGACTCTAGGAAGTCGCGGGCCCGCGCGCCCGTCGAGAACCCGGCGGGCGGCCGGAGCGGCTGCTTCCGATAGCCTCACGGCCGTGACGGAACAGCAGGCGCAGGGGTTCGAACGGGGCACGGACGGCCCGAAGGTCATCGTCGTCGGGGTGGACGGCTCCGATTCCTCGCTGCGGGCGGCGGCCTACGCCGGAGGTCTGGCCCGGCGCCAGCACGCGTTGCTCGCGGTGGTGTACGTGCAGCCGGTGCTGGCGGCGGGGGCGGCGCTCGGGGCGCCGGTCGCGGAGACGACGGACGAGATCGCCGAGAGTCTGGTGGCCCACATCCGGGAGGCGACGGAGCGCACGAAGGGGATATTCGATGTGCGCTGGGAGTTCCACACCTTCCGCGGCGACCCCTACACCGGTCTGGTCAAGGCGGCGGACGAGCTGACGGCGGACGCGGTGGTGGTCGGCGCCTCGGAGCAGGCGGGCCATCGCATCGTCGGTTCGGTGGCGGTCCGTCTGGTGAAGGCGGGCCGCTGGCCGGTGACGGTGGTGCCGTAGCCGCCCGCCGCACGGGACGGCGATCGGCAACGGTGGTGCCGTCCCCGTCCGGCTCGCGGGGGCCCGGCGACGACGGCGTCGTGCCCGCCCGTCGCCGTGGACCGGCGCTCAAGGGGCCGTCCGTACGGCCCCCTACTTCCCCACCACCAGCCCGTCCTTCGCGGCGCCCCGGCTGAGGACCACGTCGTTGATGTGGTCGCGGACGCTCTGGAGGTCGGCGCCGTCGGCGATCGCCTTGTCGACGTCGACGACCCGGCCCGCGTCGATGTCGTAGAGCTGCGGGATGTACTCGGCCTTGGTGACCTGCCAGCGGGCGCCGGGGCCGGCCGGCGGGGCGAAGGTGAAGCGGGCCAGGGTGGACTGGTTGCCGCGCGGGTCGTGGGCGCCGGTGTCGTTGTACATCTCGCCGGCGATCTGGTCGCCCATGCCGTAGACCACCCAGGTGCCGTTGACCTTCTCGTAGGCCTGCGGGACGTGGGCGTGGGTGCCGAGGATGAGGTCGATGTCGGGGCGGTCCCTGGGGCCGGAGGCGGTGAGGCGGCGGGCCAGGTCGAGTTGGCGCTGGTCGGGTTCGTCCTGCCACTCGGTGCCCCAGTGCATCGAGACGACGACGGCGTCGGCACCGGCCGCGCGGGCGGCCCGGGCATCGGCGATGATCTTGTTCTCGTCGATGAGGTTGACCGCCCAGGGCTGTCCCGGTGGCAGCGGGAGGCCGTTGGTGTCGAACGTGTAGGCGAGGTGGGCGACCTTGGCGGGGCCCGCGCGCAGCACGGTGACGGTGCGTGCCTCGGCCTCGGTGCGGGCGGACCCGGCGTGCCGGACGCCCGCCCGGTCGAGGGCGTCGAGGGTGCGGCGGATGCCGTCGGCGCCGTCGTCGACGGTGTGGTTGGACGCGGTGGAACAGCCGTCGTAGCCGGTGGCGGCGAGCCCCTGGGCGATCTCGGGCGGGGACTTGAAGGCGGGGTAGCCGCTGTAGTCGCCGTCGGCGCCGTAGACGGTCTCCATGTGACACAGCGCCAGGTCGGCGCGGGAGACGAGGGGTTGGACGTCGGCGAGCATGGGCCGGAAGTCGTAGCCCTCGCCGCCCGCGTCGAAGCGCGCGCGGTCGATGACCGAGGTGTGCGGGAGGACGTCCCCGGACGCGAGGAGCGTGAACCCGTGGGCGGCCGGGGCCCCGGCGCCGTGGGACGGTGCGTGGTGCTGGGCCTGGCAGGCGGCGCCTCCGGCGAGGATCGCCGTCAGGGCCAGGGCAACCTGTCGTCTGCGTGCAATCATCAGCTCACCCCAATGTGGTCCTATTTGCATACAAATAGGTACGGTCGCGGAGGCTCCCCCAAACGACCCGGGGCCACCGATTAGCCCGTCCGCCACATTTGACGGATTGTCAGCAGCGGGGCGCAGGCGCGTTCGGGACCGTTCGTCGCACCGCTCGTCGACGCGATCGACCGTCCGCCGCACCGGAGCGTGTACGCCCTGTCACAAATCGCCACGCTGCGATGCCATATCGCCCATGACGGCCGGAACCACTCTCACGCACGGGACGACCGCCGAGCACGAGCTCGTCGCACTGCAACGCGAGCACGGCCGGCCTCTCTTCGCGTTCCTGCTCCGGCTCTGCGACGGCGACCGGCAGCGGGCCGAGGATCTCGTCCAGGAGACCCTGGTACGCGCCTGGCAGCACCCCGAGGCGCTGCGCGACAACGCCTTCGACTCGGTGCGGCCCTGGCTGCTGACGGTCGGCCGGCGGCTCGCCATCGACGCGCGGCGGGCCCGGCAGGCGCGGCCGCCCGAGGTGGGCGACGCGATCCTGGAGAACGCGCGGGTCAGTGCCGACCACGCCGAACGGGCCGCCGCCGCCCTCGATGTGCGCGAGGCTGTGAAGACACTCACTCCCGGCCACCGTGACGTGCTGGTACTCGTGTACTTCCAAGGGGCGAGTGTGGCGGAAGCCGCCGAAACCCTCGGAATCCCACCCGGTACGGTGAAGTCCCGCGCGTACTACGCGCTGCGCGCCCTGCGCCGGGTGCTTCCCGGTTACGCGGCCGACCTGCGGTGAAACCGAAGGCTCGGTCAAACCTCGGTAAAGCGCCTTGCTGAGGACCCCGGTTGAGTAATCGGCTGTCCTCATCCGTGTTCCGGACCGGGGGCCCGGGTCCGGGCGACGCGCATGTACCGGAGGAAGGCAGAACGGGATGCTGCACAGAGGTCACGAGAGCACGGACGGCACCGGCGGCGGCGAACTGACCGTCCCGATGGCCTGGTTGTACGCCGAGTACATCGCCGACGAGTTGTTGCGGACGGGCGATCTGATGCCGCCGACGTCCTTCGAGTTCCGGGCCGGGCGGGACGCGCTGGCGCTGACCGTCTTCCTCTCGGACACCGAGGGCGAGCTGTCCGGCATCCGGGTGATCACACAGTTGGAGACCTGGCTGTCGCTGACGGCGTACGACCAGCCGTGGCAGGAGTGGGTGCGCGAGGCGATGGCGGGGCGCGCCGCCGAGGCGCTCGCGTCCGGGCTGCCCTCGCCCGATCTGGAGCTGGCCCGGGAGGCCTGGCGCTGGCTGGAGGAGACCGAGTTGCTCGCGCCCGACCTGAACGCGGTGCCGGGCGGCGCCCCGGCGGGCGGCGAGGACGAGGGGCCGAAGGTGTGGACGAAGGCGTGGCAACTCGGCCTGCCCTTGGGCCACTTGGCCATCCATCTCTTCTAGGTCCGGTCCGGCCGGAGGCTTCCGGCCGATCTCTTCCGGCCGGTTTTCGACCGGGACCAATCCATGGGGTCGACCGCTCCGAACCCCAAGGTTGCGATTCGGTACCTGCCTTGAGTGATTCGACGGCCCTGTGCGTACGGGTGGGAGCAACGAGTAACCCCACCCGCACCCAACGGCACGAGGATTCGGCATGAGGTCCCTGGAGAGGCATCGCGACGTCGCCGCGTACGCGCTCGGCGTGCTGGACGAGGCGGACGCCTTCCGCTTCGAGGACCACCTCATGGAGTGCCCGCGCTGCGCGGCGCACGTCACCGAATTCGGGCCCGTCACACGGCAGTTGATGCTGTACCGCCGGGCCACCCCGCGGTTCGTGCACCCCATGACCAATCCGGGCCCCGGCCTCCTGGACCGGCTGGTGACCGAGGTCGCCGCCCGGCACCGGGCCGGGCGCAGGCGGCTGCTGTACGCGGTCGCCTGTGCGGCGGTGCTCGTGGTCGGCGGGCCCGCGCTCGCCGTGCAGGCGGGCGACGGCGGGGGCGGGGGCACCGGCGAGCAGGTCGCGGCGACCGATGAACGCAGCGGTGTGTGGGCCCGGTTGACGGTCGCCGACCAGGTGTACGGCAGCGAGGTGAAGTTGGAGGTCAAGGATGGCGCGGGCCCGCGTTCCTGTCATCTGATCGCCGTCGCCGCGGACGGCTCCGAGCACACGCTGACCAGTTGGACCGTGCCCGCGCACGACGCCCGCGCCCACACGATGCAGGGCAGTTCGGATCTGCACCCCGGCGAGGTCGCGCGCTACGAGCTGCGTACCTTCAAGGGCGACCACCTGGTCACGCTCGACCCCAAGTGACCCGCGTCCGGCCCTACTTGAGCAGCCGGGACAGCCGCCGGTCGGCGAGCGGCCTGCCGCCGGTCTGACAGGTCGGGCAGTACTGGAGCGAGGAGTCGCTGAAGGAGACCTCGCGGATGGTGTCCCCGCACACCGGGCACGGCTCCCCGGTACGGCCGTGGACGCGCAGGCCGCTCTTCTTCTCCGCCTTGAGCCGCCCGGCGGCGACACCCCGGGAGCGCTCGACGGCCTCGGTGAGGGTGGTGCGCAGGGCCGTGTGGAGGCGGGTCGTCTCCTCGGCGGTGAGGGAGGACGCCAGCTTGAACGGGGACATCTTCGCGGCGTGCAGGATCTCGTCGCTGTAGGCGTTGCCGACCCCGGCGATGAGGCTCTGGTCGCGCAGGGCACCCTTGAGGCGGCGCCGCTCGGGGGCGAGGAGCGCCGCGAGACGCTGTTCGTCGAAGTCGTCGGCGAGCGGGTCGGGGCCGAGCCGCGCGACACCGGGCACCTGCTGCGGGTCCTGGACGACGTAGACGGCGAGGCGTTTCTGGGTGCCCGCCTCGGTGAGGTCGAAGCCCTCGCCGGTCTCCAGGGCGACCCGCAGCGCGAGGGGGCCCTTGCCGGGGCGGGGCGGTCCGTCGGGGAGGCGGTCCTTCCAGTGCAGCCAGCCCGCCCGCGCCAGATGCGTGACGAGGTGCGGGCCGCCGTCCGTCGCCAGGTCGAGGAACTTGCCGTACCGGTGCACGGCGGCGACCCGGTGGCCCTCCAGGGCGCTGAGCGGCGGGTCGTACGTCTTCAGGACGTTGATCGCGACGGGCAGCACCCGCACGATCTCGTGTCCGACCAGGTGCTCGGTGAGGAAGTCCTTGAGCGCTTCCACCTCGGGGAGTTCCGGCATGTCTCCAGGGTGCCATTCGAGGCGAACGATGCCACCGGGGCCGGTGCTGCGGTTCGGGGCGGTGCTGCGGTTCGGGCCGGTACTGCCGCTGGGGCCGGTGATGCCGCTGGGGTCAGCCAGGTCGGTCGCGCCGCCGGGGTCAGTCGCCGCCCGGCACCAGGAACTCGCACCACACGCACTTGCCGCGGCCCCGTGCCTCCACGCCCCACGCGTCCGTGAGCAGGTCGACCAGGAGCAGCCCGCGTCCGGTGACGCCCGACTCCCCCGCGTCCCGGCGGCGCGGCAGGGCGCTGGAGGCGTCCTCGACCTCGACCCGCAGTCTGCGTTCACCGCCGGTCAGCACCCGCAGGGTGACGACGGCCGCGCCCTCGGTGTGCACGAGGACGTTGGTGATCAGTTCGTCGGCGACGAGTTCGATCTCGTCGGCCCGCGCACCGGCGCCCCAGGTCCGGACCGCGGCCCGGATCAGGTGCCGGGCGACGGTGAGGGCCTCGGGGTCGCCGGGCGCCACGTGCTGCTGGAGGCGGCCGCCGGAATGTGGCGTGTCCAGGCCCCGGCGGCGCAGCAGGAGGAGGGCGACATCGTCGTCGCCGCCGCGTTCCTCGGCGACCTCGATCAGGTGGTCGGCGAGGTCACGGACGTCGTGGGGGCCGTCGGCGATGAGGGCGACGAGGATCTGGATGCCGTCGTCGAGGTCGATGCCGGGCTGTTCGACCAGGCCGTCGGTGCAGAGCAGGAGGGTGGTGCCGGGGTCCAGTTCGACGGTGGAGACGGGGTAGTCCAGGCGCCCGAACTCGGCGGACAGGCCCAGCGGGAGGCCGCCCTCCACCGGGGCGCGGCGGCAGCTCCCGTCGGGGTGGCGCAGGAGCGGGTCGATGTGACCGGCCCGGACCACCTGGACGACGCCGGTGGACAGGTCGACCTCCGCGTACAGGCAGGTCGCGAAGCGGTCGGTGTCGAGTTCGTGGAGGAAGACGGAGGCCCGGGCCATCACGGCGCCGGGGGTGTGTCCCTCGGCGGCGTAGGCGCGCAGCACGATCCGCAGCTGGCCCATGACGGCCGCCGCGTGCGCGTCGTGTCCCTGGACGTCTCCGATGACGGCACCGACCCGGCCGCCGGGCAGCGGGATCAGGTCGTACCAGTCGCCGCCGATGTCCCGGCCGAGGGAGCCGGAGGTGGTGCCGGCCCGGTAGCGGACGGCGATGTCGGCGCCCCGCACGCTGGGGATGGTGCGCGGCAGCATGGCCTGCTGGAGGTTGGTGGCGAGGTCCTTCTCCTGCTCGTAGAACATGGCGCGCTGCATGCTCTGCGCGATGCTGCTGCCGAGGGCGACCAGGACGTTGCGTTCCTCGGGCGCGAAGCTCTGACGGTCGTTGTAGAGCAGGCCCATGGCGCCGATCGGGCGGCCCTGGACGATGAGCGGGAGATAGGCGGCGGCGGTGATCTTCAGGTCGGTGATGTTCGGCCAGAGGATCGGGTACCGCTCGGCGAACTCCTGCGGCGACTCGATGAAGCGCGGGGTGAGGGTCCGCACGACCTCGCTCATCGGGTAGGGCTCCTCGATGCCGGTGACGAGGGTGCCGGGCACGAAGCTGCCGGCCGGTCCCTCGGCGACCAGCCGGATGCGGCCCGCCTCGGCCAGGCCCATGACGAGGCTGGTGGCGCCCAGATGGGTGAGGCCGTGGGTGTCCTTGAGAACGTCGATGACGTCCTGGACGGTCCTGGCGTGCGCGAGGGCGGCGGTGGTGAGCTGGACGACGTTGGTCTGTTCGCGGCGGGCGGCGTCCTGGGCGGCCTGCTCGCTGCGGGCCTCGGTGTCGCTCAGTTCCCGGGTGGCGTCCCGGACGATCCCGATGATCCGGCGCGGGCGGCCCGTCTCGTCCCGCCGGATGTAGCCCTGGGTGTGGGTCCAGCGCAGGGTGCCGTCACGGCGGCGGAGGCGGAAGTAGGCGCCGTAGTTCTCGCTGCCGTCCTTGATGGCCTGCGCGACGAGGGTGTCGAGGCGGCGTCCCTCGGCGATCGGGACCCGTACGCCGAGGCTCTCCGGGTCGCCGTCGTACTCGTCGGGGCGCAGGTCGAAGACCTCGTGGGCCTGGGCGTCCATGTGGAACAGACCGGCGTCCAGGTCCCAGTCGAAGCTGCCCATCTGGTTGAGCGCCAGGATCGGGTCCGGGTGGGCGGGCCAGTCGTCCGGGAGTGACAGGGCGCTCCCACCCCGATCAGCCATGGGCCCACCATGCCAGGATTCGGCCGAATATTCGACCGCGGGGCGTACGCCCGCGCTCACCACCCCAGAACGGGGACAGGACTGTCGAACACACCGTCCGGCTCCGAAGCATCGGGTATCAGCCCACCCCCATCAACCGGATCAGGCACCTCGGGCACGAACGCGGGCCCGATGTCATCCCACTCGTCCGAGTAGGCGGGGGCTTCCTCGGGGCCGACGGCCATTCCCTCTGCCGCCTCTGCCGCCTCTGCCGCCACTGCGGCCTCCGGTGTCTCGGTCGTCTCCGGCGCCTCTGACGAGGTCGCAGAGGCTACGTCAGCAGGGGGCGGGGGCGTGACGAATCGGCTCACGGCCGGGTAGCGCCCCGGAAACGGCGCGGGGCTGTCGTCTGCAACGGGGCTCCGCCGCGTGGGCGCGACCAGCCACGACGGCGCGGAAGCCGACGACCGACCCGGCTCACCCGACCCGGGGGAACGGGAAACACCCTCCCCAACGCCCTCCCCAACCGTCTCCGAGGCGGTGTCCCGCACCTCACCCCCGCACCCGGCGACAAGGAGCACCGCTGAGACCGCGAACCCCACGACCACGCTTCCGGCAGGTACCCGCACGTGACCCTCCTGGTCCTCCCGGAGACGCTCCGAACCGTTCCTCTCATTCTCTGCGTCACCCTCTTGGGTTACGCAACCGGAGCGGCGGCACACACAGCGTCACGATGTTGAATGAGGCGCCCGAGGAGCCCGAGGAGGAGGTATCCACGACCGTGGACTGGTTCGACGCATCCGCGTACGGCTGGAGCCGGCTGATGTTCCAGCGCGCGCTGGCCGCCGTCTACCTCGTGGCGTTCCTGACGGCCCTCCTCCAGTTCCGCCCGCTGATCGGTGAACGCGGACTGCTGCCGGTGGCACGGCTGGTCGCGAGGATGCCGTTCCGGCACGCGCCCAGCGTGTTCCAGCTCCACTTCTCCGACCGCTTCTTCGCCCTCTGGGCGGGCACGGGCTGCGCGGTCTCGGTGGCGCTCCTGGCCGGGGCGGACTCACACCTCCCGCTCTGGGCCGGGATGTTGCTGTGGCTGCTGCCCTGGGCGCTGTATCTGTCGATCGTCAACGTCGGTCAGACCTGGTACGCGTTCGGCTGGGAGTCGCTGCTCCTGGAGGTGGGCTTCCTCGCCGTGTTCCTCGGCAACGACACGGTGGCGCCGCCGGTCGTCGTGCTGTTCCTGCTGCGCTGGGTGCTGTTCCGGGTGGAGTTCGGCGCGGGTCTGATCAAACTGCGCGGCGACGCGTGCTGGCGGAAGCTCACGTGTCTCTACCACCATCACGAGACCCAGCCGATGCCGGGCCCGTTGAGCTGGTTCTTCCACCATCTGCCGCGCCCCGTGCACCGGGCGGAGGCCGCGGCGAACCACGTCACCCAACTCGTCGTGCCCTTCTTCCTGTTCGCCCCGCAGCCGGTGGCGTCGATCGCCGCGTGCCTGATGATCGTCACCCAGCTGTGGCTGATCCTGTCCGGCAACTTCGCCTGGCTGAACTGGATCACGATCACCCTCGCCCTGTCGGCGGTCCACCTCCCCGCCGCCGGACATACCGCCCCGGCCGCCCCGCTCTGGTTCGAGGTCCTGGTCCTCGTGGTCGGCGCGCTGCTGCTGGCCCTCAGCTACCGCCCGGTCCGCAACCTGGTCTCCCGGCGCCAGGTCATGAACCGCTCCTTCGACCCGCTCCACCTGGTCAACACCTACGGCGCGTTCGGCAGCGTCAGCCGGGTCCGCCACGAGATCGTGATCGAGGGAACGGCGGACGAGGTGCCGCGTGCCGACGGGGACTGGCGGGCCTACGAGTTCAAGGGCAAGCCGGGTGATCCACGGCGGCTGCCACGCCAGTTCGCGCCCTACCATCTGCGCCTGGACTGGATGATGTGGTTCGCGGCGCTGTCACCGGCGTACGCGGAGGAATGGTTCGGGAGGCTGGTGGAACGGCTGCTGGAGAACGACCGTGCCACCCTCCGTCTGCTGCGCCGCTCCCCCTTCCCGCCCGACGCCCCGCCGCGTTACCTGCGCGCCCGCCTCTACCGCTACCGGTACACCAGCTGGCGGGAGTTGAGGGAGACCGGGGCGTGGTGGGAGCGGACCTTCGTGCGCGAGTACCTCCCACCGACCCGCCTCACGAGCGAACGACGGTAGCGGCGGCAACGGCGACGACGGCGGACGCGAGCTGCGCAACACGGCGTCGCTTCACAGCCCGTAGGTCCGGGTGGCCGTTCCCCCGAACACCTCCGCCCGTTCCTCCGGGCTGAGCGTGGCCGTCAACTCCCTTGCCGCGTCCAGCATTTCACCGTACGTCCCGGCCAGCGTGCACACCGGCCAGTCCGAGCCGAACATCAGGCGGGCCGGGCCGAAGGCGTCCAGGGCCGTGTCGACGTACGGCCGCAGTTCGTCCGTCGTCCAGGAGGCGGGGTCGGCCTCGGTGGGGAGGCCGGAGAGCTTGGCGAGCGTGTTGGGGCGGGCGGCGAGGGCGCGGAGGTCGGCCGCCCAGGGTTGCAGGGCGCCGGACGCGAGGGGAGGTTTGCCCAAGTGGTCGAGGACGAAGAGGAGTTCGGGGTGGGTGGCGGCGGCCTCGACGCAGGCGGGGAGCTGGTGCGGGAGGACGACGAGGTCGTAGGCGAGCCCCGCTGCCGCGAGCACCGTGAGGCCTCGGCGGACGTCGGGGCGCAGCAGCCAGCCGGGGTCGGGTTCGCCCTGCACCTGGTGGCGGATGCCCTTGAGGTACCGGCCGCCGGGGAGTGCGCGCAGACGGGCGAGGGTGTCGGCGAGGTCCGGGCGGGTGAGGTCGGTCCAGCCGACGACCCCGGCGACCAGGTCGTGCGTGGCGGCGAGGGCGAGGAGCTCCGGGGTCTCCTCGGGCACGGTGACCGTCTGCACGAGGACCGTGCCGGTGACGTCGGCGGCCCGCGCCTCGGGTGCCAGGTCGGCCAGGGTGAAGTTCCTTCGCAGGGGCTGGAGTTCGGGTCCCGTGATCCAGTCCTGGTCGCGGATCGAGAGGTCCCACACATGGTGGTGGGCGTCGATCGTCATGGCAGCTCCCACACCACGGGCAGGCCCGCGTCGGCGCCCTCGGCGGAGTAGTCGTGGACGACGTCGAGCAGGTCCGCCATCCGCGCCTGCCACGCCACGTTGACGGGCAGCGCCTCCAACTCGGCAAGCAAGCGTGGATAGTTGTCGCACTCCAGGAGGTGGAAGAGGTCGGTGCCGCTGCGCCAGATCGTCCAGGAGACCGCTCCGGCCGCGCGGATGGCGGCCGTCAGTTCCTCGGGGACCTCGCGGTGGGCGGCCTCGTAGTCGGCGATGCGGTCCGCCTTGACCTTGGTGTGCAGCGCGACCCTCACCACGGCTCCCCTCTCACCGCGCCCCCCTCACGACGGTTGTTCCGTGGGTAGCGGTGCCTCCGGTGGCAGCAGGCCCTCCGTGCGCAGTTCCTGCCAGAAGGCGGCCGGTACCGGTGTCGTGAACTGCTGGGCGCAGTCGCGGACTTCGGCGGCGGAGCGGGCGCCCACCAGGACGCTCGCGACCACCGGGTGCGCGGCGCAGAAGGCGAGGGCGGCGGCCCGCAGGGTGGTGCCGTGCCGCTCGGCGAGGGACCGCAGGTGCAGGGCCCGGTCGAGCAACTCGGCCGGTGCGTAGGCGTAGTTGTAGGTGGCGCCGGGTCTCGGGTCGGCCAGCAGGCCGGAGTTGAAGGCGCCGCCGATGACGACGGACGTGCCGCGTTCCTGGGCGGCCGGGAGGAGGTCGGCGAGGGCGCTGTGGTCGAGGAGGGTGTAGCGCCCGGCGCACAGGACGACGTCGACGTCCGTGTCGCGGACGAACCGGGTGAGCATCCCGGTCTGGTTCATGCCGGCCCCGATGGCGCCGACGACGCCCTCGGCGCGCAGCCGTTCCAGGGCCGGGTAGCCCTGCCGGAAGGCCTCGTCGGCGTGGTCGTCGGGGTCGTGGAGGTAGACGATGTCGATGTGGTCGACGCCGAGCCGCGTCAGGCTCGCCTCCAGGGTGCGGCGCACTCCGTCGGCGCTGAAGTCCCAGACCCGGCGCTGGTCGGCGGGGACGGCGAACCCGCCGTCGGCGAGGTCGTCGCCGGTGCCGTCCGGGGCGGGTTCCAGGCGCCGGCCCACCTTGGTGGACAGGGTGTACGCCGACCTGGGGTGCTCGCGCAGGGCCGCGCCCAGGCGCCGTTCGGACAGGCCGAGGCCGTAGTGCGGGGCGGTGTCGAAGTAGCGGACGCCCTGCTGCCAGGCCGTGGTCACCGCGTCGTGCGCCTGCTCGTCGCCGACCTCGGTGAAGAGGTTGCCGAGGGCGGCGGCGCCGAAGCCGAGCGGGCCGACCTCGACGCGCCCTGCGCCGAGCCGGGTCACCGGGTCGCCGGTCGCAGCCGCAGGCCCTGCATGCCGCCGTCGACGGCGAGGGAGGTGCCGGTGGTCGCGCCGGACAGGGGGCTCGCCAAGTAGGCGATGGCGCCCGCGACTTCGTCGGCCGCGACGAGCCGTCCGCTGGGCTGGCGGGCCTCAAGCGCGGCGCGTTCGGCGGCGGGGTCGGCGGCCTGGTCGAGGAGGCGGCCGATCCACGGGGTGTCCGCGGTACCGGGGTTGACGCAGTTGACGCGGACGCCCTCGCGGAGGTGGTCGGCGGCCATGGCGAGGGTGAGGGAGTACACGGCGCCCTTGGTCGCGCTGTACAGGGCGCGTTGCGGGAGTCCGGCGGTGGCCGCGATGGAGCAGGTGTTGACGATCGCCGCGTGCCGGGAGCCGCGCAGGTGCGGCAGCGCGGCGCGGGCGACGCGGACCATGCCGACCACGTTGACGTCGAGGACCCGGGCCCACTCGGCGTCGTCGTTGTCCTCGATCGTGCCCTGGGCGCCGATGCCCGCGTTGTTGATCACGACGTCCAGGGCGCCGAGGTCGGCGACGGCGGCGGCCACGGCGGCCCGCACGGACGCGTCGTCGGTGACGTCGGCCCGGTAGCCGAGCAGGGGTGCGGTCACCGGGGACGGGTCGAGGTCGAGGACGGCGACCTGGGCGCCGCGCGCTGCGAGGAGGTCGGCTGTCGCCCTGCCGATGCCGGAGGCGCCGCCGGTGACCAGGGCTTTCAGTCCAGTGAAGTCGGTCATGCCGCCCGTCCCTTCTGTGTGTCGAGGTCGGCGGCCCAGAAGGCGCCGTCGGGGTAGGTGTACCGCGCGATCGACCCGGGGCGCATGGCGGCCGAGAAACCGGGCGCGGTGGGTGCCGTGTAGTGGCCCTCGCGGATCACCACGGGGTCGAGGAAGTGGTCGTGGAGATGGTCGACGTACTCGATGACGCGGTCCTCGGTGGTGCCGGTGAGGGCGACGTAGTCGAACATCGAGAGGTGCTGGACGAGTTCGCACAGGCCGACCCCGCCGGCGTGCGGGCAGACCGGCACGCCGAACTTCGCGGCCAGCAGCAGGATCGCGAGGTTCTCGTTGACCCCGCCGACGCGGGCCGCGTCGATCTGAAGGATGTCGAGGGCACCGGCCTGGAGGAGCTGTTTGAAGACGATGCGGTTCTGGACGTGCTCGCCGGTGGCGACCTTCACGGGTCCGACGCCCTCACGGATCGCCGCGTGGCCGAGGATGTCGTCGGGGCTGGTGGGCTCCTCGATCCAGTAGGGGTCGAACGGCGCGAGGGCCCGGGTCCAGCGGATCGCCTCGGCGACGTCCCAGCGCTGGTTGGCGTCGATGGCCACCCGCACGTCGGGGCCGACGACCTCGCGGGCGACTCTGCACCGTCGGACGTCGTCGTCGAGGTCGGCGCCGACCTTCAGCTTGATCTGCCGGAAGCCGTCGGCGACGGCCTGCCGGGCGAGCCGGGTGAGTTTCTCGTCGCTGTAGCCGAGCCAGCCCGGCGAGGTGGTGTAGGCCGGGTAGCCGCGCGCGAGGAGGTCGGCGGTGCGTTCGGCGGCGCCCGCCCGGCCCCGGCGCAGCAGGTCGAGGGCCTCCTCGGGGGTGAGCGCGTCGCTGAGGTAGCGGAAGTCGATCTGGCCGACCAGCCAGGCGGGGTCGGCGTCGGCGAGCAGCCGCCACAGGGGTGTGCCCGCGCGCTTGGCCGCGAGGTCCCACACGGCGTTGACGACGGCCCCGATCGCCATGTGCAGCACGCCCTTCTCCGGCCCCAGCCACCGCAGTTGGCTGTCCCCGACGAGGGCCCGGCTGACCGATCCCGGGTCCGCGCACACCTCGTCGACGCTCCGCCCGATCACATGGTCGCGCAGCGCGTGGAGGGCGGCGACCTGCACCTCGTTGCCCCGCCCGATGGTGAACGTGAACCCGTGCCCCTCAAGACCGTCCCCGGCGTCCGTGCGCAGCACGACATAGGCGGCCGAGTAGTCGGGGTCCGGGTTCATCGCGTCGGAGCCGTCCAGCTCGCGCGAGGTCGGGAACCGGATGTCATGGGTGTCGACGGCGATGATGCGGGCGGGCGTCGCGGCCACGGGGTGCCTTTCGGTCGGGGACGGGGCAGGCGCGGGGTCGGTCCTTGAGCGCGGCCGGGGGGCGGGGCGGGCTCGTTGTCGCACAGGGAACTGGAACGGCTGCCCGCATATTTATCAGACCACTTCGCGCCCACAACACCCCACGCCCGCGTTTTTCTCCCGTCCCGTGGTGCCCCGGGGACGCATCCGAGCCATAGTGGTCGGACCACTTGGCTAGTTAGACTGCGGCGCACCGGCGAACGAAGGAGTGGGCCCGTGGACAAGACCCTGGCCGGGCAGACACCGACCGGGCCCGCTCCGCAGAAGGCCACGGTGACGCAGCGCGCCATCGAGCGGATCAAGGCGATGATCGGCGACGGCAGCCTGGAGCCGGGCCAGCGGCTGCCGACCGAGCGTGAACTCGCGGTCCAGCTGGGCATCTCGCGCAGCTCGATGCGGGAGGCGATCCGGGCGCTGACCGTGCTGGGCGTGCTGGAGGCGCGGCACGGTTCGGGCATCTACGTGACGCGCCTGGAGGCCGGGGACCTGCTGGAGACGTTCGGGGTGGTCGCCGACCTGTCGCGCGGGCCTGGTCTGGTGGAGCTGCTGGAGGTGCGCCGCATCCTGGAGTCGACGGCGGCGGCGCTGGCGGCGGCCCGGATCACGCCGGACCGGCTGGCTGCGGTGGCGGAGCACCTCGCGGCGATGAACGCCACCGACGATCCGGACGTGATCCTCGCCCACGATCTGGCGTTCCACCGGGAGATCGCGGCGGCCGCGGGCAACGACACGATGGCCGCGATCCTGGAGGGCCTCTCCTCGCGCACCTTCCGGGCCCGCGTCTGGCGCGGCTACCAGGAGGACGGCGTCATCGAGCGCACCCGCCGTGAGCACGCGGCGATCCACCGCGCCCTCGTCGCCCACGACCCGGAGGCGGCGAGAGCGGCTGCGGCGGCCCATGTGGGCGAGGTCGAGCAATGGCTGCGTTCCCACCTCCCGCAGTAGACAGACCACTTGTGGACAGACCACTTGTAGACAGACCACTTCAGGAGTAGCCCCGCCGCTCCCGGAGTCGCCGTCGGTGCGGACGGTGCGGGTGACGTCGTGGCCGTAGGTCGAGTCGTTGACGACGGCCACGCCCCAGCCAGGTTCGGCGAGTTGCACGAACCGGTGGTCGCAGGCTTCAAACTTGGCCGACTCCCAGCCGGTGTTGGTGTGCGTGGGCCGGTGGACATGCCCGAACTGGGTCTGCGACGCGTACCGTTCGGCGTGCACGTCGAGCGGGAAGGCAAGCTTCAGGAACTTCTCCGTCTCGTGCCAGTCCACCTCCGTGTCCACCACGAGCCGCCGCTCCCCCGGTGCGAGGGTCAGCCGCTGGGTGACCCCGGACGCCCCGAAGGTCCGCGCGACCCGCACCGAGATCCCGTCCGCACCGGCGCTGACCTCGTCGGCGTCGATGATGCCATGCAGTTCCCCGGCGAGCCGCGCCCGCCCGCCACCGGAGGCCTCGCTGATCCGCACGTCAGGAGCGGGTATCAACTGAGCTGCTATACCGCCGACTTGGCCCCGGAGCGGCTCACAGTCGCGACCGGTACAGCCCGAACTCCGCGAGGTGAACGGCGGCGCGGGCGCCGGTGACCCGCAGTCGCCAGTGCCGGGCGGAGACGGGGGCGGGCAACCGCAGGATGCGGCTCGCGCCGATGGTGCCGGAGCCGCTCACCCGCGTCCACGCGCCGTCGCGATGCGCCTCGACGACGAACGCCTCCACCTGCTGGCCGTGCCGCACGTCCTCGGCCAGCCGCACCCGGTCCACCTCCCGTTCCCGGCCGAGGTCGACGGTGACCAGGCCGGGCGCCCGCCTGGTCGGGGCCCGGCGTGCGAGGTCCTCGGGCAGCTCGCGTTCCACCCGTTCGCGGAACTCGCGCAGCCGCGTCACGTCGGCGGCGGGCAGCAACCCGGCGGTGTCCGGCGGGACGTTGAGCAGCAGCACCGCGTTGCGGCCCACCGACCCGAAGTAGATCTCCGTCAACTCCTCGACGCTCTTGGGCTGTTGCTCGGGGTGGTAGAACCAGCCGTCCCGCAGGGAGACATCGCACTCGGCGGGCCACCACTGGAGGTAGTCGGTGTGCGGCAGGGCCGTGACGAGGGCGGCGCGGCTGCCCTCGTCGGCGGTGTCGTAGGCCAACGCCCAGTCGGTGCGGCCGTAGGGGTTCTCCTTGACGGGGATGACGCTCCACTCGTCCTCGCGGGCCAGGCCGCTCTCGTTGCCGACCCAGCGCAGGTCGGGTCCGGTGACGGCGATGGCCGCGTCCGGGGCGAGGGCCCGCACCAGGGTGTACCAGCTGTCCCAGTCGTAGGCCTCGACCTTCTCGGGCGGGATATGGCCCTGGGCGCCGTCGAACCAGACCTCGTCGACGGGACCGTACTCGGTGAGGACCTCGTAGAGGGTGTTGAGCATATGGGCGCCGTAGTCGGTGGCGTCCAGGGTGAACGAGCGCGGCGGGGTGCGGTCGTCGCCGTGGACGAGGGTGGGGATGGTCCGGGCGGTGCGGGCGCTGCCGTTGGCGTAGCCGCCGTGCAGGTACTGGTTCTCGTCGGCGGGTGAGAGGTAGACGCCGACCTTGAGGCCGTACCGGCGCATCGAGTCGGCGAACGCGCGCAGCACGTCGCCCTGCCCGCCGCGCCAACTGCTGGACGCCACCGTGTGGTCGGTGTACCGGGAGGGGTAGAGGACGAAGCCGTCGTGGTGTTTGACGGTCAGGACGGCGAGCCGGAAACCGCCGTCGCTCAGGGCCCTGGCCCACTGGTCGGTGTCGAGTCCGGTGGGCTGGAATACCTCGGGGTCCTCGTCGCCGGTGCCCCATTCCAGGCCGGTGAAGGTGTTCACGCCGAAGTGCAGGAACGCGGTCCGTTCCAGGCGCTGCCAGGCGATCTGCCGTGCGGTGGGCCGGACTTGGGAGGCCGTGCGGACGAGGTCGGCCTCGGTGTCGTGCGGGGAGACGGGGATGCGGGAGCGGGTGTCCGGTGCGGCGGCTCGGGCGGCGGGGAGGGGGATGCCGGTCGCGGTGAGGGCGGTGGCTGCGGCGACGAACAGGCGTCTGGAGACGGCCATGGCGGGTGCTCCTCGGATCAGCGGGCGGTCAACTGCCATACGGCAGGGGGGCGTTGGCCGGGCGGGTACTGGACGAGCCGTCCACCGTCGGAGGGGCTCACGGTCATCCGCGTGACGGCGCCGACGAGCCGGTATCCGCCCGCGACCGGCTCCGCACGACCGGCACGCTCCCGTGCCCCGCCGAGCGGAGATCGTCGGCGAGGGCGGCGGCCACCCGGCGCCCAGTCGGCCAACGCGGGCACCGTGACCGGGGCCGCCGCCACCTCCGTCGCGACCGCCGGAACCGGCGCCACCCACAGGGTCAGCGCCGCCGCGACCCCGAGCAGCCGCAGCACTCTCCGTCTCACCTCAGCCATGCACACACGACCTCCTGAGCAGCCCCGCGCGTCCTCGGGGGCCTGATGACTGGACGGGCCCCGGAGACCTGTCAACGGCACTGCCCGCTCTGCCGGTTGACCGAGTGATCGGGTGACCTGCTGCTCAGCGCCGGGTCGGGCGCGAGCGGCGCCCCGTGAAAAGTCCAAGAGGAGCCGCCCGAATGCCCAAGCGCGGGCCCTCGGCAGGCCCCGGGAGGGTGACGGCATCGCCCGCCGAGAGCCGACGTGTCCGGTACGTGCCGGTACCTCGGGGTGGTCGCTCTCGACGTGGGGCCGTCGGCGAGGCAGAGTGCTTCTTCGCACGCACGAGTCGAACTCACGGGTGTGACGCACCAGTTCTCCCTACCGACCGCTCCCCTCCCCCACCATCTCCTCCCTCTCCCGCTGTCTCCCCCCCTCCCCCGAAGAGATCGCCCCCCCTTCCCCCTTCCCCCCTTCCAAGGAGCCGCCGTGACCGCCTGGGTCGGCCGGACCGCCGTCGAGATCGCCACCGCCGTACGCGAGAAGCGGGTCACACCCCGGGAGGTGGTGGCCGAGCATCTCGACCGGATCGAGCGGCTCGACGGCCGGGTCGGGGCGTTCCGCACGGTCCGCACGGAGGCCGCGCTCGCCGAGGCCGACGAGGTGGCCGCGCGCGGCGATCTGGCCCAACTCCCTTTGGCGGGCGTGCCGGTGGCCGTCAAGGACAACGTCGCCGTGCGCGGCGAGTCCCTGCGGGTCGGCTCGGCCGCGACCTCGCGGACGCCCGCCGACGCAGACCATGTCACGGTGGCCCGGCTGCGGGCGGCGGGCGCGGTGGTCGTCGGCCTCACCAACGTGCCGGAACTCTGCGTGTTCTGCACCACCGAGGGCGTCCACGGCACCTCCCGCAACCCGTGGGACCTGACCAGGACCGCGGGCGGTTCCTCCGGTGGCAGCGCCGCGGCCGTCGCCGCCGGTATGGCGCCGATCGCCCTCGGCAACGACGGCATGGGGTCGTTGCGGGTCCCGGCGGCCAGTTGTGGTCTCGTCACCATCAAGCCCGGGCACGGGCTGGTGCCCGCCGGGATAGGTGAGGGCGACTGGTTCGGCCTGGCGGAGAACGGTCCGCTGGCGACGACGGTCGAGGACACCCGGCTGATGCTCGCCGTCCTCGCGGACACGGAGGTGGCGGACCCGGCGGAGCCCGCCCCGCTCAAGGTCGCCGTCTCGCTGCGCAGCCCGCTGCCCATCGCCCCGGTGACCAGGCCGTTCGCGGACGCCGCCCGGGAGGCGGCCGGGGTGCTGATCAAGGCCGGTCACCAGGTCCGGCGTGCCGATCCGCCGTATCCGGCGAGCCTGGGCACGACCGGCCTGCGGTACTGGACGGCGGGCACGGCCGTCGACGCCGAGGGCCTCGACCCGCGTCAGCTGGCCCGGCGCACCCGGGTCCACGCGGCCATCGGCCGACGGTTCGTGGACGGCGTCCGCACGGGCCGCAGCCGGGAGGAACTGCGGCGCCGGATGGAGCCGTTCTTCGCCGAGCACGATGTGCTGCTCACCCCGACGCTGGCCGGTCAGGTGCCGGGCGCCGAGCCGTGGCACCAGCGGGGCTGGCTGCGCAACGTGCTGGCCAACAGCCGCTGTTCGCCCCTCACCCCGGCCTGGAACCTCACCGGCTGGCCGGCGATGTCCGTCCCGTTCGGCACGCTCCCGTCGGGCGCCCCCTGCGCCGTTCAACTGATAGGCCGCCCCGGCACGGAAGCGACCCTGCTGGCCCTGGCGGCGCAGATGGAGCAGCGTCACCCGTGGCAGCGCACGGCACCGCTGGAGTAGGCACCGAGGGGCGGCGGGGGTGAGGGGATGCGCCCGACGACGGCTTCAAGCCGCTGAACACCGGGACCGGCCCCGCGACCGGCGACCGGCGACCGGCGACCGGCGACCGGCGACCGGCGACCGGCGTGGGCAACTCCCCTTGCCCGCACGCCGGTTACAGCGCGCGGTGCATCACGTGCAGGCCCACCCAGCCGTGCCGTGGATGGTCGAACGCGTCCGGGACCGTGCCCACGATCGTGAAGCCGAGGGACGTCCAGAGGCGGACCGCCGGGTTGGTCTCGACGACGGCGTTGAAGACCATGCCCCGGTAGCCGTCGGCCGTGGCCGCCGTGAGGATGTGCTCGGCGAGGGCGCGGCCGTAGCCCCGGCCGCCCTGGTCGGGGTCGACCATGAAACCGGCGTTGGCCGTGCGGGCCGCGGGGCCGCCGTAGTTGGGGGTGACATAGGCCGAGGCGACGACGGTGCCGGACTCGTCCTCGACGACGTAGACGCGCTTGGCGGGGTTCATCCACAGGGCCCGGCCCGCCTCCATGGAGGTGTCCGGGTCCCAGGAGTAGGTCTCGCTGGCCGAGACGATCCGGTGCCAGAAAGGCCAGATGCGCGGCCAGTCGTCGGCCGCGGCTCCTCTGATCAGCATGGGCGTGAGTCTGGCACGCCCATGCGGTCGGCGGTCGTGAGGGGTCGGGGCGCTCAGTCCACGCTGGGCAGGATGTGCGGCTCGGCGAGGTCGTCCTCGTAGCCGGCCAGCCGGATCGGGGCCGACCTGGCCCACACGTCGAGGCTGCCGAGCTGTCCGCCGGGGCGGCCGGAACGCTCCGTGCGTTCCTCGGGGCGTTCGTCGTCGGTCGTCGTCTCTTCTGGTGTCACCGCGCACTCCTTATGTGTCGGGTCACCCTCGGGGCGGGCCGGACCCTTCCGCGGTCCGACCTGTGACACCCCTGCGGGTGGTGGGTCGAGAACAGTTCGGACGCGGTGGCGCCGGTCTTTCGTACGAGCAGGCCGCTGTGCACCGGCTTGCCCCGGGACGGACGTGGGTGTGGATGGAACCCGGTGTTTCTGCCCGTCCGGTCCACATTAACCAGATGAGCGGCTGTCCGCTCGATAGCGCGTGGAAACAATGTGTAACTGTCCCAAGTCCGCCCGCAATCAGGGGACATGCTATGCCCGTCATGGTCGCCGGGCGACTCGATCCAGGTTCACTCGAACGGCGCACAGCGGCGGCTCCGCCCGCACGTCCCGAGCCCGGTCCGGGGGTCGGACCGTTCAGGTGCCGTTGGCCGGATCGCAAGGCGGCCATGATCTGCTGACGCGCGGCAACGGCTCGTCCGGCGAAGGGACCGGCGCATGGAGCTGCGCAGTGTCGAAGAGCTGATGGATCTGCTGTCCGCGTGCCGGGGCTCGTGGCACGCCCCCGGTACGCGCGGCGGCCGGGTGGACCTGCACGAGCACGCGCTGCGGACCGCCGCGCTGCTGCGGCGCAGACGCCCCGCCGACAAGGAACTCCAGGTGGCGGGGTTGGTGCACGCCATCGGGCCGCTGCTGTGCCGGGGTGAGGAGAGCCCTGTCACGGCGTCCGCCCGCGCGGCCGACGCCGTGCGCGGACTGCTCGGCACCCGGGTCGCCCGCCTGGTCCGCGCCCACCACCGCACCGACCACGCCGACGACGACCTCCTCCGCCTCCGCCACGCCGACGAGGAGTGCCGCCACACCGGCTTCGACGCCGGAGTCCTGGAAGACTGGCGCACCGTCCTGGAACTCCTCGCGGCCCGCAACTCCCGGCTGGGGGCGGTGGATTGACGGGCCGTGCTCACACGGTCATTGAGCCGTTCCGGCCAACAGCCAGCGCCCCACGGGGACTTCGAGCAGGACGCGGCCTCGTGCGGGGTGCGTGGGGCGGCGACGTCCCAGTCGTACTTCGCGGTGAAGGCGTCCACGATGTCCGTCGGGAACGGGCCGCGGTGCAACGCCGCCTCCCCTTCGGCCACGACCGGAAGCCCGCCGTCCTCCAACGCCAGGGAGACCCGCGGGGATGTCGCGAGGTTGCGGACCTTGACCGAGCCCTCGTCCGTGCCGATCCACCAGGTGTCGTGCAGGAAGACGAACCAGACCGGCGTCACATGGGGCGACCCGTCCGGGCGGACGGTGCACAGCCACACGTTCTTCTCCTGGGCCAGGCGCTCGCGGACGGCGGCCACCGGCAGGGACACGGAATCAGTCATGCGCCCATCTCATCCGCACCCCGGCCGGAACACCTCGGTCCTGCGGCCCTGCCGCCTCGGACAGGTGTCCTACTCCGCCGGGCCGAGGCCCTGCCCGCTCGGGAGGGTGGGTCAGGGCGTCGCGAACCGGGAGACGTAGGCGTCGAAGGGCTCGATGCCGACCTCCGCGCGGAGTTCGTCCATGCGCTCGGGCTCCTCGCACGGCCAGGGAATCGGCGCCCCGTCCTTCACACCGGCGATCTGGGTGCCGTAGACCTGCTGACGGCCGTCGTTGACCATCGTGCGGTCGTGCAGAAAGGCCAGCTCGCGCGGGCCGGCCAAGCCCGCCGACACCGCCTGCCCCAGCAGCCGCAGCGCGCGCCGCTGGACGTCGAGCTGCCGGTCGGCGTGCTGGGCGATCAGCCACGCCGCACGGGCGGCCTCCTCGCCGACCAGGTCCGCCGTCGGCCAGCCGTACGCGTCCAGGATCTCGCCGAGCCGGTCGCCGTGGCGCGCGGTCAGCCGTCGCCACGCCAGCTGCTCGGCCGGGTCATCGCTGTTCGCCCGGGCCGAGGACCGCTGATCGGCCGCGGCCATGTCCGTGAGTTCCGCCGCCAGCGCGGCAACGTCGTGCGCCACTTCAACTCCCGGGTCGTGTCGGTGCGTTGTGCTTGCCGACCGCAACCCTAGAGGCGCACAGCGGGCGCAAAGATCGTCCCGGAGAACGGTGACAGGGACCCTCCCGCCCCCGGACAATGGACAGGTACCCGGGCGGAGTCCTCCTGCCCACTCCGCGCCGGGCACCCTGAGTCCCTAGGTGAGGGACCGCCCCGTCAGGGGAACAGGGCGATGCCCGCCAGGACGATCAGTACGATCGCCGCCACGATGGCCACCGTGGTCCAGGTGCTGCGGTGTCGGGCCGCCGTGCCCGTGACGCCGCCGCGTGGCCGGTCCTCCGGCAGTACGCGGTCGGCGGGACGGTCGTTGCCATAGAACTGTTCGTCCGTCGGGTAGTGGTTGCGCGCGTCACCGAAGGCGCGCGGATCGATGCGGTGTGGGTCGACCGGACTGGCCATGACTGCTCCCGGCGCGGCTGCTCCGCAGGGCCGGATTCGCGGGCGGCATCGGGTCACCGGTCAGGGACGGCGACTCACCACTTGCCGGGCGCGTAGTCCTTCAGGAAGACGCCGTACAGGTCCTCGCCCTGTTCTCCACGCACAATAGGATCGTATACCCGGGCGGCCCCGTCGATCAGGTCGAGCGGGGCGTGGAAGCCCGCCTCGGCCATCCGGACCTTGTCGGGATGCGGGCGCTCGTCCGTGATCCAGCCGGTGTCGACGGCCGTCATCAGGATGCGGTCCTTCTCGAACATCTCCTGGGCGCTGGTGCGGGTGAGCATGTTCAGCGCGGCCTTGGCCATGTTGGTGTGCGGGTGCCCGGCGCCCTTGTAACCACGGCCGAAGACGCCCTCCATGGCGGAGACGTTGACGACGTAGGTCCGGCGGGCCCCGGCCGCGGACATCGCGGCGCGCAGGCGGCTGATCAGGATGAACGGCGCCGTCGAGTTGCACAGCTGCACTTCGAGGAGTTCGACGGGCGTGACCTCCTCCACCGCCTGAATCCAGCTGTTGGTGTCGTGCAGGTCGGGCACCAGGCCACCGGCGTCGATGGCGGTACCGGCGGCGATGCGCTCCAGGGAGGCCGATCCGGAGACCAGGGCGAGGTCGGTGACGTCCTGCGCGGTGAGGGCGCCACCGCCCGCGACCGGGAGGGCGGCGACGGCGCCGGAGCCGAAGGTGCCGATCACCTCGGCGGCGGGCAGCTCACCGGCGGGCAGCGGCGCGGACTCGGCGGTGACCAGCTCGCCGTAGGCCTGCGGGGAACGGCGGACGGTCTGCGCCGCGTTGTTGATCAGGATGTCGAGCGGCCCCTCGGCGGCGACCGAGTCGGCGAGGGCGACGACCTGGGCCGGGTCGCGCAGGTCGATGCCGACGATCTTCAGCCGGTGAATCCAGTCGGCGCTGTCGGGCTGGGCCTTGAAACGGCGGATCGCGTCGTTCGGGAAGCGCGTGGTGATCGTCGTGTGGGCGCCGTCGCGCAGCAGCCGCAGGGCGATGTACATGCCGATCTTGGCCCGGCCGCCGGTGAGCAGCGCGCGCTTGCCGGTGAGGTCGGTGCGGGCCTCGCGGCGGGCGCGGTTCTCGGCGGCGCACGTCTGGCAGAGCTGGTGGTAGAAGTAGTCGACCTCGACGTAGCGGGCCTTGCAGGTGTAGCAGGAGCGGGGCCGCTGGAGTATCCCCGCGATCTGGCCCTCCTCGGTGACCGACGACGGCAGGATGCCCTCCGTCTCGTCGTCGATGCGCTGCGCGGAGCCGGTCGCGGTGGCCTCGGTGACAGCCTTGTCGTGGGCGGTCTTGGAGGCCCGGCGCTCCTGACGGCGGCGCTGCTTGACCGTGCGGTAGATACCGGCGGTGGCCCGGCGCACGGCGATCGCGTCGGGGTGGTCGACCTCCAGGTCGTCGAGCTCCGCCAGCACGTCGAGGCAGACGGCGAGCCGTTCGGGGTCGATGCCGGGCCCGAACACGACCTCTTCCGTGGTCGTCGCGCCGTTGTCTGTCACCGTCATGGCCGCTGCCGTTCCCTGGTCTGCCGTCGCGGTGCCTGGATCGCACCCGCTGTCGAACGGGGAATTTTACGCCAGCGCCGGGCCCTGTCACCAAACCGTCTCGTCAGGAGCCGCAGGCGGTGAGCAGCGCGGCCACCTCCTCGCGCAGCGCGGCGGCCAGCCGGTCCAGGTCGGGCACGGCCGCCGCGTCGGCGACCAGGCCGTAGTGGACGCCGCCCCGGTAGGTGGAGACGGCGACGGCGAGGGACTGGCCACGGGCCAGCGGGGCGAAGGGGAAGACGGCGGTGACGGGGTGGCCGCCGAGCCGCAGACCGAGGCTGGGCAACGGGACGCTGGTGACCAGGATGTCGAACCAGAGCCGGGCGGCCTGGCCGACCAGCGGGCCGCCGAGCCGGTGGGCGAGCGGGGGCAGATGGTCGGCGAGCAGGGCGACGGCGCCCGCGCCGCGCTGCGGTCCCGCGTCCTTGTTGCGGTCCATGGCGGCGCGCACGGTGCCGAGCCTGCCGAGCGGGTCGGGGTCGTGCACGGGGAGCCGTATCACGTACCCGGAGAGCCGGTTGCCCTGCGGGTGCGCGGTGCGGGGGCGGCGCCGGGAGACCGGGATCAGGGCGCGGGGCGCGACGCCCTCGCTGCCGTCGCCGCGTTCGTCGAGCCACCGGCGCAGGGCGCCCGCGACGACGGCGATGAGGACGTCGTTGACGGTGCCGCCGACGCTCTTGCGGACGCGGTGCACGTCGTCGAGGTCGACGACCACCCCGGCGGTGCGGCGGGTGCCGGTGGCCTCGGCGGTGAGCGCGGCCGAGGAGCGCACGCCGAGACCGGAGACGGCGACGGAGGCACCGATGTCGAGCGCCCGGCCCACGTCGGAGAGGGCGCCCTTGACCAGCCCCGGCAACTTGCGCACGTCGGGCAGCACACCGCGCGACGGTGGCTCGGGGCGGGCGCGGGCGGCGGGCAGGTCCATGGGGTCGAGCAGGGAGGCGGCCAGGGTGAGGGCGCGCAGCCCGTCGGCGAGGGCGTGGTGGAACTTGAAGAGGACGGCGAAGGAGACCCCGTCCTCGCCGGGCAGCACATGCGCCTCCCAGGGCGGCCGGTCGCGTTCCAGCGGGCGCTGCATGAGGCGGCCCGCGTCGGCGTGGAAGTCGGCGGTGGGGGCGTGCAGCCGGACGTGGGCGAGGGGGTCGAAGTCCGGGTCGGGTTCCCGGGTGGCGCCGCCGAAGGCGAGGGGCGCGAAGGTGAACGGCTGCCACACGTCCCGAATCCGCATGCGCAGGCCGGGCACGGCGGCGGCCCGGGAGGCGAGCAGGTCGGCGGCGTGGGCGCCGGCGGTGGGCGAGTGGGCCGCGAAGACGCCGAGGGCGCCGAGGTGCATGGGGTGCGCGGCGGACTCGATGTTCCAGAACGCCAGATCGAGAGGAGCGAGCAGGTCGGAAGTCAATTGCTTGCCTCGCGTCGACGACGGGGTGAGCAAGCAGTCAAGCGCTCCGAGTCGATTACGGTCAAGTACGATCAAGCTACGCTCAGTTAACGTCAGATTACGTCCGCTCGTCTGGGGCGGACGGGACGCATGGGACGTCTGGTGTCTCCCCGGTACCGGCGGCGTCATCCGGTCCGTGGCGCCCCACTCCGACGGGCGCGGGCCGACCGTGCCACCGGGACGGCACGGCGCGCACGGCACGTCAGCCGTCCGGCCGACCCGGGGACGGCCGGGGCCACCTCGTCGTCGTCGCGATCGAACGTCGTTCCCTGCCGGACGGCGTCGCGAAGCCCGCGCCCCCGGAGGCCGGGCGGGACGCGGCACGGGCGGCGCCCGGCGGCAGCGGTGAGGCTGCCGTCGGGCGCCGCCCGGGGTCAGGCGCGACCGCCCAGGACCGGGTCGGCTCAGGCGCAGCCGGCCGGGGTGGCCCGGGAGGCGTCCGCGATCAGCGCCCGCTGGGCCGCGTCGATCCGCCGGACATCGGGCTTGACGACCCTGCGGTCATAGGTGACCAGTCCGTTCAACTCGCCCTCCACGTCCGAGATCTGCGTGTAGACGGCGCCGTTGCCGCCCCGGCAGGCGAGGGCGTGCACCTCGGCGAGCTTGGTGAGGTAGTCGTCCGTGTAGGTCGCGGGGTCGACGTCCACGTAGGACTGCTGCACCGACCAGGCGTGGCCGGGCACCGCGAGCCCCAGGCCGCCGTACTCGCCGCTGACCAGGGCCCGTCTGCCGTCGGGGTTCGGCGGCAGAGCGGGGCTGGGGTAGCCGTGTTCGTCGAGGATGTCGCCGGTGCCGCCGTCGACGCCCAGATTGATGCCGGACATGCCGTTGACCAGCCGGGTCGGGTCCCAGGCCTTCGCCTGGTCGGCGATGCGGGCCTCGTCGTACTGGCCCCAGCCCTCGTTGAAGGTGACCCACATGACGACCGACGGGCTGCTGATGTGCTCGTCGATCAGCTGCTTCATCTCGCGCTCGTACGCGGCGCGGGAGGCGGCGGACGGGTTCACCCCCGCGGTCATCGCCGGCATGTCCTGCCACACCATGAGGCCCAGCCGGTCGGCCCAGTAGAACCAGCGGTCGGGTTCCACCTTGATGTGCTTGCGGACGGCGTTGAAGCCCAGCTTCTTGTGCAGCTTCAGGTCGTACGCGAGGGCCTCGTCGGTCGGCGCGGTGTGCAGGCCGTCCGGCCAGAAGCCCTGATCGAGGGTGGCCATCATGAAGACGGGCTTGCCGTTGAGGACGGTGCGCGGCACGCCGTTCACCTGCTCGACGGCGATCGAACGCAGCCCGACGTAGCTGCCGACCCGGTCGGCGCCGACGCTCACCTTCAGGTCGTACAGGAACGGGTCGTCCGGCGACCACAGGCGGGCGTCCGGGATGCGCAGCGTCAGCGGGCCGCCGCTGCGGCCGGTGACCGTGCCCACCCGGCGTTTCCCGTCGTAGGCGGTGACTGTCACCGGCAGCCCGGAGCGCACGCCCTGCGGCTGGACGGTCACGGTGCCGGCGGTCACGTCGGTGGTGAGCTTGAGCGAGTCGACGTGGTCGGCGGCGACCGGCTCCATCCACACGGTCTGCCAGATCCCGGAGGACGGGGTGTACCAGATGCCGCTGGGGTCCAGGCGCTGCTTGCCGAGCGGCGGGTTCTCACCGTCGGCCGCGTCCGTCGGGTCGTGGACGCCGACGATCAGTTCCTGGGTGCGGCCCGGCTTGAGGGCGTCGGTGACATCGGCGCTGAACTTGTCGTAGCCGCCGTGGTGTCGGGCCACCTCGGTGCCGTTGACGTACACCTCGGCCTGCCAGTCGACGGCGCCGAAGTTCAACCGGAGGCGCTTGGCCGTGCCGATCCTCCAGTCGGCCGGGACGGTGAAGGTGCGCCGGTACCACATGCGGTCCTCGTGCCGTTCGATGCCCGACAGTTGGGACTCCACCGGGTAGGGGACGAGGATCTTCTCGCCCAACTCCCGCCCCACCGGCGGCTGTTCACCGGCCCGGGCGGCGGCGAACTGCCAGGAGCCGTTGAGGTTCTTCCAGGAGGCGCGGGTCAACTGGGGCCGTGGGTACTCGGGATGGGCGTTGTCGGCGGAGACGTCGTCGGCCCACGGGGTGCGCAGCTCGTACGTCGACCGGTTGCCGCCGCTGCTCCAGAAGGAGCTGACAACGTTGCCGTCCTCGCGGGTGAGGCCGCCTTCGCCGTCGTAGCGTACGTCGGCGAGTCCCGGTGCCGTGCCGGTGCTGTTGCCGACGACGGGTTCCTTGAGGCGGACCAGCAGCGAGCTGGGGTCGGCCGGGTCGAGTCGGGCGTCGGCCAGCGGCCAGGTGGCGCCGCCGATCACCGCGTCCAGGTGGTCGGTGACACCGGCCGGGGGCGTGGACAGGGGCCGTGAGAAGTCGAGTTGGAGGGTGCGGCCGTCGGCGCGGACGGTGGTGGCGAGGGCACCGCCGTAGTCGAAGCCGTCGGGCAGCCGGAACGCCGACTGCGGTACGGCGGACTTGGTGGTGCCGGGCGGGGTCCAGCGCAGGTGGAGGTTGGAGCCTCCGTAGTGCTCGAAGTACTCGACCTTGATGTGGTAGCTCTGACCCGCCGTCAACTCGACCGGCCGGGAGGTCTGTTCACTGTCCCAGTCGTCCACCCAGTGGTCGATGACGAGGCTGTCGTCGATCCAGAGACGGAAGCCGTTGTCGCCGACCAGGGAGAAGGTGGTGGCGCCGGTCCTCTCGGGGACGATCTTGCCGGTCCAGCGGACGTTGACGTCGTCGGACTGTCCGGTGGCGGAGGTGAAGCGCGGCTCCAGGGTGTCGAAGTCGAGTTGCGGGTCGAATCCGGTCGCCTTGAGCGCGTGGAAGTCGAAGGCGCCGGGGGCCGATTGGGTGTAGTACTCGCCCTTGAGGCCATGGACCTCGACGGGGTTGACGGCCGCGTCCGCGGTGACTGTCGCGCTGAGCCCCGCGACACCGAGTACGGCTGCGAGCAGCAGGGCGAGGCGTTGTCTGAGTGACCTGAGTGGTCCGGGTGATCCGATGCGCACGAATCCTCCTTGACTGACGGATGAGGAAGGGTGGCGGCTCGTTGCTTCGGCCTTTGCCTCGTTGCAGGGAACGGGAGTTGGCATCAGAGCACGGCTCCGGGCCCCTGTCCAGGAACATGACAAAAGGCCCGGTGACCGGGCGTCCCGTGACCCACGGGAGATCCTTCACGGGCCAGGCCCGCGGGCAGGGCGGAGCACGCCGACGCCGTTCTTCCGGACGGTGGACGACGGTCCCCACGGCGGCTACGTCACGAGGCGGCCCTTGCCGAGGGCGATCACGCCGCCCGGGGAGACGGTGTAGAGGTCGGCGTCCCGTTCCGGGTTGACGCCGATGGTCGCGCCGGGCGGCACCTCGACGTTCTTGTCCAGCACCGCGCCGCGCACCACCGCGCCCCGGCCGATACGGACGTTGTCGTGCAGGATCGACCCCTGCACCACCGCCCCCGGGTCGACCCGGACCCCCGGTGACAGCACCGACCGCATCACCTGCCCGCGGATCAGGCAGCCCGCGCTGATGATCGACTCGCCCGCGATGCCGCCCGCGCTGAACCGGGCGGGCGAGAGCTGGTTGGAGTGCGTGTAGACCGGCCAGCTGCGGTTGTACAGGTTGAACGCGGGGCGCTCGGCGATCAGGTCCATGTGGGCGTCGTAGTACGCGTCGAGGGTGCCGACGTCCCGCCAGTAGCCCTGGTCCCCACTGGTCTCGCCCGGCACATGGTTGGCGCTGAAGTCGTACAGCCCGGCCTCGCCCCGGTCGGTGAGCTGGGGCAGGATCGAACCGCCCATGTCGTGCACGGACCGCGCGTCCTCCGCGTCCCGGTGCAGCGCCTCGATCAACACCTTCGTGGTGAAGAGGTAGTTGCCCATCGACGCGAACACCCGCTCCGGGTCGCCCGGCAGCCCGGGCGGGTCGGGCGGCTTCTCCAGGAACCGTTCCACGGACTGTCCGTCGGAGCCGGGGGTGATCACGCCGAACGACGACGACTCCTCGCGCGGCACGCGTATCCCCGCCACCGTCACCCCGGCCCCGCTCTCCACGTGCTGGGTGAGCATCTGGCGCGGGTCCATCCGGTACACGTGGTCGGCGCCGAACACCGCGACGTACTCGGGCTGTTCGTCGTGGACCAGGTTCAGGGACTGGAGGATCGCGTCGGCGCTGCCCAAGTACCAGCGGGGGCCGAGCCGTTGCTGCGCGGGGACGGGGGTGACGTAGTTGCCGAGCAGACTGGACATCCGCCAGGTGGTGGTGATGTGCCGGTCCAGCGAGTGCGACTTGTACTGCGTCAGCACGCAGATGCGCAGGATGTCGGCGTTGACGAGGTTGGACAGGACGAAGTCGACGAGGCGGTAGGTGCCGCCGAAGGTCACCGCTGGTTTCGCGCGGTCCGCGGTGAGGGGCATCAGACGCTTGCCCTCCCCGCCCGCCAGTACGATCCCGAGTACCGAAGGTCCACCACGACGCACGGCCGCTCCCCTCACCCTGGTCACCCCTGGTTCCCCATGCCTGCCCTGGAGCCGTACGGAGTAAGCCTGTTCGAGACCCGCCCGGCTTCCGCTACCCCTGCCCGAGAACCTCCTCGTAGAGCCGGACCGTCCGCCGGGCGACCGCGTCCCAGCCGAACTCCCCCACCGCGCGCGCCCGTCCGGCCTCACCCATCCGCCGGGCACCCTCCGGATCACCGAGAACGGTGTCGAGGGCCCGGGTGAGCCCGGCCTCGAAACCGTCGCCGGGCTCCACCAACAGCCCTGTCCCGCCGTCCTCGACGACCTCCGGGATACCGCCGACCCGGGACGCCACCACGGGCGTGCCACAGGCCATCGCCTCCAAGTTGACGATGCCGAGGGGCTCGTAGACCGACGGGCAGACGAACGCGGCGGCGTGCGTGAGGAGTTGGATGACCTCGGGGCGCGGCAGCATCTGCGGAATCCAGTGCACACCCTCCCGGACCCGGCTCAACTCCTGCTGCAAGGCGCGGAATTCACGGTCGATCTCCGGGGTGTCCGGGGCGCCGGCACACAGCACGACCTGGGCGCGCGGGTCGATGTCCCGTACGGCGCGCAGCAGTTGGGGCACGCCCTTCTGCCGGGTGATACGGCCGACGAACAGCACGTAGGGGCGGCCCCGGTCCAGGCCGAGGCGGTCCAGGACGTCGGTGCGCGGGTCGGGGCGGTAGAGGGTGGTGTCGATGCCGTTGTGCACGACCCGCACCCGGGCCGGGTCCAGCGCCGGGTAACTGGCGAGGATGTCCTCGCGCATGGCCCCCGAGACGGCGATCACCGCGTCGGCCGACTCGATCGCGGTGCGCTCGGCCCAGCTCGACAGGGCGTATCCACCGCCGAGTTGCTCGGCCTTCCAGGGCCGCAGCGGCTCCAGGGAGTGGGCGGTCATCACATGCGGGATGCCGTGCAGCAGCTTGCCGAAGTGACCGGCGAGGTTGGCGTACCAGGTGTGCGAGTGGACGAGGTCACGGCCTTCGAGTCCGGCGGCCATGGCGAGGTCCACGGAGAAGGTGCGCAGCGCGTCGTTGGCCGTGTCGAGGGCGGCCCAGGAGCGGTGACGCCGGACGCCGACCCCGCGGCCCTCGCCCCAGCAGTGCACCTCCAGGTCGACCAGCGGGGTCAACTCCCGTGCGAGGAACTCCACATGGACGCCCGCGCCGCCGTACACGTCCGGCGGGTACTCCCGGGTCAGCAGTCCCACGCGCACCGGTCGCCCCCTGGTGTCTCGGCAGTTCCCTCATGGTCACCCAGATGCGCCGTGCGCGGAAGGGCCCGGGGGCCGGGTGAAGCAGCAGTCCCCGCAGAGCCCGCCGCCGGGCACCCGGTAGTAGAGGCAGCAGCTGCGGCGCCGGAACTCCGTACCGGTGAGGGTGCCGGAACCGGCCAGCAGGGGATGCGCGAAGAGGCGGACGGTGAGGGCGCGGGTGCGGGCGGCGACGTCGGTGCGGCCGTGCGGGCGCGCCCAGCGGTGCAGCTGCCGGGCCGCCCCGGCCAGCGCCGAACCGGCGTTGCCCCACAGCAGCCCGGGCGCCACCCGGAAACGGGCGTGCAGCGCCGCCGCCAGCGGTTCGAGGTGACCGTGCAGGACGGTGTCCGCGAGCTGCGCCGCGTCCCCCGGCAGCGGGCGCAGCTCGGTCAGCCGCAGGTCGTCGGGGGCGCTGCCGTCAGGGTCCCAGCACAGCAGCCCGGGCTCCAGATCGGGGATACGGCCGTACAGAACGGCGCTGCCGAGGGCCACCGACCAGAGGCGGGCGGCGAGGCCCTGCTGGGCGATCGAGGCGGCGATCCTCGGCTCGGGGGCGTGCAGCGCGTCGGCGACCTTACGGACCCGGAAATCCAGGGGATCGCCGTAAACATCCGACGTCCGGTGCGCGTAGGTGTCGGCCAACGTCGGCAGCGACGTGGTCGCGGCCGCGCCCGTGGGTAGTACGAAGAAGGCGCCGAGCGGTGCCAGCGCGGTGAGTTCGGGGTCGAGGTCCACGAAGAGCAGTAGTACCAAGGCCTCCGGGCGATGACACGGAGGGATCTCCACCCGTGTCCACCCGACCTGGGGAGGACGGCGCCCGATCGCTACTACATCGGCAGTAGGACACATTGCCTGCTCAGGGCTGACGACGGGAACAGCGGGAGAGGGCATCGTGTTGTTCATGAAGGCCGAACGTTCGCCGCGCCGGGGTCACCGCCCCTGTCCCTCGCAGAGGAGCTGCCGCTCATGAGCGCCCTCGCGTTGTCCGTGCTCCTGTCGTTCGTGTCCGCCGTGGCGTACGCGGGCGGGGCGATCGTCCAGGAGCAGGTCGCGGTGGACTCGCCGGGGCAGCAGTTCGCGCCGCTGCGCCGCCCGATCTGGTGGGCGGCGGTCGCGCTGAACGGCCTGGGCGGGCTGTTGCACGTGGTCGCGCTGGCCTACGGCCCGCTGAGCCTGGTGCAGCCGCTCGGTGCGCTGACGATCGTGTGCGCGCTGCCGATGGCCGCGCTGTTCGTGGGCCGCCGGGCGGGGGCCACGGCCTGGCGCGGGGCGGTCATGGCGACCGTGGGTCTCGCCGGTCTGCTGGCCCTGGTCGGCACCTCCGACGGGCTCTCGCTGAGCACGGTCCAGCGGGTCCTGGTGGCGGTGGTGAGCGGCGGCGCGGTGCTGGCGTTGATGATCGCGGGCCGGGCGGCCCACCGGCATCCGGCGGTGCGCAGCATGCTGCTGGCGACCGGTTCCGGCATCGCCTTCGGCATGTCCTCGGTGTTCACCAAGACCGTCGCGATCGACTGGACCGGCGGGGTGGCCACGGCGGACCTGCCGTCCCTGGCCCTGATAGGCGTCTTCGCCACGGCCGGCATGCTGCTCTCGCAGGCCGCCTACCGGGGCGCGGGCCTCGCGGCCCCGCTGGCCACACTGACGGTCGTGAACCCGGTGGTGGCGGCCGCGGTCGGCATCACGATGTTCGGCGAGACCTTCCGGTACGGCTCCACGGGCACGGCGCTCGCCCTGAGCTGCGCGGTGGTCGCGGCGGGCGGCCTGATCCTGCTCACCACGGAACGCATCCAGCGCACGGAGGCAGGGACCCGGTCGGAGACGGCGAACGACGACGCCCTGACCGTCCCCGGGTCCACCGGGACACTGCTGCCCGGGCTCCCGGACCAGTCGACGGCACCGGCCGCCGAGCGGCTTCCCGGGACACCTCCGGGGCGGGGTGGGGAGGTGATCCGCGACGAGATCCGGGCGGAGCTGCCCTCAGAGGTGCTCGTCCCGGCCCGCGCGGCCAGGGCGAACGGGCGGGACGCGGAGTCCGGTACGGCCGTGGAACACACGGCGGCCGGTCGTCCGGGGCCCGGGACACCGTCGTTCGACGACGAGCACGACGACCCGTTCGTCGACGATGTCCCCGACCACCGGCGCTTCCGCTTCTACGGGCCGCTCTACGGCGGCACCTACCTCCCGCCGGTGCCGCCCACCGACCGGCACCGGGTACGCGTCAGATCCTGACGCCGCCGGCGCGCAGGTACGCGAGAGGGTCGACGTCGGAACCGAAGGCGGGCCCGGTCCGCACCTCGAAGTGCAGATGCGGGCCCGTGACGTTCCCGGTGGCGCCGGAACGCCCGATCCGCTGCCCCTGTCCCACGCTCTGCCCGGCCCGCACCGAGATGGCCGAGAGGTGCGCGTACTGCGAGTAACGGCCGTCGGCGTGCCGGATGACCACCTGGTAGCCGTAGGAGCCGCCCCACCCCGCGCTGACGACCTCGCCCCTGGCGACCGCCTGCACGGACGTACCGGTGGGCACGGGGAAGTCGACGCCGGTGTGGTAGCCCTTCGACCAGGAGGAGCCCGAGGCGTGGTACGGGGTGCCGATGGAGCCGCCGACCGGGGCGACGAGCGCGTGACCGGAAGAGGCGGGCGCGGCCTTCTTCTTCTCCTGCTCCTTCACCTCCGGCTTCTCGGCCTTCTGGGCCTTCTGCGGCTTCTTGGCCTTCTTCTGCGGGGACTTGGGCGCCGAGGTGGCCTTGCCGTGCAGGTCGAGCCGCTGGCCCGGCAGGATCAGGTCGGGGTCCGCGCCGATGGTCGTCCGGTTCCCGGCGTAGAGGCCCCGCCAGCCGCCGTCGACGTCCTTGGCCTCGGCGATCCGGGAGAGGCTGTCGCCGTGCACGACCGTGTACATCTCGGCGGTCCCGGCCCGCGACTGGGGCGTGGTCTGCGGCTGCACGTCCCGCACGGAGGACTTACGCGCCTGCTGAGCTTGCTGAGCCGCCTGGGGCTGCTGAGTTCGCTGGTTCTTCTGGGCGACCTGCTCGGTGGTGGTGCCCTGCGGGTGGACGTCCGGGGTGGCGTCGCCGCGGGTCAGTCCGGCCCGCGCCGAGCACACCGGCCAGGCACCGGGCCCCTGAGCGTCCAGCACCTTCTCGGCAACGGCGATCTGCTGGTCCTTGGTGGCCAGATCCGCGCGGGACGCGTACGCGGTGCCGCCGTACGCCGCCCACGTCGAGCGGGTGAACTGAAGGCCGCCGTAGAAGTCGTTGCCGGTGTTGATGTTCCAGTCGCCGCTGGATTCGCAGGCGGCGATCTTGTTCCAGGTGGTGATGTCGGCGGCCTGCGCGGTGCCCGCGCTGATGAGCGGCAGCGCCAGTCCGGCACCGCCCGCCGTGACCGTGAGTGAGGCGCGGTTGATCCTGTTGGGCTGGTACCGGCGGTGCCGGCCGCGTACGGCCATCTCTGGAGCCCCCATCGACAGGCGTCGGAAGGGCCCAAAATTAGGGCCCCTGACCGGCCGTGACAAGACCGCGAATCGGCCTCCCCACGTCATCGGCCCCCGGCAAGTGCCCGGAAACGCACCTGAGTTGAGAAAAGGGTGAGGCGGGAGGGGGTGTTCGCGCGTATCTGCCTGTGTCACATCGGGTACCCCGGACATGCGCCCCGTCGAGCGACACGACAGGATGGCCGGTGGGGCAATACTGACGATGTCGACCGGCGTGACCGGCCGACGGATGCACTAGGAGCCAACCGTATGAGCACTTCAGCCCAGATCGGCGTCACGGGACTCGCGGTGATGGGGCGCAATCTCGCCCGGAATTTCGCGCGCAACGGATACACCGTCGCCCTGCACAACCGGACGGCGTCGAAGACGCACGCTCTGGTCGAGGAGTTCGGGCAGGAGGGCGACTTCATCGCGGCCGAGACCGCCAAGGAGTTCGTGGCGGCGCTGGAGCGCCCGAGGCGGCTGGTCGTCATGGTCAAGGCGGGCGAGCCGACCGATGCGGTGATCCAGGAGTTCGCGCCGCTGCTTGAGACCGGCGACATGATCATCGACGGCGGCAACGCGCACTTCGCCGACACCCGCCGCCGGGAACGTGAACTGCGCGAGCAGGGCATCCACTTCGTCGGCATGGGCGTCTCCGGCGGCGAGGAGGGCGCGCTGAACGGACCGAGCATCATGCCGGGCGGCCCCTCCGAGTCCTACGACTCGCTGGGCCCGATGCTGGAGAAGATCTCCGCGAAGGCGGCCGACGGGGCGCCCTGCGTGACGCACGTCGGCCCCGACGGCGCCGGGCACTTCGTGAAGATGGTCCACAACGGCATCGAGTACGCCGACATGCAGCTGATCGGCGAGGCCTACCAGCTGCTGCGGGACGTGGCCGGATACACCCCGGCCCAGATCGCGGGCATCTTCCGCACCTGGAACACCGGGCGCCTCGACTCCTACCTGATCGAGATCACCGCCGAGGTGCTGTCCCACGTGGACGCGGACACCGGCAAGCCGTTCGTCGACGTGGTGGTCGACCAGGCCGAGCAGAAGGGCACCGGCCGCTGGACCGTGCAGATCGCCCTCGACCTCGGCGTCCCGGTCTCCGGCATCGCCGAGGCGGTGTTCGCCCGCTCGCTCTCCGGGCACGCGGCGCTGCGCGAGGCGTCCCGTGACCTGGCCGGGCCGACGCCCACCGCGCTGGGCGAGGCGGAGGCGGCGGCCTTCGCGGACCGGGTCGAGCAGGCGCTGTACGCGTCGAAGATCGTGTCGTACACGCAGGGCTTCCACGAGATCGCTGCGGGCAGCGACGAGTACGACTGGAACATCGACCTCGGTGCGGTCTCCTCGATCTGGCGGGGTGGCTGCATCATCCGGGCCGCGTTCCTGGACCGGATTCGCGCCGCCTACGACGCCCGGCCCGACCTGCCGAGCCTGCTGTCGGACGAGACGTTCGCGCGGGAGATCGCGGACGCCCAGGACGACTGGCGTGAGGTCCTGATCGCCGCGACCCGTCAGGGTGTGGCGACGCCGGGCTTCGCGGCGGCCCTCGCCTACTACGACGGCCTGCGCGCGGAGCGCCTGCCGGCCGCGCTGACCCAGGGCCAGCGCGACTTCTTCGGCGCCCACACCTACCGCCGCACCGACCGCGAGGGTTCCTTCCACACCCTGTGGGGCGGCGACCGCACGGAGGTCCCCGCGTAACGGCACCGCGCAGCGGATGCGCGGAACGGCGGTGGATGCCAGATGAGGCATCCACCGCCGTTCCGCGTGCCGGGGCGGTGAGGCCGGCGGGGGGGTGTGTCGGGGCGGCCCGTGCCTGGGCCGGGGGGGGGCGGATGCCTGGGCGGGCGTCCTATGCCGTTCCGTACGGCGGGGCGCTCAGGTCGGCGGCGGACTGCGCCGGGGCGGGGGGCGGATGCCTGGGCGGGCGGCGCCGTTCTGCGTGGCGGGGTGTTCAGGTCAGGGGCGGGACTGGGGCGAGGGCGGGGGGCGGATGCCTGGGCGGGCGTGCAGTGCCGTTCCGTGCGGCGGGGTACTCAGGTCGGCGGCGGGACTGGGGCGGGGGCGGGGGGGCGGATGCCCGGGCGGGCGTCCAGTGCCGTTCCGTACGGCGGGGCGCTCAAGTCGGCGGTGGGCCCATGCGGGGAGTCGGGGCGCGGATACCCGGGCGAGCGTCCGACGCCCTTCCGTGCAGCGGGGCGCTCAGGTCAGGGGCGGGACTGTGCGGGAGTGGAGTGCGGATGCCTGGGCGGGCGTGCGGCGCCGGTCCGGGCGACGGGGCGCTCAGATCAGCAGCGGAACTGTGCCGGGGCGCGTGCGGATGCCCGGGCGGGCGTCCAGTGCCGTTCCGCGTGAGGGGGCCGATCAAGTCGGCGGCGGGCCCGTGCGGGGAGTGGGGCGCGGATACCCGGGCGAGCGTCCGACGCCGTTCCGCACGGCGGGGTGCCCAGGTCAGGGGCGGGACTTTGCCGGGGGCGGGGTGCGGATGCCTGCGCGGACGTCCAACGCCGGTCCGGGCGACGACGCGCTCAGATCAGCAGCGGGACTGTGACGGGGCACGGTGCTGGATACCCAGGCGGGCATCCAGCACCGTTTCGTGTGACGAGGCCGCTCAAGTCGGCGGCGGGCCCGTGCCAGTAGCGGGGTGCGGATACCTGTGCGGCGTCCAACACCGTTACTCGCGACGGTGCGCTCGGGTCAGCGGTGGGCCCACGCCAGGGGCGCGGTGCGGATACCCGGGTGGGCATCCAACAGCGTTCCACGTGACAAGGGCGCTCAGGTCAGCGGCGGGCCCGTGCCGGGAGCGGTGTGCGGATACCCGGGCGGGCGTCCACACACCGTTCCGCGTGACAAGGGCGCTCAGGTCAGCGGCGGGCCCGTATCGGGGTTGGGATTCGGGGTCGGCGCGGGACCCGGCGGGGCGGGCTCCGGGGTCGGCGGTACCGGTGCGGGGCGCGGCGGCGGTTGCGGGGTCGGCGCGGGACCGGGCGGTGCGGGCTCGGGTCCCGGCGACGGATACGGGTCCGGGGTCGGTGCCGGGCCGGGTGTCGGTCCGGGCGGAACGGGGGCGGGGTACGGCTCGCTCATCTGCGTCTCCGGTGTGTCGTCGGGATGTCCGCTCTGGACTACTCCCCCGCGTACCCTCACCCCGCGCCCTGACTCATCCCGATGCATGACAGCGGGGGCCCGCCTGGTTCACCGGGGGTGCGGAGGGGGTGGGGGGTGTTATGGGGGCCGGGTCCGGTGCATGGGCTGGGCGTTCGGGGGCGGGTCATCCTGGGGCGGTTTCGGGGGCGGGCTCATCCCGAGGGCGGTTCCGGGAGCGGGCTCATCCCGAGGGCGGGTTCATCCCGGCCAACTCGCCTCGGGGCAGTCCACCCCGGCCCACTCGATCGTCCTGGCTCAGTCGATCGCCTCGGGTCAGTCGGGTTGGCCCGCTTGTGCGGGCTGTTGGGCTGGGGTCAATCGGGCTGGGAGCAGTTCGGGCTGGGGGCGGTGTTGGCTTACTTGATCTGAACGTCCGGATTTGGTCACTCGGGATGGGTTCGGCTCTGGCCGACTCGATCCGGCCACTCGGACCGGGTCGCTCGGAGTGGGGTTCGGCTCTGGCCCTCTCGTTCCGGCCACACGGCCCGGCTCGCTAGGGCTGGGGTTCGGCGCCGACCCGCTCCACCGGCCACTCGGACCCGCTCGCTCGGGCCGGGCGTCGTAGGCGGCCCACTCGACACAGCCGCCCGGCGCAGCTCACTCGGGATGAGGTTCGGCCCTGGCCCGCTCGACCTGGCTGGCTGACCCGGCTCACTCAGACTGGGGCCGACCATTGCACGCTCAACCCGGCCGCTCAACCCAACCCACTCGTGTTGAACGTCCCGGCCCACCAAACCCAAACCTGCCTGGCTTGGCCTGGCCAGCTGGACCATTGGCGCCTCACTCTGGCTGGGCGTCCGCTCCGGTCTGCTCGACGCGAGCCGCTCAGCTCGGCCTACTCTGTCCGGCTGCGCGATCCGCCTCACTTGGACTGGGCGATCGACCCGGCGCGCTCTGCCCGGCGCACTCAGCCCAGTCGCGCGACCTGGCTCACTCGGTCTAGTCCTCCGAACCGGCCCACTCGGCCCAACTATCAGGCCCTCCGCCTCGAATCGGCCCGCTAGCCCACCCGGCTCGAACCGGCTCACTTAGGTTGAGCGTCCGGCTCACTCGGACTGGCCGTCCACGCCGGCTCGCTGAACCGGCTCACTCGGTCTAGGCGCCCGAACCGGCCCACTCGGCCCAACTATCAGGCCCTGCGCCTCGAATCGGCCAATTCGGGCTGGCCGTCCGCCCCAGCTCATTGGACCGGCTCACTCGGTCTAAGCCTCCGAACCGGCCCACTCGGCCCAACTGTCAGCCTCTGCCCCCGTTATGTTTTTCGCGGTCCTGTAAGAGGGCCGCTGGCCTCCGGGCCCGGTATGACTGTGTCCCCCTGTCGAAGGCATGACCTGGGGGGTGGTGTCACCGGGCTCGTGAGGTGTCGTC
>NZ_JBIVVA010000003.1:517408-788653 GCF_044757465.1 Streptomyces sp. NPDC091279 | reverse complement strand
GCGGCCCGCCGGGTGGGCCACGGCACCATCCAGGAGGTCGTCCGCAAGACGCTCCTCACCTACTGGAACACCGTCGCCTTCCAGGCCCTGTACGCCCGTACCACCGGCTGGGCCCCGAGCCCGGCCGACCCGGCCCCGGCCGAGCGCCCGCTCCTGGACCGCTGGCTGCTGTCCGAACTGCACGCGCTCACCGACCAGGTGACGCAGGCTCTGGAGGCCTACGACACCCAGCGCGCCGGCAAGCTCCTGTCGGCGTTCGTCGACGACCTGTCCAACTGGTACGTCCGCCGCTCCCGGCGCCGCTTCTGGCAGGGCGACAAGGCCGCGCTGCGCACCCTCCACGAAGTGGTCGAAACGGTCACGAAGCTGATGGCCCCGCTGACGCCGTTCATCACCGAGCGGGTCTGGCAGGACCTGATCGTCCCGGTCACCCCGGGCGCCCCGGAGTCGGTCCACCTCTCCTCCTGGCCGGAGGCGGACCTGTCCGCGATCGACCCGGAACTGTCGAAGCAGATGGTGCTGGTACGCCGGCTGGTCGAGCTGGGCCGCGCCACCCGCGCGGAGTCCGGCGTCAAGACCCGCCAGCCGCTCTCCCGCGCGCTCATCGCCGCGACCGGCTTCGACGCCCTCCACCGCGAACTGCACACACAGATCACGGAGGAACTGAACGTCAGCTCCCTCGCCTCGCTCTCCGAAGTCGGCGGCTCCCTCGTCGACACGACCGCGAAGGCCAACTTCCGCGCCCTGGGCAAGCGGTTCGGCAAGCGCGTCCAGGACGTCGCCAAGGCCGTCGCCCACGCCGACGCGGCAGCCCTCTCGCTGGCCCTGCGCAACGGCACGGCGTCGGTCGAGGTCGACGGCGAGACGGTGACGCTGGCGCCGGACGAGGTCATCATCACGGAGACTCCCCGCGAGGGCTGGTCGGTGGCGTCCGACTCCGGTGCCACGGTCGCCCTCGACCTGGAGATCACCGAGGAACTGCGTCAGGCGGGCCTGGCCCGGGACGCGATCCGCCTGATCCAGGAGGCCCGCAAGAACAGCGGTCTCGACGTGGCCGACCGGATCGCCCTGCGCTGGACGTCCACCGACCCGGCGGTCATCGCCGCGCTCAGCGAACACGCGGGGCTGATCGCCGACGAGGTCCTCGCCACGGACTTCGCCCAGGGCGAGGCGGACGACAGCTACGGCGCCCCGTTCGAGGACGTGGGCCTGACCCTGACGTTCCGCCTCCGCAAGGCGTAGGCACACACGAGCCCGCAGGCTGCCGACCCGGTCGAGCCACACAGTCTGCGGGCAGTCGTGCCGCTGGGGCGGCACGGGACATAGGCAGCCCCCGCCAGCACCGTGCCGGAGGACACCGCGGTCTCACACGCGCTGGCTGGACCGCACGTCAGTCACCTGAGCTCCCTTGACCTGATTCGGGCCAGGATCGGCCATCGGCCGAGCAGTCAGCTTCGGAGGTCTTCGATCATGAGTGCGTACACCGGTGAGTCGGCGAAGGGCTGTTGCTCGCCGGCTTTGGCGTACCCCCACGACTGGTAGAGCTCCCGTACCTTGGGGTGCGTGACGTCGACGAGCAGCACGGCAAGGTCTTCCGTACGTTCCTTGAGTAGCGCCTCGTGCAGGCGGTCGGCGATTCCCTGCTTGCGCCAGCTTGGGCGCACCACTACCTCGGACACGGCGTAGGTGGAGGAGTAGCCGTTGGTCGGCTCGTACGGGGTGGACCGCTACCACTCCAGGCCGGGGGCGAGCGGGGCGCCGTAGGCGAAGCCGACCGGTTCCTCTTCGTCGTACGCCACCACGCAGGAGAAGCCGTCCATGCCGGTCCAGTGGTCGACGAACCAGGCGAAGCGCTGGTGGAAGGGGTCATCCATCTGGTCGGCGTAGGCGTCGATGTGTACGTCGATGAGCATCTGCCGGAAGACCTCGGGGAGGTTTGTTTCCGTGCTGGAAGTGACGCAGGTCGGTCACGCTCGCCTCCATTCGGTTCGCATGCGGTCTGCCCAGTCTCGTGCGTAGGAGGCGGAGGGAGCCATGACGAACAGGCCCCGGTGGAAGTCGCCCACGAGCGTGCGCATACGGCCGGGAAATGGGTCGCCATCCATGATGGTGAAGGCGTCGGTGGCTGAGGCCGTGGCCTGGTGGGCCTCTCCCTGGTGGAGCTGTGCGAGGGCGAGCTGAGCGGTCGCGAGGGCCCTGTTGCGTGGTCCGTGTGGTGATTCGGACCGGCGTTGCCGACAAGTTCGGACCGGCGTTGCCGACAAGTGCCGAGACACACCGGAACTGGGCTGTTCTGAAGGTGACTCCGAGGCGGCCCTGGTCTGCTCCTGGTCGAGTCGCCGAGCTGGCGGTGGGGCTACGACCCGCATCGTCGGGCAAGCTCGTCCCCTGACCCTCACCACCGGCGCTACACCGTTACCAGAGGGGCGTCTTTCCTCCACTTCAGCATCTTGTCGAAGCTCACCACGGTGCCTCTGCGGCCCGGTTTGTCACCGACGTGGACGTGATCGGCCAGCTCGCGGATGAGCCACAGACCCCGGCCGTGCTCGGCGTCGGGGCGGGCCTGGCGGGGCGGGGGCCCGTTCTCGAAGCCGGGGCCGGAGTCGGCGACCTCGATACGACACCGCTCGCCGTCGAGGTAGGCGGTGACCCGGTACGCCTCCGACGAGGTACCGAACCCGGTGTCGCCGCCGTGCTCGACGGCGTTCGCACAGGCCTCGCTGAGGGCGACGGAGAGGTCGTAGGAGACGTCCGGGTCGACGCCCGCGGTCTCCATGGTGCCGAGCAGCAGCCGACGGGCCAACGGGACGCTCGCGGCCTCGCGTCGGAGATGGAGGGACCACCAGATGCTCATGTTCCACCCTCCCGTGCCGCGGCTCGACATACCGTTACCTATTGCCGCGAGCGGCCCCGGATAAGCGCGCGGGCGACGTGATGCCGCCCATACAGCCGAAGCGGGCCCGAAAGAATCGGTTCATCCACGGGCGGCCCACCCCAGAACGTGATCTTCCGTGACGGGGCCGACCTTGCGGACCTGCCGTACGGCGGCCGTCGGCCCAGTGCGATGATGACCCCGCCATGACTGTCCCCCGTACGGCGCGCCCCGGGAGAGACCTCCGGATGCTGAGGGCCGCGGTGTTCGCCGCGGTCTGCGTCGTGCTGGCCGCGGCCGGTCACACCCTCGCCTCCTGCGCCACCGTCCCCGCGTGGACGCTCGCCGCCGGGTTCCTGGGCGTCTTCCTGGTCGCCGCGCCGCTCGCCGGACGCGCGCGTACCCTGCCCGCCATCGCCGCTCTCCTGGCGGCCGGACAGACCTCCCTGCACACGCTGTTCGGGCTGGGACAGCACACGTCCGCGTCGGGCGCCATGACCGGGATGCCGGGCATGCACGGCACCACGACGGCAGCAACGACAGCGACGGCGTCCGACAGTTCGCTGGTCGCCGAGGCCGCCCGGCTGGTGTGCGGGAGCGCCGCCGCCGCGATCAGTCCCGCGCAGGCCCGCCGCATCCTCATCGACGCCCGGCTCCACCCGGACACGGTCGGCGCCGGGCACCACGCGACGGACGCCGTGTCCGCCACGGGCGCGGCCTCGACGTCGCTGCTGCCGTCCCTGCCGATGCTGCTCGGCCACGTCCTCGCGGCCATCGCCGCCGGCTGGCTGCTGCGCCGCGGGGATCTGGCGCTGCTGCGGATCGTCGCCCTGTCGACGGGGTTCGCCGAAGTCGGCCTGGTCCGCTTCCTGCGCGGCGCGCTCGCCCTGGTGCGCGCCCTGTGCGCCGGGCTCCCGGCCCTGCCCGAGGCGGGCCCGCGCCCGCCGCGCGCCGACGCCGACCCCCCGCACGCCTTCTCCCGAACGGCACTCCAGCACACGGTGATCCGACGCGGGCCGCCCGCCGTCGCCGTGTTCCGCCTCGCCGCCTGAGCGACGCGACCTCCACCGCCGAGCAACCTCGGAGCAGGGGCCGCCGTCGTGCGGCACACACGCGTGCCCGCGTTTTCGCGCCCTCGCACGCGTATCCCTCCTCAGCAGGACTCACGCGCAGAACTCACTCGAAGTGGAGTGCATCCGTCCATGAAGGTTTCTCGTCGTCTGGCCGCCGCCGGCGCCCTCGCCGGCACCGCCGTACTCGCCCTGTCCGCCCCCGCGTCCGCCCACGTCAGCGTCGCGGCCGAGGGCACGGCCGCCAAGGGCGGCTACGCGGTCGTCGACTTCAAGGTCCCCAACGAGCGTGACGACGCCTCGACCACCAAGCTCGAAGTCACCTTCCCGACCGACCATCCGCTGGCCTCCGTCATGCCGGAACGCATCGACGGCTGGACCGCGAAGGTCACCAAGTCCAAGCTGGCCAAGCCCCTTGAGGTGCACGGCCAGAAGATCAGCGAGGCCGTCTCCAAGGTCACCTGGACCGCCGACGCCAAGAACGGCGTCCAGCCCGGCTTCTTTCAGAAGTTCCCCGTCTCCCTCGGCGCCCTGCCCGAGGACACCGACCAACTGGTCTTCAAGGCCGTCCAGACGTACTCCGACAACGACGTCGTGCGCTGGATCGAGGTCCAGGAGGACGGCCAGGAGGAGCCGGAGAACCCCGCCCCGACCCTCGCCCTGACCGCCGCCACCGGGGACGGCCACGGCACGACCACCGCCTCGGACGCCTCCGACACCGCCAAGGACGCCGAGGCCACCGCCGCCGACACCACCGCCTCGGCCGCCGGCAGCGACACCACCGCGCGCGTCCTGGGCGTCGTCGGCATCGTCGTGGGCGCCCTGGGCGTGGCCTACGGCGTGCTGGCAGGACGTCGGCGCGACACCGGCGGCACCGGCAGCGCCGCCTGAGAACCACCCACAGCCGTTCCGCACCGGGGCTCACCGAGCCCCGGTGCGGGCCGGAGCACTCACATCTGGGACATTTTTCTATGCGCAAGAAGACGTTCGCCGCGGCCGTGCTGCTCACCGCCGCCACCCTGACCCTCTCCGCCTGCGGCAGCGGCGGCGACAGCGGCTCGCCCGTCTCCGTGGTCTCCGAGGACACCACGCAGCAGGCCGCGACCGTGCTGGACAACCCGTTCGACAAGCCGGACCTCGTCCTCACCGACACCCACGGCGAGAAGTACGACCTCCGCAAGGAGACCGAGGGCCGCCCCACCCTCATCTACTTCGGCTACACCCACTGCCCCGACATCTGCCCGCTGACGATGAACAACCTCGCCGTCGCCAAGAAGCAGCTGTCCAAGGCCGAGCAGGACAAGCTGCGGATCGTGTTCGTCACCACCGACCCGGCCCGTGACACCCCGGCCGAACTCGGCAAGTGGCTCAAGGGCATCGACCCCCAGATCATCGGCCTGACCGGCGAATTCGCCACCATCCAGGCCGGCGCCCGCAGCCTCGGCATCTCCATCGAGCCGACCCACAAGGACAAGAAGACCGGCAAGACCGTCTCCGTCCACGGCACCCAGGTCATCGCCTTCTCCCCCAAGACCAACGGCGGCTACCTCCTGTACGGCGAGGACGCCACCGTCGAGGACTACACCAAGGACCTCCCCAAGATCGTCAAGGGGCAGAACCCGTGAGGCGCCCCCTCGCGGCCGCCGCCGTGCTGGCCGGGGCGCTCGCCCTGACCGCCTGCGGCGGCTCCGGTGACGACGCCGCCGACCTCTCCGTCAGCTCCGCCTACATGCCCCAGCCGGTCTCCGACATGGCCGCGGGCTTCCTCACCGTCGCCAACAAGGGCGCCGCCGCCGACAAGCTGACGTCCGTCACCAGTGACGCGGGACCCGTCACCGTCCACGAGACCGTCGGCCAGTCCATGCGGGAGGTCACCTCCCTGGACGTGCCCGCGCACGGACAGCTCGTCTTCGCAAGCGGCGGCAACCACCTGATGTTCGACAAGCTGCCGCGGAAGGTGAAAGAGGGCGACACCGTCGACGTCGAACTGCACTTCGCCACATCCGACCCCGTGAAGGTCGAGATGCCGGTCAAGTCCGCCACGTACCAACCGGCGACCGGCCACTGAGGGAAGGACCACCTTGACGCAGACCATCACCCCCCGCGCGCGGCATCTGATCCTGCTGCTCCTGGCCGTCACCGGCCTGCTCCTCGCCGGTGCCGGACCCGCCTCCGCGCACGCCGCGCTGACCGGCAGCGACCCCGCCCAGGGGGTGGTGGTCGACAAGGCACCGACCCAGGTCTCGCTCACCTTCTCCGAACAGGTCGCCCTCTCCGACGGCTCGCTGCGCGTCCTCGACCCCAAGGGCGCCCGCGTCGACACCGGAAAGCCCGCCAACACCAGCGGCACGACCTACGCCGTCCAGTTGCACAGCGGCCTCGCCGACGGCACCTACACCGTCACCTACCAGGTCGTGTCGGCCGACAGCCACCCCGTCTCCGGCGCCTACACCTTCTCCGTCGGCGCCCCCTCCCAGACCTCCGTCGCGGATGTCGGCCAGGAGGTCGGCGGCGGCTTCGTCGGCTGGCTGTACGGCCTCGGGCGCTATCTGTCCTACGCCGGTTTCATCGTCCTGGTCGGCGGCGCCGCCTTCGTGCTCGCCTGCTGGCAGCGCGGCTCCGGGGTCCGTCCGCTGCAACGGCTGGTCGTCTCCGGCTGGCTCACCCTCACCGTCGCCACCCTCCTGCTGCTGCTCCTGCGCGGCTCCTACACCAGCTCGGGCAAGGCCGCCGACATCTTCGACCTGAGCCTTCTCGGCCAGGTCCTCCAGACCAAGACCGGCGCCGCCCTCGTCTCCCGGCTCCTGCTGCTCGCCGCCGCCGCGCTGTTCATCGCCGTGCTCTTCGGGGCGTACGACAAGCGTGAGGGCGACGAGAAACGGGACCTGGCCTTCGGGCTCGCCATCGGCGGGACCGTCATCTCCGCCGGGCTCGCGGCGAGCTGGGCGATGGCCGAACACGCCTCGACCGGGCTCCAGCCGGGCATCGCCATGCCGGTCGACGTGATCCATCTGCTGGCCGTCGCCGGGTGGCTGGGCGGGCTGGCCGCGCTCCTCGTCGCCCTGTACCGCGCGGACACCCCCATCGAGGCGACCGCCGTCCACCGCTTCTCCCGGGTCGCCTTCGGCAGCGTCGTCGCCCTCGTCGCGACCGGCGTCTACCAGTCCTGGCGCCAGCTCGGCTCCTGGTCGGCCTTCACCGACACGACCTACGGCCAACTCCTGCTCGCCAAACTCGCCCTGGTCGTCGCCCTCGTCGCCCTCGCGTACTTCTCCCGCCGCTGGACGACGCGCCTGACGGCAACGCCGACTCCGCTGGAGGACACCTCGGCGGAGGAGGAGAAGGAGGAGGTGTCGGCCGGGGCACGCGTAACGGGCGCCGGGACGTCGGGCACGGCCGGTGCGGCGAGTGCTGCCGCCGAGGTGGCCGACGGGTCCTCCGGGGCCAGGGCTGCCGACAGCGGCTCCGCAACGGCCGAGAGCGCCTCGTTGGCTTCAGAGGTCACGGGAGCCGCTGGGGGCGTGGGCGGCGCCGAAGCGGGCGGAGCGGCTGAGGTCACCGAGGTCGCCGACGCCCAGCGGGTCACTCAACTCGCCCGGCAGCAGGCCGCCGTGGACTCCACGCGGCAGAAACGGCGCCGGGACGCCGACCCCATCCGGTCCGGGCTGCGCCGCTCCGTGCTGGCCGAGGCCGGCATCGCCGTGGTGCTGCTCGCCGTCACCACCGTCCTGACCCAGACCGAGCCGGGGCGCACCGAGGAGGACGCCAAGGCGGCCAAGGCCGGGGCGTCGTCCTCCTCGGCGTCGGACCCGTCGTCCGGGGCGCTGACCCTGACCATGCCGTTCGACACCGGTGGCCAGGACGGCAAGGGCGTCGTCTCGGTCGACCTCGACCCGGCCCGGGTGGGCGGCAACGAGATGCACGTCTACGTCCAACGGCCCAACGGCCGCGCCTTCGACATCCCCGAGGTGAAGCTCGCCTTCACCCTCACCGCCAAGAAGATCGGTCCGCTGCCCGTGGTACCGGACCACATCACCACCGGCCACTGGTCGGCGAACGGGGTACAGATCCCCATGGCCGGCGACTGGAAGGTCGCCGTGACCGTGCGGACCTCGGACATCGACCAGGTGACCGTCTCCAAGAACGCGCAGATCGGCTGACACGCACCATGCCCGACCAGTCCCTCCCCGAGACCCGTACCCCCGCCCCGGAAACGGCTCCCGCCCCCGCCGCCTCCGACGGGGGTCTCTCCCGGCGCTCCCTGCTCTCCACCGCCGGTGCCACCGGGCTCGTGCTCGGCGCGGCGGGCGGGGCCGTCGGGTATACAGCACGCCCCGCCGAGGCCACCCCCCTGACCTCGCTGGGTTCCGCCCGGGCGTTGTTTCACGTGAAACACCAGCCCGGCATCACCCAGGGCCTCCAGGCCCGCGGCCATCTCATCGCCTTCGACCTCGCGGCCGGAGCGGGCCGCAAGGAGGCCGCCGCGCTGCTCCGCCGCTGGTCGACGACGGCCGCGCGGCTGATGGCGGGCGAGGCCGCGGCGCACGACGACACCGATGTCGCCCGGGACGCGGGGCCGTCCTCGCTGACGGTCACGTTCGGCTTCGGGCACAGCTTCTTCGCCCGCACCGGTCTGCACAAACAGCGCCCGGTCGCGCTCGACCCGCTGCCCGACTTCTCCTCCGACCAGCTCGACAAGAAGCGTAGCGACGGCGATCTGTGGGTGCAGATCGGCGCGGACGACGCGCTGGTCGCCTTCCACGCCCTGCGCGCGCTCCAGAAGGACGCGGGTGCGGCGGCCCGGGTCCGCTGGCAGATGAACGGCTTCAACCGTTCGCCGGGTGCCACCGCCCACCCCATGACGGCTCGCAATCTGATGGGCCAGCTCGACGGCACGCGTAATCCCAAGCCGACCGAGTCCGACTTCGACCAACGGATCTTCGTCCCGTCGTCCGGACAGCCGTCCTGGATGGCGAACGGCTCCTATGCCGTCGTCCGCCGGATCAGGATGCTCCTGGACGACTGGGAGAAGCTCTCCCTCGCCGCCCAGGAGAACGTCATCGGGCGCCGGAAGGCGAACGGGGCCGCGCTGTCGGGCGGTACCGAGACGACCGCGATGGACCTGGAGAAGACGGACGCCCAGGGTGATCTGGCCGTCCCGATCAACGCCCACGCGCGGATCACCCGGCCCGACCAGAACGGCGGGGCGGCGATGCTGCGGCGGCCGTTCTCCTTCCACGACGGCATCGACCAGGACGGCGTCCCGGACGCGGGCCTCCTCTTCGTCTGCTGGCAGGCCGACCCGCTGCGCGCCTTCGTCCCCGTCCAGCGCAAGCTCGACCGCGGCGACGCCCTCTCGAAGTACATCCGCCACGAGAGCAGCGGCCTGTTCGCGGTACCGGGCGGGGCGGGCGAGGGGGAGTACGTGGGGCAACGGTTGCTGGAGGGGTGATCCGGGGGGGGCTGAGCCGGTTACGCAGGTTCACTCGCGCGTGCGGCTGTGGTGAGACGGGTGAGCCGTGAGGGCGTGCGGCCATTAGGGTGAGGCCATGCCAGCGAGCTACGCGTATCTCGGCCCCGAGGGCACCTTCACCGAAGTCGCTCTGCGGACGCTTCCCGAGGCGGCCACCCGGGAGCTGATCCCGTACGTGTCCGTGCAGTCCGCCCTGGACGCCGTCCGCGTCGGCGACGCCGAGGCCGCCTTCGTGCCGATCGAGAACTCCGTCGAGGGCGGCATCACCACCACCCTCGACGAACTGGTCGCGGGCACCCCGCTGATGATCTACCGCGAGGTGCTGCTGTCGATCACCTTCGCGCTGCTGGTGCGGCCCGGCACCCAGCTGTCCGACATCAAGACGGTCACCGCCCATCCGGCCGCCCAGCCGCAGGTCCGCAACTGGATCAAGGCCCACCTCCCCGACACCCGCTGGGAGTCCGCCGCCTCCAACGCGGACGGCGCCCGCCTCGTCCAGGAGGGCCACTTCGACGCCGCCTTCGCGGGCGAGTTCGCCGCCGCCCGGTACGGCCTGGAGGCCCTGGAGACCGGCATCCACGACGCGGAGAACGCGCAGACCCGCTTCGTGCTGGTCGGCCGTCCGGCCCGGCCCGCCGCGCCGACCGGTGCCGACAAGACGTCCGTCGTGCTGTGGCAGCGCGACGACCACCCCGGTGCCCTGCGCGACCTGCTGGGCGAGTTCGCCACCCGGGGCGTCAACCTCATGCTGCTCCAGTCCCGGCCGACCGGCGCCGGCATCGGCAACTACTGCTTCTGCGCCGACGCCGAGGGGCACATCTCCGACCGCCGGGTCGCCGAGACCCTCATGGGGCTGAAGCGGATCTGCCTGGAGGTGCGGTATCTCGGTTCGTACCCGCGCGCGGAGGTCGACGTGAACGACGTCCCGGCGCCCCGCCCGGGCACGTCGGACATCGAGTTCATGGCGGCGTCGGACTGGGTGGCCCGCTGCCAGGACGGCCGGTTCTAGGCCCCGTCGGGACGGCGGCGGCTCCAGGGCGCGTCAGGACGACCGGTTCCGGGCCGCACCGGACGGCTGCCTTCAGGCCAGGCGGGACAACGGGTTCCAGGCCTCGCGGAACAAACGTTTCTGGCGCGTTTCCGACCGATCACACCTGTCCTACCAGCGGATTTTCAGCCACCGCCGTAAGTTATCCACAGGCAGGGGCCGCAACCTGGGGACAAGTCGATAGGGGAGGGTCACCCAGTCGACAAATCGGCTCCCGGCGCCCATCCACGCCCCTCCCCGCGTCACTCACCCTTCGTCCACCTGTTTCCCTGCCGCCATCCCCTGGGGCGACCCTTTTCCACCCGAAAGTGGGTGTGAATCCGGTTTGGGAGGGGAATTCCACGGGTCCCGGCCTCGAATCGGAATGATCAATTCGAGTGTCCACAGATTTCCCACACAGCCTGTGGATAACTATTCGGGGTGTGGGGAGAGCTGTGGACAACGAATCTCCAGGAGCCCCCAAGTCCCCTCCCCCGCAAGGGATTCGAGTCAACCGGTCGATCATCCCGCTACCCGTCCAGGGAATGAGACGACTTCACTTGACGCGTTGCGCAATTCACCCATAACGGCACGTAAGCCTCAGTTCAAAATGTCTGTCGTGCTGTGTCAGTGCGCACCGGTAGCCTTGACCGCGTGATTGACCTTCGCCTGCTCCGTGAGGACCCCGACCGTGTGCGCGCCTCCCAGCGCGCCCGTGGAGAGGACGTCGCGCTCGTCGACGCCCTCCTCTCCGCCGACGAACGGCGCAGGTCGTCCGGCGTCCGCTTCGACGAGCTGCGTGCCGAGCAGAAGGCACTCGGCAAGCTCGTCCCCAAGGCCGCCCCGGACGAGAAGACCGAGCTGCTGAAGCGCGCGAGCCAGCTCGCCGCCGACGTCAAGGCCGCCGACGCCGAGCGCGACGCGGCCGACACCGAGACGCAGGAGCTGCTGCTCAGGCTGGGCAACCTCGTCCACCCCGACGTCCCCGTGGGCGGCGAGGAGGACTTCGTCACCCTCCAGACGCACGGCACGATCCGCGACTTCGACGCCGAGGGCTTCGCGCCCAAGGACCACCTGGAGCTGGGCCAGCTCCTCGGCGCGATCGACGTCGAGCGCGGCGCCAAGGTCTCCGGCTCCCGTTTCTACTTCCTCACCGGCATCGGCGCCCTGCTCGAACTGGCGCTGGTGAACGCGGCGATCGCGCAGGCCACGGCCGCCGGTTTCACGCCGATGCTGACCCCGGCGCTGGTCCGGCCGCAGTCGATGGCGGGCACCGGCTTCCTCGGCCAGGCCGCGCAGGACGTCTACCACCTCGACAAGGACGACCTCTACCTGGTCGGTACCTCCGAGGTGGCGCTCGCCGCGTACCACATGGACGAGATCATCGAGGCGGACCGCCTGCCGCTGCGCTACGCGGGCTTCTCCCCGTGCTTCCGCCGCGAGGCCGGCTCGCACGGCAAGGACACCAAGGGCATCTTCCGCGTCCATCAGTTCGACAAGGTCGAGATGTTCTCCTACGTCTCCCCCGACGACTCCGAGGCGGAGCACCAACGCCTGCTGGAGTGGGAGAAGCAGTGGCTGACCTCGCTGGAGCTGCCGTTCCGCGTGATCGACGTCGCCACCGGTGACCTCGGCTCCTCGGCGGCCCGCAAGTTCGACTGCGAGGCGTGGATTCCGACGCAGGGCAAGTACCGCGAGCTGACGTCGACGTCGGACTGCACCGAGTACCAGTCCCGCCGACTGTCGATCCGGGTCCGCGACGGCAAGCAGGTCAAGCCGCTCGCCACGCTGAACGGCACGCTGTGCGCCGTTCCGCGCACGATCGTCGCCCTCCTGGAGAACCACCAGCAGCCCGACGGCTCGGTGCGCGTGCCCGAGGTGCTGCGCCCGTACCTCGGCGGCCGGGAAGTCCTGGAGCCGGTGGCCAAGTGAGCGCCGCCGCCTTCCCCTACCGGCTGATCGCGACCGACCTCGACGGCACGCTGCTGCGTTCCGACGACACGGTGTCCGACCGCACCCGTGACGCGCTCGCGGCGGCAGTCGGCGCCGGGGCCGCGCACATCGTCGTCACCGGCCGCGCGGTGCCGTGGACCCGGCATGTCCTCGACGACCTCGGCTACCAGGGTCTTGCCGTCTGCGGTCAGGGCGCGCAGGTGTACGACGCCGGCGCGCACCGGCTGCTGACGTCGGTGACCCTGGACCGGCAGCTGGCGGGAGTCGCGCTGGCGAAGATCGAGGCCGAGGTCGGTCCGCTGCATCTGGCGGCGAGCCGGGACGGGCTGGACGGCGAGGTGCTGGTCGGCCCGGGGTACGCGCTGGTGGGCAACCTGCCGACGGTGCCGCTCGCGGAGGCGGGCGACCTCTGGTCGGCGCCGTTGAACAAGATCTACATACAGCATCCGACGCTGTCCGACGACGAGTTGGCCGAGGTCTCCCGCCAGGCCGCGGGCGGTTTCGTGAACGTCGCGATGGCCGGCGCGGGCATCGTGGAACTGCTGCCGCTGGGCCTGTCCAAGGCCACCGGGCTGTCGCTGGCGGCCCGCCGCCTTGGGCTGAAGGCCGCGGACACGATCGCGTTCGGCGACATGCCCAACGACATCCCGATGTTCGCCTGGGCGACCCGGGGCGTGGCCATGGCCAACGCCCACCCGGAACTCCGCGCCGTCGCCGACGAGGTCACGGCCTCGAACGACGAGGACGGCATCGCGGTGGTGCTGGAAGGGCTGCTGGGGCGGTAACGGCCGCTGCGGCCACCGGGCTTGCTGAGGCCGTAGGGGTTGGGGCGCCAGGCCTACCGGCGTCCGGCCCCCCGCGTGCCGGGTCTTACCGGCGGCGCCACTTACGGCGGCGGGCCTTGCTGAAGAACCAGCCCGCGGGAGGCTCGTCGGAGCGCCACGGCTGGGGCTCGGGTTCCTCGGCGCGCCAGCGGGCCGCGAGCATGCGGGCCCGCGCGGAGGGCTCGGTCGTCTCGGCGGAGCGTATGAAGTTCTCGTCCAGCACGGGGTCCTCCCAGGCGTCGTCGCCGGGGCCCTCGGGGTCCCGGGCGCCGTCGTCGGGGTTGTGACCGCCGTGCTGTGCCGCCTCGTCTGCCATCCCCGTCCTCCCAGCCCTTTTTACGCCGCGTGCGCGCCTGATACCCCCTCTGTTCAGTGTGCCTCTACAGGCGTGAAGGTCCCGTCAAGACGGGGGCCAGCGCGAACAGGGTCCCGTCAAGACGCAGCACACCCAAGGCAGAGGTCCCCCGAAACCCGGTCCCACCCCCACCTCACCAGGGCAGATGTCCGCCACGACCAGAGCCCACCGGGGCAGAGTCCGTCGAGCCGGAAGCCTCTCAGGGCAGACAGCCGTCGAGACCTGGCCCCGCCAGGACGCGGTCCGCCAGGACGCGGTCCGCCAGGACGCGGTCCGTCAGGACGCGGTCCGTCAGGACGCGGTCCGTCAGGACGCGGTCCGTCAGGACGCGGTCCTGTGACGGCAGGCGCCGTTGAGGTGAGGGGCTCTTACTCCTCGCCTGCCAAGGTCAGCGAGCGTAGTTTGTGGCCGGCGAACCAGGTGGCCAGGACGGTGACCGCGACCAGCAGGACCGTTGCCGTGGTGAGTCCGACGTCCGAGGTCACCAACTCGCCGCCGGCCACCTGGTGGGCGACGGCCAGCGACCACTGCTGGACGCTGAGCGTGCGGGCGCCGGGGACCAGGGAGCCGAACAGGGCCTCCCAGACCAGCGCGTAGACGAGGCCGAAGACGACCGCGTGCCGCGAGACCGTGCCGAGCAGCAGGAACAGGGCCGCGTAGGCGATCGAGGCGACCAGCGCGGCCACCGTGTAGGCGACGGCGATCTGACGGCCGTTGCCGTTGAGGATGAACCCGGCGATCAGGGTCGGCAGGGCGGAGAACACCATCGTCACGCCGATCGCCACGATCAGCTTGGTGAAGATGATCGTGGGCCGCTTCAGCGGCTTGGACAGCAGGTAGACCACCGAGCCGTCGTCGATCTCCGGGCCGATCGCGCCGGTGCCCGCGATGACGCCGATGATCGGGACCATCGTGGCGAGCGCGATCCCGCCGAGCAGGTCGGCCGCGGTCTGGTCGTCGGCTCCGGCGAGGTAGCGCACGACGACGGAGATCGCGATGAGCAGCAGGGGCAGGGCGCCCAGGATGAGGGCCCGGCGTCGGCCGAGCAGGGCCCGGTAGGTGAGCCGGGCGACTGTGGGGTCGTACATCTTGGGCCTCCTACGCCGCGACCAGGTACGAGAACACGGATTCGAGGGACTCGTCGGACGGCGAGACGGTGAGCAGCCGGATGCCGTGGTCCCTGGCCACCCGCGGCAGCAGGGCGGTGAACCGGCCGAAGTCGACGGCCTCGACGCGCAACGCGCCCTCCGCCAGGTCGACTTCGATGCCGGACGTCGACGGGTCCGCGATCAGCGCGGCGGCCAGGGCCCGGTCGTCGCTGGAGCGGACCAGGTAGCGGTGCGGGCGGTCGGTCATCAGGCGGCGGATCTTGCGGAAGTCGCCGCTCGCCGCGTGCCGTCCGGCGACCATGACCTCGATGTGCCAGGCCAGTTGCTCGACCTCTTCGAGGATGTGGGACGAGAACAGCACCGTGCGGCCCTCATCGCCCATGCGCCGCAGCAACTCCATGAGCTGCATGCGCTGGCGCGGGTCCATGCCGTTGAAGGGCTCGTCGAGCAGGAGCAGCGACGGTTCGTGGACGAGGGCGCTGGCCATCTTCACGCGCTGGCGCATGCCCTTGGAGTACGTGGCGATCTTGCGGTCCTGGGCGGATTCCATCTCGACGGTGGCCAGGGCGCGCTGGGCGGCCTTGTCACCGAGGCCGTGCAACTCGGCGTTGGCGACGACGAATTCGCGGCCGGTGAGGAAGTCGTACATCGCCTCGCGCTCGGGGACGATGCCGATGTGCCGGTAGATCTGTTCGTTGCGCCAGACCGGTCGGCCGTCGAGGGTGACGGTGCCGGTGGAGGGGGCGAGGAAGCCGCCCATCATGTTGATGAGGGTGGACTTCCCGGCGCCGTTGGGGCCGAGGAGGCCGGTGACTCCGGGGCCGATGGTCATGGTGACGTCGTTGACGGCGACCACGTTGCCGAACCAGCGGGAGACGTGGTCGATGGTGAGAGTGCTCATGGGCGCGGCCCATTCCTTGGAAGGGTGGTGGCGGGCGACGGGGCGGGCTCGGTCACAGGCCCACCTTCCGGTAGCGGCGCAGCAGGAGGCCGTAGCAGGCGGCGATGAGGCCCAGGACGGCCAGGACGTAGACCACGCCCTCGCCCTGGCCGGGGCCGATCCCGCCGGGGAACGCCGACTCCGCGCCCAGGAACGCCGACTGGAGGCCGTCGATGAGGGTGACCGGCGAGAAGAGGCCGATCCAGGGCACGGCGCCCGAACTGTTCTGCGCGTCGGCGATGGCCTGGAGGGTGGAGACGGCGCCGTAGAGGATCGTCATGACGGCGATGACGGCGGCGATGCCGAAGCCGCGGCGCGGCGTCACCGAGGCGATGACCAGGCCGATGCCGGCGAAGAGCAGTGACAGCAGCGCCACGGACACCAGCCCCTGTGCGAATCCCTTGGTCTGATCGGCGAAGTCGAGTTTGGCGAGGAGGGCGCCCACGTAGAGGACGAGCAGCGGTACCGCGGTCAGGGCGAACAGCGCGGAGGCGAGTGCCGCGTACTTCGCGCGGACGTAGTCGGCGGTCTCGATCGGCCGGGAGAAGTAGAGCGGAACGGTCTTGAAGCGCAGGTCGCGCGAGACGGACTGGGGTGCCTGGGAGGCGACGTACAGGCTGATGACGGCCTGCATGAGGATCGCGTAGCGGGTGTAGTCGACCGGCAGGTCCTTGGCCTTCGTGAAGACGGCGACGGCGACCATGATGGCCGCGGGCACGCACATCACCACGAACAGCAGCATCGGCAGCACCTTGGACTTGGCCGAGCGGCCGAGGCCGTAGGCGCCGCGCAGGGACTGCGAGTACAGCGAGCGGACGGCGTAGGAGCGGCCGAGGCGGGGGCCGTCGTAGGCGCGGTAGCCGATGTTGTGGATGCGGCTCTGGTCACCGGGCGGCGCTGACGCCGGTGTCGGTGCTGACGCCGGTGCTGATGCCGGTGCTGATGCCTGCGTGGGCTGCTCAACCGCCATGGCCGACCGCCTCCTTGCGCTGTTCGTCGGTCTCGCGCTGTGCGTCGCTGTCCCGGAAGACCTCCGCGATGCGGTGCCTGCGCTGCTCCATGCGCACCAGGCCGAGCCCGAGGTCGGCGACGACGTCCCGGACCAGGTCGTAGGTCTCCTCGCCGGTCGCGGTGAGGAGCAGGATGTGTCCGGCGCCGGGCAGCCCGCTGTTGTCGTGGGTGTCGACCCCGCGCGCGTGGAGGGCGTCGCGTACCGCGCGGGTGCCGTCCGGGTGGGCGTCGGTGTCGGTGACCTCGATGGCGAGGGTGGTGGTGATCTGGGTGAAGTCGGTGGTGGAGCTGGAGCGCAGCAGCTTGCCGCCGTCGATGACGATGACGTGGTCGCAGGTGCGTTCCAGCTCGCCCAGCAGGTGCGAGGTGACCAGGACGGAGATGCCGAAGTCGGTGTGGATGCGGCGGATGAGGCCGAGCATCTCGTCGCGGCCGACCGGGTCGAGGCCGTTGGTCGGCTCGTCCAGGAAGACCAGCTGGGGGTCGTGGACCAGGGCCTGCGCCAGCTTCACGCGCTGCTTCATGCCGGTCGAGTAGCCGCCGATGGGCCGGTAGCGCTCCTCGTAGAGGCCGACGTGGCGCAGGGTGTCCGCGGTGCGCTCGCGGGCGGCGGTCGGGGGCAGTCCCGACATGCGGGCCATGTGCACGACGAACTCGGTGGCGGAGACGTCGGGCGGCAGGCAGTCGTGCTCCGGCATGTAGCCGACGCGCTCGCGGATGGCGGCGCCCGACGCGGGGACGGCGACATCGAGGCCGAGCACCTCGGCGCGGCCCTCGGTGGCGGGGGACAGACCCAGCAGGATCTTGATCAACGTGGACTTGCCGGCTCCGTTGGCTCCGACGAGTCCGGTCACACCGGGTCCGACGTCCACGGAGAGCCGGTCGAGCGCGGTCACCCGGGGGAACCGCTTGCTCAGGCTTTCGGTCGCGATCACAGTCACGTCCTCGACGATAGTGACGCGGGCCACGTGAGTCGTCAGACCGGAGAGCCGTCTTGGCGTCACACCTGAGAACTAGGGGTCCCTAGGGGAACCCCCACCCTGAGAGCTATCCGCGGCCCCGGACCCGCCCATTGACGGCTCCTCTCCCGCCTGCCACATTCACCGGTGTCACGTTACGGACACGTACCGCGACCGGTGAGACGGGGACGGTCGGGGGGAAGCGGGGGGCAAGTGGCGTTGCTGGAGGGGGCGCGCGAGCGCCGGGTGCGGACCGGCGGGGTCGAGCTGTGCGTGGCGGAGCTGGGGGACCCGGGGCGGCCGACGGTCGTCCTGGTGCACGGGTACCCGGACAGCAAGGAGGTCTGGTCGCGGGTGGCTGCCCGGCTCGCGGAACGGTTCCACGTGGTGCTGTACGACGTGCGGGGCCATGGCCGCTCGTCGGCGCCGACGCCGTTGCGCGGCGGGTTCACGCTGGAGAAGCTGACGGACGACTTCCTGGCGGTGATCGACGCGGTCAGTCCGGACGCGCCGGTGCATCTGGTGGGGCACGACTGGGGTTCGGTGCAGTCCTGGGAGTTCGTCACCGTGGCGCGCACCGAGGGCCGTGTCGCGTCGTTCACCTCGATGTCCGGGCCGTCCCTCGACCACTTCGGCCACTGGCTGAACCGCCGTCTGCGGCGGCCCACTCCGCGCCGCGTCGGTCAGCTCCTCGGCCAGGGCGCCCGGTCCTGGTACGTGTACCTGCTGCACACGCCCGCGCTCCCCGAACGGGCCTGGCGCGGTCCCCTCGGCGCCCGCTGGCCGCGCTTCCTGCAACGCGTCGAGAAGGTGCCCGGCGGCGCCTACCCGACCTCCTCGCTGCCCACCGACGCGGCGCACGGCACCTGGCTGTACCGGGACAACGTCCGCCCCCGGCTGCGCAGCCCCCGCCCCGACGCCCACGCGCACGTGCCCGTGCAGCTCATCACGCCCCAGGGCGACGCGTTCCTGTCCGAACGCCTCTACGACGACCTCGACGCGTGGGTGCCGCACCTGGTCCGCCGTACCGCCCCGGCCAGGCACTGGCTGCCGCTCACCCGGCCGGACCAGGTCGCCGCCTGGATCGACGCGTTCGTCACCTCGGTCGACGCCGGGCGCCCCGCGGCGCGGCCCAGCGGTGCGTACGGTGAGCGGTTCGGCGGGCAGTTGGTGCTGGTCACCGGTGCGGGCAGCGGCATCGGGCGGGCCACGGCGTTGGCGTTCGCGGAGGCGGGCGCGCGGGTGGTCGTCGTCGACCGGGACGCGGAGGCCGCCGCCCGCACCGCCGCCCTGGCCCGGCCGCTCGGCGCCCCCGAGGTCTGGGCGGAGACCGTCGACGTCTCCGACGAGCAGGCCATGGAGCGGCTCGCCGAGAAGGTCCGCACCGCGTACGGCGTGGTGGACGTCCTGGTGAACAACGCGGGGATCGGGCTGGCGGGTTCCTTCCTCGACACCACGGCGCGGGACTGGCGGCACGTCCTCGACGTCAATCTGTGGGGCGTCCTCCATGGGTGCCGTCTCTTCGGGCGGCAGATGGCCGCGCGCGGACAGGGCGGCCACATCGTCAACACCGCGTCGGCGGCGGCGTTCCAGCCCTCCCGGCTGCTGCCCGCGTACAGCACCTCCAAGGCGGCGGTGCTGATGCTGAGCGAGTGCCTGCGCGCGGAGCTGGCGGAACAGGGCATCGGCGTCAGCGCGATCTGCCCGGGCCTGGTCAACACGAACATCGCCTCGACCACGCGCTTCACGGGCGTGGACGCCGAGGAGGAGAAACGGCGCCGGAGACGTTCGGTGCGTCTGTACGAACTGCGCGCCTACCCACCGGAGAAGGTCGCCGACGCCATCCTCCGGGCGGTCGTCCGCAACGAGGCTGTCGTCCCGGTCACCCCGGAAGCCCACCTCTCCCGACTGCTGGCCCGCTTCACGCCGGGCGCCCTCCGAGCGATCGCCCGCCGCACGCCGCCACTGTGAAGGGGGCTGCGGGGGAGGGTGGTTGGGCGACTGAACGCCTCACATCAATCTGCGTCTCGGCCCGACGCACCCCAAGTCACGCCACATCAGCCGAAGTTGGCGAAACACCGTGAAACGAACGGCCAGTTATCCACAAAATCGCCAACTGGCCTGTGGATAAGCGGCATTGGCTGTGGACTAAACATCCCGTCCAGAACCTTTACCATGACACCGGTCTCTCTCGGCACTCACCTCGGGCGGCGGCCCCGACTGTCGCGACAGTGCCAGCGCCAGCGGTACCCCCAGACGCGCTGAACGCCCGGGTGCGGTGAATGTTTCACGTGAAACACGGCCGGGCGGGCTCGGCCCCGGTCTCTGTCCCTGCCCCTGCCCCTGCCCCTGCCCCACAGTCTCTGTTTCACGTGAAACACGGTCGAGCGGGCTCGGCCCGGGTCCCCTGCCCCCCGCGCCCTGCCCCCGGTCCCTGTTTCACGTGAAACAACGGGCGCCGCGCCCCCGCCCCGCCCGGCCCGGCCCATCGGCCCTGCCGGAGCGCCGCTCACCGCTGCCGGGAACGCCCCGGCGTCACGCCAGTTGCGTGAGGGCCTCCACGGCGATCCGCTCGAAAACCTTCTCGTCCGCTGCGAAATCGGAGTCCGGGATGGGCCAGTGGATGGCGATCTCGGTGAAGCCCAGTTCCTGGTGCCGGCCCGCGAAGTCCACGAAGGCGGACAGGGACTGGAGCGGCTGGGCGCGATCCGGGGTGAAGCCGGTGAGCAGGATCTTGTCGAGGCCGTTGACGTCCCGTGCCTGCTCGGCGCACGCGTCGGCGAGCCGCTCGGTCTGCCCGCGCAGGGCCTGGAGCGACTGCTCCGGCGTGCCGTTCTCGTACAGCTTGGGGTCGCCCGTGGTCACCCAGGCCTGCCCGTACCGCGCGGCCAGCCGCAGCCCTCGCGGACCGGTGGCCGCCACCGCGAAGGGCAGCCGGGGCCGCTGCACACAGCCCGGGATGTTGCGCGCCTCGTACGCCGAGTAGAAGTCGCCCTCGTACGACACCGAGTCCTCGCTGAGCAGCCGGTCGAGCAGCGGCACGAACTCCCCGAAGCGATCGGCGCGTTCGCGTGGCGTCCACGGTTCCTGGCCGAGCGCGGTGGCGTCGAAGCCGGTGCCGCCCGCGCCGATACCGAGGGTGACCCGGCCGCCGGAGATGTCGTCGAGGGAGATCAACTCCTTGGCGAGGGTCACCGGGTGGCGGAAATTGGGCGACGTGACGAGGGTGCCCAGCCGCATCCGCTCGGTGACAGCGGCGGCGGCGGTCAGCGTCGGTACCGCTCCGAACCACGGCCCGTCCCGGAAGCTGCGCCAGGACAGGTGGTCGTAGGTGTAGGCGGTGTGGAAGCCGAGGTCCTCCGCGCGCTGCCAGGCGGCACGGCCGCCCTCGTGCCAGCGGCGGTACGGGAGGATCACGGTGCTCAGACGCAGGCTCATGGCACCGAGCCTACGGCGACACGTGCGGCGGGGTTCAGGCGCCGAGCCGCAGTCCGCCGTCGACCGGGATCTCGGCTCCCGTGATGTAGCGGGAGCCGTCGGCCGCGAGCCAGAGCACGGTGGCGGCGATCTCGTCCGGTTCCGCCGCGCGCTTGAGGAACGTCCGGTCCACGAGGTGGCGGCGCATGCCCTCGGGCATCTCCTCGATCATGTCGGTGCGGACCAGGCCGGGTGCCACCAGGTTCGCCGTGATGCCGTAGCCGGCGTACTCCCGGGCGATGCTGCGGGCGAGCCCGACCAGGCCGGCCTTGGACGCCGCGTAGTTGCCCGCGCCCTGGAGGCCCGCCCCGCCCATGACGGAGGAGATGAAGATCATCCGGCCGCGCCGCAGCCTGAGCATCCCGCGCGTGGCCCGCCGGGCGACCCGGTAGGCCCCGGTGAGGTTGGTGTCCAGGACCTGGCTGAACTGGTCCTCGGTCATGGCGGCCAGCGGGGCGGAGCGGCTGATCCCGGCGTTCGAGACGAGCACCTCCACGGGGCCGTGGGCCGCCTCGGCGGCGGTGAAGGCGGCGTCGACCTGGGCGGTGTCGGTGACATCGCATCGCAGGTTGAGGGCGTCCGGCAGCTCGTCGTCGCTGCGATGGGCGACGGCGACCTGGTCGCCCGCCTTCAGGAAGGCCTCCGAGATGGCGCGGCCGATGCCGCGGTTGCCGCCGGTGATCAGGACAGAGCGGTTCATGAGATGCGCCTTTCGGGAGTCACCGGGTCACCAGTGGAAAACGATCTTGCCGACGACATCGCCGTCGAGGAGGCGGGCGAAGCCCTTGTGGGCGTCGGTGAAGGGCAGGTCGTCGGCGATGTCCGGGCGCAGGCCGTGCCGGGTCATGAGGGCCAGGAGCCTGCCGAGTTCGTCGAGGGTGCCGGAGGTGGAGCCGACGATCTTCAGCTCGTTCCAGAAGATCCGGTTCAGGTGGGCGATGGGGTCGGCGCCCGAGGTGGCGCCGGTGACGACGACGGTGCCGCCGGGGCGGACGGAGCGCAGGGTGTGGGACCAGGTGGCGCGCCCGACGCTCTCCATGACCGCGTCGACCGGTTCGGGCAGGGGTCGGCCGGTGGGGAAGGCGGCGTGGGCGCCGAGGCGTTCGGCCGCGGCGCGCTTCTCGGCGCTGCGGCTGGTGACCCACACCCGCAGCCCGGCCGCGCGGGCGAGCCGGGTCAGGGCGGTGGAGACGCCGCCGCCCGCGCCCTGGATCAGGACGGTGTCTCCCGGGGTGAGGCCCGACTTGGTGAACAGCATGCGGTAGGCGGTGAGCCAGGTGCCGGTGACGCAGGCGGCCTCGGCGTGGGTGAACTCGGCCGGTTTTGGAGCGAGGACGTGGCGGGGCACGGCGACGCGTTCGGCGAAGGTGCCGGGGGCTCCCTCGCTGAGGAGGGTGTGGGCGGGGTCGCGGACGGGTTCGTGGCTCCATCGGGGTGCGGCGATGACGGTGCCGACGATGACGTCGTTGCCGTCCTCGTCGGTGCCGCTGGCCTCGCCCCCGAGGATCATCGGGTAGCGGTCGGCGGGGAGTCCGGCGCCGCGCAGGGTCCACAGGTCGTGGTGGTTGAGGCCGGCGGCCTTGACGGTGACGACGGTCCAGGTGTCGTCGGGGGCGGTGGCGTCGGGGCGGTCCCCGAGACGCAGGGCGCCCAGTGGGTCGTCGGACGAGGGGTGGTGGGCGTAGACGGCGTGCATGGGTCTGCCTCCGGGGTGGGTCAGGGCCGGGCCGCGAGGCGTCGGCGGCGGATCTGCCGGACGAGGGGGAGCAGCGTGGTGGTGCCGCCGACCTCGGTGAACGTGGTGTCCGGGTCGGCGTCGAGGACGCGGTCGACGGACGAGGTCCACAGGACGGGGTGGTCGATCTGGCGGGTGAGGTCCGTGACGATGCGCGGGATCTCGTGCGGCCGGGCGGTGTGGTTGGCGATGACCGGCGCGGTGGGTTCGTGCCAGTGCGGTACGGCCATGAGGACGGTGGCGAACTCCTCGGCGGCCCGGCTCATCCACGGGGTGTGGAAGGGCCCGCTCACCTGGAGCGGCGTCACGGCACGCGCCCCGGCGTCGCGCAGGGTGGGGGTGGCCTGGCGGAGCACCTCTTCCGGTCCGGCGAGCACCACCTGGCGGGGCGTGTTGAGCACGGCGATGTGCAGACCGGGCGCCGCGAGCAGGCGCAGCGTCTCGGTCAGCCGGTCGGCGTCGAGCCCGCTGACGGCGATCATGCCGCCGACGGTGGTGTCCATGAGCCGGGCGCGTTCGGCGACCAGGCGCAGCCCGGTGGCGAAGTCGACGACCCCGGCGGCTTCGAGGGCGTTGTACTCGCCCAGGCTGTGGCCGAGCAGGACGTCGGCGGGGGCCGCGCCGTCGAGGAGGCGTCGGCGGTGGGCGAGGGCGCTGACGGTGTAGACGGCGGGCTGGGTGAACCGGGTGTGTCCCAGGACGCCGTCGGGATCGTCCAGGCAGAGGCGGCGCAGGGAGTGGCCGAGGATCTCTTCGGCCAGCTCGGTCAGGTCGGGGAAGGTCGGGAAGAGATCCTTGCCCATGCCGATGTGCTGGGTTCCTTGGCCGGGGAAGAGCAGAGCGAGGGTCATGGTGGGCCTCCTCCGTCGGGCTGCGGAGAGTGGACGGTGGGTGGGTGTCGGGCGGCGAAGAGCGGCCGGGGTGCGGACGGTGGGCTTCCCGCATCGGGCTCGGGGGACCGGGCGGGGTCAGGTGTCGGGGTAGAGGGAGCTGATCCGGCGGCGGGTCTCGGGTGCGTCCAGGGTGGCGGTGTGGTGGGCGAGTTCGCGTTCCAGGGCGGCCTGGGCCAGGTCCCGTGCCGGTCCGGCGAGTTCCTGCTTGAGCAGCTGGAGCGTGGTGCGGGGGGCCTGGGCGATGCGTCGGGCGAGGGAGTGGGCGCGGGCGAGGACCTGGTCGTGGGGGACGACGTTCACGGCGGCGCCACGGGCGGCGAGTTCACGGCCCCGGTAGGGGCGGCCGGTGTAGAGCATCTCGGTGCCCAGCACCTGTCCGAGGGTCGCGGGGAGCAGGTGGGTGGAGCCCAGGCAGGGGGTGAAGCCGTAGGTGACGAAGTTCGCGGCGTAGCTGGAGTGGTCGCTGAGGACCACCGCGTCCGCGTACAGCGCCAGGAGCAGCCCGCCGCCGATGGCGTGTCCCTGTACCGCGGCGACGACGGGCAGCGGGCACTCGGCGGCGGCCCGCACGAAGTCCCAGCCGGCCGGGGTCCGCGCCTCCCCCTCGGCGATCAGGTCCTCACGGGTGCCGCCGGAACAGAAGACGTCGGGCAGCCCGCCCAGCACGATCACGCGGACGTCGTCGTCCGCCGACGCCTCACGCAGCAGCGTCGGCAGAGCGGTGCGCGCGGCGGAGGTGATCCGGTTGCCGTGCGCGGGGTCGGTGAGGGTCACGTGGGCCAGGGGCGCTTCCCGCCGGACCGTCAGGGTGGACGTGGGGTGGGTGACGGTCATGGCAGCAGCCCCTGTCGGGCGAGGAGGGTCAGCCGGGCGCGGCTGTCGGGGTCGTCGAGGCGTTCGCGCAGGGCCGCCGTCGCCCGGTCCAGGCTGCCGTTCTCGGGTTGCAGGGCGGCGCGGTACCGCTTGAGGGCCGCGACGGTCGCCGGGGTGGTGCGTCCCAGCTCGCGCATGATCCGCGTCAGCTCGGCCTCCGGGTCCGGGGTCGCGCGGTCGGCGAGACCGGCGTCGACGGCGGCGGTGGCGTCCAGCTGATGCGCGGTCAGCGCCAGTGAGAAGGCGCGCTGGTGACCGGTGCGGCGGGCGACGACCGGCAGCAGGAGGGCGGGCAGGAGGCCCACCAGCGACTCGGTGATCCGGAACGTCGCCCCGGGCCCCGCGACGACCTGGTCGCACGCGGCGACGACGGCGATGCCACCGCCGGTGACCTGCCCGTCGACCAGGGCCACGGTGGCCAGCGGGCTGTGGGCCAGACCGGTCATGAGGTCGTGGGCCGCGCCGAGGCCGCCCAGGATGTCGCTCGTGGACCGGTCACCGGTCAGCGGCATCCCGGTGCAGAACGCCGGGCCGTCGGCGGCGATCACGAAGGCCCGCACCCGGGGTGTGTGTTCGGCCCGTTCCAGCGCGGAGGCCAGTGCCAGGACGACGTCCTCGCTCAGGACGGGACCGGTGAGCGTGGCCCGCAGCTGGCCCGGCCGGTGGGTCACGGCGACGGCGGTCACGGCTGCCCCCCGGCGAGCTGGACGTAGTGGCGTTCGTGGCCGTCGACGCGTTCGAGCATCGTCAGCGGGTGGCCGGGGCTCACGGTCGGCACCAGTTTCCGCGCGAGCGACAGGTCGCCCTCGTAGTCCGCCACGCCGGGACTCAACGCGTCGCACACGTCGGTGATCTCGTCGTAGGCGGCGACGTCCAGGCGGGTGCGGGCGGCGAGCGCGTCCGCGACGCCCGAGGCGCCGGTCCGGCCGGGGGAGGCGAGGAGATAGCTACAGAACTCCGAGGAGCACCCGGACCCGTAGGAGAAGATCCCGATCCGCCCGGTGCCCGCAGGGTCGGCCCGCACATGGTCGAAGAGGCTGAGCAGGGCGAGGAGGGTGGTCCCGGCGTAGATGTTGCCGACCTCGGCCGGATAGCGGACGGAGTCCTCGACGCGGCGGCCGAAGTCCTCGGTGACCCGCTGCGGAGGGACGCGCCCCAGGCTGCGCAGCAGGGACCGGTGGGCCCCGCGGACCGCCCCGGGGAAGGGGGTGTGGAAGACGAGGTGGTCGAAGGAGGAGAAGAAGTCGGTGTCCGGGCGGCGCCGCACATAGTCGCCGTAGGCGGTCCGGAGGCACTCCACGTACGACATGAGGGACAGGTCGGCGTCCCAGAGGTGGTCGGACGGAGTGGGGCGGCGGAAGTCGGTCACGTCGAAACTGCCGTATCCGGCGGCGCCCAGTTCGGCCGTCGCCAGGGTCGGTTCGGGGCCGACGAGGACGGCGACCGCGCCCGCTCCCTGGCTGGGTTCCGAGGTTTCGCCGCGCATCAGGCGTGGCACGTCGCAGCCGATCACCAGGGCGCGGGCGTCCTCGCGGGTGGCGGTCGCGATCTGGGCGGTGGCGAGCTGGAGCGCGGCCACCCCCGCGTAGCAGGCCTGTTTGACCTCGAAGAGGCGGCAGGTGCGGGGCAGTCCGAGCAGTTCGTGGAGCCAGGTCGCGGTCGCTTTGGACAGGTCGATCCCCGACTCGGTGCCCACCACCAGCAGTTCGATGCTCTCCCGTGCCCGCTCGTCGAGCCGGTCGAGGAGGGGGCGGGCGGCGTTGGCCGCGTAGCTGATGACGTCCTCGCAGGGCAGGGCGACCGTCTTGCGTCGCATCATCAGGTTCGCCATGCGGGACGTGTCCATGCCCCGGGCCCGGAAGAGGTCGTCGACCTCGACGCAGGCCAGGCCGAGATACGCCCCGATGTCCTCGATGCCGACCGGTTTGCTGCCGACCGGGTTCATGAGCTGTCCTCCTTGGCTGTCATGGGCTGTCCTCCTCCGCCGTTCGCCCCAGCGCGAGGGATGCGTTGATCCCGCTGAAGGCGAAGCTGTTGCTCAACGCGGCACGCAATGGCGCGCCCGTGACGGTGTCGGTGACGAACCGCAGGTCGGCCCGGACCGGTTTGGCCAGCCGGGGGTTGGCGTGGCAGTAGCCACCGGTCAGTTGCAGCAGGGTCGCGACGGTCTCCACGAGCCCGGCGGCTCCCAGCCCGTGGCCGATGAGGGCCTTGGTCGAGTTGATCCACGGCCCCGGAGCGGGCGTTGCGCCGGCGTCCTCGAAGACCGCGCTGAGGGCGGCGGCCTCGGTGTCGTCGCCGACGGCGGAGCCGGTGCCGTGGGCGTTGACGTAGTCGATGTCCGAGGGGGCCAGGCCGCCGTCGGAGAGCGCCGTGCGCATCGCCCGGATCTGGCCCGGGGCGTCGGGGCGGGTGCCGCGACGGCCGTCCGTGCCGGTGCCCGAGCCGAGAATCCGGCCCAACGGCCTGACGCCGCGCCGTCGCGCCCGGTGCTCGGGCTCGATGACGACGGCCGCCGCGATGTGGGCCGCCGCGAAGCCGCCGTGGCTCTCGTCGAAGGGGCGGCAGGCCCCGGTGGCGTCCTCGTCGGCGGTGATCCAGGCCATGGCTCCGGCCTTCACGAAGGCGTTGGTCTCCACCGGGGACAGGTCATTGACCGGGGCGACGACCAGGGCGCGGGGCACCTGTCCCGACGCCACCAGGCGGGCGGCGTGGATCAGGGCGAGCGCGCCGGCCGCCGACGAACCTCCGACCGGCCATCCCTCGCCGTGGCACCCCGTCACCTCTCCGACGGCGCCGAGCGCGTCGGTGTCGAAGCAGTCGAGCAGATGCCCGGCGCGGACCCCGGACGGATCGGCGACGTGGGCGGCCACGGTGCGGTACTGGTGGTTCAGGGCCAGGTTGTTGCCCGCGATCACCACGCTCGTGTCCCGGGCGTCGGCGTCGGTCAGCCGGGCGGCCGTGCAGGCGGCGAGCGCGACACAGCAGGCGGTGCGGACCGGGAGGGTGGCCCGGGAGGCGACCCGCCGTAATCGGCATCGGGCGAGCGGGTCCTCGCAGTGGTCCTGGGCCCAGGCCCGGAGGTCGAAGCCGTCCAGGTGGGCGGCGGGCACCAGGAGATCCCCGCCCGGGACGGGCGTGGCGCGCAGCACGGGTTCGCCGGCGCGGAGCACGTCGTCGAGTGCGGCGACGGTGGTGGCGGCCGGGTGCAGCACCCCGGCGGAGGTCACGGCGACGGTGCTCTCCCCTCGCCGGTGTGCCGTTCGGGTGGACGTCATGGGCGTTCACCGTGGGCGTGCAGCAGGTCGACGAGGCCGCCGAGGTCGGGGGTGGCGCCGAGCGCCTCGGCGGGGATCTTCAGGCGCAGTTCGTCCAGGGTGGCGTCCAGGATGTCCACGCGGTCCAGGGAGTTGGCGCCCAGCTCCCGCAGATTCCGGCCGGGCTGGACGTCGTTGTCCCGGAGGTCGGTCAGTACGTCCAGGACGTGCCGGCGCAGCACGTCCCAGATCTGGTCGTGTGTCATGGAACCCACCTTTCTGACGCCGGGGGCGGCCAGGTCAGCGCCCGTTCCGCGCCAGGTCGGCGTGTTGGGCCACGTAGGCGGCGAGCTGGGCCAGGGTCGGGTTCTGGTAGAGCGCCTCGACCTTCTCCTCAAGGCCGTAGCGGGAGTTGATCAACGCGGTGACCTCGGCGCCGAGCACGGAGTCGAGGCCCAGGTCCTGGAAGGCGGTGTCGTCGCCGACCTCCTCCGGCTCGCAGTACAGGACCTCCGCGAGATGCGTGCGCAGGACTTCGCGGACTTCGTCCGTGGTGACGAGCTGGGACATGGCAGTTCTCCTGTCGTGGTGATTGGTGAGGGGGTGGAAGCGCGCGGGACGCCGGTCGGGGTAGGGGATGCGGGGCCGTCGGCGTCGCGGGGTCAGTGGATGGCGTCGGGCGAGGTGCGGGGTTCCGGGCCGTTGGCGTCGAACCAGTGGGAGCGGCGCTGGAAGGGGTAGCCGGGCAGGTCGGGGCAGCGTGGCTGGGGGGCGGGCCAGTGCTTGGCCCAGTCGGCGGAGAGTCCGTCGAGCCAGTCGCCCGCGGTGTGGGCCAGGGGGGTGGGCAGGTGGCCGAGCGCGCCGTCGCCGCCCGCCTCCGCCACGTGGGCGTGCGCCCGCTCCGCCGCCACCGCCGCGAGGGCGTCGGCCAGTTCGGTCAGGTCGGCGGCGACCAGGACCCGTCGTTCCCGCAGCGACGCCCGGCCGGTCTGGGCCGTCCACGCGAGGGAGTTGAGGGCGGGCGGCTGCGGGCGGCGCAGGGTCCGCAGCAGGGACGTGGCCAGGGCGGCCAGCCCCGCGCGGTTCATGGCGGACAGCGGAACGGCGGTCGGGACGGGCCCCGTTCCCGTCGGCGCGGGGGGTGGGGGCTCGGGGGCCTCCTCGATGACGGCGTGCGCCAACGCGCCGCCCACCCCGAAGGAGTTCACCCCGATCCGGCGGACCTCCGCGCCGCGCGGCCAGGCGACCGGGCGGTCGGCGAGCGCGACCGGCAGATCGTCGAACAACAGGTCGGGGTCGGGCCGGGTCAGACCCGCGATCGGCGGGATGAGCCCGTGCCGCAGGATGAGCACCGCCTTGACGACGCCGAGCAGCCCGGCGGCGGCCTCCAGGTGCCCGATGTTCGACTTGACCGAGCCGATCCACTTCTTCCCCTCGGGCCCGGCGACCCGCGCGGGGGAGGTCCCCAGTTCCGTGCGGAGCGCGTCGGCCACCGCCGTCACCTCGGCGAGGTCGCCCCCGGTGCCGGTGCCGTGGGCCTCCAGGTAGCCGACGGAGGAGAGCGGGACCCCGGTCGCGCGGGCCGTCCGCAGGAACAGCCGGGTCTGTGCCGACGCGTCGCTTCCGGTCAGGCCGCCGGCCCTGCCGTTGTGGGCGACGCCGACCCCGCGGATCACCGCGTGCACCGGGTCGCCGTCCCGTTCCGCGTCGGCCAGCCGCTTGAGCAGCAGGCAGGCGCCGCCCTCGCCCCGGTTGTATCCGTCGCGCCGGGTGCTGAAGGGGACGGATTCGCCGGTGGGGGAGAGCGCGCCCGCCTGATAGGCGCTGTTGGTGTAGAAGCCGTTGCAGGTGATGTTGGCGGCCATCACGGCGGCCAGCGGGAACTCCCCGGTGCGCAGCCCGTGCACGGCCGGGGCCAGTGCGGAGAGGCCGGAGGAGCAGGCGGAGTCGATGGCGTAGCTCGGGCCTGTCCAGTCGAACTGGTAGGAGATCCGGTTGGCCGCGAACGTGTTCAACGTGCCCGGGAAGGCGGCGCTGTCCACGACGTCCGCCTGGATCATGCGCTCGCGGTAGTCGGCCATGGGGGCCGCCGCGAACACGGCCACCGGTGAGCCCCGCAGCCGTTCCGGTGCGATGGCCGCGTTCTCCAGGGCGTGCCAGGTCAGCTCCAGGAGGATGCGCTGATGCGGGTCCATCCAGGACGCCATGCGCCGGGAGATGCCGAAGAAGGCCGCGTCAAAACCGGCGACGTCGTCCAGGAGCGCCGCCTGCAACGGGCCCGCGTCGGCGGACGGCACCCGCTCTTCGGGCACCGGGCCGATGAGGCGCCGTCCGCCGCGCAGCACCTGCCACAGGGCCTCGGCGTCGTCGGCGCCGGCCGTGCGGCAGGACAGTCCGATGACGGCGATGGGTTCGGGGGCTTGCGTCTCGGCATCCACAACGGTCCTCCTCGTGACGCTCGGGCTTCGCCACGCTAGGGACGCGCTGTGACAGGCCGGTGACAGCGTTGTCCGTCCCCGGAGGAGTGAACGGACGCCGGAGGAGTCATATGCGGGCTGTCACCGATCCGTCACCACAACAGAACAAGCTGGCCGCCGACGGCCGGAGCGGAACCCGGTTCCCGTCGACCGGGGGCGGACCCCTCGATACCCGTCCGGCCGGGGCGCATCCCCGGTAACCGTCAGCCGAGGGCGCGCCCCCGGCACACGTCGACCGGGGGCGGACCCCTCGATACCCGTCCGGCCGGGGCGCACCCCCGGACCCCGTCCCGCACGCTGGAGGAGAGATGCCCGACAAACCGCCCAACCCGACAAAGCCGTCTACCTCGTCCAACCCGTCCACTCCGTCCGACCCGTCCACTCCGTCCGACCCGTCCACTCCGTCCAAGCCGTCGAGGGCCAAGACCCTGAACCAGCACCTCGACCCGTACCCGCATTTCGGACGGCTGCGGGAGGCCGGACGCGTGGTCCGGATTCGGACGGCGTTCGCGGGCGAGGGCTGGCTCGTCACACGCCACGAGGATGCCCAGCGCCTGGCCAAAGACCCCCGGCTGAGCGTGGACGACCGTCACGCGGGGCCCGAACTGCGGTGCCGGCTGGCCCAGTTCAAGTTCCGGTTCGTCGACTTCGTGCCCGGGACCATGCTCAACACGGACCCGCCGGAGCACACCCGGCTGCGGCGGCTGGTGGCCAGGGAGTTCACCCCGCGCCGGGTGGCCGCCCTCGCCCCCTACGTCGAGCGGACGGTCCGCGAGCTGCTGGCCCCGCTCCCGTCGGACAGGACGACCGACCTGATGCCCGTTCTGGCGGAACCGCTGCCGACCCTGGTGATCTGCCGACTCCTGGGACTGAGCGAACGGGACGCCGCCCATCTGCGCCCCTACGTCTCCTCGCTGACCGAACTGCCGGTCGACCCGGAGGTGGCGGCCCGGGTGGAGAAGACGCGCGACGCGATGTGGGCGTACCTCTCCGACATGATCGAGGAGAAACGGCGCCGGCCCGACGAGGGGCTGCTCAGCGCCCTGATCTCCGCCCACGACGACGAGGGCCGGCTCACTGACACCGAACTGACCTCGATGGCCGGGGTGTTGTTCGCCGGGGGCGCCGAGACCACCACGCAGATGATCGGCTCCGGGCTGCTGCTGCTCCTGCGCCACCCCGAGCAACTGGCCCGGCTCGTCGACTCGCCCGAGCTGGTCCCGTCGGCGGTCGACGAACTGCTCAGGTTCGAGAGCCCCGTGACGCTCGGGCTCATCCGCTACGCCGCCGAGGACATTCCCGTCGGCGACGTGACCATTCCCCGGGGCGACCTCGTCTTCGTCGGCGTCGCCACCGCCAACCACGACCCCCGCCGCTTCCCCGAGCCCGAACACCTGGACGTGACCCGCGCGGACAACCCTCATCTGGCCTTCGGGCAGGGCGCCCACTACTGCCTCGGCGCGCCCCTGGCCCGACTCGAACTACAGGTGGTCCTCACCACGCTCCTCCGCCACTTCCCCCACCTGGAGCTGGCCTGCCGCCCCGACGACATCCCCTGGCAACCCTCGGCCCTACGCGGCCCGGCATCCCTCCCCGTACGCCTCGGCCCCCAGTCAACTCCGTCCCACTGAAACGCGGGTACCCGCACAAGGGGTTCGGCCCGCTGAAACGCAGGGACGTGCACGGGAGTTCGGCCCAATATGAACCTCAAGGGCCCGCATAGGAGGCGTAGGAGTTCGCCCCAATGAACCTCAAGGGCCCCAGGCCCGCCCCACCCCGAGTCCCACCCGGAACTGGCATGCCACCCGATGCCGCCCCAACGCCGCCCCGTGACAACCCCCGACCCAACGATGCTCAGGCCCCCAGCCCGAGCCCCGCGCCGAGGAGTGTGCTGACCACCGCCCGGGTGTCCTGCGGGGCGATGACACCGTCCAACGGCCCCTCCGCGAGGTCGATGTGCCGGGGAGCGGCGACGCCGTTCAGCGCCCCGTCCGTGAGGTCGGTGCGTGCCCTCGGCCACGCGTAGACGGCGTCCGCTCCGGACTCCCGCGCCCCCATGACCAGCCGGGACCAGCCCTTCGCCCGGCCTGTGATCACGGTGACCAACGGCACCTCGGCGCCGAGGAAGGCACGCAGCAACTCCGAGCCCGCCGCCTGCAACAAGGGCCCGGTGCCGGGCAGTTGCGGGGTGTCGACCAGCACCAGCAACGGGATCTTCCACAGCGCGCAGAGGTCGACCATCCGCGTCCCCTTGGCCACCGCCTGCGCGGTGAGCGCGCCGTCGCCCACCACCGGGTTGTTCGCGATGACGCCGACCCGCTTGCCTTCTATCCGGGCCAGCCCCGTGAGGAGGCTCGGCCCGATCTCACCCATGAGTTCGAGCCAGGTTCCCGAGTCGGCGATCCCGGTGACGACCCGCGGCATGTCGAGGGGCGTCCCGTCGGCCGCGAGATGTTCGATCGCGGCACGCGGTGGAACGGCGGGAGCCCAGTGCTGGGTCAGGTAGTCGAGCAGGTCACGCGCGCTCGCGGCCGCCTCGGCCAGACTCCCCGCCTTGATCTCGGCGGTCGGCTGCTCGCCGGTCCCGGCCGCTGGGTCCGGCCGTACGAGAACGCACGCGTCCCCCAGCGCCGCGGTGCCGGGGGCCCGCACGGCCGCGTCGTCGAAGGAGACCAGCACCCGGGGAACGGCGCCGCGCAGCCGCACGAGGGACCGCAGCAGCGCCACTTGGTGTGCGGACGCCTCGGAACCGGCGGCGGGGCTGCGGCCGGGTTCGCCGATGAGCAACGCCACCGGCAGACAGGCGCGGCGTGCGTACTCCAACGTCCGCAGGGCGCGGCGCACCTCCGCCGGACGCCGGACGTCGGCGTCGCGCACCACGGCGACCGGGGAGCCGCCGACCTGGTAGATACCGGCCACCGAAGCGCCCGGAACGGAAGGTGACGTTCCGGGAACGCGCGGCACCGGGGGCCCACCCAGCCACGCGGGCGAGGCACGGTCGACCAACAACTCCAGCAGCCGGGTTGCGGGCTGATCAGGCTGATCGCGGTGGGCGGGGCGGAGGGGGCGCGCGGGCGGGGGCGTCCGATCGCCAGGACGCGTGGGGCGTGCGGGCGGGGGCACCTGGTCGCCGGGGCGGGCTGATTGCGCGGACGGGGGTACCTCGTCGCCGGGTTGCGCGGGTTGCGCGGGTTGCGCGGGTTGCGCGGGTTGCGCGGGTTGCGCGGGTTGCGCCGAGGGCGATATCTGGTCGCCGGGGTGGGCGGATTGCGCCGACGAGGCCCCCCGGCCGCCGGGACGCGCAGGTCGCGCAGGCGGAGGCACCCGGTCGCCGGGGCGTGCGGGTTGCCCGGACGGGGGCAGCCGGTCACCGGCACGCACGGGTCGTACGGACGGTGAGCCCCGGTCGCCGGGGCGCACGGGTTGCGCAGACGGGGACACCGAGCCGCCGGGGCGCGCGGATTGCGCCGACGGGTATGCCCGGTCACCGGCGCGCGCGGATTGCGCTGACGGCGACACCCCGTCGCCGGGACGAGCAGGTTGCGCCGATGACGCCCCCCGGCCGCCGGGACGCGCAGGCGGGGGCACCTGGTCACCGGAGCGGACGGGCTGCGCAGACGGGTAGGCCCGGTCACCGGGACGCGCTGATTGCGCCGGTCCCGCTGTCGAGGACACCCCGTCACCGGCACGCGCCGGTCGCACCGCCCTCGCCGCCCAGCCGCCGGGACGAGCAGGCCGAGCAGACGGCACCCCCCGATCACCGGCACCGGCACCCCCACCAACACCCGCACCCGCACCCGCACCCGCGGACTGCGTCGACGTCAACCCCCCGTCACCAGGCCATCCCGCCGCCTGTTCGGGAACGTACGGCGCGCGTTGCCCCGGCACCGCAAAAGAACCGTCGCCGAAGTCGTCGTTCAACGCCCGGTGGATGCGCTCCTCCAGCCGCTGGGCTTCGAGTTGGCGGCCGGATCGGGACAGTGCCGTGCTGAGGAGGCGGGCGAGGGACTCGTCGTAGGGGTTCTCCTGGAGTACGTCCTCCAGTTCGGTGGCCGCCTGCGCGCACTGACCGAGGGCGATCCGGGCCGAGGCCAGCCGCTCGACCGCCTCACGCCGGGCCGCGTCGAGCCGGGTGGCCAGCCGGTCGGCCCCCGGCCCGGTCGCCGTGCCCTCCAGCACCGGGCCCCGCCACAGGCGCAGCGCGGGTTCGAGGATCTCGACGACGGCGCCGGCGTCCGTGCCGGTCAGGGTCCGCGCCCGGGTCAGCTCGGCCAGGAACTGCCCGGCGTCCGACTCCAGGGACGAGACCTTGAGGGCGTACCCCGCGGCCCTGGTCAACAGGCGTTCCACGCCCGGCCCTTCGGGTTCCCACTGGCGCAACGCCCGGCGCAGGCGCGACACATGGGCGTGCACGGCGCGCAACGGCTGGCGCGGGGTGTCCTCGCCGTACAGGGCGTCGGCGAGGCGGTCCGTGGAGACGACCATGGAGTCAGCGGCGAGCAGTTCGGTGACGAGCGTGGCCTGAAAGCCACGGAGGTAGGCGACTGTCGTGTCCGACCGTTCGACCCCGAGCGGGCCCAGCACCAGGACCTTCACGACGCCCCCGCCCGATGCTGCCGGGGCAGATCGGCCCCGGGCTCCGGATCGGCCGCCGCCGTCACGCCGTCGCACCAGACCTTCAGGGCCAGCATCAGAGGGGTGGCCGCCGTCTCTTCCCGGGCGCCGGGCACGTCGTTGACCGGGCGCCCCGAACAGGCGGCCGATTCCGGCGAGGCCGATCGGAGTGGGCCCGCTGCGGGTGGGCCCGATGTGGGTGGGCCCGATGTGGGTGGGCCCGATGTGGGTGGGCCCGATGTGGGTGGGCCCGATGTGGGTGGGCCCGATTCCGACGAGGGCGATTGCGGCGGGGGCGGCTCGAACACGCCCTCCCCGTCGGCCACTCCGCCCGGCAGGGGCACGGCCGGAGGCGTCGTTCCGGAGTGGGGTACGGGTCGGGGCGTCGGGGCGGCGCCGGAGTCGTCGCGCCGCTGAGGAAGTTTCTTCACCGGTGATCCCTCCGCATGGAGACGGTGGACAGGAGCGCCGGAGTCGGGAGACGCGCCGGCCCTGTCGAACAGGCTCGGACCGGCATCTCCCAGTGCTGGTTCCAGACACCAGGACAGCACCGTGGAGGCGGTGCCGTACAGGGGACGAGGCGGTGAGAACGGCTCACTGCGCGCCACTTCGTGAACAAGTGAACGCCAGCGGCGACCGGCCGGGGTGGCCCACGGCCGTCAACGGCCCGACGCCCACGCCCGGTTCCGGGACCGGCTCCGGGTCGACTCAGGGTCAGCTCCGGGACCGTTCCGGGTTCGACTCAGGGTCAGCTCCACGACCGGCTCGGGGATCGGCTTCGCGACCCGTTCCGGAATCGGCTCCGACGACACCGGCAAGCAGATGGTGGAGGCTCCTCCCCGGCCGTGGCAACCCCGCGCCCGTGGCTGGAATTGTCCTCCCCGCCGGACACTGTCCGCCCATGCGGCGTCTGGATGGGTATGCACCGTGCGGCACCGCTATGGCCGGAGCCGTTCACAGGCCCCTGCGGTGCATACGGGACACAACGGATGCTCGGGTGCCCGCCCGCACCACGGTGCCCCGTGGCAGGAGGATCGGATGTCCCGCATACCCAACGGGCGGTTGGCGCTGCTTCTGGAGGCGGCCGGCTGGGGCCCCAGCCAATGCGCGCGGACGGTGCGCAGGCGGGCGGCCGAGCGCGGGCTGCCGTTGACGTGTCACCCCACCACGGTGCGCCGTTGGCTGGAAGGCACCCAGCCCCGGCCCGCCGTCGCCGCGCTGCTGCTGGAGTGCCTCTCCGATCAGCTCGGCCGACCCGTCACCGCGCAGGAGGCCGGGCTCACCCGGGCGCCCGCCACGGTGGTTGACCCCTCCTGGGAAGCCGACCCGGTGCACAAACTCAGCCAACTCACCCGGATCGAGATCGACCCGGACTGGCGCATCCTGCGCGGAGTCGGCGCCATCAACCTCGCCCCCCTCATGCTCCCCCACACGCCCCCTGCGCCCCCTCCCACGCCCCCGGCCGTCCCGTCCCCCCACCGGCGGCCGGGCCCGGCGGACGCCGACGAGATGCGCGCCATGGCCGCGATCTTCGCCGCGACGGCGGACCAGTACGGCGGCCAACGAGTGCGCGCGGCGCTGGCCGCCTACCTCGCGCACGGCGTGCTCCCGCTGCTGCGGGCGGGCGGCTCCGACCGCGTCCGGCGCGACCTCCTGTCGGCGACGGCACAGTTGAGCCTGCTGCTCGGCAACACGTGTGCCGACAGCGACCATCAGGCGGCCGCCCAGCACTACCACCAGATCGCCGTCCGTCTCGCCGCCGAGGCCGACGACCACGGCACCCTCGCCATCGCGCTGCGCACCATGTCCACCCACGCCCACGATCTGGGCAACCACTCACCGGCCGTACTCAACCTCGCGGAGCAGGCCGTTCTCCACGCCCGCAGCGCCGGACCGGTCACCCACGCCTACGCCAAGGCCCAACTGGCGGTGCTGCAAGCCCATCACGACCGGCGCGCCGCCCTGCGCACCTACGCGCTGGCCGAACGTCTCCACCACCGCGCCGACGCCGCCCCGGGCCCCTTCACCGCGTATCCGCCCGGCGCCCTCGTGTACCAGCATGCGCACATGCTGGCCACGCTCGGCGACCGCAACGGCGCCCTCACCGCCCTGACCACCTCACTGCGGCTGCGCACCCCGCCGGAGCGACGCGCCGCCACGCTCAGCCGCGCCCGCCTCGCAGAAACGCTCCTTCGACTCGGCCACCTCGATCAGGCCCTCGCCCAGTGGCAGGGCTTCCTGGCCGCCTACCCCACCCTCCACTCCGCGTACGCCACCCAACGCCTGGAGGCCATGCGCCAACTCCTCCGCCCTCACCTGCGCCACCGCCCGGCCGCCGACCTCCTCGCCCGGGTCGCCGACCTCACCTGAGCCGTCGGGCCGAGCGGCTCCGGCGTCGCAGGACGCGTGCGGGGGGTCCGGCAGCGGGCGCCATGCCGGAAGGCTCATGACGAGCGCCGCGTCAAAGGGATCTTGCATAGGGGGAATGGTGCGGCCCGGGCCCGGCCGTCCCCGCCGCCCGCGCAACAGGCGCAAGGACATTCACGCCTCCGGCCCTGCGAGCGCCCCGAATCAGCGCGGCCACCCGGCCGGGACGCCCCGCGCGACGCCGGATGCCCACGCGACGGGCCCACCCCTTCGCCGCCGCATGCCCGCACAGCCGGACCACCCAGCCCGACACCGCGTTCCCGCACGACACCCCGCCCGACGCCGCGTGCCCGTACGGCCCGACCACCCAGCCCGACACCGCGTTCCCGTACGACACCCCGTCCGATACCGGGTGCCCGTACGGCCGGACCACCCCGCCCGACGCCAGGCATCCGCACCGCCCGACCGCCCCCTTCCGTGCCCTCGGACGACCGGCCCGACCACCCCCGCCCGACTCCGAGTTGCCCGCCCAGCCGAACTGCCCCCCCTTCCGTGCCGTCGGACGATCGGCGGGCCCGGACACCTCGATGCGCGGAGTTGGCAGGCGCGGGTGTCCGCCGGGTCCCCGAGCTGTACGAGGACGGCACTTCCGAACACTCATTTCCGGCCATTCACGGACAGGCCGAGAACCTCGCCGACGCGCGCGCCGGGATGGGCAGGAGGTGCCAGAGGTGCACGGTACAAGGGGCTGGAGGTCGGCGAGGTCCAGTGCACCGGGTCGCCCCGGACCGCTCCCGCCCGCCGGATTCGGTCACCGCGTTCGCGGCCCGCGCGGGGCGCCACCGTGCGATGAGGACGAGGGGCCCGCCGACGGGGCGACAGCGAGGCGGAGTGGCCTCCAGCCCCGGCGGACTCGGCCCCGGGGTCGGTAATCACTCACCTGTGCGTACTCCCGCACAACCGTGCGGGCATATGCGGGAGAATGACCGGGTGACCTCAGCGACTCGACAGCCCGAGAGCCCCGCCGCCGCCCTGCCGCCGCGGCTGATCGCCACCGATCTGGACGGCACCCTGCTGCGGGACGACAAGTCGGTCTCCCCGCGCACGATCGCCGCCCTCGCCGCCGCCGAGAAGGCGGGCATCGAGGTCTTCTTCGTCACCGGCCGCCCGGCCCGCTGGATGGACGTCGTCAGTGAGCACGTCCACGGCCACGGCCTGGCGATCTGCGGCAACGGCGCCGCGGTCGTCGATCTGCACGGCGGCCCCGGCGCCCACCGCTTCGTGAAGGTGCGCGAGCTGGCCCGGGACAACGCGGTGGACGCCGTCGGACGGCTGCGGGACGCGGCGCCCGGCACGGTGTACGCGGTGGAGCAGACGTACGGCTTCTACCAGGAGCCCGCGTATCCCAAGATGCACCTGGAGACCCCGGACTCCCTCGCGTCGGCCGAGGAACTGCTCGGCCCGGACGCGCCGGGGGCGGATGAGCCGGTGCTGAAGATCCTCGCCTTCCACCCGACGCTCGACCCGGACGCGTTCCTGGCCCTGGCCCGCCTCGCCGTCGGGGACCGTGCCAACGTCACCCGCTCCAGCCCGAGCGCCCTGCTGGAGCTGAGCGGCCCGGGTGTCTCCAAGGCCAGCACGCTCGCCCTGTCCTGTGCCGAACGCGGCATCGCGCCCACCGAGGTCGTCGCCTTCGGGGACATGCCGAACGACGTCGAGATGCTCACCTGGGCGGGCCGCTCGTACGCGATGGGCAACGCCCACCCCGACGTGATCGCCGCCGCCTCCGGACGGACCGTCGCCAACAACGACGACGGCGTGGCCGTGGTCATCGAACGCATCCTGGCCGAACGGGGCTGACGCGCCGTCACTCCAACGGCACGCCCCGCGCCCCGAGCCACGGCACCGGGTCCACGCCCGAGCCCAGGTCAGGGGTGGCCCGTACCTCGAAGTGCAGGTGCGGGCCGGTGGAGTTGCCGGTGGTGCCCGACTGGCCGACCCACTGCCCGGCGGCCACCCGCTGACCCTGGTCCACGGTGACGGCGGCGAGGTGCGCGTACTGCGTGCAGAAGCCGCCGTCGTGCCGGACGACGACCTCGATGCCGAAGGCGCCCCCGCAGGACACCCGCACCACCCGGCCCGCGCCCACCGCCCGCACCGGCGTCCCGATCGGCACCGCGAAGTCCTGTCCGGTGTGCCCGTGCGCCCACCGGGAACCGCCGCTGCCGAAGCCCGCGGACAGCTCGTACGTCTCCACCGGCGTCACCCACGCGCGCGTGGACCGCGCCGTCGGCTGGTCGAGGCGGACCGCGCCCCGGCAGGCGCCCGCCGCCACCGACGCGTCCACCTGCCCCTGCAACCGTCCGCGCGCCTCGTCGAGCCTGCGCTCGACGGCGTTCTTGGCCGCCGCCAGTTCGGCGGTCCGCTGCTCCACCGCCCGCCGGGCCGCTGTGGCCCGCGCCTCGTCCGCCGCGAGCCGGGACTCGGCCCGCCGGCTCCGGCCGACCGCGCTGCCGACGGCCAGGTTCGCCCGGGTGAACACCTGCTGACCTCGCATCAGCTCCTGCGGGCTCTCCGCCAGCACCAGCCGCACGGCCGCCGGGAGCCCGCCCCCGTCGCGGTACTGGGCCCGCGCGAGCCGCCCCAGGTCCTGGTGGAGCACGGCGACCTCACGCCGTTGCCGGTCCAGTTGTTCCTCGGCCAGGCGCGCCCGGGCCCGCTCTGCCTCGGCCTCCTGGCGGCCCTCGGCGTAGCGGCGGGCGGCGAGGGCCGCGTCCGCGTGGAGCCGGGCCACCTCCGCGCTGACGCCCGGGGCGCCGCCCGCGCCGCCGTCGCCCTCGGCGTCGGAGGGGCGGACCGCGAGCACGGCGAGGGCGCACACCAGAGCCGGAACGAGCAGCGGGTGACGGCGGGCTGAGCGCATGTCAGCGATCCTGGCCCGCCCGTCGGCGCCGGTCCTGTTCAAGGGGTGCGCCCGGGGGACGCGTTGCTGCGGACGGGGCATGCGCGGCCCGTCCGGTCAGTGCGGCGCCTGCCACAGCACCGTGGTGCCGCCGCCGTCCGCGCCGGGTCCGTACCGGCTCTCGCCGCCGAGGGACTCGGCGCGCCGCCGCAGATTCGTCAGACCGCTGCGCCGCCCGCCCGCCGGGATGCCGACGCCGTCGTCCGCGACGGTCAGCCGCACCCCGGGCCGCCCGTCGGGCAGCGTCACGGTCGCGTCGACGACGACCTCGGCGCGGGAGGCCCGGGCGTGCCGGAAGACGTTGGAGAGGGCCTCGCGCAGGGCGGCGACGAGGTTCTTGCCGGTGAGTTCGCCGACGACGGTGTCGAGCGGCCCGACCAGCCGGTGGCCCGGCGTGAAGCCGAGCGGTACGGCGGCCGTGGTGATCTCCCGCAGCACCCGGCCGCGCAGCCCCGACGGCGCCTCGTCGGGCCCCTCGCGGAGCGCGAAGATCGCGGTGCGGATCTCCTGGATGGTGATGTCGAGTTCGTCGACGGCCCGGCCGACGCCGTCGCGCACCTCGGGCACCGCCGATCCGCGCTGGGCGCTCTCCAGCATCAGGCCGGTCGCGAACAGCCGTTGGATGACCAGGTCGTGCAGGTCACGGGCGATCCGGTCGCGGTCCTCGAACACCGCGAGCCGTTCCCGGTCCCGGTGTGCCTCGGCCAGCATCAGCGCGAGCGCGGCCTGCGAGGCGAACTGGACGCCGAGCGTGCGCTCCGCCGCGCTGAACGGCCGCTGCCCGATCGCCCGCGGCGTGGCGAGGCCACCGAGAACCCGGCCGCCGCTCTGCAACGGCAGCAGCATGATCGGCCCGTAGCCGCGGGCGAACCCGTTCCCGGCCCGCGGTTCGCTCGACGCGTCGTCCACGAACACGGCCTGCCCGGCGAGGAGTTCACCGACGACGCCGATCTCCGGCGGCACCACGGTCCCCAGCATGCCGGCCGGTCGCTCCCCGGCCACGGCGACGATCTCCAGGCCGCCCTCGGCGGTGGGCAGCAGCACGATCCCGGCCGTGGCCCCGGACAGCAGCCGGGCCTGTTCGGCGACGACCTGGAGCGCGTCGTCGGCGCCGCCCGAGAGCAGCGCCGTGGTGACGGCGACGGACCCGTCGATCCACCGCTCCCGCTGCCGGGCGGCCCGGTGCAGCCGCGCGTTGCCGACGGCGATACCGGCCTCGACGGCCAGGACGCGGACCAGGTCGAGGTCGTCGTCGTCGAAGGGCGCGCCGCCGTGCTTGTCCGCGAGGTAGAGGGTGCCGAGGGTCTCGCCGTGGAGGCGGACGGGCAGGCCGAGGAACGTGCGCATCGGCGGGTGGTGGGCCGGGAAACCGCAGGAGCGCGGGTCGGTCGTCAGATCGGTGAGCCGGACCGGTTCAGGAGTGTTCAGGAGGGCGCCGGGCAGGCCGCGCCGGCCGTCGGGGAGGCGTCCGATCCGGTGGGCGGTCGCCGCGTCGACGCCGTGGTGGACGAAGTCGGCGAGTGTGTCGCCGTCCTCGTCCAGGACGGCGAGGGCCGCGTAGCGGGCGCCGGTCAGCCGGGCGGCGGTCGCACAGACGCGCTCCAGCGCGGTGCGCGGATCAAGATCATCGCCGACCGACCGCATCGCGTCCAGCAACTGCGGCAGCCGCGCGGCCGGTTCGCCACCGGCTCCGGCGGCCGGGCCTGGCGGGGGCGGGCGCAGGGACATGAACCGAGCGTAATAACTCCCCTTTGCCCCGGAAAGTCGAGCGTCGTGCCGGGTGCGGCGGCCGGCTACCCGGCCGCCACCAGCAGATCGGCCGCCGCCTCCCGCTCCGCCATCCCCCGCAACGGCCCGTCGACGGCGGTCAGCTCCCGGTAGGTCCCGCGCTGCACGACCCGTCCCGCGTCCAGGACGACGACCTCGTCCACCGCGTCGAGTCCGGCCAGCCGGTGGGTGATGAGCAGGGTCGTGCGGCCCTCGGTCGCGGCCAGCAGGTCGGCGGTGAGGGCGTCGGCGGTCGGCAGGTCGAGGTGTTCGGCGGGCTCGTCGAGGACCAGCACGGGGAAGTCGGCGAGCAGCGCGCGGGCCAGCGCCAGCCGCTGCCGCTGGCCGCCCGACAGCCGTGCGCCGTGCTCGCCCACCAGGGTGTCGAGCCCGTCGGGCAGCCCGTCGGCCCAGTCGAGCAGCCGCGCCCGGCCGAGCGCGGAGCGCAGCTCCTCCTCAGTGGCGTCCTTCCTGGCGAGCAGCAGGTTCTCCCGCACCGAACTGTCGAAGAGGTGCGCGTCCTGCGCGCACAGCCCCACCAGCCGCCGCACGTCGTCCCCGTCGAGCCCGTACGCGTCCACCCCGGCCAGCGTGTAGGCGCCGCCGTCCGCGTCCAGGAACCGCAGCAGCGTCTGCGCCAGCGTCGTCTTGCCCGACCCGGACGCCCCGACGACGGCGACCCTGCGGCCCCGCACGAGGGTGAGGTCGACGCCCGCGAGCGCGTCCCGGTCCTGTCCCGCGTGCCGGGCAGTGAGCCCCTTGAGGACCACCGGGAACGGCGTGGCCGGTGCCTGCCGGGGCCGCTCGGGCTCCCGCACCGGCTCCGGCGCGTCCAGCACCTCGTGGACCCGCTCGGCGCTCCTGCGCACCCGCTGCCGGTACTGCACGGCGAGCGGCAACCCGAGCACGGCCTCGAAGGCGGCCAGCGGGGTGAGGACGACGACAGCCATGGCCACGCCGCCGAGCCGCCCGGCGCCGACCCCCTGGGCACCGGCGAGCGCGGTCCCGGCGACCGTCAGACCGCAGATCAGCGCGGTGAGTCCGTCCCCGAGCGCGGTGGCGGTGGCGGTGCGCGAGGCGATCCGGGTGAGCGTCCCGTCGGCCCGCCTGGCCTCGGCGTCACGGGCGGACAGGGCGCCGGCGACGGTGAGTTCGGCGGTGCCGGTGAGCAGATCGGTCACCCGGGTCGCAAGGAGACCCCGGGCGGGGGCCAGGCGCCGTTCGGCTCGGCGGGAGACGGTGGCGGTGAGCAGCGGGACGCCGACCCCGGCCGCCAGCAGGCCGACGGCGAGCACGGCACCGGCCTCGGGCAGCAGCCAGGCCGTGAAGCCGACGGAGGCGAGGGAGACGGCCAGTGCGGCGCCGGTCGGCAGCAGCCAGCGCAGCCAGTAGTCCTGGAGGGCGTCCACGTCGGCGACGAGCCGGGACAGCAGGTCGCCCCGGCGGGTGCGGCGCAGTCCGGCGGGCGCCAGCCGTTCCAGGCGCCGGTAGACGGCGACGCGGGTGTCGGCCAGCATCCGCAGCACAGCGTCGTGCGACACGACGCGCTCCGCGTACCGGAAGACGGCCCGCCCGATCCCGAAGGCCCGGGTCGCCGTCACGGCCACCATCAGATAGAGCACGGGCGGCTGCTGCGAGGCCCGCGAGATGAGCCACCCGGAGGTCGCCATCAGCCCGACGGCACTGCCGAGCGCGAGGCTCCCGAGCAGGAGCGCGAGGGCCAGCCGTCCGCGCCGGGGTCCGGACATGGCCCGCACCCGGGCGAGCACCCGGCGCCGCCCGCCGGTCCCCTCCGGGACCACCGCACCGGCCGCGTCGCCCGACCCCGCCTCGGGCACCCGCCCGACGACGTCCGACGACGGCATCTCCGCCGCGGGCCTCTCCGCACCCGGCGCCGACTCCCCCTCGACGACCGGTTCCGTCAGCCGGACCACCCGGTCGGCCACGCTCAGCAGGGCGGGCCGGTGGACGACCAGCAGCACCGCCCGACCCTCGGTCAGGCGCCGTACCGCTGCCACGATCTCCGCCTCGGTCGCGCCGTCCAGCGCCGCCGTCGGCTCGTCGAGCAGCAGCACGGGACGGTCGGCGAGGAACGCCCGTGCCAGCGCCAGCCGTTGCCGCTGCCCGGCGGACAGCCCAGCGCCGTCCTCACCGAGCACGGTCCGCACCCCGTCGGGCAGCGCGTCCACGAACTCCCGCGCCCCGGCGTCCGCGAGCGCCCGGCACAGGGCGCTGTCGTCGGCGTCGGGCCGGGCCAGCCGGACGTTCTCGGCGATGGTCCCGGCGAACAGGTGCGGCCGCTGCGGCACCCAGGCGATCCGCGACCGCCACTGCGCGAGGTCGACGTCGGCGAGGTCGGCCCCGCCGATCCGGACCCGCCCCCCGGTCGGCCGTACGAACCCCAGCACGGTGTTCAGCAGCGTCGACTTGCCCACGCCGCTCGGCCCGACCAGGGCGACCGTCTCCCCCGGCGCGACGGTGAACGACACGTCCGCGACGGCATCCCGGGACCGGCCCGGGTAGCGGACCGTGACGCCCTCGAAGGCCAGGGCACCCGAGGGCACAGGACCGGTGCCGGAGGCGGGGACCGGTGTCTCCAGGACGGCGAAGATCTCCTCGGCCGCGGCCAGCCCCTCGGCCGCCGCGTGGTACTGCGCGCCCACCTGCCGCAGCGGCAGATACGCCTCGGGCGCCAGGACGAGGACGACCAGGCCGATGTACAGGTCCATGTCGCCGTGGACAAGCCGCATGCCGATCGTGACGGCGACCAGCGCCACCGACAGCGTCGCGAGCAGTTCCAGGGCGAAGGAGGAGATGAAGGCGATCCGCAGGGTGCGCATCGTGGCCTGGCGGTACTCGCCGGTGATGTGCCGGATCGACTCGGCCTGCGCCTTGGCCCGCCCGAACACCTTCAGCGTGGGCAGTCCGGCGACGACGTCCAGGAAGTGCCCGGAGAGCCGGGACAGCAGCCGCCACTGACGGTCCATCCGGGACTGGGTGGCCCAGCCGATCAGCATCATGAAGACGGGGATGAGGGGCAGGGTGCCCACGATGATCGCGGCGGAGACCCAGTCCTCGGTGACGATCCTCGCCAGCACCGCGACCGGCACCACCACTGCCAGCCCCAACTGCGGCAGATAGCGCGAGAAGTAGTCGTCCAGGGCGTCGATCCCCCGGGTGGCGAGGGCGACGAGGGACCCGGTGCGCTGCCCGCTCAGCCAGCCGGGACCCAGGGCGCCCGCCCGTTCAAGGAGCCGCCCCCGCAGCTCGGACTTGACCGCGGCGCTGGCCCGGTGGGCGGCGAGTTCGGTGAGCCAGGAGACCAGCCCGCGGCCGCCCGCGACGGCCACCAACAGCAGCAGGGGAGTGCGGAGTTCACCGACGGACAGCCCGTGCCGGAAGGCGCCGACCACCACTTCGGCGATGAGCATCGCCTGCGCGATGACCAGCCCGGCCCCGACGGCTCCCAGGGCGACCACGGCCACCAGGAACCGGCGGGTCGCACGGGCGTGACGCAGCAGACGCGGATCGATCGGTTTCACGTGAAACATGCCCTTCGGTCCGAGCGGGGTGTTTCACGTGAAACATGACGCGGCACGTGAAACACCCCGCTGCCAGACTCAGTGCGCGGCTTCGGCGGCGATGTGCTGTGTGCCGATCCGCTTGCGGAACACCCAGTAGGTCCAGCCCTGGTAGAGCATGACGATCGGCGTGGCGATCGCCGCGCACCAGGTCATGATCTTCAGGGTGTACGGGCTCGACGAGGCGTTGGTGACCGTGAGGCTCCAGCCCGGGTCGAGCGACGAGGGCATGACGTTCGGAAAGAGCGTCAGGAACCACATCGCCACCATCGCCACGATGGTGATGCCGGACAGCGCGAACGACCAGCCTTCCCGGCCGACCTGATTGGCCGCCAGCGCGACGACCAGCGCCGCCACGGCCACCACGAGGGCGACCAGGCTCGCGCCGTCCCCGCCGTCGGCCTGCGTCCAGGCCAGGAAGGCCAGGACCAGCAGGGTGGCGGCGAGGCCGACCTTGAGGGCCAGCTTCCGGGCGCGGGCCCGGATGTCGCCGACCGTCTTGAGGGCCGAGAACACCGTGCCGTGGAAGGTGAACAGCGTCAGCGTCACCAGGCCGCCCAGCAGGGCGTAGGGGGTGAAGAGGTCCCCGACCGTGCCGACGTAGTCGAAGTTCCGGTCGATCTTCACGCCCCGGACGATGTTGGCGAAGGCCACGCCCCACAGGAACGCGGGAATCAGGGAGGTCCAGAAGATCGCGGTCTCCCAGTTGCGCTGCCAGTTCTCCTCCGGCCGCTTGGCCCGGTACTCGAAGGCGACACCGCGCACGATCAGACAGACCAGGATGACCAGGAACGGCAGGTAGAAGCCGGAGAAGAGGGTGGCGTACCACTCCGGGAAGGCGGCGAAGGTCGCACCCGCCGCCGTGAGCAGCCACACCTCGTTGCCGTCCCAGACCGGGCCGATCGTGTTGATCAGCACCCGCTTCTCCAGCCGGTCACGGGCCAGCAGCTTGGTGAGGACGCCGACCCCGAAGTCGAACCCCTCCAGGAAGAAGTAGCCGGTCCACAGGACGGCGATGAGGACGAACCAGACGTCGTGAAGTTCCATGACTTGAGCTCCCTGGGCCTAGTAGGAGAAGGCCATCGGCTTGTCGGCGTCCCGGGAGTCGCCGCCGATCTTCGTGGGCGGGTTGAGGTCGGCCTCGGTGAGCTCGGGCGGGCCGGCCTTGACGTACTTCACGAGCAGCTTCACCTCGACGACGGCGAGGATGGCGTAGAGCGTGGTGAAGACGATCATCGAGGTGAGGATCTCCCACTGGGAGACCCCGGGGGAGACCGCGTGCCGGGTCTCCAGGACGCCGTAGACGACCCAGGGCTGGCGGCCCATCTCGGTGAAGATCCAGCCCCAGGAGTTGGCGATCAGCGGGAAGCCCAGGGTCCAGATGGCGACGAGCCAGTAGAGCCGGGAGAGCTTCGGGCCGAGGGCCTTCTTGCGGAACAGCACCAGGTGCGGGATCTCGTCCTCGCCGACCCGCAGATGCTGGGGCAGCAGGAACTTCTTGCGGGTCAGCCAGAGTCCGGCCGCCCCGATGGCGAAGGACGCCATCCCGAAGCCGATCATCCAGCGGAACGCCCAGAAGGTGACGGGGATGATGGGCCGGTAGTCGCCGGGTCCGTACGTGGCCTGTTCTGCCTTGTTGGTGTCGTTGATGCCGGGGACGTAGGAGCTGAAGTCGTCGTTGGCGAGGAACGACAGTATCCCCGGGACGGACAGCTCGACGGTGTTGTGCCCCTTGCTGACGTCTCCGTAGGCGAAGATCGAGAACGGCGCGGAGTCCTGGCCGTCCCACAGGGCCTCGGCGGCGGCCATCTTCATCGGCTGCTGCTTGAACATGACCTTGCCGAGAGTGTCCCCGCTGACGGCGGTGAGCAGTCCGGCGACGGTGACGGTGACCAGGCCCAGGCGCAGCGAGGTCTTCATCACCCGCACGTGCTTCTTGCGGAACAGGTGCAGGGCGGCGATGCCGACCATGAACGCCCCGCCGGTCAGGAACGACGCGGTGAGCGTGTGGAAGGCCTGGGCGAGCGCGGTGTTCTGGGTCAGGACCTGCCAGAAGTCGGTGAGTTCGGCGCGGCCCTTGGCCTTGTTGATCCGGTAGCCGACGGGGTGCTGCATCCAGGAGTTGGCCGCCAGGATGAAGTACGCCGACAGGATCGTGCCGATCGAGACCATCCAGATGCAGGCCAGGTGGATCTTCTTGGGCAGCTTGTCCCAGCCGAAGATCCACAGCCCGATGAAGGTGGACTCGAAGAAGAAGGCGATGAGCGCCTCGAAGGCGAGCGGGGCGCCGAAGATGTCGCCGACGAAGCGCGAGTAGTCGGACCAGTTCATGCCGAACTGGAACTCCTGCACGATGCCGGTGACCACCCCCATCGCGATGTTGATCAGGAAGAGCTTCCCCCAGAACTTGGTGGCCCGGAGGTACTTCTCGTTCTCCGTGCGCACCCATGCGGTCTGCAATCCGGCCGTGAGGGCGGCGAGCGAGATCGTCAGGGGGACGAACAGGAAGTGGTAGACGGTGGTGATGCCGAACTGCCAACGCGCCAAAGTCTCCGGCGCCAGGGCCAATTCCACGTCGTCAGTCTCCTTACGTCGCCGTGGTACAGCGGCAGTTTGCCCGTTCTGTTACACACATCACAGGAGCAACCGGGACACGCTTGTGAACGCGTTCACATTCACAAGCCATTATGACCTACCGATTTTCGCCACCCATCAGGGGGGTCCCCCCAAGACGTGTTCCAGCCACCTCGGCGCCGCCCTCCCCCGCACCACCCGACGGCACCCGCCCCACCGGCGCCCTGGTTCCACGTGAAACCACCGCCGGGGCAACCCGCCGACACCGCCCAGGAGTCAGTTCACCGCCCCCGGACACACCAAGTCCCCCCGAGGAACGAACCCGGGGGGACTGAGCCTGAGAGGTGAACCGGGGAGCCGAACCCCGGGAGGCCTCAGAGGGCGTGCACCGGGGAGCCTGAGCCCGTCCGAGAGGACTTGGGTGCCGGAGAGCCGCCCCGGCCGGGCTACGCCTCCTGACGGAAGCTCTCCGCCGCCTTCAGGAAGATGTCGTTCGCCTCGGTCTCCCCGATCGTCACCCGCACACCCTCACCGGCGAACGGCCGCACCACCACCCCGTGCCGCTCGCACAGCTCCGCGAACGCGGCCGTGCGCTCCCCCAGCCGCAGCCACACGAAGTTGGCCTGCGTCTCGGGCACCGTCCAGCCCTGGGCCCGCAGTCCGTCGGCCACCCGGGCCCGCTCGCCCACCAGCGAGCCGACCCGGCCCAGCAGGGCGTCCTCGGCCCGCAGCGAGGCGATCGCGGCCTCCTGGGCGAGCTGACTCACGCCGAAGGGCACCGCGGTCTTGCGCAGCGCCGCCGCCACCGGCTCATGGGCGATCGCGAAGCCGACCCGCAGCCCGGCGAGGCCGTACGCCTTGGAGAAGGTGCGCAGGACACAGACGTTGGGCCGGTCCCGGTACAGCTCCACGCCGTCCGGCACCTCGGCGTCCCGGACGAACTCCCGGTACGCCTCGTCCAGCACGACCAGCACATCGCCGGGCACCCGGTCGAGGAACCGTTCCAACTCGGCCCGGCGCACCACCGTGCCGGTCGGGTTGTTGGGGTTGCAGACGAAGATCAGCCGGGTCCGCTCGGTGATCGCGTCGGCCATCGCGTCCAGGTCGTGCGCCTCGTCGGGCGTGAGCGGCACCCGCACCGACGTCGCGCCGCTGACCTGCGTGATGATCGGGTACGCCTCGAAGGACCGCCAGGCGTAGACGACCTCGTCGCCGGGGCCCGAGGTGGCCTGCACCAACTGCTGGGCGACGCCGACCGAGCCGGTGCCGGTGGCCAGGTGGGTGACGGGCACGCCGAACCGGTCGGCCAACTCGTTCAGCAGGCCCGTGCAGGCGAGGTCCGGGTAGCGGTTGAACGACGAGGCCGCCGCCGTCACGCTCTCCAGCACGCCGGGCAGCGGCGGATAGGGGTTCTCGTTGGAGGACAGCTTGTAGGCCACGGGGCCGTCGGCCGCCGCGGGCCGGCCCGGCTTGTAGGTGGGAATCCCCTCCAGCTCGGCGCGCAGCTTGGGGCTCGTCTCGCTCACCGCAGTCCTCCTCGCGACCACCGGCGGGCGGATGTCAGGACCGCCGGGTACCAATGCTCCTCACCCTATGAGGATTCGGCGTTCCCGAGTACCGCCGGGCACCGACCTCGCCCGTCCCACCGGCATCACGGGCATCGCCGCACGAAGAGGCACGAAACGAGGGGCGCGTACACATATATCTATGCGCCGGTGGCACGCGCCGTGGCGCGCATCACCCGTGCAGGTGAGTTGAGACCTCTTCGAAACATCAGGGGCTTGGCAGGCTCATGCGTGTCGACAAGTCACGTAGCATCATTTCATCGTCCAACTGGCTTTGTTTCAAAGGTAGTTGGCAGCTAATGACCATGCAGAAACGTGCCTGTCAACGCGTGCATATGCGTCCGCCCTACCCGGCCGCATGAGCCCTACTATCGGCTCGCCATGACAGCAGCAGGGAAGCACCAGGTGAGCCGCGCGGAAACTTCACGTCGAGGCAGCCGGCCAGGTCGGGCGGGTATCAGGGACGTCGCCGCCGCCGCCGGAGTCTCCATCACGACCGTCTCCGATGCCCTGAACGGCAAGGGCCGGCTCCCGGACGCCACCCGACGCCATGTCCGCGAGGTCGCCGAACGGCTGGGCTACCGCCCGTCCGCGGCCGCCCGCACACTGCGCACGGGCAAGTCCGGGCTGATCGGCCTGACCGTCACGACCTATGGGGATGAACCTTTCACCTTCACCGAGTTCGCGTACTTCGCCGAGATGGCACGCGCCGCGACCTCGGCCGCCCTGGCCCGCGGTTACGCGCTGGTCATCCTCCCGGCGACCTCACGTCACGACGTGTGGTCGAACGTCGCCCTGGACGGCACGGTCGTCATCGACCCCTCCGACCAGGACCCCGTCGTCAGTGAGCTGGTCAGACAGGGGTTACCCGTGGTCTCCGACGGGCGCCCGGCCGGGACGCTCCCGGTGACCGCCTGGGTCGACAACGACCACGAGGCCGCCGTTCTCGGCATCCTCGACCACCTGGCCGACGCCGGCGCCCGCCGTATCGGCCTGCTGACCGGGAACACCACGGACACGTACACCCACCTGTCGACCACGGCGTACCTGCGCTGGTGCGAACGCGTGGGCCAGGACCCCGTCTACGAGTCCTACCCGGCCCACGACCCGTGTGCGGGCGCGGTGGCCGCCGACCGGCTGCTGGCCCGCCCGGACCGTCCGGACGCCGTCTACGGGCTGTTCGACCCCAACGGCACCGATCTCCTCGCCGCCGCCCGGCGCTACGGTCTGCGCGTACCGGAGGACCTGCTTCTGGTGTGTTGCAGCGAATCCACCGTGTACGCCGCCACCGAGCCGCCGATCACCACGCTCTCCCTCAAGCCGCGCCGCATCGGCACCGCGGTGGTGCAGCTCCTCATCGACGCCATCGAGGGGGTCGATTCGGACCAGCCGGTCGAGCAGGTGATACCGACCGAACTGATCGTGCGCACGTCGTCGCAGCGGCGTCCGCCGCGCACCACCGTCAGCCCGCCGCGCCAGCCCGAGGACACCTAGCGGCAGCGGCCGAGGGCGGGCGGCGATGATCGACGGACGGTCGAAGCCGGGCCCAATCGGGGCGAAAGCCGCACTGAAGTGGACTCTCGCTCCGATTCACCACCCCTGGGTCATCACATGGCGCGATCGGCATTCCTATGATGGGCGCACGACACCGCGGGCCGCTGCGACCAGGCAGTCCGAAGCGGTGCAGACGCGGCGTGATGGTGGAGGGGTCTGATGACTCAGGGGGCCGGTCAGGGACCCGAGGTGGAGCGGACGGCGACGTTGCGCGACTTCCGGGTGCCTGCGTACGTCCACGAGACCGGTCCGTACGACCCGAGCACGCATCCCGGGAACGCCGTTCCGGCGCACGAGGAGGCCTTCCCGGAGGGGTACACGCCCACCGAGCGGGATCTGCCCGTCATCCGCCGGGGGGACACCCTTCAGCTGCCCGTCGACCCGGCCACGCTGCCGGCGCCGCAGCCCGTCCCGCACGACGGCACGGGCCCGCTGTACGTCGTCGGTGACGTCCACGGCTATCTCGACGAACTGCTCGCCGCGCTCCGGGAGAAGGGCCTCGTCGACGACGAGGGCCGGTGGTGCGCGGGCAACGCCCGGCTCTGGTTCCTCGGCGACTTCACCGACCGCGGCCCGGACGGCATCGGCGTCATCGACCTGGTGATGCGGCTGTCCGCCGAGTCGGCGGCGGCCGGCGGCTACTGCAAGGCGCTGATGGGCAACCACGAGCTGCTGCTGCTCGGCGCCAAGCGGTTCGGCGACACCCCCGTCAACTCCGGCGCGGGCACCGCCACCTTCCAGGCGGGCTGGCTGCTCAACGGCGGCCAGAAGACCGACATGGACCGGCTTCAGGACCATCATCTGCAATGGATGGCCCGGCTGGACGCCGTCGAGGAGGTCGACGGCTTCCTCCTCGTCCACTCCGACACCACCGCCTATCTCGACTACGGCGACTCGATCGAGGCGGTCAACGACACCGTCCGCGAAACCCTCACCCGCAACAACGCGGACGAGTGCTGGGATCTGTTCCGCAAGTTCACCAAGCGCTTCTCCTTCCGCGACGAGGGCGGCGCGGACGCCGTCCGTTCGCTGTTGGATACGTACGGCGGCACGCGCATCGTTCACGGGCACAGCCCGATTCCGTATCTGTTGGGCGAAGTGGGCTCCGAGGACGACGAGGACGATTCGGGACCCGTGGTCGACGGACCGCACGTCTACGCCGACGGGCTGGCCATCGCGATGGACGGCGGCGTGACCATGGCCGGAAAACTGCTGGTCCAGCAATTGCCTCTGGAAGACTGAGCATCACCCGGAAGGCCGATCCATGCGCTGAGGCCGCGCGGGACAGCGCAGGCCAGAGGCCAATTTACGTAAACCCTCTGTCACCCTGTGGTGTCACCGCTCTACCATCGGCTTATCCGTAGCAGGCTCCCCTCCGTTTCTGCCCGACGGCTCGTTGGCATGCGAGCCCCAAGCCCTACGGAGCATCGGGGGATGCACATGAACAGCGTTCCGCAGTACCTGCTGAACGAGGACCGCCAGGAGTACGACCGCCTCCTCGACGAGGCGCTGCGCTCCGCACCGCACCGCCCGGAACTGGCCGCTGTCGGTCAGCGTCTCAACCCCGAACAACTGCGCACTCTGGCCCTCAACGCCACCGCGTTCATCACGGCGGCCGCGGCGACCGAGTACCAGCACTATGTGAAGGCCCGCGAGGAACTGCGTCAACCGGCGTCGGCCACCTCGTCGTCCGTCCATGAGTCCGACCCCTCGGAGCCGGGCGCGGGCACGATGGGCCTCGCCACCGGCATCGACGGGGCCGCCGAGACGGCCGGGGCGGGCGCCGTCGCGGTCGTCGCCGTGCTCGCTCCGGTCCTCGCCGGAACGGCCGCGGCGATATTCCTCCTCGTCGGCTACATACTCAGGATGCTCAGCCCCGAACTGGCTTTCGCCCAGACGATGTTGACCGCCGGCTGGGTGTTCGGCGCCGTAACGGCGGCGGCGATCCTGGTGGCCGCGATCGGACTGCTGGTCACCGCACTGCGCAACCGGCCCTCCCCGGAGGCCACCGAGTACGACGAGTTGACCAAAGAGGTGGACCGGGCCCGGGAGGCCTGGCGCAGCGCCCTGCTGGAACGCGGTTTCCTGCCGTTCCTGCGGGAGTCCCTCGCCGACCCCGAGACCGCCGCGACCCTGCGCGAGCCGACCACCCCGGCACCACCGTCGACGCCGTCGGCACGGGCCGGCCGGATACCGCAACTCGGCTACGGGCGGCCCGGTTTCAGCAGCCCGGACGACAGCTCGGGTACCGGCCACCGGCCGCGCTTCTCCAGCCCGGACTATTCCAGCCCGGACTTCGGGGGCCCGGAGAACAAGCCGGAGTGACCCGGGGCTCGCGCCCTCCCCTGCGGCCGGGAAGGCCCGGTGGGAGAGCGCAGGCCGTGGGTCGCCCGGGCACCGGCCCGGTGCTGTCCGACGGCGCCACCTCATGTGGACCTCAGAAAACAGATCCTCGCCTGGAACGGCATGCGATCACCCCATAGTGTCCCGATATCCGGCATCCGACCCCCGATCAGGAGCGGTCGACGAGGAGGGGGAGCCATGGACGCGGAGGCACGCCGAACGAGCGTCGCGACCACAGCGGTGGACGCGGCAGGGCCGCCCTCGACGACCGTGCCGCACAACGGACTCCTCTCCTGACGTACCGGCCGCTGCGGGTCCTCGGCATCGCGCCGGCACCGGTACTGCCCCTCACCGCCTGCACCTCACAGGCCGCCTCCTCCGACGGCACCGCCCCCTCGCCACCCGGCCGAGCGGCCAGGCCACGCAGAAGAAGCAGCTCACCTCCCAGGTCGAAACGGCACTCGGCCTCACCACCGGCGCCCACAGCGGCTCCTTCGTCGAGTCCGGGGTCGAGCGGGTCTCCGAGGGAATCCACACCCGCCCCGAACTCACCGACGGCGCCTACCGGTTGAGCCTGGTGTGCGCGGGCGGCGGAGCCGCGACAACGGTGATCACGGCGCCCGGCACCCCCACCACGAAGCGGCTCCCCTGCGACCAGTCCCTGGACTCCGAGCACCTGACCGGCGGACGCTCGTTCCGGATCGACGTCGTCGGCGCACCCGGCGCGACCGGCATGGCCGCCTGGCGCATCGACCGAACCTGAGCCGAACCGGACATCAACTACCGCACCGGACGGGGCAGTTCGAGCCGCGATCACCCCGTGCCCCGGGACCAGGCCGTTCCCGCCGGAACCACCCCACCACCCCACGTGCAGCGGGCAGACCGTGCCAGGAACGCCCCAACGCCCCCGGCACGATGCACCCCGGCACCGGCACGACCTCCCCGTCAGGGAAGGGCGTTGCCGGAGCATCGACGGCTCACTCGGCGATCGGCAGGTACACGCGGCTCCCGCTCGCCGCGAACTCCTTCGACTTCTGAGCCATTCCGTCCTCGATCTCCGCCCGACTCCCGCCGTGCTTGCGGCGAATGTCCTGGGAGATCTTCATCGAGCAGAACTTCGGCCCGCACATCGAGCAGAAGTGGGCGGTCTTGGCGGGCTCCGCCGGGAGCGTCTCGTCGTGGAACTCGCGTGCCGTGTCCGGATCGAGGGCCAGATGGAACTGGTCCTCCCAGCGGAACTCGAACCGGGCGTCCGACAGCGCGTCGTCCCACTCCTGCGCACCCGGGTGGCCCTTGGCGAGGTCGGCGGCGTGAGCGGCGATCTTGTAGGTGATGACACCGGTCTTGACGTCGTCCCGGTCGGGCAGGCCCAGATGCTCCTTGGGCGTGACGTAGCAGAGCATCGCCGTGCCCCACCAGGCGATCATCGCGGCACCGATGCCGGAGGTGATGTGGTCGTACGCCGGCGCGACGTCGGTGGTCAGCGGGCCGAGCGTATAGAACGGAGCTTCATCACAGATCTCCTGCTGAAGGTCGATGTTCTCCTTGATCTTGTGCATCGGGACATGGCCCGGGCCCTCGATCATCGTCTGTACATGGAAACGCTTCGCGATCCGGTTGAGTTCCCCGAGCGTGCGCAATTCCGCGAACTGCGCCTCGTCGTTGGCGTCCGCGATCGAGCCGGGCCGCAGACCGTCGCCGAGCGAGTAGGTGACGTCGTAGGCGGCGAGGATCTCGCAGAGTTCCTCGAAGTTCTCGTACAGGAACGATTCTTTGTGGTGCGCGAGGCACCACGCGGCCATGATCGAGCCGCCGCGCGAGACGATGCCGGTCTTGCGGTTCGCGGTGAGCGGCACGTACGGCAGGCGCACACCGGCGTGGACGGTCATGTAGTCCACGCCCTGTTCGGCCTGTTCGACGACCGTGTCCTTGTAGATCTCCCAGGTCAGCTCCTCGGCCCGGCCGTCGACCTTCTCCAGCGCCTGATACAGCGGCACCGTGCCGATGGGGACGGGGGAGTTGCGCAGCACCCACTCGCGGGTGGTGTGGATATTGCGGCCGGTGGACAGGTCCATGACCGTGTCGGCGCCCCACAGCGTCGCCCAGGTCATCTTCTCCACCTCCTCCTCGATGGAGGACGTCACCGCGGAGTTGCCGATGTTGGCGTTGACCTTCACCAGGAACCGCTTGCCGATGATCATCGGCTCGATCTCCGGGTGGTTGACGTTGGCCGGCAGGACCGCGCGACCCGCCGCGATCTCCTCGCGGACCACCTCGGGCGAGACGTTCTCCCGCAGGGCCACGTACTCCATCTCCGGGGTGACCTCGCCCTGGCGCGCGTACGCGAGTTGGGTGACCGCGCGTCCGTCCCGGCTGCGGCGCGGCTGGCGCGGCCGGCCCGGGAAGACCGCGTCGAGGTTGCGCAGGCCACCCCGGGGCGCGGTGTGCTTGATCCCGTCGTCCTCGGGGCGGACGGGACGGCCCGGGTACTCGGCGGTGTCGCCGCGGGCGACGATCCAGTTCTCCCGCAGCGGGGAGAGCCCCCTGCGGACGTCGGTGTCGATGGTGGGGTCGGTGTACGGGCCCGAGGTGTCGTACAGGGTGACCGACTGCCCGTTGGTGAGATGCACCTGACGGACCGGCACCCGAAGGTCGGAGCGCGAGCCCTCGACGTATCCCTTGTGCCAGCCGATGGACTTCCCGGTCTCCTGGGACGGCTGACCCGAGGCGGGCTGTTCGTCCTGGCTGGAGGCAGGCGTGCGTGCGTCCTTGATGGTCATGAGACCTACTCCCTACGCCGGCATTACCCGGTAACAGGTTCAGCGGTCGACGCAGCGGCTTCCGTCTGCCGACGCTTCGTGTGGAACATCACTCGGCTTGAGTGATGTTCCACGTGAAACATCGCTGGGACGGAGGTCAGCGCCCTCTCAGCCCGGTGCTCCGAGCTCCCGCGTGTACAAAGGTGCCTCCACGCTAGCGCCAATTCGGGCGCGGTGAACAGGGGGCCTCTGCCGTTCTTGCGATGATCTGGCGGTGACCACGACACCTCAGTCCCCATACCCCCCGCCCGAGCCGCCGCACGGGCACGACCGGGGCGGGCCTGGGCAAGGACCGGGTCGTGGCGGCCAGCCCGGGCAGGGTCCCGGCGGACAGGGACAACGCCCGGACGGCCCCGGACAGCGCCCTGTTGGACAGGGCCAGAGTCCCGGCGCCCCCGGGCAGGCGAGGCATCCTGGCGGTCCCGGGCAGGGGCAGCGCCCCGGCGCGCAGGGGGCGGGACCTGGTGGGCAGGGCCATGGACCTGAGCCCGGTCACCCCGCTCGCCCCGGTCACCCCGGCCGCAACGGTGCTCCCGGCACCGGAGCGGGGGGCGGCAACGGACCCGGCAGCGGGCAGCGGCCCCCGGAACACGCCCAGAGGCCCGGCCCCGGAGGCGTCCACGGGCCGGGGCCTGGCCTAGGACCAGGCGGCCCCCAGAGGCCGGTCGGCGGGTATCGATCGGTCGGCCCCCAGGGACCGGGTGGCGGACGTGGACCGGACGGCCCCCAAGGACCAGGCGGTGGGCAGGGCGCAGGTGGCTCCCCGGGGACGGATGACGGGTACGGCCCGCACAGTTCCCAGATGCCGGGTGGCGAGCGCGGCCCTGGCGGTCCCCAGACACCGGGCAGCGGCTACGACCCAACTGGTGCGCACGGACCGGGCGGTGGCCTTCGACCGGACAACGGACACGGACCGGACGGCGACCACGGATCGCACAGTGGCCACGGTCCCGGCGGCGGCAGCGGTGGCGGCGGGCACTCGCACGGACACAGTCACAGCCACGGTCCTGCGGCCCCCGTCTCCAAGCACCTGCGCAAGGTGATCGCCGCCGTCCTCATCCCGTTCGCCGCCGCCGTGGTCGTCGGCCTCGCGGTGCTGTGGCCCGGTGGCGCCCCGCCGCACCAGCGCACCGGCGTCGGTTTCGACCGGCAGAGCCAGCAGGCGACGGTCACTCAGGTCGTGACGCTCAGCTGCAAGTCGGTCAACGCGTCGTCCGGGTCCTCCACCGGCGACACCTCCACCACGGCGGGCTCCTCCGGCGAGCAACAGGAGGACGGCGACTGCAAGAAGGCGACGATCCGCGTCGACACCGGCAAGGACAAGGGCCGGACGTTCACCGAGATCGTGCAGCCGGACCAGACACGGCAGTTGCACCAGGGCGAGAAGGTCGTCGTCGCCTACGAGCCCTCGGCGCCCAAGGACCTCCAGTACTCGGTGACCGACGTCAACCGTCGGCTTCCGATGGCCGTGCTCGCCGGCATCTTCGCGCTCGCCGTCGTGGTGGTGGGCCGCATCCGGGGCGTCATGGCGCTGGTCGCGCTGGCCATCAGCTTCCTGATCCTCAACTTCTTCATCCTCCCCGCGATCCTCCAGGGCTCGAACCCGCTGATCGTGGCGGTGGTCGGGGCGAGCGCCATCATGCTGATCGCCCTGTACATGTGTCACGGCCTCTCGGCACGCACCTCGGTGGCGGTGCTCGGCACGCTGATCTCCCTGATCCTGATCGGCGTCCTCGGCTCGATGTTCATCGGCTGGGCCGCGCTCACCGGCAACACGGACGACAACACCGGCCTCATCCACGGCCTGTACCCGCACATCGACATGAGCGGTCTGCTCCTCGCGGGCGTGATCATCGGCTCGCTCGGTGTCCTCGACGACGTGACCGTCACCCAGACCTCGGCCGTCTGGGAACTGCACGAGGCCAACCCCTCGATGGGCTGGCGCGGGCTGTACCGGGCGGGCATCCGCATCGGCCGCGACCACATCGCGTCCGTCGTCAACACCCTCGTCCTCGCCTACGCGGGCGCCGCGCTGCCGCTGCTGCTGCTCTTCTCCATCGCGCAGAGCAGCGTGGGCACGGTCGCCAACAGCGAGTTGGTGGCCGAGGAGATCGTGCGGACGCTGGTCGGCTCGATCGGCCTGGTCGCCTCGGTGCCGGTGACGACGGCCCTGGCCGCCCTGGTGGTCTCGGCAGACCGGACGGGCCAGGCAACGCCCGTGAGCACGAGCGGGGGTCCAGGCACCGGGAACGGCGCGGGCGGGGCCCCGGCGTTCGGGGCCGGCGCGGGCACGGCTGCGGCGACGTCCAACGGCGACACGGCCCCGCAGCAACGCACGGGACGGGGCCGACGCCGGAAGCGGTGAGGGGTCGGCGGCCGAGGAGCGAACGCCGGTGCGGTGGTCGCCAGTTACCGGCCGACGTCGCGAGCGGCGCCCAGGGCCGGTCTCGTGACCGACGCCGTGGCGGCTGCCAGCGGCCGCCGGCAGCGACCGGTGACACCAGCCGACGTCACCCGTCCGCCCAAGGCCCGCCCACATCTCCGTCCGCCCGCAGTGCACCGGCCCGCGTCTCTCCGTCCGACGGCCTCCGCCTCCGACGCCCGATTACGCGGGCCCGCGTCTGAGGCGAGGCGGGCTCGGCTGAGGCAGGCTCGGCGTCACCGCTCACGCACCCGTCCACACAGGCTCACGTCTGAGGCGCCGCGGACCCGGTGTCCCCGTTCGCCCGCTCACGCACCCGTCCACGCGGCCCTGCGAGCCCCGTTCACGCGGCCCTGCGGACCTGTGGCCCTTCCGCAGCTCTCCTGCGCCACCGCGATGCACGCGCCCCGCAGAAGCGTTACTGCATAGCCCTGGCTCCCAGGAAAGCCCACTGGACCCACCACCGCTCGCCCGCACCGGCCTCGCGCCCCGCCCCGCGCCCGTCATCCCGCGCTCTGCTCCTCCGCCAGAATCCGGTCCAACGCCTCCTCCAGGTGGGCGTCGAAGTCGGCGAGCGCGCCCTCCTGACCGAGCGGGACCAACTTGTCGGTGCGGTCGAGGAACGCGATGACCGGCGCCGTCGAGGAACGGAACAGCGCCTGGTCCCCGCCGACCTGAAGGCGGATCAGGACCTCGCTCAGGGAGTCGCCGTCGGCGGGTTCGACCCGCACATCGCCCTCTCCGCACGGTCGGCCCACTCCGTCGATCAGCAGTTCCCGACCGAACGTCCAGGTCACCGGAGCATCGCCCGGCAGGTGGAAGGTAAGCCGCACCGCATAGGGATCACCACTCTCGTAACGCAGTTCGACCGGGATGCGGAAGGAGAGCTCCTCGGAGACGAGAAAGCTCATCATGACTTCTGCCTGTACGGACTCGCGCATCGCCTACCCCGTCGTTTAAAGCCGGTTGGCTGGGAATGATCCCCCCTGTCACTCCAGGCATCTTGCTGAACGTGCGCGTCAGATCACAAGGAGTGATTTTTCAGATACTGATAGAGAGCGACAGCGAGCCCAGAAGACGCCCCACCTCGCCCTGCAATCGACGGGCCACGGGCAGCAGTCGTTCGTCCTGGTGAGCAGGCAGGGACAGGCCGATCGCCGCGGCCGTCGTGCCCGCGGTGATGGGAATCGCGGCGCAAACCGTGCCCAGCGCATATTCCTGACGTTCCATCACCGGCTCCATCCGACTCACCCGTTCGAGTCGCCGGAGCAGGCTGTGATCGTCACGCACCGTGTACGGCGTGAGGGAGCGCACGGGGTAGCGCGCGAGGTGATCGCGCCGGGCGTCGTCGTCTAGTTGGGACAACAGGCACTGCCCGATCGCATGCGCGTGGGCCGTCTCCCGGAAGTCGGCCCACTCGGCGACCGCCGGGATGGCCGGGGTGTCGGCGACGCACTTGACCTCGACCTCGCCGTCCCGGTAGACGGCGTAGTAGATGGGCACCCCGAGCACGTCCCGCCAGGCGGCGAGGATGTCGACGACCGTGCTGCGACGTTTCTGCCGGGCGCCGCTGCTGCTCAGCCGCTCGGCCGCGTCCCCGAGGAAGAACAGGCCCCGTTCCCGGCTGAGGTAGCCCTCGTGGACCAGGGTCCGCAGCAGGTGGTAGGCCGTGGGGAGGGCCAGCCCGGTCTCGCGGGCCAGTTGTTTGGCGGGGGCTCCGTGCTGGTGCTCGGCGACGCGCTCCAGCAGGCGCACCGCGCGCTGCACCGAGCCGATGAGGGTGGCGGACGGCGCCTCGGTGGAGGAGCGCGGCCGGGGAGCCGCGGATGCCGGGCGGGGCCTTGCCGCTGGGGCGTCCGGAGGCGCGGACGCCGGGTGCGGCCGGGACGCGGGAGTTTCCGGCGCCGCCGCACGAGGCGGGGCGGCGTGGGACTTCGGGGGTGACGGATGAGGGCGGGCTACAGGGGCCTTCGAGGGCGCTGGTGGGGGCGCTGTTGCGGGCGCCGCCGGGGGCCGGGACGCGGCAGGACCCGAGGGCGGCGGATGGGGCCGGGACGCCATGGAGGTGGGCGGCGGTGTCGCGTGCGGCCCGGTCGTAGAGGGGGCCGACGGTGTCGCGTCAGGCCGGTTCGAGGAGGTGGTCGACGGTGTCGCAGTGGTCGGCCGTGCCGACGGCCCGGGCGTTGACGTGAGCGGGGGCGTGGGGGCCGCGCGTTCCTGGGCCGAGGGGCCCGGCTGCTCGGGGGGCCTGGCGGGGCGTCCCGCGACGGGGATGGCGAGGCCAGTGGGGCGGAGGGGCTGGCGGAGAGGCTGGTGGGGTGGGGCGTGGGGGCCGGTGGATGCGGTGTCTACCGTCACCAAGGGTCACTCCCGATGCGCGAGGGGGCAGCCCGTGCGGAGGAACACGGGAGGGCGTGTACGCCGCTCACGGGGTGGTCCCCGCGTCGATTTCCGGACTCTAACCGCCCGTCGCCGCCCGTGGACCGCCCGTCGGGAAAACTTCCCTCGCGCGAGGGAACCGGTGGTTCCCGTCGCCGGTCACCGGTCTCCCGCGCCCCTCACCAGTCGCCGCGTGACGAGGAGCTGGACGTGAACTTCCGTACGACGTAGACGAGTCCGGCGACCAGTGCCACGAAGACCAGCGCCTTGAAGAGCAGCCCGATGACGAAGCCGAGGACGCTCGTTATCAGACCGCCGAAGACGACCAGCGCGATGACGGGCACCGCGATCCACTTCACCCACCAGGGCAGTCCCGCGAAGATCTCACCCATTGCTCTGTCCTTACCTCTCTGCCCGTTCTCGCACCGGGTCGTTTGGTGTTCCGCACTCGATGCTAGATCCGGCAGGGGCCCTCGCGGGGGCGTCGCGTCCCTTGTCCTTCCCTGACTGATCCCCTAGGGGATCGGAGGTCGCGCCTCAGCTTTCCGGTGGAGAGAACACGACGAGAACCCGCAGATCCTCGCTGATGTGGTGGAACTTGTGGGCGGCTCCGGCCGGTACGTACACCACGCTGCCGCGCGCCACCTGCGTGGTCTCCGTGCCGACGGTGATCGCGCCCCGGCCGCTGACGACGAAGTACACCTCGTCCTGGCGATGGGGCTGCTGCGGGTCCTGGCTCCCGGCGTCGAGCGCGTAGAGGCCGACGGACATGTTCCGCTCCCGCAGGAACTGGAGGTAGGCACCGTCGTTGGCGGCGCGCTCCGCCTCCAGTTCGTCCAACCGGAATGCCTTCATCGTCCTGTAGCCCTCTCGCGACGTTCGTGACCGACCTCGTCTGCAACGATCAGACACATGAAGAATTTCCTAGTCAAGACGATCGCCAACGCGGGCGCCCTCGCCGTCGCCGTCTGGCTGCTCGACAAGATCACCCTGACCGGCGACAGCACCGGCAAGAAGGCCGTCACCCTCATCATCGTGGCGCTGCTCTTCGGCCTGGTGAACTTCCTGGTCAAGCCCATCGTGAAGGTACTGACCTTCCCCCTGTTCATCCTGACGCTGGGTCTGATCACTCTGGTGATCAACGCCCTGATGCTGTTGCTGACGTCCTGGCTGGCCGACAAGTTCGACCTGAGTTTCCACGTCGAGGGCTTCTGGACGGCGGTCGTGGGCGGACTGATCATCTCTGTCGTTTCCTGGGCTCTGAACGTCGTTCTGCCCGACGGCGAATGAGCGTGCGATGACCTATCGCGTCTGTTTCGTCTGCACGGGCAACATCTGCCGCTCCCCGATGGCCGAGTCCGTCTTCCGCGCGCGAGTGGCGGAGGCCGGTCTCGAAGGCCTGGTCGAGGTCGACAGCGCCGGCACCGACGGCTGGCACGAGGGCGACGGCGCCGACCCGCGCACGGTGGCCGTCCTTGAGGAACACGGTTACGACAGCGCTCATACGGCACGCCGGTTCGAGCCGTCATGGTTTCGACGGCTCGATCTCGTCGTCGCCCTTGACGTCGGCCACCTCAAGTCCCTGCGCGGGCTCGCGCCGACCGAGGCGGACACGGCGAAGGTGCGGCTGCTGCGCTCCTACGACCCGGCGGCGGGCGGCGACCTCGATGTGCCGGACCCGTACTACGGGGGCCGGGAGGGCTTCGAGGAGTGCCTCGACCTGGTGGAGGCGGCGAGCGACGGTCTGCTCGACGCGGTCCGCGAGCACGTGGAAGGAGGGGTGGCATGAGTGATTCCGCCGGACACCCGTCGGTGCACGACGGCGACGGCACGCGCGCGGTACGCGCGGGGCTGCCCGAGCCGGTCAAGCACGAGCCCACGCTGCCGGGACCAGTGTTCGCGGCCCACTTCCATCTGCCGGGCGAACCGACTGGGCCCTACACCTACGGCCGGGACGAGAACCCGACCTGGACGCTTCTGGAGCGCGCCATCGGCGAGCTGGAGGCGCCCGCCCGGGACGACGCCGAGACGCTGGTGTTCGCGTCGGGGATGGCCGCCATCTCGGCCGTGCTGTTCTCGCAGCTCCGCGCGGGCGACACGGTCGTCCTCCCGAACGACGGCTATCAGGTACTGCCACTGGTGCGCGCGCAGTTGGAGGCGTACGGCGTCGAGGTGCGCACCGCCCCGACCGGCGGCGACGCCCAGCTCGACGTCCTGGACGGCGCGAAACTGCTGTGGATCGAGTCGCCGTCCAACCCCGGGCTCGACGTGTGCGACATCCGGAGGCTGGCCGAGGCCGCACACGCGCGTGGCGTGCTCGTCGCCGTCGACAACACGCTGGCGACCCCGCTCGGGCAGCGTCCGCTGGAGCTGGGCGCCGACTTCGCCGTGGCCAGCGGCACCAAGCAGCTCACCGGTCACGGTGACGTGCTGCTCGGATACGTCGTCGGCCGCGACGCCGAGGCGATGACCGCCGTTCGCCGCTGGCGCAAGATCGTCGGCGCGATCCCGGGGCCGATGGAGGCCTGGCTCGCGCACCGTTCGATCGCCACGCTCCAGCTGCGGGTGGAGCGGCAGTGCGCGACCGCCCTGCTGGTCGCCCAGGCGCTGCGGGAGCGGCCGGAGGTGACCGGGCTGCGCTACCCGGGGCTGCCCGGCGACCCGGCGCACCAGGTCGCCGCACGGCAGATGCGGCGCTACGGGTGCGTGGTGTCGTTCACGCTGCCCACGCGCGCGTGTGCCGACGCGTTTCTCGGCGCGCTGCGGCTGGTGGACGACGCGACCAGCTTCGGCGGGGTGCGCTCCACGGCCGAACGGCGCGGGCGCTGGGGCGGTGACGCGGTGCCGGAGGGCTTCGTCCGGCTGTCGGTCGGCGCCGAGGACCCCGAGGACCTGGTGGCGGACCTGCTCCGCGCACTGGACACCTCCGCACGGTGACCGGCTTACCCCCGGCACCTCGTGTGCCCCACCGGATACGACGGACAGTCCGAACCTCCCCCCTCGTGGCTCGGACCGTCCTCGGTTCCGCGCGCGAAGAACCGCATACACAAGGCTAGTTGACTCTGTGTCAGTGTCCAATCACAGTAGCGACAGGAAGCTATCGACTTATTTATAGTTGGCCCCTGTCCGGGGGCTGGAAAACGGGTGGGACGAGGAGAGAACGCACCGTGGATCTGGCCTTGCTGCGCACGTTCGTGACGGTGCACCGGGCCGGTTCCTTCACTCGTGCCGCCGCCCTGCTCGGCCTCTCCCAGCCCGCCGTGACCTCCCAGATACGCACACTGGAACGGCAGTTGGGCCGCCCCCTGTTCCTGCGCCAGGCCCGCGGGGTGACCCCGACGACCATCGGGGACGAACTCGCGCACAAGGCCGCCCCGCATCTCGACGCGCTGGTGGAGATCGCCGGGACCGGTCTCGACGACGACCACGCCCCGCGCACCCTGCATCTCGCCGGTCCCCCGGAGTTCACCGCGGAACGGGCGCTGCCCGCACTCACCGCACTGACGGGAGAGAACGGCCGGGGCTTCGCGCTCCGCACCTCCTTCGGGACCGCCGAAGAGGCCCTGGAAGGACTCGGCGCCGGCCACCACGACCTGGTCATCAGCACGGCCCGGCCACGCGGCGCCCTGCTCACGGCGACCGCGCTGTGCGACGAGGAGCACATCCTGATCGCCGCCCCGCGCCACGCCACCCACCGCGAGAGTCCGGCCGAACCAGCGGGCATCCCGGTGATCGAGGTGCACGAGACGCTGCCGTTCGTCTCCCGCTACTGGGCCTCCGTCTTCGACTCCCGGCCGACCGCCCCGGGCACCGTGATCGTGCCGGACCTCCGCGCGGTCCTCGCTTGTGCCGTCGCGGGTGCCGGGCTCGCCGTGCTGCCCCGCTATCTGTGCGCGCCCGCCCTGGAACGTGGGGACGTGGTCGCCCTCCACGAACCTCCGGTGCCGCCCCTGCGTACGTACTTCCTGGCGGTCCGCACCGGCACCCTCGCCCTGCCGCACCTCGCGCGGGCCCACGACTGGCTGCTGCGGGCCGCCGCGGACTGGTCCTGACCTGCGATGTCCCGGCGATGTCGGGGTAGGCTCGGTCGATGACGTCCTGCGATGTTTCACGTGGAACCAGCCGGGCCACATTTCTCCCATGACCGTCCGACCCGTGGTCAAGCGCACCGCACGTGCCGTCCTCCTGGACGGCGGCCATCTGATCCTGATCAAGCGCACCAAGCCGGGTGTCGATCCCTACTGGATCACCCCCGGTGGCGGGGTCGAGCCCGAGGACCCCACTGTCGTGCACGCCCTGCACCGCGAGGTGCACGAGGAACTCGGCGCCAAGATCACCGATGTCGTCCCCTGCTTCGTCGACACCGTGGAGCACATCGGCGAGGACGCGGCGACGACCGGCGTGAAGGTGCAGCACTTCTTCGTCTGCCGTCTGGAGTCCATGGACACGTCCCTGCGCCACGGCCCCGAGGTGGACGAGCCCACCGGCGAGTACGAGATCGTCCGGGTGCCCTTCACTCGCGTCGGGATCGCCACCGTCCACCTCGTGCCGCTGTCGCTGCGGCACTACCTGGACGGCAACATCGAGGGCGTCCGCGCCCTGCACGCCCCCGATCTCGGCTGAGGAACGGCGCCGGATCAGCCGTCGATGGTGAGGAGTTCCTCGACCTCGTCATGGCGTATGCGTTCGGACGGGAACCCGACCGTGCGCAGGACGTCGACGCCGCTGCGGATCATGCCGGGCGGGCCGGAGAGATAGGCGTCGTAGCCGTTCCACGGGCCGTACTCGCGGACCGCGCCCGGCAGTCCGATGTGCCCCTGCTGGTCGATGATCGCGCGGACCGAGAGCCAGGGGTGAACCTGCTGGAGCCTGAGCATCGTGTCGATGTCGTACAGGTCGATGTCGGTGCGGGCGCCGTAGAACACCTCGACGGTCCGTCGTGCGCCGTGCCCGGCGACGTCCTCGACGAGTGCCTTGATCGGCGCTATGCCCGTGCCGCCGCCCACACAGAGCAGTCCGCTGTCGGTGGTGTGGTCCACGGTCATCGAACCGCCGGGCGGCCCGAGCCGGATGACATCGCCGAGCCGGGCGCGGTGCACCAGGGAGTTGGAGACCCAGCCCGCCGGCACCGCCTTCACATGGAACGACAGCAGCCCGTCGGAGCGGGGCGCCGAGGCGAACGAGTAGTGCCGCCAGACACGCGGCCACCACGGCGTCTCGACACTCGCGTACTGCCCGGCGAGAAACGGATACGGCTGGTCCGGACGGACCGTGACGACGGCGATGTCCGGCGTCCTGCGTTCGTGCGCGACCACCTCGGCGTGCCACCAGGCCGGCGCGCGCAACTGGTCAGCGGCGGCGGCGTCGATCATGACCTGCGAGATCGTCGTGTACGCCCGGACCCAGGCCGCCTCCATGTGCTGGTCCCAGACATGCGACGTGTACTTGCTCAGCGCGCCGATGAGGCACTCGCCGACGGCCGGATAGTGCTCGGGGAGCGTGCCGTACTTGCGGTGACCCCGGCCGAGGTTCTGTAGATAGGCGACCAGCACCTCGGTGTTGTCGATGTGCTCGGCCGCGGTGAGCAGCGCCTTGAGCAGCCGGTCGCGCTGGGTGTCCATCGCGGCCGGGAACAGCGGTCTGAGGTCGGGGTGGCGGACGAACAGCAGCGCGTAGAAGTACGAGGTGACCTTGTCGGCGACCGGCCCGGCCTCCGCCATGGTCCGGCGGATGAGGATGGCGTCCGGCGATGCCTGCTGTGCCTGGGCGCCCGTCACGGGCGGTGCGGGCTGGGCCTCCTGGGCGCGCTGCGGGGGCACACGCGGCCGCTCGGGAGCGGGCCTGACCGCCTCTACAGGGGGCGCGGGGGGCGCGGACCTGACGGCCTCGGTGGGAGGCACGGGGGGTGCCGGGGGCACCGGGCGGCTGCTGCCAGGCGTCTCCCGCACACCGTCCGGTGCCGCCTCGGGCTGTCGGCGCGGGCTGAACCAGCCGCCGCCTCCGCCGCCGGAAGTGCCGCTGTCGGCCGACGCGGTGGTCGGAGCGTCCATCGTGAGCCTCGCCTCGAACATCTCTCGGTCGGTCTACGCACTTCCTCGATCGGAAGATGCCCGCTTTTCCCCGTAGACGACTTTCCTTACCCGTTTCGTTCCCCCGGCCGACGCGGCCCCATTCAACCCGCGTCAACCGCCCTTACCGGCGGGTAAGTCGAGAGTGTGACATGTGCCGCAGCACGGGCGACCATCACCCCCGGCCAACCGGAGTCGACCATACCGGGCGTCGCTCCGATCACAAGCCTGTGCTCCCGTCACTCTCAAACGCCTTCCCTCACAAGGCGACGCGAACCGGCAGTTCCCTCAACTACCGGGCTTCGCGGACCAATTCACGGACCTTTGGGAGCCCAGGACCGGGGTACGTGTGCCCAGCCGGACCGATCGCATGCCGACCGGCGACCTCCACCTCGACACGGCGGCGAGCCCCCCTCCCACATCGGACGCCCTCCGTTCGCCCATGTTTCACGTGAAACACCCCGAGGCGATCGCCCAGTTGTGCGGCAGACCACGGCATGGCCAAAAGCTCGTGCGTCTCCTCGCAAAGAGGTGGACGGCGAGGGTGCACGTCAGACAGCCTGACCTGCGTGCCGACTCCTTCCGTCAACGCTCTCCCCATCCGCCGTCTGACGCTCCGCGATCTCACCGCCTGCGCCGACTTGTCCGCGGACCGGGGGTGGCCACGGGAGGAGCACAAGTGGGGTTTCCTCCTCGCAGCCGGAAAGACCTATGGCATGGACGACCCCGACGGCGGCCTCGTCAGCGCCTGCGTCATCACCGAGTACGGACCACGTGAGCAACCGGACCTGGGCGCCATCGGCATGGTGCTGGTCGCCGAACGGCACGCCCGCCAGGGCATCGGGCGGCACCTGATGCGCCACGTCGTCGCGGCGATGGGCACCACCCCGCTGACCCTGTACGCGACCCCCAACGGCCGCCCGCTCTACGAGGAACTCGGCTTCAAGGTCACGGGTCAGGCCGAGATGCTGACCGGACGTTTCCTTCCCGGCGGGGCCGACCCGAAGGTCTCCACGCGCGCGGCCACCGCCGACGACCTCACGCGGATGCTCCGGCTCGACGAAGAGGTGTTCGGTACCGACCGCACCCACCTCATCACCCGGCTGCCCGCCTTCGCCGACCGACTCCGCGTCGCCGAGGAGAACGGCCGGCTCATCGGCTACGCGGCGGCCTGGCCCAACATGGACACCCATGTCGTCGGCCCGTTGATCGCCCGGGACACGGAGACGGCCATGGCGCTGATCGGCGCGCTCGCCGCCCACACCGACCGCCCGCTGCGCACCGACATCGACGTACGCCACGAGGAGTTGCGCGCCTGGGCGAAGGATCACGGCCTGGTCTCCGTCGCCCTCAACTCGGTGATGACCTACGGCATCACGGATCTACCCGGCGACTGGACCCGGCGTTTCGCCCCACTGACAGTGGCGGCCGGCTGAACCGACACCCCAAGCCGGTGCGTAGGGTGCGGGCATGGGAGATCTGGACATCCGCCCCGCCACGCCGGACGACGTACCCGCCATCGTCGCGATGCTCGCCGACGACCCACTCGGGGCCCAGCGCGAGTCGCCCGACGACCTGACCCCGTATCTGGCGGCCCTGAAGCGCCTGTCGGCGGACCCCAATCAGCATCTGGTCGTCGCCGTCCAGGAGGGCCGCGTCATCGGCACGCTCCAGCTCACGATCGTCCCGGGGCTGTCGCGGCGCGGCTCGGTCCGCTCGATCATCGAGGCCGTCCGCGTCCACGCCGACGCCCGCGGCAGTGGCCTGGGAACCCGGCTCATCGAGTGGGCGGTCGACGAATCCCGGCGCCAGGGCTGCCAGTTGGTGCAGCTGACCTCCGACCGGACCCGCACCGACGCCCACCGCTTCTACGAACGGCTCGGTTTCACGGCTTCCCATGTGGGATTCAAGCTCCAGCTGTGACACGGGGAAGCGAGACAGACGTCTCCCGGACGGCAAGCGTCATGTTTCACGTGAAACATGACGCTTGCCGCACATCGACGGCTAATCGATACCCCGCCACCCGCCCGGGTCCACCCCACCCGGCACGGAAGCCCCCTCCTCGTACGGCTGACGCGTGAACACGAACGACCCGAGGTCCAGATGGTCCACGGTCCCGTCCGGTCGCCGTACGGCCCTCAGAAGCTCTCCGGCGTAATAGCCCTCCTGCCCGGTCCAGGTACCGTCGCCGTTGGCGTGGAAGCGTGAACGGCGCCCGCTGCCCGTGAGCGGGCCCAGCGAGACCGTCCCGTCGGCCGCGAGCCGCAGCGCGAAGGCGTGTGTCCCCCAGTACCAGGGTCCCGTCAACTCCAGCACGGAGGCGTCCACTTCGGCGGCGGGCCGCCACGGCGCGGGAATGCGCGGCTCGGCCTCGGCGACGATGCGGACGAGGTCGGCGCCGACGGCGGAAGTCAGCGGGCCGGAGGTGCAGTTGGCCAGAACCACTGCGGCGACATCGTCGTCGACGCCGATGGTGAGGCTGGCCAGGAAGCCCGGCAGCGACCCGGAGTGCCCCACCAGCAGCCGTCCGCCGCGCTGCTGGATCTGCATGCCGAGCCCGTACGAGGTGCCGTCCGCGACGTCCGTGGCCTCGACCGCCGTCGCCGGTGTCCGCATCTCGCGCACCGTCCCGGCGCTCAGTACCCGGTGGTCTCCCCGGGCGAGAAAGACGGCGAAGCGGGCCAGGTCGGCCGTGGTGGACCAGAGTTGCCCGGCCGGGGCCATCAGACCGAGGTCCTCGACGGGTTCGGGCAACAGCGCGTCGGCCCAAGGGTGCACGGCCCAGCCGTCCGCGAACGGGGCGCTCGGCTGGGCGCCCGTGCGGTCCAGGCCCAGAGGTTCGAGTACTTCACGCCGAAGTACCTCCTCCCACGGTGCACCGCGCAGCTTCTCGACGAGCGCGCCGAGCAGGGTGTAGCCCGGGTTGGAGTAGTGGAAGCTCCGGCCGACCGGGTGCAGCAGGGGCCGCTCGCCCAGGACATCGGCGAGTTCGGGGCGCAGCGACCCCGGCGTCCGTTCCCACCAGGGCGCCGGCGACTCCGCCGCGAGGCCACCCGCGTGGGCGAGCAGATCGGCGACGGTAGCCTCTCCGACGCCGGTGCCTGGCAGATGCTTCTCCAGCGGGTCGCCGAGATCGAGGGCGCCTTCGTCACGCAGCCGCATCACCAGCACGGCGGTGAACGTCTTGGTGATCGAACCGATCCGGTACTGCACGTTCTCGTCCGGCGAGCCCTGTCCGCCCACCGAGCCCCGGGCACCGTGCCACACGATCCGCCCGTCCCGCACAACCGCCGCGACCAACAACGGCGCCCGTCCTTCACTCTGGGCCACGGCAATGCGGTGCAGCAGCGCCCGACGAGTACCGGGCAGCAACTCTTCCTGATGAGGTGTCGTCATCCCCCCAGTCCACCCTGCCCCACCCCATCAGCCGAACCCATTACGGCACCCATCCGCCCAACCGGGCCCGTCCTCCCCACCCCTGAACAAGCAACCGAAAACCCCCGCTCCAGACGGAGACCGCAGTGTTGCCCGACCGAACACGTCCACTCCAGCTAGTCGACCCGGCGCGGACCGTTCGCCCACACCAGCATCGCCAGCCGGCAGTCCACGCACATCCATGACCTCCTGCGGTCACCGGAGGCCAGCCGGAAATAAGCGCGTTCCTACAACCCAGCTGACGAAACCGCGATCGCCGACGCCCTGTAGGTTCTCCGGTCCGCTGTCATATGGCGATGCTGTGACCTGCTGTTCTCCCTCCTGTCTCAGACAGTGACGGATGAGTTGAGTCTCAGGATCGTGTCACTTCCTTCGACCGCCTCCGACGGAGTCGAGCAGGTCATGCGCGATTCAGATCGAGGCTCGGAGGACCTTCCGCAGGAGCTCGCCGAACTCTGCGGGGTGCGTGGTCAGTCCGATGTGCCCGCCGGGGAAGTGCTGGAACTCCGTGCCGAGACGCTCGGCCAGGAAAGCGGCCGAGCGGTAGGGCAGCTCACCGTGTGAGTCCTGGCCACCGGCGATCACGAGCCGGTCCGACAGCCCCTCCAGCCGGCGGATGTCCGGCGCGTAGGACATGAAGCTGGGCACGATCCGCCCGACGAAGTACGGCAGGTTGGCCATCGTCTGTTCGGCCCGCGCCGCTGCTTGGGGCGGAAGTTTGAGCTCGGCCTTCGGCTCGGTGGTGTCGCCGTCCTTCTTCAGGCCCGCAGCGAACACGGCCATGGCCGGCATCAGCCCTTGGGTGCGGAACGTGTCCTGCACGTGTTCGATGAGTGCGCGGTGTTCAGCCGCGTCCGGCAGGACCTCTACTACTGGCGGCTCGTGCGCCACAACGCGTGCGATGCGTTCGGGGTGGGTGGTGAGCAGGTGCAGGGCGGCGATCGCGCCTGAACTGGCGCCGAATACTAGGGCGGGCTCACCGGGCGACAGCAGTTCCAGCATCCGGAACGCGTCATCGGCGTGCTCGGCCACTTGCTGCTCGGTGTCGGGGTCGTCCAGCGTGCTGCGGGACATGCCGCGAGGGTCGTAGGTGGCGACTGTGTATTCGGCGGCCAGGTCTTCGGCGATGGCGTCGAAGGATGCCGCGCCACCCGTCCCTCCGGGGATCAGCAGCACGAGCGGGCCCTGGCCTCGCACTTCGTAGTGCAAGGTCGCGCCGTTCACACGCAGGCTGCCGATGGTCGGGTCGGTCATGAGGAGTCTCCTTCTCGGGACGGGGGCCAGTGCTCCAGGAGGGTGTGCAGGGCGTCGAGCGCGCGGGTCCAGGACTGCTGCGGCGAACGCTTGTGCGCGAAGCCGCCCGCCGCTTCCAGGGCGACGAACCCGTGGAACGTGCTGCGCAGCAACCGGACCGCGTCGGTCAGGTCCGGCTCGGCCAGTCCGTAGCCGCGCAGCATGCCGTAGGTCAGCTCGACCGCCCGCCGTGGTCCGGGCGCCTTTGCGGCCAGCTCGGGGTCGATCTGGATCGGGGTCTGCGTTGCCATGTAGCGGCCCGGATGCTGGTGGGCGTACTCCCGCCAGGCATTCGCGAAGGCGACGAGCGCGTCTTTGCCTGCTCGCCCGGCGGTCGCCTCCGCAATGCGGATGGTCTTCTCGTCCGCCGCCAGCAGGGCGATCCGACCGCGCAGATCCTCCAGGCTGCGGACGTGCGTATAGAGGCTCGCGTCCTTCACGCCCAGTCGCCGCGCCACCTGGGACATGGTCACCTGGTCGAGCCCGACGTCGTCCGCCAGCTCTGCGCCCGCGACCGTCACCCGCTCCGCTGTCAGCCCGGCCCGCACCATGTACCCTCCTAAGTTCCTTGAGATCCTAGTTTTAGCCTAGGGGTCCTAGGAAAACAATCGGGGGTGCAAGCAACAAGGGCGTCCGCGGGATCACGGACTGCCTGACAGTTCCTCGGTCGGTGGGCTCATCAGGGCATCACGCGGTAAGCCCGTTGCTCGTGCCGGCGCGGTCTGCCGCCCGGAGGGCAGCGTCGTGGGAGGCTCCGCCGCGGGCTCGGAAGGGGATCTTGTGGGTGTGGGCCCATCTCGCCATGTTCGCGGTGCTCATGCCCTTCTCCTGGGCGAGATCGGGCAGGGTCCGTCGGCGGTGAACGTACTGTTCGATGAGCCAGTCGCGGTCGATGGTTCCGCGGGGCTTGTAGTCCTGCGGGCCGTCGCGGAGCGGGATGCCGTACTCCTTGGCGACGTCGGTCAGTACTCTGCGGGAGAAGCCGGTGAGGGCGGCGATCTGCTGCAGAGAGCGGTGTTCGTCGAGGTAGAGGCGGGTGAACGTCTCTTTCGGCACTTCCTTTCGGGCTGTGAAGCGAATGTGTCCTGTGGCTCTGGCTGCGGCCTTCGTCGGTGGAAGTGCGGGGGCGGGCTGTGCGTCCAGGGCGAGTCGGACGGCTTCGATGCTGGTGCCGAGGACCTGGGCAGCGTGGCGGACGGGATTCCTGCGCTGCCGGACAAGTTGGTGCAGATGCGGGATGTCGATGCAGGCCGGGTCGGAGCCGGGCAGGTCGAGGCCGTTCAGCAAGGATGTGGGCGGATGCCAGGTCACAGGCTCGTCGCGGACGTTCTGTCCCGCGAGGAATGCCCTAGCTTCTTCGGCCAACTCGTGGGCCAATTCTGGGGTTTGCAGAGCTGCGAAACGGACGGTCTCGGCCCGGAAGTAGGCGTCGTCGAGATCGTGGCGGCCTGGGACAGTGTTGGCGGGCAACCCGCTGATGCGCTGGAAGAGCAGGCTGCGAACCAGGAGTTCACGGCGGATGCTGCCGGGGGCTGTGCCGGTGCGTCGGCAGATGTCCTGCCAGTGGTCGTGCGGTAGCAGGCCGGAGTAGTCCAGGCGGCGGCGCCGCTGGTAGTCGATGGGGACATCGGCGGCATCAAGGTGGTCGGCAAGCCGGATGAGGGCGGCGACGATGCCAGGCCAGTACTGCTGGTCTTCGAGTCGCTGCATGATGCGGGACATGTCGGTGCCGTCGGTGACCGCGCCGAGGTGCCTGGCGGCGTCATCAAGGCTGGTCCTGCCGTCGACGATCAGCAGGCAGGCGGCCATCACCGGGGCCAGAGTGCGCGGATAGGTGCCGCTGGCGGGTGCGAGCCGAACAGTCCAGGACGGCCAGAACATGCTGGGGATCTTCCGCGCTCGTCGCGCTGTGTCCCGGTCTGTCTTCACCGGGCGTCTGGGCATCGGGGATGGCGTGCGGCAACGCAATTGTTCGCTGGGCCGCAGCGAGGGAGCGAGTGCTGCCAGGTGCACCGCGTTCAGCACCGGGCTCAGACCGCGTCCCCAACTGTCGATGCTGGTGACACTGACCTGCCAGAGCTCGTCGCGCATCGCTTCGATCAGATCGCGCATCCGCTCTCCCGCCTGGTGGACATCGGGCTGCTCCAGGACGTCCAGCGCGATGGTCACCGCGGCGGCCGCACTCACTGCCCGGGGCGGGGCCATGAAGCCGGGTCGTTCCGCGGCACGCATGGCGAACTGGGAGTCGAGGTCTGCGGCGAAGTGCTCCTGGGTGATGTCGGACGGCAGCCGGCTCTTGATGTTCTGCTCAGGTAGGTCTGCGAGCACGCGGCCGGCGATCGCCCGGATGTCCGTCAGCGCCTTCGCCGCCGGCTGCGGGCTGAGTGCGTATGCGCCGAAGGAAGCAGTATTCGCGTCAATGACCTCCAGCAGCCGTTCCTGGGCTGACAGCGCGGGATGCCCGGCAGGAAGTCGGAGCGTACGGGTCTGTGTCAGATCGAATCCGCAGCCCCCGGAAGGCGGACGTCCCGGTCTCGAAGAGAGGGTGCCGCAAAGATCCGGGTGAGGGACGACTTCCCCGGACCGGAGCCGCTGCCTGGGAACGCGCCCGCAGGCAGGGCAGCAGTCCGCCAGCAGTTGCAGGTGCAGCGGGCAGGCGAAGGACCAGCCCAGACGCCAGGTGAGTTGCCAGCGGCCGCTGCTGTCCTTGAGGCAGTCCGGGCAGAACCGCGAGCCGGCACCACGGCCCCAGAGCACCCAGCGGTTGACGTACCGGCGCTCGAAATTGATGCGAAGGGCCCGCTCGGCGTAGTGCGCCAGCGTCATGGCCGTGACCGTCCGCTCGTCCAGCCCGCTCGCATGCGCGATGGCCGCGGTCTGGTCCGCGCCCAGCAGGATCGTCCAGTCCGGCGGAATGCCCCGCAGGTGATCCCCGCGCCCGGTCCGGGACGGCAGGCCGAGGTGGTGCAGCACCTCGCCGAGCGGGCTGTCCAGCCTGCGGGCGAGAGCCTCCAGCCACGAATCGAGCGCCTCTCCGGGCAGAGGCGCCAGCCGGATCGGCAGAGTCCGGACACGCGTGCTCATGCAACCTTGCGGCGGGAGCGTGGGCGGCTGGTCAGCCTCCGCTTCTCCAGCGCCGCTTCCAGTTCCTTGCGGGCCGCCTCCGACGCCTCGTCGTTCTTCACTCCATCGAGCAGGTCGCGGTCCAGGCTCTCAGCGCCGCTGCGGACAGCCCGCTGACAGCCTCGATTGATCAAGGTCATCAGCGAGCCGATGTGCCCGGTGCTGCGGGCGAAGAGGTAGTCGGACAACTCGTCCGCGAGCATCCCCGGCTGCTTGTCGGCCAGGACCACGCGCTGTTCCAGGGCCAGCAGCATCTGCCGCCACTCCCGCCGGCCGGGCTCGGACTCGATCGTGAAGGGCCGCACTCCCAACCGGGTAGTGCGACGTCCGGTCTGGGCCAGCGCCGCGTCCCACCTGGCGTCGCCCTCACTGAACAGGCCCTTGTCCGCGAGGCCGACACCGATCATCAGCAAGGTCACGGGAAACTCGTTCGCGATCCACTTCAGATGGTTGCTGACCTCGATGCCGTTGCGCTGGTTCCACTTCAGAAAGTGCAGGTCATCAAGGGCGAGGATGCGGACCTCGCAGGACAGCACGCAGTCCAGGGCCCGCTGGCCGAACTGGGCTGTTGTTCCGCGGTTGCGACCGGGGTGCCCGAAGAACTCCAGCATGGCGCGGTTGAGGTCCTTCATGCCGGTGTTCCCGGTCAGGCCGACCCGGCAGACCGGCAGACGCTCGTGCCCCTGGCCGGTGAACTCACCCCGCTCGGCGATCTCCCTGCGGTGGAACTCACGGGCGAACGCGAGGACCGAGGTGGTCTTGCCCAGCCCGGGAAAGGCGTCAATCGCCACGGCTCCCTTGGCCTTGTCACCGTCCTGAAGGTTGCTGTCGACGATGTCCCACAGATCCTCGTGTAATTCGGACAGTTGAGGGGTCTTGAGCGGGCCGATGTTCGCGTGCCACTCCCGCCGCCGCAGGTCGTACTCGACTCTCGCGTCCTCACCCAAGGCCTTCAGCTGGGCCCTCGTCAGCGCCTCGGGCTGCTTGCGGCGCGGAGCCTGGGCGAACGCCTTGAAGTCCTCCTTCCGCGACAGCGCCAGATTGCCCAACGCTTCCGGCAGACCGGCCGCGCTCATACGTCCTCCAAGGCATCCGCGTAGAAGTCCTCGTCCAGGTCCTCGAAGTCCGCCTCGTCGTCGTCTCCGGTCTCCGACGCCGCCTTCATCCCTTCGTCCTGCGGCAGTGCCTCTGTCCCGCTGAGGGCCCGGCGTACGGAGGGAAGAGAGACGACCGTCTCCGCCTCGGCCTCAGGCAGTTCGAGGACTGTCTGCTCGCGCGAGAGCCGAAGTGCCATGCGCCGCTCGGCCAGCGTGGTGCCCAGGCCAAGGTTCCAGCGCTCCAGCAGATCGGCGACTGCAAGCCGGTCATCGGGGTAGCGGTACTTTGCCGCGGCCAGCTTCCGGGCGAACGCCAGCGCGTCCTCGCTCAGCGGCATCCGCGCCGAAGGCGCATGCTCCCAGGTCAGCGTGTGCCAGACACGCGTGGACGGGTCACGGAAGTAGATCCGGGTGACATCGTCCGGGTCGACCTGGAACGGCCAGCCGTTCCGAAGCGGCCCGTCGTAGGGGCTGCGGACGCCGGGCTCAGGAAGGCCCGGACCGCTGTAGCGGCGGCGGCCGATCTCGGCCCCGTAGTGCTGGACCGTGCGCCACTTCGTGGCGAGGAACTCAAAGGCCAGGTCCTTGTCCCGCGGGACCTCAATCCAGCCGGCCCGGGCCATCCCGTGCTCGAACATCTTCGCTGGGGACATCCGCAGCCCCGGCACCCCCGGATCGACCAGACTCGCGTGCGGCCTGCAGTGATAGACCACCGCCGTCCACTCCTGGATCATCGCCTCCAACTCGTCCAGGAAGAAGAACGCATCGTCCTCCGGAGCCTCGCCGCGAGAGTGGATGTCCGGCCCCTTGTAACCGGGAAGCGCCTCAAGTAGCCCTTCCCTCAAGGTCCGGAAATACCGCTCCACCGGTCCCTTGTCCCGGCCCGTCCGCAGCCTCGCGGGCTGGATCGATATCCCCATCCGGCGGCAGACGCTCGTCAGATGCTCCGAGATGTAGACCTTGCCGTGATCGACCACCAGTGTCTCGGGCACCAGCGGTGGCGAGGCCAGCCCGGGACCGACGGCGCCCTCGACGTCGACCAGGACCGTGCGCGGGATGCCGTGCTCGGGCCAGACCGCGCCACGCGGCCAATCCCGCCCCGCCGGCCGCGGCCTGAACGACTGGAACAGCACCGCGCTGACATCTACCGCCTTCGTCGACACCGGCGTCAGCCGGATCCCGGTGATGCAGCGGGTGTACCAGTCCATCGCAACCGTCAGCTCGGCCTGCACCCACTTCAACGTCAGCGGATCGAACGCGAACACGTCCAACCGCGTGGTGTCCATCAGTAGATACTCACCCGGCCGCGTCGGCCGCAGCTTCCCGTACGGACCTTCCGGACGATCCGCGATATCCCGGTTCCGTTTCGTACTCAGCCGGAACAGCGGATGCCTCCGCTCCAGGCCCTCCAGCACCCGAAAGGCAGTCGCCCGGCTCGGCTGCGGCACCACCTCCGGACCGAACCGGGCAACCACCCGGGCCCGCGTCCGCTCAATCACCAGTGTCCGCGACGGCTTCGACTGATCAGTGCGCTCGACCATCACCTCCAGCGCGGTCTCCACCCACCGGTCATCGACCGACGGCTGCGTCGGTCCGGACAAGCCGCGCTTCGAGACAAGCCCGGCCTCACCATGACGCCGAAAATCCGCGACCCATTGCTTGATCGAGCGGACCGACACCCCAAGTTCCCGAGCCTTCGCTGCGTACTTGGCCTCGGCCGGCTCGCCGGCCCCGTACTCGGTGCGGGGTTCTCCTTCGCGTACGAGTTCCGCACTGCCCGAGCGGTAGCCCGTCAGGACCTCGCGGACATGTTCTGCTCGTTCGAGGACTTTCTGCCGCTCATCATCACGCAGTTGGCCCAGGACAACCGAAGCGATCTCCTCAGCATCATTCGCCGACGGACCGGCCTGGTCAGGAACGATCTCGGCACGGTCGGAGAACAACAGCTCCTTCAGGGACAGCCGCCGGACGCAGCCATGCCCGTCCTTGAGGACCACCTCGTTTCCCCTGGTCGTCGCCGTCAGCTCGACCACTTCGACGGTCTCTCCGTCGTAGCGGAATCGCGTACCGACTCCGACGCGAGCCCCGGCCCTGCTCATGCCGCCTGCCGCAGCGTGCGCGACGGGCCGAGTGGCTGGTCGAGATCGGTAACAATACTCTGCGTCCAGAGCAAATGATGGATGGCTGACCGGACCTGGGGTTCCGGCCGGCCAGGCAGACAGGCCGCAGCCCGCCCCAAGGGCACCCCATCGAGATCAATTCCACGAAGCTCTTCCAGCAGGGCGGCGTTGAACAGCCAGTCCCTGCGGTAGCCCGCCAGGAATCGGACATTCTCCAGCTCCACCGTCGGAGGCTCGCTCCAGACTTCGTACTTCCATCCGCGCGCCTCCACCGCCTGCCGGGTCCAATCGAAGGTGAACGCGACCTCGGGCTTGGACACGCGGTGAAGTGGCTTGACGTCAACGATCACCGGCACCTGGTCGGTGAGCAGGAGATAGTCCGGGATGTGCTTGCGGACCTTCCCTTCCAGCACGGTCTGAAGCAGGAAGGGCTGAGCCACGATGCCGTGGACGCTGCGATCGAAGTCCGCGAAGAGCAATCGGGCCAGCTCCAGGCGGGACTCGTAGATCACGTGGTCGTGCATGGTCGCCGACCAGTAGGTACCCGAGTAGTGCTTCTGCCCTCGGCGCCAGCGGAATACCCGCCATGGCGCCGCGGAGGACAACAGATCTTTGGAAGCGGCGGGCCAGGCATACTCCTCGACCTCGTCGCCATCATGGCGGCGCACTCTGACCACAACTTCCGCAGCAATGCCCACGACGTACCCCCACCCAGACCATGGTCCGTACGACCAGACTGTCCACCGTCGAGAGCAGACGCCTGAGCTTGGAGCCAAGTAGCCCGAAAGAGTGAACGCGCCGACCTGCTTGTCTCACGACCGCTTCATAAGTGCAGCCGATATGAAGCGGAACGTGAGACTGTGCAGCGAAATCTGAGACCCTACACGCCCGAATCAGGTCTGTGCCATGTCCACGAACCGTGAGTAGTGGCCCTGGAAAGCCACCGTGATCGTCGCCGTGGGGCCGTTACGGTGCTTGCCGACGATGATGTCGGCCTCGCCCGCGCGCGGCGACTCCTTCTCGTAGGCGTCCTCGCGGTGCAGCAGGATCACCATGTCCGCGTCCTGCTCGATGGAACCCGACTCACGCAGGTCGGACACCATCGGCTTCTTGTCCGTCCGCTGCTCGGGACCTCGGTTGAGCTGCGAGAGCGCGATCACCGGGACCTCCAGCTCCTTGGCCAGCAGCTTGAGGTTTCGGGACATGTCCGAGACCTCCTGCTGACGGCTCTCGGACCGCTTGGAACCGCCCGCCTGCATCAGCTGCAAGTAGTCGATGATCACGAGCTTGATGTCGTTGCGCTGCTTCAGCCGACGGCACTTGGCGCGGATCTCCATCATCGACAGGTTCGGAGAGTCGTCGATGTAGAGCGGCGCGGAGGAGACCTCGGGCATCCGGCGCGCCAGCCGCGTCCAGTCCTCGTCCGTCATGGTGCCCGACCGCATGTGGTGCAGCGCGACCCGCGCCTCGGCGGACAGCAGACGCATCGCGATCTCGTTGCGGCCCATTTCGAGGGAGAAGATGACACTCGGCAGGTTGTTCTTGATCGACGCGGCCCGGGCGAAGTCCAGCGCGAGGGTTGACTTACCCATGGCGGGGCGGGCCGCGATGACGATCATCTGACCCGGGTGCAGCCCGTTGGTGAGTGAGTCGAGGTCCGTGAAACCGGTCGGCACGCCCGTCATCTCGCCGCTGCGCGAACCGATCGCCTCGATCTCGTCGAGCGCGCCCTCCATGATGTCGCCGAGCGGGAGGTAGTCCTCGCTGGTGCGCTGCTCGGTGACGGCGTAGATCTCGGCCTGGGCGCGGTTGACGATCTCGTCGACGTCGTCGTCGGCTGCGTAACCCATCTGGGTGATGCGGGTACCGGCCTCGACCAGGCGGCGCAGGACCGCGCGCTCGTGCACGATCTCCGCGTAGTACTCGGCGTTGGCCGCCGTCGGCACCGTCTGGACGAGGGTGTGCAGATACGACGCCCCGCCGACCTTGTTGATCTCGCCGCGCTTGGTGAGTTCGGCGGCGATCGTGATGGGGTCGGCCGGCTCACCCTTCGCGTAGATGTCGAGGATCGCCTGGAAGATCGTCTCGTGGGCCGGTTTGTAGAAGTCGTGGCCCTTGAGGACTTCTACGACGTCGGCGATGGCGTCCTTCGACAGGAGCATGCCGCCGAGGACGGACTGCTCGGCATCGAGGTCCTGCGGGGGCACGCGCTCGAAGGCAGTGCCGCCGCCCTCCCACTCACCGTTCTCCCGACCGCGGTCGTGCTGGTCGTCGCGGCCGCGGGACCCGTCACCGCGGCGGCGGGAAGCCGGCAGCCGATCACTCGGTCCGCTGTCGGCCCACGGGTCGTCCAAGGGCTCGGAAACGCTCACCGAGCCACCTCCTCCCGTCCGCCGTGCGGACCTAGCCGTGCCCCACATTTCTACGGCACGGCACTGACAAATAAGAGGCCCAACTCCGGTTCGGGCGCGTCGGTTTTGTGACGGTTTCCCGGCCGACGGACGGAGTGGGCGCGGGACTACGGTAGGCCGGTGGGACCCCTCAGCCAATCTGGTTATCCACAGGCCATGTGGACGACGGGCCTGATGCTGTGGAGAACTCGCCGAAACCTGTGCACGACCCGGTGGACAGCTCTGTGAACAAGGTCGCGTTGACTCGCCCTCCACCCTCCTGACCAGCAATTTTCCCATCCACTGGCTGTGCAGAAGAAAAAGTTTCGCCATCGGGGCAAGATCTCTTCGAACGCTGCGCGAAAGAGCGCACCACAGGACCACATGTAAGGGTCAGAAGAGAATTGCATCTCTTACCTGTGGATGATTACATTGATGCTCATGACACAGGCTCCCGCGCCCACCAGGGCCGCCCGGCGACAGCACGATCGAGAGATCGTGGCACTGGCCGTCCCGGCCTTCGGCGCACTCGTCGCCGAGCCCCTCTTCGTCATGGCCGACAGCGCCATCGTCGGCCATCTCGGCACTGCCCAACTCGCCGGACTCGGCGTCGCCTCGGCCCTCCTCACGACAGCCGTGAGCGTCTTCGTCTTCCTTGCCTACGCCACTACCGCAGCCGTCGCCCGGCGCGTCGGAGCCGATGATCTACAGGCCGCCATCCGCCAGGGCATGGACGGCATCTGGCTCGCGCTCCTGCTCGGCGCCGCCGTCATCGCCGTCGTCCTGCCCACGGCACCGTCCCTGGTCGAGCTCTTCGGCGCCTCCGACACCGCAGCCCCCTACGCGACCACGTACCTGCGCATCTCCGCACTCGGCATCCCGGCCATGCTCGTCGTCCTCGCGGCGACTGGTGTCCTGCGCGGCCTCCAGAACACCAGGACGCCCCTGTACGTCGCCGGCGCCGGCTTCGTCGCCAACGGCCTCCTCAACGCACTCCTCGTCTACGGCGTCGGCTTCGGCATCGCCGGTTCCGCCTGGGGCACCGTCATCGCCCAGTGCGGCATGGCCGGCGTCTATCTCGTCGTGGTCGTCCGGGGCGCCCGTCGGCACGGTGCCTCCCTGCGCCCCGACCTCGCGGGGATACGGAACTCCGCCCAGGCGGGCGTGCCGCTCCTGATCCGCACCCTGTCGCTGCGGGCGGTCCTGATGATCGCCACGGCCATCGCCGCCCGGCTCGGCGATGCGGAGATCGCGGCTCACCAGATCATCCTGTCCCTGTGGAGCCTGCTCGCCTTCGCCCTCGACGCCATCGCGATCGCCGGGCAGGCCATCATCGGGCGCTACCTCGGGGCCGACGACCCCGCGGGCGCCCGTGTCGTCTGCCGCCGCATGGTGCAGTGGGGCATCGGGGTCGGCGTCGTCCTCGGTCTGCTGGTGGTGGCCACCCGGCCGATCTTCCTGACCTTGTTCACCGGTGACCAGATCGTCAAGGACGCCGCGTTGCCCGCTCTGGTGATCGTGGCTCTCGCCCAGCCGATCTGCGGCATCGTCTACGTCCTGGACGGCGTCCTGATGGGCGCGGGCGACGGCCCGTATCTGGCCTGGGCGATGCTGATCACTCTGGCCGCCTTCACCCCTGTCGCGCTGCTCGTCCCGACGGTCGGCGGTGGGCTCACGGCGCTGTGGGCAGCCATGACGCTGATGATGACCGTGCGCATGGCGACCCTGTGGCTGCGCACCCGCTCCGGCCGCTGGATCGTGACGGGCGCGACGCGCTGAACGAAGTCCGAGGCCCGGCACTCAACACCCGTTGCTCTCGGTACCCGGCACGGTCGACGCTCGACGCGGTCCGTGCTCGACGCGATCGGCGCCTCGCACGCGGTCGGTGTTTCACGTGAAACACCGACCGCCTCGACCAACCTCTGACTCGATGGCCGACCAGGTTGGCTAACAGGCACGGCAAGCGTCTACTGAATAGACGCTTCCTCCCACTCACGTTTCACGTGAAACATGGCCGAGCGGAACACCCCGCCCGCCGCGCCCCTCGGCCGTTCCAGCCACCTCGGTCGACGCGCCACCACGACCGGTGCCTCCACCCCGTCGCATCTCTCTCCACCTCAACCCGTGCCTCTGCTCAACGTCCCCCACAGAAAGCACGAAGAAGGGCCGTACCCCGGCTGGGTACGGCCCTTCTCTCAGCTGTTCAAGCCAAGCGCGGCGATCAGGCCGCGACGACCTCGATGTTGACCTTGGCGGCAACCTCGGGGTGCAGACGCACGGACGTCTCGTGACCGCCCAGGGTCTTGATCGGCGTGCCCAGCTCGATGCGGCGCTTGTCGACCTCGGGGCCACCGGCAGCCTTGATCGCCGAAGCGACGTCGGCCGGGGTGACGGAACCGAAGAGACGACCGGCGTCGCCGGAGCGGACGGCCAGACGGACCTTCACACCTTCGAGCTGGGCCTTGATCGCGTTGGCCTGCTCGATGGTCTGGATCTCGTGGATCTTGCGAGCGCGACGGATCTGCTCGACGTCCTTCTCGCCACCCTTGGTCCAGCGGATAGCGAAGTTCCGCGGGATCAGGTAGTTGCGAGCGTAACCGTCCTTGACGTCGACGACGTCGCCCGCGGCACCGAGGCCGGAGACCTCGTGGGTGAGGATGATCTTCATGTTTCGGTCACCCTTCCCTTATCGCGCGGTGGAGGTGTAGGGCAGCAGCGCCATCTCACGGCTGTTCTTGACGGCCGTGGCGACGTCACGCTGGTGCTGCGTGCAGTTGCCGGTCACGCGGCGGGCACGGATCTTGCCGCGGTCGGAAATGAACTTCCGCAGCATGTTCGTGTCCTTGTAGTCCACGTACGTGACCTTGTCCTTGCAGAATGCGCAGACCTTCTTCTTAGGCTTGCGCACAGGCGGCTTCGCCATGTGATTCTCCTGTGTGATCAAGAAGTGGGGATGCGGGCCCAGCCCTAGAAGGGGGGCTCGTCCGAGTAGCCGCCGCCACCGCCGCCGCCGGAGTTTCCACCCCAGCCGCCGCCACCGCCGCCGCCCTGCTGGTTGCCACCGGCGGGAGCACCGCCGGTCGCCCACGGGTCTTCTGCGGGAGCGCTGCCGCCCTGCTGGCCGCCGCCGGAGTTTCCACCCCAGCCGCCGCCACCCTGGCCGCCACCGCCACCGCCGCCGTAACCACCCTGGCCACCGCGACCGCCACCGGCGGTCTTGGTCACCTTCGCCGTGGCACTGCGGAGACTGGCGCCGACTTCCTCGACGTCCAGCTCGTAGACCGTGCGCTTGACGCCCTCACGGTCCTCGTAGGACCGCTGCTTCAGCCGGCCCTGCACGATGACGCGCATGCCTCGCTGGAGCGACTCGGCGACGTTCTCGGCCGCCTGACGCCAGACCGAGCAGGTGAGGAACAGGCTTTCGCCGTCCTTCCACTCGTTCGTCTGACGGTCGAAGGTCCGGGGCGTGGACGCGACACGGAACTTCGCGACGGCCGCACCGGAAGGGGTGAAGCGCAGCTCGGGGTCGTCGACAAGATTGCCGACGACCGTGATGACGGTCTCGCCTGCCATGGGGGAACCTCTCGGCGGGTTTGCTGCTGGCTGCTTGGTGCTGCTACTCGAATCCCGAGATCAGCTGAGCGGGAGAGCTCAGTGGTTCTCGGGGCGGAGGACCTTGGTCCGGAGGACCGACTCGTTCAGGTTCAGCTGGCGGTCGAGCTCCTTGACGACCGCAGGCTCGGCCTGCAAGTCGATGACCGAGTAGATGCCCTCGGGCTTCTTCTTGATCTCGTACGAGAGACGACGACGGCCCCAGGTGTCGACCTTCTCGACCTTTCCGTCGCCCTCACGGACGACGGAGAGGAAGTTCTCGATCAGGGGGGCGACAGCGCGCTCTTCCAGATCGGGGTCGAGGATGACCATCAGCTCGTAGTGACGCATGTAGAACCCACCTCCTTTGGACTCAGCGGCCACGGTCGTTCCGTGGCAGGAGGGTTGTGATGCGTGCGCAACGGTATCGGCCACCACTGACAATCGGGGGCCGCGAACGGAAACCCCGGTCTGGCCTGGGACGAATCCCGGGCACTGTCCGGGCAGACACCGGTGCAGACGGTACAGACTACCCGCACGGCGGCTTCCGGTTGAAATCCGGCCCCTCGGGCAGTCAACTTGTACACATCGGGTGTGTATGGCGCTACGGTGCGCCGTCTTCCGCAGGAGGTGCCTCATGGCACAGGCATTGCGACCCAACACCGTCGGCGGACTCTTCGCCACGGACGGAAAGTCCCACCCTCTCCAGGACACACTGCTCGCGGTGACGTTGGTGCTGGGCGTCCTCGCCTTCGTCACGGCGATGTTCCACAGCCTGCACCTGATCAGCTCCTGGGCCGGTCTGGTGGGCATCCTCACCGGGGCGTACGGCCAGTGGATCTCGGTGACGACGCGCGAGCGCTTCGGGCTCATCGTGGGGATGGGCGCCTCGGCGGTCGGTTTCTTCCTCGGCATGGCCCACGGCGGTCTGTTCGGCGGGATCGTCGGCTGACACCTCGGGGACCGTTTCCCCAAGGCCGTACAAAGCACCACGGAACGCCCCGGCTGCCCGCGGGCCGGGGCGCCGCTTCCGTACGCCCATCCAGGGCGCTCGCACGGCGCAGTAGGCTTCGCCGCGAGAGCCGGAGCCCCTGTACCCATGGGGACACACCAGCCCGAGGAGCGCCCCGAATGAGCCTGACCCTGAGGACGATCAGCCGCGAGCAGCATCTGGCGTACATCCAGAGCCTGCCGTCGGCGAGCCACATGCAGGTTCCCGCCTGGGCCGACGTCAAGGCGGAGTGGCGCTCCGAGAGCCTCGGCTGGTTCGACGACCGCAACGGCGAACTGGTCGGCGCGGGGCTCGTCCTCTACCGGCAGCTGCCCAAGATCAAGCGCTACCTCGCCTATCTGCCCGAGGGCCCGGTCATCAACTGGTTCGCGCCGAATCTCACCGAGTGGCTCGAACCGATGCTCGCGCACCTCAAGCACCAGGGCGCCTTCTCGGTGAAGATGGGCCCGCCGGTGATCATCCGGCGCTGGGACGCGAACTCGATCAAGCAGGGCATCCAGAACCCGGACGTGAAGCGGCTGCGGGACATCGAGGCCGACTTCATCGAGCCGCGCGCCTTCGAGGTCTCCGACAAGCTGCGCCGGATGGGCTGGCAGCAGGGCGAGGACGGCGGGGCCGGCTTCGGAGACGTACAGCCCCGTTACGTCTTCCAGGTGCCGCTGGCCAACCGGTCCCTGGAAGAGGTCCACAAGAACTTCAACCAGTTGTGGCGCCGCAACATCAAGAAGGCCGAGAAGGCCGGTGTCGAGGTCGTCCAGGGTGGCTACCAGGACCTGGAGGAGTGGCAGCGGCTGTACGAGATCACGGCCGTGCGCGACCACTTCCGGCCGCGTCCGCTCTCGTACTTCCAGCGCATGTGGACGGCCCTCAACTCCGAGGACCCCAACCGGATGCGGCTGTACTTCGCCCGCCACAACGGCGTGAACCTGTCGGCGGCGACCATGCTGATCGTCGGCGGGCACGTCTGGTACTCCTACGGCGCCTCCGACAACATCGGCCGCGAGGTCCGGCCCTCGAACGCGATGCAGTGGCGGATGCTGCGCGACGCCTACGCGCTCGGCGCGACCGCCTACGACCTGCGCGGCATCTCCGACTCGCTGGACGAGACCGACCACCTCTTCGGCCTGATCCAGTTCAAGGTCGGCACCGGCGGCCAAGCGGCCGAGTACCTCGGGGAGTGGGACTTCCCGCTCAACAAGCTGCTCCACAAGGCGCTCGACATCTACATGTCACGCCGCTGACATCACGTTCAGTGATTCCATACCTCTGACACACCGCAGCCACGAGAAAGGTCCCAGGTCCGGCCATGGCGCTCACGCTCTACGTCGACACCGCGCGCTGGCGGGCGCACCACAAGCACGTGCAGGAGCAGTTCCCGGCGCTCGTCCCGGTCTGCAAGGGCAACGGCTACGGCTTCGGGCACGAGCGGCTGGCGGAGGAGGCCACCCGCCTCGGTTCGGACGTCCTGGCCGTCGGAACGACGTACGAGGCCGCGCGGATCAAGGACTGGTTCGGCGGTGACCTGCTGGTGCTGACGCCGTACCGACGCGGCGAGGAGCCCGTCCCGCTGCCCGACCGGGTGATCCGCTCGGTGTCGTCGGTGGACGGGGTGTACGGCCTGGTGGGTGCCCGGGTGGTCATCGAGGTGATGTCCTCGATGAAGCGGCACGGGATCAGCGAGCAGGATCTGCCGCAGCTGCACGCCGCCATAGAGAACGTCCGCCTCGAAGGCTTCGCCATCCACCTGCCGCTGGACCGGACCGACGGCACGGACGCCGTCGAGGAGGTCATCGGCTGGATGGACCGGCTGCGCGCGGCCCGGCTCCCGCTGCACACGATGCTCGTGAGCCACCTCAAGGCCGATGAACTCGCCCGGTTGCAGCAGCAGTTCCCGCAGACCCGGTTCCGCGCCCGGATCGGCACGCGGCTGTGGCTGGGGGACCACGAGGCGACCGAGTACCGCGGGGCGGTCCTGGACGTCACGCGCGTCACCAAGGGCGACCGTTTCGGCTACCGCCAGCAGCGCGCGGCCTCGGACGGCTTCCTGGTGGTCGTGGCGGGCGGTACGTCGCACGGGGTGGGTCTGGAGGCCCCCAAGGCGCTGCACGGCGTCATGCCGCGTGCCAAGGGCGTCGCCCGGGCCGGTCTCGCCACGGTCAACCGGAATCTGTCGCCGTTCGTCTGGGGTGGCAAGCAGCGCTGGTTCGCCGAGCCGCCGCACATGCAGGTGTCGATCCTCTTCGTGCCGTCGGACGCGCCCGAGCCGCACGTCGGCGAGGAGCTGGTGGCCCATCTGCGGCACACCACCACGCAGTTCGACCGCATCATGGACCGCTGAGCCGCACGGACACGGGCAGAACGAAGGGCCGTACCCGGACTGATCCGAGTACGGCCCTTCGTCGTGGACGTGGCTGGGCGCAGCGGTTCCCGGCCTGTTCGCTCAGAGCGAACGGTCCGTGGGAGACTCCGTACCCGGGCCTCCCCACTCCACCGGCGTCCCCTCGACGGACGCCTCGTACCGCGCCGAGCGGGCGGCCGCGCCGAGCACGAAGACGTCCTGGGCGCCGTCGAGCACGCCTCCTGACGGGTCGTCGTCGCCGGACCTGCGCACCGGGTCCCGTTCCGGCATGAAGATGTCGCGCACCACCATGACGCACAGGTACAGCGTGCCGAGCAGGTGCACGGCGATCGCCCAGTGGTAGCCGTCCTGCGGCAGGCCCTTGTGGGCGTCGCCGCTGGTCGTGTAGGCGAGGTACATCCAGATGCCCAGGAAGTACAGGACCTCGCAGGCCTGCCAGATCAGGAAGTCCCGCCACTTGGGCCGGGCCAGGACGGCCAGCGGCACCAGCCACAGGACGTACTGCGGCGAGTAGACCTTGTTGGTGAGGATGAACACCGCGACGACCAGGAAGGCGAGTTGCGCGAACCGCGGCCGACGCGGCGCGGTCAGAGTGAGCGCCGCGATGCCCACGCAGCCGAGCAGCACCAGCAGCGTGGCCAGGGTGTTGACGGTCTCGGTGTTCAGGGGGCTGGTCGAGTTCTGGGCGAGGATCAGCCAGAACGATCCGAAGTCGACGCCTCGGCTCTGGCTGAAGCGGTAGAACTGCGCCCAGCCGTCCCAAGCGAGGAGCATCACCGGCAGATTCACCACGAGCCAGGCGACGACGGTGCCGGCCAGGGCCTTACCGAAGTCCCGCCACTTGCCGACCCGCCAGCACAGCACGAACAGCGGGCCGAGCAGGAAGACGGGGTAGAGCTTGGCGGCCGTGGCGAGCCCCAGGAGGACGCCGAACGCGACCGGGCGGCTCCGGGACCACATCAGCATCGCCGCAGCCGTCAGGGCGACGGCCAGCAGGTCCCAGTTGATGGTGGCGGTCAGCGCGAAGGCGGGTGCCAGGGCGACCAGCAGGCCGTCCCACGGGCGCCGACGCTGTGTGCGGGCCACGCTGACGGCGATGATGGCCGCGCACGCCATCAGCATCCCGGCGTTGACCATCCAGTACCACTGTTCCTGGTGCTGGATGGTGCCACTGCCCGGGGTGAGCCACTCGGCGACCTCCATGAACACACCGGTCAGCACCGGGTATTCGAGGTACGGCATGTCGCCGGAGAGCTTGTCGAAGTACGGCACGAGCCCGTCGGCGAAGCCACGCCCCTGGTACAGGTGCGGGATGTCCGAGTAGCACGCCTTGGTGTACTGCGAACTGGCCCCGAAGAACCAGGCGCCGTTGTAGCAGGGCGCCTTCTGGATCAGGCCCAGGGCGAACATCCCGATCGCGACGAGCGCGACGATCCGCACGGGCGTCCACCAGGACGACCCGGTCAGGGCGTAACGCCCCAGAGGGCCGCCGATCAGCTCACTCCCGGACCGGGAGACCGGGTCCTCCCTGGTCGGCAGGACCGGCTCCGGTTCGTGCGCGCTCACTTGCGTCGATTCAGCACTGGGCATGGCGCACATCCTGCCGTACGCGCCTGGGAATACGCCGAGGGCCACCGCACCGGATGAGTGCGACGGCCCACGTTTCACGTGAAACACCCGCTGAGCGATGTTTCACGTGAAACGTCGCTCAGCGGGCGAAACGGTGCTTAACCGGCGGGGCCTCCGAAGAAGCCCCCACTGTCACTGCCTCGGGTGTCCCCGGTGCCGTCCGTCTCCGAGGTCGTCGGGGACGGGGAGGTGCTTCCGTCAGTACCGCCGTCGTCCTCGCACTGCCAGCTGAACCGGCAGGTCTCGGACGCGGAGGGCGACGGAGTCGTCTCCGACTCGGTGGGCGTCGGGGTCGGCGTCGGAGTCGGCGTCTCCGACTCGGTCTCGGTGGGCGTCGGGGTCGGCGTCGGGGTCGGGTCGGCGTTGACGACCTCACCGATCGGCTCCGGAGTCGGGAAGTCCTTCACGGGCAGGCCCTTCATCGCCTGCTCCATGTAGTCGTGCCAGATCTCGGAGGGGAAGGACGCGCCGTGGATCTTCTTCTGGCCACCCGTACCGAACATCTCCAGGAACGTGCGGTTCTTCTGCGACTCGTCGTCGTCGTACCGGAACATGGTGATCGACGTGGACAGCTGCGGGGTGTAGCCCACGAACCAGGCGGACTTGTTGCCGTCGGTGGTACCGGTCTTGCCTGCCACCGCACGGTCGGACAGCTCGGCGTTGGTACCCGTGCCCTTCTCCACCACGGTCTTCAGCACGTCGGTGACGTTGTCCGCGACCTGCGGGGTGAAGGCCTGCTTCATCTTGTCCGTGTGTTCGTAGTCCGTGCCGTCCTTGCTGGTGACCTTCGTGACGGAAAACGGATCGCGCTGCTCGCCACTGGCCGCGAAGGTGCCATACGCGCCCGCCATGCGGATGGCGCTCGGGTCGGAGATGCCGATGGAGAACGACGGGAAGCTGGTGCCGGCCAGGCTGTCTTCCTTGAGGCCGGCGTCGATGGCGGCGTCCTTGACCTTGTCCAGGCCGACATCCATGCCGAGCTGCACGAACGCGGAGTTCACCGACTCCCGCATCGCCTCACGGAGGTCGATCTTGTAGTTGGGAGGAGTGCCGTAGTTCTGCTGACCGTCATTGGTCTGGAGCCACTCCTTGCCCTCCTCGTTCTTCCAGACCGTCCCGTCGTACTTCTTGATCTTGAGCCCGTTCTTACCGCTGAACAGGCTCTTCGGCGAGACCTTGGTGCGCTCGTCCTGGGCCTGCTCGTCGCCCAGGCTCGGGTTCCGCACGCCCCACTTCATCGCGGCGGCGAGCACGAACGGCTTGAACGTCGAGCCGACCTGGGCGCCGGTGACATCGGCGTTGTCGGTGAAGTGCTTGGTCGCGTCCTCACCGCCGTAGATCGCCTTGATGGCACCGGTCGTCGGATCGACCGAGGCACCGCCGAACTGGACGTGGGTGTCCGTCTTCGGACGCTGCTCGGGCTTGATGTTGGCCTTCTGGACCTTCGTGACGGCCGCTTCGAGTTCCTTGACCTTCTTCTTGTCGAAGGTCGTGTAGATCGAGTAGCCGCCCCGCTGGATCTCGTCGGCGCTGATGTCCGTGTTGTTGACCAGGTACGCCTTGGCGAGGTCGACGAGGTAGCCGACCTGGCCGCTCAGCCGGAAGTTGGAACGGGGGTTCTCCAGCTTGGGGAGCGTGGTGTACTTCGCCCGTTCCGTGGCGTCCAGGTGGCCGTACTCGACCATCTTGTCGAGGGTGTCCTGCATCTGCCGCGTGGCCCGCTTGGTGTTGGCCTCACGTGTGGCGTTCGTCGGGTCGATCGAGGGGTTGCCCGCGGGGTCGTAGTAGGTGGCGCCCTTGAGCATCGCCGCCAGGAAGGCACACTCGTCCGGCTTGAGGTCCTTGGCGTCCTTGTTGAAGTAGGCGCGCGAGGCCGCCTGGAGACCGTAGGCGCTACGGCCGAAGTACGCGGAGTTCAGGTACCCCGCCATGATCTTTTCCTTGGGCTCCGTGGAACCCACCTTGATCGAGACGAGGATCTCCTTGAACTTGCGGGAGATGGTCTGCGACTGGTCGTTGAGCATGGCGTTCTTCACGTACTGCTGGGTGATGGTGGAGCCACCCTGGACCTGGCCGCCACGTGCCATGTTGAAGAAGGCGCGCGCGATGCCCTTGGGGTCGACGCCCTTGTCGGTCTCGAAGGTCTTGTTCTCCTGCGAGATGACCGCGTACCGCATCTCCTTGGGGATCTGCGCGTAGTTGAGATTCTGACGGTTTATCTCACCACCGGTGGACACCATCTGGGAGCCGTCGGACCAGTAGAAGACGTTGTTCTGGGCCTTGGCCGTCTTGTCTATGTCCGGGACACCGACGACGGCGTACCCGACACCCGCGACCGCGATCAGGCCGCCGAAGAAGGCGATGAAGAGCCCGGTCACCATCTTCCAGGACGGCAGCCAGCGGGCGACGCCGTACTTGCCTGCCCGCGGATAGTCGATGAAACGCTTCTTGCCGGGATCAGCGGGGCGGCCTCTGCCCCGTCCGGGCCCGCTCGGGCCGCCCGGTGCGCCGCGGCGCCCCCCACGGGCGGGCTCGGCCGCCTTGCGACGGCCCCCTCCACTTCTCTGTGAGGCGCGCCTGGACTCGGCACGGCCGCCGTACGACCGTTCCTCGTCCATCGGCTCCTGGCCCAGCCCGTAATCGGACGGGGACCCGGTGGCGCCTCGCGGTGCCGCACGGCGGCCGGAGGACGAGCCGGACTGGCCGCGTCGGGCCGCGGCACGTCCGCCTCCCTGCGGCTGCGGCGGTTTGCGACGGTGCTCGCTCATCGAACGACTACTCCTCGGGCAGGCGCACCTTTGCGCGCCTGGAAACGGCGGCTGGTTTCCGGTCCCCCCGAAGTACGGATGTGGTCGTTTCCTCATTCACCCGTACTGCACCGAGGAGCATGACGTCCCCCTGCGTCACTCGGTTCCCGGTGGTCTGCATGGCGCACAGACTACGCACCGTCAAAACCCGCCGAGTCCATAACTTCACCCCAAATCAGGCAACTTGCCTGGGATGAATAAGTGATGTGACCCCGTTCACCATCTCACCACTTGTCGCATCCGCACCGCCGACCTATCGTCTAGATATATCGAGTCGATACATCAGCGCGACCGGAGCGAGGAGGCGAGGAGATGAGCCGGCGGTCCGGCATCCTTGAGTTCGCCATCCTCGGACTGCTCCGCGAGTGCCCGATGCACGGGTATGAACTGCGCAAACGACTCAACACGTCACTGGGCGTGTTCCGTGCGTTCAGCTACGGGACGCTCTACCCCTGCCTCAAGACGCTGGTCGGGCACGGCTGGTTGATCGAGGACCCGGGGAACGCCCCCGAGGACGCGTCGGCGGCGCCCCTGTCAGGGCGCCGCGCCAAGATCGTCTATCGGTTGACGACAGAGGGTAAGGAACACTTCGAGGAGCTGCTCTCGCAGACGGGCCCCGACGCGTACGAGGACGAGACCTTCGCCGCCCGTTTCGCGTTCTTCGGGCAGACGTCGCGTGACGTACGCGTGCGCGTACTGGAAGGCCGCCGCAGCCGGCTGGAGGAGCGGCTGGAGAAGATGCGCGCCTCCCTGGCACGCACGCGTGAGCGCCTCGACGACTACACGCTTGAGCTCCAACGCCACGGGATGGAGTCCGTGGAGCGCGAAGTGCGCTGGTTGAACGAGCTCATCGAGAGCGAGCGGGCCGGACACGACCTGAAGGGATTCACCTCCGGGAGGTCCGGTCGGCGGAGCACCACATCTGGAGCGTCGGGCGCCCTGCCCCGGCCCGGGGACACCCCTGGGCCGGATGCGTCCGACGACACCGCAACGTGACGGTCCGTCAAGGACGTCACCACTTACACACAGGGAGCAACCGGAATGGGTTCGGTTCGTGTGGCCATCGTCGGCGTGGGCAACTGTGCCGCGTCGTTGGTGCAGGGAGTCGAGTACTACAAGGACGCCGACCCGGCGTCGAAGGTCCCCGGTCTGATGCACGTCCAGTTCGGCGACTACCACGTCGGTGACGTCGAGTTCGTCGCGGCGTTCGACGTCGACGCGAAGAAGGTCGGCCTCGATCTCGCGGACGCGATCGGCGCCTCCGAGAACAACACCATCAAGATCGCCGATGTGCCGAACACCGGCGTCACGGTCCAGCGCGGGCACACCCTCGACGGTCTGGGCAAGTACTACCGCCTGACGATCGAGGAGTCCCCCGAGGCACCCGTCGACGTGGTGCAGATCCTCAAGGACAAGCAGGTCGACGTCCTCGTCTGCTACCTGCCCGTCGGTTCCGACGACGCGGCGAAGTACTACGCGCAGTGCGCCATCGACGCCAAGGTCGCCTTCGTCAACGCCCTCCCGGTCTTCATCGCCGGCACCAAGGAGTGGGCCGACAAGTTCACCGAGGCGGGCGTCCCGATCGTCGGCGACGACATCAAGTCGCAGGTCGGCGCCACCATCACGCACCGCGTCATGGCGAAGCTGTTCGAGGACCGGGGCGTGGTCCTGGACCGCACGATGCAGCTGAACGTCGGCGGCAACATGGACTTCAAGAACATGCTGGAGCGCGACCGCCTGGAGTCGAAGAAGATCTCCAAGACGCAGGCCGTCACCTCCCAGATCCCCGACCGCGACCTCGGCGAGAAGAACGTCCACATCGGCCCGTCCGACTACGTCGCCTGGCTCGACGACCGCAAGTGGGCCTACGTGCGTCTTGAGGGCCGCGCCTTCGGTGACGTCCCGCTGAACCTGGAGTACAAGCTTGAGGTCTGGGACTCCCCGAACTCCGCGGGCGTCATCATCGACGCCCTGCGCGCCGCGAAGATCGCCCAGGACCGCGGCATCGGCGGCCCGATCCTGTCGGCGTCGAGCTACTTCATGAAGTCCCCGCCGGTCCAGTACTTCGACGACGAGGCCCGCGAGAACGTGGAGAAGTTCATCAAGGGCGAGGTCGAGCGCTGAGCACCGCGCGCTGAGAGGCGTCGGCGCCTCTCTCCCTAAAAAATCGCTCCTGCCAGGGCTGTCGAGGGTCCCCGGGTCACGCACCCGGGGACCCTCGGCGTATGTGAGGCTGTGCCCATGGCCGTCGTCCGTGACCTGCGCACCCTGCTGCGCCTCGGGAACTTCCGGCGTCTGCTCGCCGTCCGGCTGCTCTCCCAGGGCGCCGACGGCGTCTACCAGGTCGCGCTCGCCGCCTACGTCGTCTTCTCCCCGGAGAAACAGACCTCGGCCGCCGCGATCGCCTCCGCGATGGCCGTCCTGCTGCTCCCGTACTCGCTGGTGGGCCCCTTCGCGGGCGTCCTCCTCGACCGCTGGCGCCGCCGCCAGGTCTTCCTCTACGGCAATCTGCTGCGCGCCCTGCTGGCCGCCGCGACGGCCGTCCTGATCGTCGTCCAGGTCCCGGAGTGGCTCTTCTACGCCTCCGCGCTGTGCGTCACCGCCGTCAACCGCTTCGTCCTGTCCGGCCTGTCCGCCGCGCTGCCCCGCGTGGTCGACGACGAGCGCCTGGTGGTGGCCAACTCCCTTTCCCCGACCGCCGGTACGCTCGCCGCGACTGCGGGCGGCGGCCTCGCCTTCGTGGTGCGGCTGATGGTCGCCGACTCCGACGCCGCCGTGGTGCTGCTGGGCGCCGCTCTGTACCTGTGCGCGGGCCTCGCCTCCCTACGGCTGGGCCGCGACCAGCTCGGCCCGGACCGCGCACCGGCCCACCCGCGCCTCTCGACGGCACTCTCGGACGCCGTGCGCGACCTGCTGGCGGCGGTACGGCATCTGGCCGCGCCCTCGCGCCGGGAGGCGGCCTGGGCGCTGGGCGCGATGACGCTGATGCGGTTCTGCTACGGCGCCCTGCTGGTCATGGTGCTGATGCTGTGCCGGTACGCCTTCTCCTCGACCACCGAGGACGGGCTCGCCCTGCTGGGCCTTGCGGTGGGCGTCTCCGGCGCCGGCTTCTTCGCGGCGGCCGTGGTGACGCCCTGGGCGGTGGGACGGCTCGGCCCCGGCCGCTGGATCGCCGTGTGCGCCGCTGCCGCCGCCGTTCTCGAACTCGCCCTCGGTCTCCCCTTCGCCGTGCCTCCCATGCTGGTCGCGGCGTTCGTCCTGGGCCTCACCACGCAGGGCGCGAAGATCGCGACGGACACGATCGTGCAGTCCTCGGTGGACGACGGCTTCCGCGGCCGAGTCTTCTCCCTCTACGACGTGCTCTTCAACATCGCCTTCGTCGGCGCCGCCGCCCTGGCCGCCCTGATGCTCCCGCCGGACGGCCGCTCGGCGGTCCTGGTGGTCACGGTCGCCGTGGTCTACGGGGCGGTTGCTGCGGCTATAGGCCGCTTTGAACGCCAGTAAGTGTCACATCAAGGCCACAGAGCCCTTCTGGGCCGCGGTGTTGTCGGTCCTGACCGATAACTTACGTGCGTCTTAACTCGGGCCTTACGCCCGTCACACACTCATGTCCAGGGGGACTTCCGCATGACCACACCACCGCCACCGGGCCAGAACCCGTTCGCGCAGGGCCAGCCGCTCGCACAGCAGCCCCAGGGGCAGGCCCCCTACCCTCCGCAGCCGGGATTCCCCCAGCAGGGCGCGCCGTTCGCTCCGGTTCCGCCGCCCCCTCCGGCCCGGCGGTTCAGCAAGAAGCTCATACGCCTCGTCGCGTTCATCGTCGTCGCGATCATCATCGCCGTCGTGAAGTTCTACATCTTCCGGACCGACGCGGAGACCACCTCGGTGGGCAGCTGCATGCACAACAAGGGCAGCGTGAGCAGTGCGGACCTTGAGACAGTCGACTGCTCCTCAAGCGACGCCCAGTACAAGGTCGTCGAGAAGTTCGACGGCACGAGCGACAGCAACAAGTGCGAGAGCGTCCAGAACGCGACGATCTCCTACTACCAGCAGGGCAACAACCACGACGTGGTGCTCTGCCTGACGGAAGTGAAGTAGCGAGCAGAGAGTGCGGTACGCGTACGGGAGGACGGAGCGCGTACGCCCGAGGGGCGGTGTTTCACGTGAAACACCGCCCCTCGGCACATCCGGAAGCCGTCGGCTCTCATGGCAGTGGGGTCATGTTTCACGTGAAACATGACCCCACTGTGTGCCCTCAGCCCTGTTCGGCCCACCACTCCTTGAGTGCCGCCACCGCCACAGTGTGCTCCATGGGCCCATTCTCCAGCCGGAGTTCCAGCAGGAACTTGTACGCCTTGCCGACCGCCGGGCCGGGGCCGATGCCCAGGATCTCCTGGATCTGGTTGCCGTCGAGGTCCGGGCGGATGGCGTCCAGCTCCTCCTGCTCCTGGAGCTGGGAGATCCGCTCCTCCAGCCCGTCGTAGGCCCGGGAGAGGGTCGCCGCCTTGCGCTTGTTGCGGGTGGTGCAGTCCGAACGCGTCAGCTTGTGGAGGCGGTCGAGGAGAGGACCGGCGTCCCGGACATAGCGGCGCACCGCCGAGTCCGTCCACTCCCCGGTGCCGTATCCGTGGAAACGCAGGTGCAGCTCGACCAGACGGGAGACGTCCCGCACCAGTTCGTTGGAGTACTTGAGCGCCGTCATGCGCTTCTTCGTCATCTTCGCGCCGACCACCTCGTGGTGGTGGAACGAGACCCGCCCGTCCTCCTCGAAGCGACGGGTGCGCGGCTTGCCGATGTCGTGCAGCAGCGCGGCCAGCCGGAGGACCAGGTCGGGGCCGTTCTCCTCCAGCTCGATCGCCTGCTCCAGAACGATCAGGGTGTGCTCGTAGACGTCCTTGTGCCGGTGGTGCTCGTCGCTCTCCAGCCGCAGAGCGGGCAGCTCGGGAAGGACGTGCTCGGCGATGCCCGAGTCGACGAGCAACGTCAGGCCCTTGCGCGGGTGCGCGGAGACGATCAGCTTGTTCAGCTCGTCCCGGACCCGCTCGGCGGAGACGATCCCGATCCGGTCGGCCATCTCCTTCATCGCCGTCACGACCTCGGGAGCCACCTCGAAGTCAAGCTGCGCCGCGAACCGCGCCGCCCGCATCATCCGCAGCGGGTCGTCGGAGAAGGACGCCTCCGGAGTGCCCGGCGTGCGCAGCACCCGTGCGGCGAGATCCTCGCGCCCGCCGTGCGGGTCGATGAACGTGCGTTCCGGCAGCGCCAGGGCCATCGCGTTCACGGTGAAGTCCCGCCGGACGAGGTCGTCCTCGATGGAGTCGCCGTAGGACACCTCGGGCTTGCGCGAGGAACGGTCGTAGGCCTCCGAACGGTAGGTCGTCACCTCGATCTGGAAGCCGTCCTTCTGCGCACCGACCGTGCCGAAGGCGATCCCGACCTCCCACACGGCGTCCGCCCACGGCCGGACGATCTTGAGGACGTCGTCGGGCCGTGCGTCCGTCGTGAAGTCGAGGTCGTTGCCGAGCCGACCGAGCAGCGCGTCCCGTACCGAGCCGCCGACCAGGGCGAGAGCGAACCCGGCCTCCTGAAAACGGCGGGCGAGGTCGTCGGCGACGGGGGCGACCCCCAGCGGCTCACTCATCGTGGGCTGCCGCTCCTGGCTCGGGACACGGGGGTTCTGTTCGTTGGCGTTCGGCACAACAGAAGAGGGTACGTGGCCCACGAGGCCCGGGGCGCCTCCATAAAACGTTCACGGACACCCCGTCCGATACGCCCCCAAGCCCCGCCCTTGAGACCTACTGAGGCGCTCCTCTTTATACGGGCATATACAGGACCCCCCGGACCGCCCTCCCGATCTTGTGGTGCACTCCGCGGCACTTCCGCTCCGCGGGCATCGTTACCATGCGTGGACGCACATTCCGACGACCACTGACGACGACGAGGGACGGGCGAGCGCGTGGCCGAGGCGGCAGACTTTCCGAGGACCAGTACCTCACCTGCCCGCCGCTGGCTGCGGCGCACCGGAGCAGTGCTCACGGGTGTGCCTCTGCTGGCCGGTCTGCTCCAGCTGCCCTCCGCCCTGCCCGCGCAGGCGACCGAGCAGTCCGCGCGGGAGGCCGCCGGTGCCGGATCGGTCTCCGTCGCCCTCGACACGCTCTCCCCGGCCGCGCCCACGGACGGGGACACGCTGACCGTCTCCGGCACGGTGACCAACAACGGCAAGCAGGCGGTCACCGGCGCCCATGTAGGGCTGCGGGTGGGCAATCCGCTCGACACCCGCTCGGCGATCGACGACGCCGCCGACGACAGCACCGATGTCCGCGCGTCCGCCGGCAGCGAGGTCGGCGGCAAGTACGTCGAGAAGTTCGCCAAGCTCACCCCGGGTGTCGCGCAGCACTTCAGCATCTCCGTGCCGGTCGACAAGCTGGACCTCGGTGACGACGGCGTCTACCCGTTCGCCGTCTCGCTCTCCGGCATGACCTCCGCGCAGCCCTGGGACCAGCTCCTGGGCATCCAGCGGACCTTCCTGCCGTGGCAGCCCGAAGAGGCCGACACGACGACGAAGACGACGTATCTGTGGCCGCTGCTCTCCACCGTGCACATGACGGCGGAGACCGGCGCCAACGACCAGCAGACGCCGGTCTTCCTCAACGACGACCTGGCCAAGGAGATCGCCCCCGGCGGCCGCCTGGACCAGATGCTGTCGCTGGGCGAGAGTCTCGACGTCACCTGGGTGATCGACCCCGACCTGCTGGCCTCCGTCGACGCCATGACCCGCAGCTACCGGGTACGCGGCGCCGACGGCACCACCACGGCCGGCACCCACCAGGCAGTCGCCAAGCAGTGGCTGGCGGAACTACAGAAGGCGGTGACCGACAAGGAGGTCGTCGCGCTGCCGTTCGCCGATCCGGATCTGGCCTCCCTCGCGCACAACGGCACGAGCGTGACCGGCTCGCTGGGCCACCTCAAGGAAGCCACCGACGTCGTCGACAACACCATCGAGCCGATCCTGCACGTGAAGCCGAGCACCGACTTCGCGTGGCCCGTGGACGGCGCCGTCGACCCGTCGATCGTCAAGGTCGCCACCTCGGCCGGCGCAGACACGATCATCGCGCGCAGTGACAGCCTCCAGGAGACCGGCCGGCTGTCCTCCACGCCCTCCGCCGCCCGCCCGATCGGCGGCGGCACCACGGCGGTGGTCGCGGACGCCCGGCTGTCCACGGGGTTCCAGGGCGATCTGACGTCGGCGTCCGCGTCCACGCTCGCCGTACAGGAGTTCCTCGCCCAGAGCCTGTCGATCGACGGGCAGACGGACAACCAGCGCAGCGTCGTCGTCGCCCCGCAGCGGATGCCGACGGCGAGCCAGGCCCAGGCGATGGCGGCGGCGGTGACGGCTCTCCAGGGCGGGAACTGGTCCACATCCCAGGAGCTGGCGACGGCCGCGAAGGCCAAGCCCACCCCGGGCGCCACCACCAGGGTCCCGTCGGCGTCCGCCTACCCCTCCTCGCTGCGCAAGCGGGAGCTGCCCCGGTCGGCGTTCGAGCAGATCGCGGCCACGCAGGACAAGCTCGACAGCTTCCAGGTGATCCTCACCGACAAGTCCCGGGTGGTGACCCCCTTCGGGCGGGCCATGAACCGGGAGATGTCCACATCCTGGCGTGGCCGGTCCGCCGAGGCGGAGAGCTTCCGCAGCTCGGTCGCCGCCCACCTGGACGATCTCGCCGACCAGGTCAAGCTGATCGACAAGTCCGACACCAAGCTCTCCGGGCGCAGCGCCACCATCCCGGTGACCGTGCAGAACAACCTCGTGCAGGGCGTCGACCACCTGGTACTGCGGCTCAGCTCGACGAACCCCACCCGCCTCCAGATCAGCGGGCACGACTATTACGAGCAGCCCATCACCGTCTCCGGCGGCCACAGCCAGACGGTGAAGTTCACCACCACGGCCAAGGCCAACGGCCAGGCCACCGTGGTCGCCCAGCTGTACACACAGGACGGCCAGACCTACGGCGCCCCGGTCACGTTCGACGTCAAGGTCACCGAGTTCACGGCCACCGTGATGCTGGTCATCGGCGGCGGCTTCCTGCTCCTCGTCCTCGCCGGCTTCCGGATGTACACCCAGCGCAAGCGGGCGGCAGCCCGCGCGGTGGACGACGGCCCCGACGAGACCGGCGGCGAACCCGCGGACGGACCGGAGAACCCGCAGGGCCCCGAGGACCGTCTCAAGGCAGAACCCGGCACCGACGCCCGGGCCGACGACCCGGAGCAGCCGAGTGACCCGACAGCGGACACCCCAGCGGAAAGCGCGGACCCGTCCGGCACGGGTGAGAGAGTGGACCGTTGAGGATGTCGTGGCCGGTGGGCCCGGGACGATGAGGTGGGGTAGCGATGAACGCGCCGTACGACGGTGACCGCGGCCAGGGCGCGGGCGGCCCGGGGCTCCCCGGTGGCCCGCAGCCCGAGGACGGCCAGGCATCGCCGCAGCCGACCGCCGACATGTACCTCCAGGACGCCTACGCCCAGGACCCCTACCGGGACCAGGACCTGTCCGCGCAGGACCCGGTCGCCGAGGCCCTCTACGACCGGGCCGCGCACCCGCCGCCCCCGCCGGGCAGCTACCCGCCGCCGCAGCCCCTGTACGGGCGGCCCCAGCAGACGCCGTACAGCCCCGACCCGCGGGTGTGGGCCCAGACTCCGGCGCCCGAGCCGGGCGGGGCGACCCAGTTCCTGCCGCACGGCGACGACCCGCGCACGACGCAGTTCGTCGGCGTGGACGACCTCGTCACCCAGGCCGGCGACGAACGCCCCGGGCAGGACGCCTTCGCCCACCTCTTCCGCGACCAGCAGCAGGGCGGCGGCTACGGCGGCCCCGGGCAGGGCCCCTCCCAGCCGTCGTACGGTCCGCCGGGCGTCCCCGGCCCGACACCGGCACCGGCCTCGTACGGGGCCACCGCACCCGCCGCCGAAACGCCCGCCCCGGCACCGGCCGCCGCTCCGGCGGCCCCCGCCAAGAAGAGCGGCAAGGCGGCGGGCCTGCTCAAGTCGAGCGCCCTGATGGCAGCCGGCACGATGGTCTCCCGCCTCACCGGCTTCATCCGCTCCGCGCTGATCGTCTCGGCGCTCGGCGTCGGCATGCTCGGCGACACCTTCCAGGTGGCCTATCAGCTGCCGACCATGATCTACATCCTGACCATCGGCGGCGGCCTCAACTCCGTGTTCGTGCCGCAGCTCGTGCGCGCCATGAAGGACGACGAGGACGGCGGCGAGGCCTTCGCCAACCGGCTGCTGACGCTGGTGATGGTGGCGCTCGGCGCCCTCACCGCGCTGGCCATGTTCGCCGCGCCGCTCCTGGTGCGCGTGCTGTCGGTGCCGGTCGCCGACGACCCCGCCGCCAACAGCGTCGCCGTCACCTTCACCCGCTACTTCCTGCCCACCATCTTCTTCATGGGCATCCACGTGGTGATGGGCCAGATCCTCAACGCCCGTGGCCGGTTCGGCGCGATGATGTGGACCCCGGTCCTCAACAACATCGTCATCATCGTCACTCTCGGCACGTTCATCTGGGTCTACGGCAGCTCCGCCAACTCCGGCATGACGGCCGGCAGCATCCCGCCGGAGGGCCAGCGGCTGCTGGGCATCGGCGTCCTGCTCGGCCTGGTGGTCCAGTCCCTGGCGATGATCCCGTACCTCCGGGAGACCGGGTTCCGGGTGCGGCTGCGCTTCGACTGGAAGGGCCACGGCCTCGGCAAGGCCGCGATGCTCGCCAAGTGGACCGTGCTGTTCGTCCTCGCCAACCAGGCGGGCGCCATGGTCGTCACCCAGCTCTCCACCGCCGCGGGCAAGAGCTCCCCGGTCCAGGGCACCGGCTTCGCCGCCTACGCCAACGCCCAGTTGATCTGGGGCCTGCCGCAGGCCATCATCACCGTCTCCCTGATGGCCGCCCTGCTGCCGCGTATCTCGCGCTCGGCCGCCGAGAACGACGGCGGCGCCGTCCGCGACGACATCTCCCAGGGCCTGCGCACCACGGCCGTCGCGATCGTGCCCATCGCCTTCGGGTTCGTCGCCCTCGGCATCCCGATGTGCACGCTGATCTTCGGCTCCTCGGGCACCAACTCGGCCACCAACATGGGCTTCATGCTGATGGCCTTCGGTCTCGGGCTGATCCCCTACTCGGTGCAGTACGTCGTCCTGCGCGCGTTCTACGCCTACGAGGACACCCGGACGCCGTTCTACAACACGGTGATCGTCGCCGTGGTGAACGCCAGCGCCTCCGCGGTCTGCTACTTCGTCCTGCCGCCCCGCTGGGCGGTGGTCGGTATGGCGGCCTCCTACGGGCTCGCCTACGCGCTCGGTGTGGGCGTCGCCTGGAACCGTCTGCGCAAGCGGTTGGAGGGGGACCTGGACGGAGCCCGCGTGCTGCGCACCTATGCTCGGCTGTGCATCGCCTCGATCCCGGCCGCGCTGCTCAGTGGTGCGGCCTGCTACGGGATCGGTCACACGCTCGGCCAAGGGGTCCTCGGCTCCCTCGCCGCGCTGGTGGCCGGCGGTGCCGTGCTGCTCGCCGTCTTCTACGTCGCGGCCCGCCGCATGCGCATCGAGGAGCTCAACTCGCTCGTGGGCATGGTGCGCGGGCGTCTGGGGCGTTGATAAAGGGGTAAGCGCGCAACCATCGTCCGCCGCCGTGTGTCGTGCATTGCGGCGGACTGTGGGCACAATTGGTTTCGGCGTCTGACGGGCGCGCACGGATGTCGGTCGGCGCGCGACGAGTGGGGAGGCAGGGACGACGGTGGCGGAACGGAGCACGGCTGCCGTCGACGTGGCAGACAACAGTGGCGACAAGCCGCTGACCGCACAGGCGGACCAGTCCACGGCCGACGGGGTGGCCCAGAACCGGGAGCGGGACACGGAGAACGACGAGGCGCAGGGGAGTGGCGGTACCGGGAGTCCCGGGAAGACCGCGCCACCCGAACTGCACAGTGGCCACAAGCTCGCCAGACGGTACCGGCTGGAGGAGTGCGTCACCCGTCTGGACGGGTTCAGCAGTTGGCGTGCCGTGGACGAGAAACTCCGGCGTGCGGTCGGCGTCCACACCCTGCCCGCCGATCACACACGGGCGCGTTCCGTGCTGGCCGCGGCACGTTCGTCGGCGCTGCTCGGCGACCCGCGGTTCGTCCAGGTCCTCGACGCCGTCGAGGAGAACGACCTCGTCTACGTCGTCCACGAATGGCTGCCCGACGCGGTCGAGCTGACCGCGCTGCTCGCTCCCGGCCCGCTGGAGCCGCACGACGCGTACCAGATGGTCAGTCAGGTCGCCTCGGCGATGGCCGCCGCGCACCGCGAGGGCCTCGCCCATCTCCGGCTGAACCCGAGCGCCGTACTGCGCACCTCCAGCGGCCAGTGGCGCATCCGCGGTCTCGCGGTGAACGCGGCGCTGCGCGGCATCACCTCCGACACCCCGCAGCGCGCCGACACCGAGGCGATCGGCGCCCTCCTGTACGCGTCGCTCACCCAGCGCTGGCCGTACGAGAACGACGCCTACGGTCTCTCCGGGCTGCCCAAGGCCATCGGTCTCATCGCCCCCGACCAGGTGCGCGCCGGTGTCCACCGGGGGCTGTCCGAGCTGGCCATGCGGGCGCTCGCCAACGACGGGGCGACCGCGTCCCGGCACGAGTCTGCCTGCACCACGCCGGAGGAGCTGGTGAAGGCGATCGGCGAGATGCCGCGCATCCGGCCGCCGGAGCCGACGTTCACCGCCCCGCCCGAGTACCAGCGCACGACGTACCAGCAGGGCACGTACGGCCGTCCGACGCCGCCCGGTGCCACCCAGCCGGTGCCGACGCTCCCCGCGCCGCTACAGAGCCGTACCGGCAAGGCGCTGAAGTGGGCCGTCTCGGCGCTCCTCATCGCCGCCCTGGGGCTGGGCAGTTGGCAGCTCGCGGACGCTCTGATGGAGAACGGCAACCAGTCCGAGGACCAGAACCAGACGCAGACGACCGACGAGGGCGACAAGAACAGCGCCGCTCCGAAGCCGACGAAGACCCTCAAGATCGCGGGCGCGCAGGAGTACGTCGCCAAGGGTGACGCCCAGCATCCCGGTGACGTCGACAAGACCTACGACGGCGACAGCTCCACGTACTGGCGTACCGCCAGCTACACGGACGGACCGGAGATGAAGCCGGCGTTCAAGCCCGGCGTCGGCATCGTCTACGACCTCGGGTCGGCGCAGGAGGTCTCGGCCGCCTCGATAGGGCTGCTGTTCAGCGGCGACCACACGACGGTCACGCTGTACGCGACCAGTTCGCTGAGTTCGTCGGTCCCGATCACCTCCATGGACAAGCTGGGATCGGTGACGACGACCGGCACGACCGCCAAGGTGTCGGTCGCCAAGCCGGTCAAGAGCCGGTACGTGCTGGTGTGGTTCACCGCACTGCCGTACGCGCAGGGGGACCGGTACAGCGGCAGCGGGTACAAGCAGGCGATCACGGACCTGAAGTTCACCGGCTGACCACCAGGTCCCAGGGGAGGGGGTCCGATGGCGGATGAGACCGCGTACGGCGACACCAGCGATCAGGACCTCCTGGCCCGCCACGGGGAGGGTGACCCGCACGCGTTCGGCGAGATCGTGCGGCGTCACCGCGACCGGCTGTGGGCGGTGGCCCTGCGGACGCTCGGCGACCGCGAGGAGGCCGCCGACGCCGTCCAGGACGCCCTGGTGTCCGCCTACCGGGCCGCCCACACCTTCCGGGGCCAGTCGGCCGTCACAACCTGGCTGCACCGCATCACGGTGAACGCCTGCCTGGACCGCGTCCGCAAGGCCGCCTCCCGGAAGACCTCGCCGGTCGACGACACCGAGCGCCTGGAACAGCTCCTGGAGCCGCACGAGTCGGCCTCGGCCCCGGCCGAGCGCAACGACCTGCACCGCCAGCTCATCGAGGCCCTGGGCACCCTGCCGCCCGATCAGCGCGCCGCGCTGGTCCTCGTGGACATGCAGGGGTACCCCGTCGCCGAGGCCGCCCGCATCCTCGACGTGCCGACCGGCACGGTGAAGAGCCGCTGCGCCCGGGGCAGAGCCAGACTGCTGCCCCTCCTCACCCATCTCCGGCCCGAGCGCACCGGCGCCGACGAAGAAGGCGGTGCCGGACGGAACCGCTCGCGCCGGACATCCGTCCCACCGGCAGCGGGACCGCCGACCGAAGGTCCCGAGGACACCGGGCCGAGTGATTCAGCTGCTGTGAAGGGCGGAGGTGGGCGCGCGTGACATTCACGACGGACATGACCGGACACCCGGACGTCGACGAGTTGTCCGACCTCACCGAGGACCTGCTCCCGCCGTCCCGGACCACCGAAGTACGTCGGCACCTGGACGGCTGCGAGCCCTGCGCGGACGTCTACGCCTCGCTGGAGGAGATCAGGGACCTTCTCGGTACCGCGCAGGCCCCGCCGGCCATGCCCGCCGACATCGCCCACCGGATCGACGCCGCCCTCGCGGCAGAGGCCCTCCTCGGCGCGACGGCATCCGACGGCTCCCCGGCGCACGGGGAGCTCGACGCACCGGCTCCCGTGGCCGAGTCCGACGACGACAGCGTGCGTGTTTCACGTGAAACAACGACAGCGGCGGACCGTCCCTCCGGACGCGCCCGAACCTCCACCACCGGCCCGGGCCGCAAGAACCGCAAGCATGGGGGGCGCCGTCGGGTCGCCGTCCTCGGCGCGGTGTTCACGGTGGCCGTCCTCGGACTCGGCTCCGTGCTGCTGACGACCCTGCACGACGACAGGCCGTCGACCTCCCAGGCACAGCCACAGGCCACCGCGAGGGACACCTTCTCCTCGGCCAAGCTGGAGACCCAGGTCGCGGCTCTCCTCAAGGACCAGAGCACGGCCAGCTCCAAGGCCCCGAAGAGCATGGGCATCGAGGGCGACCACGACCAGCCCAAGGTCCTGAAACAGCCCACCGTGCCCGAGTGCGTCCAGAACGGCATCGGCCGCGACGACACGGCGCTGGCGGCGCAGGAAGGCACCTATCAGGGCGGCGAGGCCCTCCTCGTGGTCCTGCCCGACGCCACCGACACGACCAAGGTGACGGCGTACCTCGTGGACGCGAGCTGCGTGGACCGTCCGTCGTCCGCGCCCAAGGCGAAGGTCCTTCTGACCGAGACCTACGCGCGCCCCTGAGCGGCGGCTCCCTCACCCCTCACTCGGGGCCTTCGTGTGCCCGGACACAGTGGGAATGCACGCCCCTTAGTATCCGTTGGGTGGGGTGAGAGTTCCGAAAGGCCTCCCCCGGTCCGCAGACGCAGTCCAGAGACGAGGAAACAAGCCGTGAGCGACGTCCGTAACGTGATCATCATCGGCTCCGGGCCCGCCGGCTACACGGCGGCGCTCTACACCGCGCGCGCCTCGTTGAAGCCGCTGGTCTTCGAGGGAGCCGTCACCGCGGGCGGTGCGCTCATGAACACCACCGACGTGGAGAACTTCCCGGGCTTCCGCGACGGCATCATGGGGCCCGACCTCATGGACAACATGCGCGCCCAGGCCGAGCGCTTCGGCGCCGAGCTGATCCCGGACGACATCGTCTCCGTCGACCTGACCGGTGAGATCAAGACCGTCACCGACACCGCGGGCACCGTCCACCGCGCCAAGGCCGTCATCGTCACCACCGGCTCCCAGCACCGCAAGCTGGGTCTGCCGAACGAGGACGCGCTCTCCGGACGCGGTGTCTCCTGGTGCGCCACCTGTGACGGCTTCTTCTTCAAGGACCAGGACATCGCCGTGATCGGCGGCGGTGACACGGCCATGGAGGAGGCGACCTTCCTCTCCCGGTTCGCCAAGACCGTGACGATCGTCCACCGTCGTGACACGCTGCGCGCCTCCAAGACGATGCAGAACCGCGCGTTCGCCGACCCGAAGATCAAGTTCGTCTGGGACAGCGAGATCGCGGAGATCCAGGGCGACCCGAAGCTGTCCGGCCTGAAGCTGCGCAACCTCAAGACCGGCGAGCTGTCGGACCTGGCGGTCACCGGCCTGTTCATCGCGATCGGCCACGACCCGCGCACCGAGCTGTTCAAGGGCCAGCTGGACCTGGACGAGGAGGGCTACCTGAAGGTCGCCGCCCCCTCGACGCGCACGAACCTCACCGGTGTCTTCGCCGCCGGTGACGTGGTCGACCACACCTACCGTCAGGCCATCACCGCCGCCGGCACCGGCTGCTCGGCCGCGCTCGACGCCGAGCACTTCCTCGCCTCCCTCTCGGACAGCGTGGCGGCCGAGCCCGCGACGACCACTGTCTGACCCCCCGCCTGCCGCACCGCACCAACCAGTAAAGGAGCCCCCCGCCGTGGCCGACCTGAAGAACGTGACCGACGCTTCCTTCGAGGAGGACGTCCTCAAGAGCGACAAGCCCGTCCTGGTGGACTTCTGGGCCTCCTGGTGCGGTCCGTGCCGCCAGATCGCTCCGTCCCTCAAGGCGATCGCCGAGGAGCACGGCGACCGTATCGAGATCGTGAAGCTCAATATCGACGAGAACCCGGGCACGGCCGCCAAGTACGGCGTCATGTCCATCCCGACGCTGAACGTGTACCAGGGCGGCGAGGTCGCCAAGACGATCGTCGGCGCCAAGCCGAAGGCCGCGATCCTGCGCGACCTTGAGGACTTCATCGCCGAGTGATGTTTCACGTGAAACACGAAGGGGCCGACTCCGTGGAGTCGGCCCCTTCGTCTGTGCGGCCTCCCTCTGCGGGACGCCCGCTTCACAGAGGACGCAGCGCCGGTTCCTTCTGTACAGCTCCCAGGAGCCGGTCCAGCGCCATCTCGACGTCTTCCTTCCAGGAGAGCGTGGTCCGCAGATCCAGCCTCAGCCGAGGGTGCGTGGGATGCGGACGGACCGTCTTGAAGCCCACGGCCAGGAGATGGTCGGCCGGCAGCAGACACGCGGGCTCCGTCCAGCGGGCCTCCCCGAACGCCTCGACCGCCTTGAAGCCCCGTCGCAACAGGTCCTTCGCCACCGTCTGCACCATGACCCGGCCCAGCCCCTGCCCCTGGTACCCCGGCACAAGGAACGCCGTCATCAGCTGCACGGCGTCCGGCGAGACGGGACTCGTGGGAAACGCCGTCGAGCGGGGCACGTAGGCGGGCGGGGCGTAGAGCACGAAACCCACCGGCACGTCGTCGACGTAGACGATCCGGCCGCAGGAACCCCAGTCCAGCAGGACGGCGGAGATCCAGGCTTCCTTCTCACGGGCGGACGTGCCCGCCTTCACGGCGGCTTCGCCTCTGACGGGGTCCAACTCCCAGAAGACACAAGACCGACAGCCCCGGGGGAGATCCTGGAGGTTGTCCAGCGTGAGCGGTACGAGCCTGCGCCCCATGAAGGCTGTTCCTCGCTTCCCTCGCCCGCGGCATCGCGAGCGGCAGTCAGAGCGCTGCGTCGTTCCCTGAACAGGCTGCCCGAACGCATCGTATCCACGAAGCGAATCGATCGATATGGAATGAAAGCAAAGAGCGGGCCGTGTCCGGCACACACCGGACACGGCCCGCTCAGACGGCCCACCGCGCGATGAAGCCCGGTCGGCCGAGGGCCTACTGCTCCTCGTCGCCCTCCGCGTCGTCCTCCAGAAGGCTCTTCTGAAGGACCCGGCCCTCGCCCGGAGCGAGGGAGCCGAGAATGCGCTCAAGGTCGTCCATGGAGGCGAACTCCACAGTGATCTTGCCCTTCTTCTGCCCGAGGTCGACCTTCACCCGCGTCTCGAAACGGTCCGAGAGCCGACCCGCGAGGTCACTCAGCGCCGGGGAGACCCGGGTCCCGGCCCGCGGCCCCTTGGAACGCTGGGCGGCCTGCGGACGCGAACCCATGAGGGTCACGATCTCCTCGACCGCCCGCACCGACAGCCCCTCGGCGACGATCCGGTGAGCCAGCCGGTCCTGCTCCTCCGAGTCGTCCACGGAGAGCAGGGCCCGCGCATGACCGGCCGAGAGCACCCCGGCGGCCACCCTGCGCTGCACCGACGGCGACAACTTCAGCAGCCGGAGCGTGTTGGAGACCTGCGGCCGGGAACGCCCGATCCGGTCCGCCAGCTGGTCGTGCGTGCAGTTGAAGTCCCTCAGCAACTGGTCGTAGGCCGCGGCCTCTTCCAGCGGGTTGAGCTGCGCGCGGTGCAGGTTCTCCAGGAGGGCGTCGAGAAGGAGCTTCTCGTCGTCCGTGGCCCGCACGATCGCCGGGATGGCCTCCAGGCCGGCTTCCCGGCAGGCCCGCCAGCGCCGCTCGCCCATGATCAGCTCGTAGCGCGCGGGGCCTGCCTGCCGTACGACGACGGGCTGGAGAAGGCCCACCTCCTTGATGGAGGTGATGAGTTCCTGCAATGCGTCGTCGTCGAAGACCTCACGCGGCTGGCGCGGGTTCGGCGTGATGGAGTCGAGCGGCAGCTCCGCGAAGTGAGCGCCCATCGGGGATGCCGGCAGCTCCGCACCGCCGCTCGACGGCAGTTCCTCGGTTTCACGTGAAACAGGCGGCAGCGTGGCCACCTTCGCCGCGGCCACTCCGCGGTCGCTCGTCAGCACCGGCACCGCCGACGGGGACGCGGAACCAGCGCCCCCCATTGCCGACTGGGCCGGTGTCTTCTCCGTCGGGGCAGCGGGGATCAGTGCGCCGAGACCACGACCCAGACCCCTTCGTCGCTCGCTCACTGGATGCCCTCCACCATGCTCGGATCACTCTGGGCGCCGATATGGGCGTGCTGCGCGTCATAACTGACGCCGACACCCCTCAACGCGATTTCTCGTGCCGCCTCAAGATAGGACAGGGCACCGCTCGATCCGGGATCGTAGGTCAGCACCGTCTGTCCATAGCTCGGCGCCTCGGAGATGCGGACCGAGCGGGGGATGCTCGTCCGCAGTACCTCGTCACCGAAGTGGCTGCGCACCTCGTCCGCGACCTGGGAAGCAAGACGCGTCCGGCCGTCGTACATGGTGAGCAGAATCGTCGAGACGTGCAGGTCGGGGTTGAGGTGCCCCCGCACCAGGTCGACGTTGCGCAGGAGTTGACCCAGACCCTCCAGCGCGTAGTACTCGCACTGGATGGGGATGAGCACCTCGGCCCCCGCGACCAGTGCGTTGACGGTCAGCAGGCCCAGGGACGGCGGGCAGTCGATGAGGATGTAGTCCAGCGGCTGCTCGTAGGCCCGGATGGCCCGCTCAAGTCGGCTCTCTCGTGCCACCAGGGACACCAACTCGATCTCCGCACCGGCGAGATCGATGGTGGCGGGGGCACAGAAGAGGCCTTCGACGTCAGGGACAGGTTGGACGACTTCCGACAGCGGTCTGCTGTCGACCAGGACGTCGTAGATGGAAGGGACTTCGGCGTGGTGGTCGATCCCCAGCGCGGTGGAGGCGTTGCCCTGGGGGTCGAGGTCGACCACCAGGACGCGGTTGCCGTGCAGGGCAAGGGACGCGGCAAGGTTGACGGTTGTCGTCGTCTTGCCGACACCGCCCTTCTGGTTGGCGACCACCATGACACGGGTCTGCTCGGGCCGTGGCAGGCCCTCGCCGGCACGGCCCAGAGCCTCTACCGCCAGTTGGGCAGCACGACCGATCGGTGTGTCGTCCATGGGGGGCGGTGTTTCACGTGAAACATCCTCCCCCATCGACTCGGTGCGGGGACCGGGGACCGGATCGGTCATCGGTCCCGCGATGTTGGCGTTGGACCGCAAGGATTCACTCTCCTCGACTTCAGGCTCGCGATGAACAGAGCCTGTCATGCCTTCGGGGTCATGAACCAGTGAGGCCTGGTCTTCTGTGGAGAAATCCACCTCTGTGGACAACTCCGCAACCTCTCCGAGTGAACCGAGAGGCTTCCGATCGCGGGGTTCGGCCGCAGCGCGGCCCCGGCTGATGATGCCGTGCAGCAGGGAGCGACGTTTCACGTGAAACACGATGCGCCCCGGCCAAGGCCGAACTGCCGCGACACTCCGGCATGCGTAGGTTTGACAGCTTGTGTGGAGTACGGCCCCCTGTCGAGCCAGATGGACGACCTGCACGACCCGACCACCCGTCAGAACGGGAACCCTGCACCCCGCACAGCCCGACCACCCGTCAGGACGGACCAGCACCCCGCACAACCCGCCCGCCCCACCGGCCTACCGAACCGTCGCCCCAGAGCCCCGTCGGCCCACCGACCGAGCGCCCCGCCGACTCGCGCCTCACCGGCGTCGGCGTGCCCGCCCTGTCCGTGCCGCCTTGGCGCGCTTCGCGGCGAACCGGACGCCGCCCGGGCTCTCCCCGACCTCGACGCGAACCACCGTCGACAGCGGGTCCACGATGCCCTCGCCCACCTGGAGCACCGACGTCTCCACCGCGCCGAGCTTGTTGAGCGCGGCCCCCGCGGCCTTCAGCTCCTCCTCGGCGGTGTCGCCCTTCAGGGCGAGCATCTCGCCGTAGGGACGCAGCAGCGGGATGCCCCAGGTCGCCAGCCGGTCCAGAGGCGCCACCGCACGTGCCGTCACCACATGGACGGGCGGCAGCTGGCCCATGACCTCCTCGGCCCGCCCCCTCACGACCGTCACATGGTCCAGGCCCAGCAGCTCGACGACCTCGGTGAGGAAGTTCGTCCGGCGCAGCAGCGGCTCCAGGAGCGTGATCTTCAGGTCGTCCCGGACCAGCGCCAGGGGAATGCCGGGCAGCCCGGCGCCCGAGCCGACGTCGCACACAGTCACGCCCTCGGGCACGACCTCCGACAGCACCGCGCAGTTCAACAGGTGCCGTTCCCACAGTCGGGGCACCTCGCGCGGGCCGATCAGACCGCGCTGCACACCGGCCTCGGCGAGCAGCTCCGCGTACCGCACCGCGTCCGCGTACCGCTCGCCGAACACCTCATGTGCCTGCTCGGGCACAGGGGGAAGCTCCGCTGCCTCCGTCACGGGGGACCGTCCTTCCGTACCGCATCAGCGCACCGAGCGCCGATCATCAGAACTATTCTGCTGACAAAGTTCGGCCCCGTCTGCGCAACAGACGGGGCCGGAGGAACGTAAGAACCGATCAGGCGGGAAGCACGACGACGAAGCGCTGCGGCTCCTCGCCCTCCGACTCGCTGCGCAGGCCCGCGGCCTTGACCGCGTCATGCACGACCTTGCGCTCGAACGGCGTCATCGGGGCCATCTTCACGGGCTCGCCGGTGCTCTTCACATCGGCGGCGGCCTTGGCGCCCAGCTCGGACAGCTCGGTGCGCTTCTGGGCACGGTAGCCCGCGATGTCCAGCATCAGCCGGCTGCGGTCGCCGGTCTCCCGGTGCACGGCCAGACGCGTGAGCTCCTGGAGCGCCTCCAGCACCTCGCCGTCCCGGCCGACCAGCTTGAGCAGGTCACGGCCTCCCGAGTCGCTGATGATCGACACAGCGGCCCGGTCGGCTTCGACGTCCATGTCGATGTCGCCGTCGAGGTCGGCGATGTCCAGCAGACCCTCAAGGTAGTCCGCCGCGATATCGCCCTCCTGCTCCAGGCGGTTCAGGGTGTCTGCACCCTCGACAGCGGCGGAGGTGGTGCCTTCCGTCACGGGATGGGCTCCTTCTTACTTCTTGGACGGGGACTTGGGGCGCTGCGGACCCTTGCGCTGCCCGGACTGGGCCTTGCTGCGCCCGCCACTGCCCGGCTGGGGCTTCTTGGCAGCGGTGGTGGACGTGGCGCCCCCCGACTCGTCGGACGACTTGATCAGCGACGGCGAGTCGGACGTCGACGACGCGTCCTCACCGGCCGCCTTGGGACCCGACTGGCGCTGCGACTTGCTCTGGCGCTTGGGCTGCTGGCGCTTGGGGGCGGCGGGGCCGGTGGTGGTCGACGTGCCGTCCTCGTTCTCCACGACGACGGCGCCGTCGCTCTTGGCCACGGTGCCGTCGGCCTGGGCCGCGAGACCCGCCTTCGTCAGGGAGTTGATGAACTTGCGCTCGAACTCGTTGCGGTCGCGGCCCTTGCCGACGATCGCCTTGACGATGGTCCGCTCGCTGCGCCGACGGGTCTTGCCGTGGTGCGTGACGTGCTTGGTCAGCCGCTCCAGGTAGGCGGCCTGGGCCTTGGAACCCGGCGTCGGGTTGTTGCGGATGACGTACATCTGCTGGCCCATGGTCCACACGTTGGTGGTCAGCCAGTAGACGAGGACACCGACGGGGAAGTTGATGCCGAAGATGGCGAACATGACCGGGAAGACGTACATCAGCATCTTCTGCTGCTGCATGAACGGCGTCTTGACCGTGGTGTCGACGTTCTTCGTCATCAGCTGGCGCTGTGTGTAGAACTGCGACGCCGACATCAGGACGATCATGACCGCGGTCACGACCCGGACGTCGAGGAGGGAGGCGCCGAGCGCCGTCACCGTCGCCGAGCTGTCGGTGAACTTCGCCGCGAGCGGGGCACCGACGATGTGCGCATTACGGGCGCTGGCGAGCAGCGACTCGTTGATGACGCCGATGGTCGAGCCCGTCGCGATGGCGTTGAGCACGTGGTACAGCGCGAAGAAGAACGGGGACTGCGCCAGGATGGGAAGGCACGAGGAGAGCGGGTTGGTGCCCGTCTCCTTGTACAGCTTCATCATCTCTTCGGACTGACGCTGCTTGTCCGTCTTGTAGCGCTCCTGGATCTTCTTCATCTCGGGCTGGAGCGTCTGCATGGCCCGGGTCGACTTGATCTGCTTCACGAAGAGCGGGATCAGGCAGATGCGGATCAGGATCACCAGAGACACGATCGACAGGCCCCAGGCCCACCCGGTGTCCGCGCCGAAAATCGCGCCGTACACCTTGTGGAACTGGACGATGACCCAGGAGACGGGTGTCGTGATGAAGCTGAACAGGCTGGCAATCGTGTCCACTAATCATGCTCCTTGGGCATGGGACGGGCTCTCTGCGGCCGGGCTCGAAGGACGGGGCCCCTCGATGGCCGGTTCGGCGGCGGAGGTCCCGCCCCTGCGTTTGCGCCACGCGTCACGCAGCATTTCGTGCCACCGCGGACGCTTGCGCGGCGGGACATGGTCCACGCCGCCCAACGACCACGGGTTGCAGCGCAGGATGCGCCAGGCAGTGAGTGCCGTGCCCTTGATGGCACCGTGCCGGTCGATGGCCGTGTAGCCGTAGTGGGAGCACGACGGGTAGTACTTGCAGACCGGTCCGAGCAGCGGACTGATGGTCCACTGGTACAGCTTGATCAGAGCCAGCAGCGGGTACTTCATCGCGCGCCCCCTCCCAGCAGCCGCTCCAGAGCGGCGTCCAGGTCTTGGGCCAGCTGTGCATGATCGGCGTCGCCCGCTCCGGGCAGCGCTCGTACGACCACCAGGCTACCGGGGGGCAGCAGGGCGACTCGGTCACGCATCAGATGGCGAAGTCTGCGCTTCACCTTGTTGCGGACGACAGCTCCGCCCACGGCTTTGCTGACGACGAAACCCGCACGCGTCGGGGGAGCGCTCTCCCCAGGCGCGTGCGGGTCCGTGGCACCGCTACGAAGGTGTACGACGAGGGACGGGCGGCCTGCCCGACGTCCTCGTCGTACCGCGGTCGCGAAGTCCTCGCGCCGCCTCAGCCGGTTCTCGGTGGGCAGCACGACGGCATGACCTGACCGGGATCAGGCGGAAAGGCTGGCGCGACCCTTGCTGCGGCGGGACGCGAGAATCGCGCGGCCGGCACGGGTCCGCATGCGAAGACGGAAGCCGTGGGTCTTCGCGCGACGACGGTTGTTCGGCTGGAAGGTGCGCTTGCTCACTCGGGGGCTCCAGAGATAAATCGGTGTTCGCGGGGTGCCGTCCTGGCTGTCACCGTGCGCCCACGAGTAGCTCGCGTCACGCCCGAGTGCACCGCTTCCCGATCACTGAGAGCGATCTGTGCCCATCGGAGGCAGGCGGCAGCAGCCATCGACAACTCGACCTGGTTACGGTACGCGCGGCTCCGCCATCCGGTCAAACCAGCAGCCTGCGGGAGACACTGTCCACAGGCTGGGGACAACAACTTGAACCGCAGCCATCGCCCTGACTACCTTGGCGGGACTCCGATTCGTTCCCTTGTCCCCGACGCCACCCGATTTAGATCCCCACCGTCCCGCAACCACACGTTCGTGGGACCCTCGAGAGAGCGTGCTCTGTGGCTGACGTACCTGCCGATCTTGCCGCAGTGTGGCCACGAGTACTGGAGCAGCTCCTCGGGGAGGGCCGCGGACAGGGCGTCGAGTCCAAGGACGAGCACTGGATTCGACGCTGTCAGCCGCTCGCGCTGGTCGCCGACACGGCGCTGCTCGCCGTTCCGAACGAATTCGCGAAGGGCGTCCTCGAAGGACGCCTCGCGCCCGTCGTCAGCGACACCCTGAGCCGTGAGTGCGGCCGGCCGATCCGCATCGCGATCACCGTCGACGACTCCGCGGGCGAGCCCCCCGGCCCGCCCGCCCCGCCGTCGCGCCCCCAGCAGCGCTACGAGGAGTCCGAGCCGCCCGCCTACGAGGGCGGCTACGGGCGGCACCGCGCCGACGAGCGCTCGCCCGGGCGCGGCGACCAGTTGCCCAGCGCGCGCCCCGCCTACCCCTCGGAGTACCAGCGCCCCGAGCCCGGCGCCTGGCCGCGCCCCGCGCAGGACGAGTACAGCTGGCAGCAGCCCCGGCTCGGCTTCCCCGAGCGCGACCCCTATGCCTCGCCGCCGCAGGACACCTACGGCCAGCAGCAGGACGCCTACGGTTCCGGGCAGGACGGATACGGGCCGCCCGGACAGGACGCGTACGGGCCGCCGTCGCGCGACTACCGCCAGCAGCCGACGGACCGCTCGCCCTACGACAACCAGCGCTCCGACTACGACCAGGGCCGGTCCGACTACGACCAGCGCGACACGCGGCGTGAACGGGCCGAGCAGTCCCCCCCGGGACGCGTCCACCGGGGCGGTCCTGTCGGCTCCGCGCTGCCCGCCTCCAGCGGCGCCCCCGGTCCGCTGGCCGCGCAGCCCGCGCCCGCCACCGGACCCGGCGAACCCACCGCGCGTCTCAACCCGAAGTACCTCTTCGACACGTTCGTCATCGGCGCGTCCAACCGCTTCGCGCACGCGGCGGCCGTCGCCGTCGCGGAGGCGCCCGCCAAGGCCTACAACCCCCTCTTCATCTATGGGGAGTCGGGGCTCGGCAAGACCCACCTGCTGCACGCGATCGGGCACTACGCGCGCAGCCTGTACCCCGGCACGCGTGTGCGGTACGTCAGCTCCGAGGAGTTCACGAACGAGTTCATCAACTCGATCCGGGACGGCAAGGGCGACAGCTTCCGCAAGCGGTACCGCGAGATGGACATCCTTCTTGTCGACGACATCCAGTTCCTCGCGGACAAGGAGTCGACGCAGGAGGAGTTCTTCCACACGTTCAACACGCTGCACAACGCGAACAAGCAGATCGTGCTCTCCAGCGACCGGCCGCCCAAGCAGCTGGTGACGCTGGAGGACCGGCTGCGCAACCGCTTCGAGTGGGGCCTGATCACCGACGTCCAGCCGCCCGAGCTGGAGACCCGGATCGCCATCCTCCGTAAGAAGGCGGTGCAGGAGCAGCTGAACGCCCCGCCGGAGGTGCTGGAGTTCATCGCGTCCCGGATCTCGCGGAACATCCGTGAGCTGGAGGGCGCGCTGATCCGGGTGACGGCGTTCGCGTCGCTCAACCGGCAGCCGGTGGACCTGGGCCTGACGGAGATCGTCCTGAAGGATCTGATCCCCGGCGGCGACGACTCCGCGCCCGAGATCACCTCGACGGCCATCATGGGCGCGACCGCCGACTACTTCGGGCTCACCGTCGAGGACCTGTGCGGCACCTCGCGCGGACGCGCCCTGGTGACGGCCCGGCAGATCGCCATGTATCTGTGCCGCGAGCTGACGGACCTGTCGCTGCCGAAGATCGGCGCGCTGTTCGGCGGCCGCGACCACACGACGGTCATGCACGCGGACCGCAAGATCCGCAATCTGATGGCCGAGCGGCGCTCCATCTACAACCAGGTGACGGAGCTGACCAACCGCATCAAGAACGGCTGACGGCGGCCCCCAGGGGCACCACGGCCGCGCGCGGACGTCCTGTCGAGGGCGCCCACCGGAGTTCCGGCGGGCGCCCTCTTCCTGTGTCCGGTGGCCCGCCGTTCCGCTGCCCTGTGACGCGCCGCTCCTCTTTCTTTTATGGGCCCGGCGGCCCGGCGACCGGGCCGCGCGACGGCCGTCAGGCGGCGGCAGCGGCCGGTGGCGAGGTGCGGGGCGGGCGGTGCGGGGTGGGCGGTGGCCGGTGACTGTTCGATTCCGGGCGAGGTTACGGCCGTCGTCCACAGATTCGGCGACTTTTTCCCCTCCACAGCCTGGGGACCACGAAGTTGTCCAGATCGCTGTCCACAGGGTCCCCGGGTGCGAGACGATCAAGGCAGGTCAGGTGGCTGTGGATTCGTGGACAAAAGATATCCACAGCCTGTGGACGGACTGACGGTCCACACCCTGTGCATGGAGTTGTCCACCGGCAACTCACAGACTGAGGCCGCTTGTCCCCAGCAAAATCCACCTTCTCCACAGAGCTGTCCACTGTTCGGCAACGTGACGCGCCACCTCACCGGGTCGAGTGAAAGGCGTCACACGAAGGTGCCGGGTTGGCCTGTGGGCAAGTGGGGAAAAGCTGGGGACGCGTCTGGGGAGAACTCGCCGCTTCCTGTGCATGGAGTGTGCAGAACTTTCTGTTCTCCACAGAGACCCCGAGTTGTCCACCGGCTCCGCCCACAGGGGCAGTGGATAAAATTTCGGGTCTGAGCTGCGAAAACGGGGTTATCCACCGTATCCACAGGCCCTACTACTACGACCAACTAGAGAGGGCTGGGAAACCGTTTCGAAGTGGGTCCTGTGCACAACTCGCCGCCAGGACGTCGACCGCGCCCCGGTACGACTTGACCCCGAGGGGCACCTACTGTCAGTGCCGTGCGTCAGACTGTTCCCCGGTGTCCTTCCCCTCTCCGGGGCCCGACGACACCTCGACAGACGACAAAGCCAGGCAGGCCTAGCAGCGCCGGCAACAGCAGGAGGCGGCAACAGTGAAGATCCGGGTGGAACGCGACGTACTCGCGGAGGCAGTTGCCTGGGCGGCGCGCAGCCTCCCGGCCCGTCCGCCGGCGCCGGTCCTCGCGGGCCTGCTGCTGAAGGCGGAGGAGGGGCAGCTCAGCCTCTCCAGCTTCGACTACGAGGTCTCCGCACGCGTGTCGGTGGAGACCGAGGTCGAGGAGGAGGGCACCGTCCTGGTCTCCGGCCGGCTGCTCGCCGACATCTGCCGGGCCCTGCCCAACCGGCCCGTGGAGATCTCCACAGACGGTGTACGGGCGACGGTGGTCTGCGGTTCCTCGCGGTTCACCCTGCACACCCTGCCGGTGGAGGAGTACCCGGCCCTGCCCCAGATGCCGAACGCGACGGGCACGGTCCCCGGCGAGGTCTTCGCCTCCGCCGCCGCCCAGGTCGCCATCGCGGCGGGGCGTGACGACACGCTGCCCGTGCTGACCGGCGTGCGCATCGAGATCGAGGGCGACACGGTCACCCTCGCCTCCACCGACCGTTACCGCTTCGCGGTCCGTGAGTTCCTGTGGAAGCCGGAGAACCCGGAGGCCTCCGCGGTCGCCCTGGTCCCCGCCAAGACGCTCCTGGACACCGCCAAGGCGCTCACCAGCGGCGACAGCGTCATCCTGGCGCTGTCCGGTGGCGGCTCCGGCGAGGGCCTGATCGGTTTCGAGGGCGCCGGACGCCGGACCACGACCCGGCTCCTGGAGGGCGACCTCCCGAAGTACCGGACGCTGTTCCCGACCGAGTTCAACTCCGTCGCCGTGATCGAGACCGCGCCCTTCGTGGAGGCCGTCAAGCGCGTCGCCCTGGTCGCCGAGCGCAACACCCCGGTGCGGCTCAGCTTCGAGCAGGGCGTGCTCATCCTGGAGGCCGGCTCCAGCGACGACGCACAGGCTGTGGAGCGCGTCGACGCCCAGCTGGAGGGCGACGACATCTCGATCGCGTTCAACCCGACGTTCCTGCTGGACGGACTGAGCGCCATCGACTCGCCGGTCGCGCAGCTGTCGTTCACGACGTCGACGAAGCCCGCGCTGCTCAGCGGCAAGCCGGCGCTGGACGCCGAGGCGGACGAGGCCTACAAGTACCTGATCATGCCGGTGCGGCTGAGCGGCTGACCCTCGGGTCGGCACAAAGCCCCAGGTGAGGGTGTACGTATGAGCGCGTATGCCCACAGGTGTGCGGGAGCGTCCGGGTCTAGGCTCGGACGTCGGCACGCAGGTGCCTCACACGCCACACCGCAACCTAAAGGAACCAACTGATGGACCTCGGTCTCGTCGGCCTCGGCAAGATGGGCGGCAACATGCGCGAGCGGATTCGCCGCGCGGGCCACACCGTGTACGGATTCGACCGCAACCCCGACCTCGCGGACGTCCACAGCCTCGAAGAGCTGGTGGGCAAACTTCAGGGCCCGCGCGTGGTCTGGGTGATGGTCCCCGCCGGACAGCCCACCCAGTCCACGATCGACGAACTGGCCGAGCTGCTGGAGCCGGGTGACGTCGTCGTCGACGGCGGCAACTCCCGCTGGACGGACGACGAGAAGCACGCCGAGGAGCTGGCGGCCAAGGGCATAGGTTTCGTCGACTGCGGCGTCTCCGGCGGCGTCTGGGGCCTGAAGAACGGCTACGCGCTGATGTACGGCGGGGCCGTCGAGGACGTCGACAAGGTGCGGCCGGTGTTCGACGCGCTGAAGCCGGAGGGCGAGTTCGGCGCGGTGCACGCCGGGAAGGTCGGCGCCGGCCACTTCGCGAAGATGGTCCACAACGGCATCGAGTACGCCATGATGCAGGCCTACGCCGAGGGCTGGGAGCTGCTGGAGAAGGTCGACTCCGTCACCGATGTGCGCGAGGTCTTCCGGTCCTGGCAGGAGGGCACCGTCATCCGCTCCTGGCTGCTCGACCTCGCCGTCGACGCGCTGGACGACGACGAGCACCTCGACAAGCTCAAGGGGTTCGCGCAGGACTCCGGCGAGGGACGTTGGACCGTCGAGGCCGCGATCGACCACGCCGTTCCGCTTCCGGCGATCACGGCGTCGTTGTTCGCGCGGTTCGCGTCGCGGCAGGACGACTCGCCGCAGATGAAGATGATCGCGGCGCTGCGCAACCAGTTCGGCGGGCACGCCGTCGCGACCAAGTAGGTCCGGCGGCACGGTAGTTCACAGCCTGGGGACGGCGGTCCGCCACCGTCCCCGGGCGGCCCCGGTTCGTCCACAGGCGGTGGACGGGGCGGGGGACGGAGCAGGAGCAGAGACCACGGTGGGGGAGGACGGCCTACGACCATGCATGTGACGCATCTTTCGCTGGCCGATTTCCGCTCGTACGCCCGGGTCGAGGTGCCGCTCGATCCGGGCGTCACCGCGTTCGTCGGTCCGAACGGGCAGGGCAAGACCAATCTCGTCGAGGCCGTCGGCTATCTCGCCACCCTCGGCAGCCACCGGGTCGCCTCCGACGCGCCCCTGGTGCGGATGGGCGCCGAACGGGCCGTGATCCGGGCCCAGGTCCGCCAGGGCGACCGGCAGCAGCTGATCGAGCTGGAGCTGAACCCCGGCCGCGCCAACCGGGCCAGGATCAACCGGTCCACGCAGGTCAGGCCGCGTGATGTGCTGGGCATCGTACGGACCGTGCTGTTCGCGCCGGAGGATCTGGCGCTGGTCAAGGGCGATCCCGGTGAACGGCGCCGGTTCCTCGACGAGTTGGTCACGGCGCGCTCGCCGCGGATGGCCGGGGTGCGGGCGGACTACGACCGGGTGCTCAAGCAGCGCAACACCCTGCTGAAGTCGGCGGCGCTGGCCCGGCGGCACGGCGGGCGTTCGATGGACCTGTCGACGTTGGACGTGTGGGATCAGCATCTGGCGCGGGCGGGTGCGGAGTTGCTCGTTCAGCGGCTGGATCTGATCGCTTCGCTGCGGCCGCTCGCGGACAAGGCGTACGAGCAGCTGGCGCCTGGCGGGGGGCCCCTGGCGCTGGAGTACAAGCCGTCGGCGCCCGGTGAGGCGCACACCCGCGAGGAGCTGTCCGAGCAGCTCCTGGGGGCGCTCGGGGAGGCGCGCAAGCAGGAGATCGAGCGGGGCGTGACCCTGGTGGGCCCGCACCGGGACGATCTGCTGCTGAAACTCGGTGAGTTGCCCGCGAAGGGGTACGCGTCCCACGGCGAGTCGTGGTCGTACGCGCTGGCGTTGCGGCTGGCCTCCTACGACCTGCTGCGGGCCGAGGGCAACGAGCCGGTGCTCGTCCTCGACGACGTCTTCGCCGAGCTGGACGCCCGGCGCCGGGAGCGGCTGGCGGAGCTGGTGGCGCCCGGCGAACAGGTCCTGGTGACGGCCGCGGTCGACGACGACGTTCCGCAGGTGCTGGCCGGGGCGCGGTACGCGGTGGCCGACGGGGCGGTGGAGCGGGCGTGACGGGCGACGAGGCCCGGGAGCCCGGCGCGGCCAAGAAGGTGGCGGAACCCTCCGGTGTCGACCTCGCGCGCGTGGCGTTGCGGCAGGCGAAGGAGGCGGCACGCGCGCGGGGCGACGCGGTGCAGCAGCGCAAGCAGGCGCGGCGCGGGGGCCTGCGCTCCGGCGCGCGCGCGGACGGCCGCGACCCGATGGCGTTCGGGGCGGCGATCCACCGGCTGATCAACGAGCGGGGCTGGGAGACGCCCGCGGCGGTCGGCGGGGTGATGGGGCGGTGGCCGCAGATCGTCGGCGCGGACGTGGCCAAGCACTGCGAGCCGGAGAAGTACGACGAGGACGAACATGTGCTCGTGGTGCGCTGCGACTCGACGGCGTGGGCGACGAACCTGCGCCTGCTCGCGCCGAACCTGGTGGCGCGGCTGAACGAGGATCTCGGGCACGGCACGATCACGTTGATCAAGGTGCTGGGTCCGGGCGGGCCCGTCCGTCGCTACGGTCCGCTGCGGGCCCCGGGCAGCACCGGACCGGGTGACACCTACGGGTGATGGACATCACGTCACGGGCGCGTACGCGCGCGCGTGACGTCGATCGTCGCGCGGTCGCGGGGCGCCGCGGATCTTGACCTGACTCCCAAGTAGCCATGGGTTGACAGCCGGAAGCGCTGAGTGCCTCCGTGAGCCTCTTGGAGCCCCGCTCCCCATATGGGGACCCGGAAGAGACCGGTTGAGGGCGGCACATGAGGACTCAGGTACCCGCAAACCCCCATCACTGTCGGCGCTACCGGTAGACTGGAAGCCAATCCCGCCCCATTCGTGGGGACCGCCGGGACAAGCTGAGCAACGCTGATCAAGGCTTACCAACGCAACATGCCGCAGCCGCTCCGGCAACCTGCCGACGAGCCCGGCTCGTGCTGTGCCAGAAAGGGCGCTTCGTGGCCGATTCCGGCAACCCCAACGAGAACATCCCGTCCACCGACGATGCCGGCGCGAGCGCCGCGGTGACCCCGCACTCCAGCGAGGTCACCGCTTCGTACGACGCCAGCGCGATCACCGTCCTCGAAGGGCTGGACGCGGTCCGCAAGCGACCCGGTATGTACATCGGTTCGACCGGCGAGCGCGGTCTGCACCACCTCGTGTACGAGGTCGTGGACAACTCCGTCGACGAGGCGCTGGCCGGACACGCGGACACGATCGACGTGACGATCCTGGCCGACGGCGGCGTCCGCGTCGTCGACAACGGCCGTGGCATCCCGGTCGGCATCGTGCCGTCCGAGGGCAAGCCGGCCCTTGAGGTCGTGCTGACGGTGCTGCACGCGGGCGGCAAGTTCGGCGGCGGCGGCTACGCGGTCTCCGGCGGCCTGCACGGCGTCGGCGTGTCGGTGGTGAACGCGCTGTCGGCCAAGGTGTCGGTGGAGGTGCGCACCGACGGCCACCGCTGGACGCAGGAGTACAAGCTCGGCGTGCCGACGGCGCCGCTGGCGAAGCACGAGGCGATCTCCGAGACGGGCACGTCGGTCACGTTCTGGGCCGACGGGGACATCTTCGAGACGACCGAGTACTCGTTCGAGACCCTGTCGCGCCGCTTCCAGGAGATGGCGTTCCTCAACAAGGGTCTGACGATCAAGCTCACGGACGAGCGGGACTCGGCGCGGGCGACGGCCGGGGCGGACGAGGCGGGTACGGACGCCAAGGACGAGGTCAAGACCGTCACGTACCACTACGAGGGCGGCATCGTCGACTTCGTGAAGTACCTCAACTCCCGCAAGGGCGAGGCGGTCCACCCGACCGTCATCGACCTGGAGGCGGAGGACCGGGACAAGAGTCTGTCCCTTGAGGTCGCCATGCAGTGGAACAGTGGTTACAGCGAGGGCGTGTACTCCTTCGCCAACATCATCCACACGCATGAGGGCGGTACCCACGAGGAGGGTTTCCGCTCCGCGTTGACGAACCTGATCAACAAGTACGCGCGCGACAAGAAGCTGCTGCGCGAGAAGGACGACAACCTCACGGGTGACGACATCCGCGAGGGTCTGACGGCGATCATCTCGGTGAAGCTGAGCGAGCCGCAGTTCGAGGGGCAGACGAAGACCAAGCTGGGCAACACGGAGGCGAAGACCTTCGTCCAGAAGGCCGTCTATGAGCACCTGAACGACTGGCTGGACCGCAACCCGGTGGAGGCCGCGGACATCGTCCGCAAGGGCATCCAGGCGGCCACCGCGCGCGTGGCGGCGCGTAAGGCGCGGGACCTGACGCGTCGCAAGGGGCTGCTGGAGTCGGCGTCGCTGCCGGGCAAGCTGTCCGACTGCCAGTCGAACGACCCGACCAAGTGCGAGATCTTCATCGTCGAGGGTGACTCCGCCGGCGGTTCGGCCAAGTCGGGCCGCAACCCGCAGTACCAGGCGATCCTCCCGATCCGGGGCAAGATCCTCAACGTCGAGAAGGCCAGGATCGACAAGATCCTCCAGAACCAGGAGATCCAGGCGCTGATCTCCGCGTTCGGCACGGGCGTGCACGAGGACTTCGACATCGAGAAGCTCCGCTATCACAAGATCATCCTGATGGCGGACGCCGACGTCGACGGGCAGCACATCAGCACCCTGCTGCTGACCTTCCTGTTCCGCTTCATGCGGCCGCTGGTCGAGGCCGGGCACGTGTTCCTGTCGCGTCCCCCGCTGTACAAGATCAAGTGGGGCCGTGACGACTTCGAGTACGCGTACTCGGACCGGGAGCGCGACGCCCTGATCGAGCTGGGCCGGCAGAACGGCAAGCGGATCAAGGAAGACTCGATCCAGCGCTTCAAGGGTCTCGGCGAGATGAACGCCGAGGAGCTGCGCGTGACGACCATGGACCAGGAGCACCGCGTGCTCGGCCAGGTCACCCTGGACGACGCCGCGCAGGCCGACGACCTGTTCTCGGTTCTCATGGGCGAGGACGTCGAGGCGCGCCGCCAGTTCATCCAGCGCAACGCCAAGGACGTCCGCTTCCTCGACATCTGAGTCGGTCTCAGCTGACCGCGTCAGAAAGGATCTTCACCAGCAATGGCCGACGAGAACACTCCCCCTGCGTCTGATGAGGGCGTCATCGCCCAGCGTGTCGAGCCCGTCGGGCTTGAGACGGAGATGCAGCGCTCCTACCTCGACTACGCGATGTCCGTCATCGTGTCGCGCGCGCTGCCCGACGTCCGTGACGGCCTCAAGCCCGTCCACCGCCGCGTCCTGTACGCGATGTACGACGGCGGCTACCGGCCCGAGAAGGGCTTCTACAAGTGCGCCCGTGTCGTCGGCGACGTCATGGGCAACTACCACCCGCACGGCGACTCCTCGATCTACGACGCGCTGGTCCGCCTCGCGCAGCCGTGGTCGATGCGGATGCCGCTGGTGGACTCCAACGGCAACTTCGGCTCCCCGGGCAACGACCCGGCCGCGGCCATGCGTTACACCGAGTGCAAGATGGCGCCGCTGTCGATGGAGATGGTCCGTGACATCGACGAGGAGACCGTCGACTTCACGGACAACTACGACGGCCGTTCGCAGGAGCCGACGGTTCTGCCGTCGCGGTTCCCGAACCTGCTGATCAACGGCTCGGCGGGTATCGCCGTCGGTATGGCGACGAACATTCCGCCGCACAACCTGCGCGAGGTCGCCGCCGGTGCCCAGTGGTGCCTGGAGAACCCCGAGGCCGACCCGGACGAACTGCTCGACGCGCTGATCGAGCGGATCAAGGGCCCCGACTTCCCGACCGGCGCGCTCGTCGTGGGCCGCAAGGGCATCGAGGAGGCCTACCGCACGGGCCGCGGCTCCATCACGATGCGCGCGGTCGTCGAGGTCGAGGAGATCCAGAACCGCCAGTGCCTGGTGGTCACGGAGCTGCCGTACCAGACCAACCCCGACAACCTCGCGCAGAAGATCGCCGACCTGGTGAAGGACGGCAAGGTCGGCGGCATCGCGGACGTCCGCGACGAGACGTCGTCCCGGACCGGCCAGCGTCTGGTCATCGTCCTGAAGCGGGACGCGGTCGCCAAGGTCGTCCTGAACAACCTGTACAAGCACACCGACCTCCAGTCGAACTTCAGCGCCAACATGCTGGCCCTGGTCGACGGGGTGCCGCGCACGCTGTCCCTGGACGCGTTCATCCGGCACTGGGTGGCCCACCAGATCGAGGTCATCGTCCGCCGGACGCGCTTCAGGCTGCGCAAGGCCGAGGAGCGGGCGCACATCCTGCGCGGCCTCCTGAAGGCCCTGGACGCCATCGACGAGGTCATCGCGCTCATCCGGCGCAGCGACACCGTCGACATCGCGCGCACGGGCCTGATGGGCCTCCTGGAGATCGACGAGATCCAGGCGAACGCCATCCTGGAGATGCAGCTGCGCCGGCTGGCCGCCCTGGAGCGCCAGAAGATCATCCAGGAGCACGACGAACTCCAGGCGAAGATCACCGAGTACAACGCGATCCTGGCCTCGCCGGTCCGCCAGCGCGGCATCGTGAGCGAGGAACTGGCCGCGCTCGTCGAGAAGTTCGGCGACGACCGCAAGACGATGCTGGTGCCCTTCGACGGTGACATGTCCATCGAGGACCTGATCGCCGAGGAGGACATCGTCGTCACCGTCTCGCGCGGCGGCTACGTCAAGCGGACCAAGACGGTCGACTACCGGGCCCAGAAGCGTGGCGGCAAGGGGGTGCGCGGGACGAAGCTGAAGGAGGACGACATCGTCGACCACTTCTTCGTCTCCACCACGCACCACTGGCTGCTGTTCTTCACCAACAAGGGCCGCGTCTACCGCGCGAAGGCGTACGAACTGCCGGACGCCAGCCGGGAGGCGCGCGGCCAGCACGTCGCGAACCTGCTCGCCTTCCAGCCGGACGAGGCGATCGCCGAGATCCTCGCGATCCGCGACTACGAGGCCGCGCCCTATCTGGTGCTCGCCACCAAGGGCGGTCTGGTGAAGAAGACGCCTCTGAAGGATTACGATTCGCCGCGTTCCGGCGGTGTCATCGCGATCAATCTGAGGGAGCGTGAGGACGGTTCCGACGACGAACTGATCGGCGCCGAACTCGTCTCGTCCGACGACGATCTGCTTCTGATCAGCAAGAAGGCGCAGTCGATCAGGTTCACCGCCACGGACGACACGCTGCGTCCCATGGGCCGTGCCACCTCGGGTGTCAAGGGCATGAGTTTCCGCGAGGGCGACGAACTCCTGTCGATGAATGTTGTTCGACCCGGTACGTTCGTGTTCACTGCCACAGACGGCGGGTACGCGAAGCGCACCGGCGTCGACGAGTACCGCGTCCAGGGCCGCGGCGGCCTCGGTATCAAGGCCGCCAAGATCGTGGAGGACCGCGGATCGCTCGTCGGGGCGTTGGTCGTCGAGGAGACGGACGAGATCCTCGCGATCACGCTGTCCGGCGGTGTGATTCGTACGCGAGTCAACGAGGTCAGGGAGACGGGCCGTGACACCATGGGCGTCCAACTGATCAACCTGGGCAAGCGCGATGCCGTCGTCGGTATCGCACGTAACGCCGAGGCGGGGCGCGAGGCGGAAGAGGTCGACGGTGACATCGCCGTCGACGAGACCGCCGGGGACGTCGCGACCACCGGTACGGACGAGGGCGAGGCGCCCTCCGTCGAGTAGCACGAGGAGAGAGTCATCGTGAGCGGAGCCACGGGCGCCGGTTCGGCCGGAAGTACCTCCACGGGTACGGACACGGACGGCGGCGGCCGTGGCTCCGCCGCGCGTGAGGCGGACCCGCACACCACGCAACTGCGCAAGATCGACGTGGCGGCGGAGGAGTCGCGGGCGTCCGGGGGCAAGGCGGCCAAGACGCCCCAGCCGGCCCAGGGGGCAGGCGCGGACACGCTGGACCCGACGTCCCCTCCGGCCAACGGCTCCAAGTCCTCGCCGCTGCCGGGCGAACGGCAGCCGCAGCAGCCGTCGGGCCCCTACCACCCGCCGCAGGCCTACGAGGCCCAGGACGGGTCGACGACGGGCTCGGTGCGCCGGCCGCGGACCGGGGCGCGGACCACGCCGCGCATCCGCAAGGCGCGGCTGCGGGTGGCGAAGGCCGACCCGTGGTCGGTGATGAAGGTCAGCTTCCTGCTCTCCATCGCGCTGGGCATCTGCACGATCGTCGCGTCCGCGGTGCTGTGGATGGTCATGGACGCGATGGGCGTGTTCTCGACCGTCGGCGGCACGATCTCGGAGGCGACCGGCTCGAACGAGTCGAACGGCTTCGACCTCCAGTCGTTCCTGTCGCTGCCGCACGTCCTGATGTTCGCGTCGATCATCGCGGTCATCGACGTCGTCCTCGCGACCGCGCTGGCGACGCTGGGCGCGTTCATCTACAACCTCGCCGCGGGCTTCGTCGGCGGCATCGAGCTGACGCTCGCCGAGGACGAGTGACGGCGGCGAGAACCGATTTTGGGACTGCCCACGTCGTGCGCTAATCTTCAGGAGTCAGCGCGCGGGACATACACCGCAGAGCGCGGCGGGGCTATAGCTCAGTTGGTTAGAGCGCATCCCTGATAAGGATGAGGCCACAGGTTCAAATCCTGTTAGCCCCACCAGCGAGAAGGCCCCCGGTCCGGGATGGATCGGGGGCCTTTTGTATGCGTGCGCGGTGTGCGCTGCGGGGTCAAGTGGGCCTGGGGTGGCTGGAGTTCGGTGCTTGGAGGGGTGGGGCTCGGGTTCGTGGTGCTGGTGGGTGGCGTCAGTGGGGAGGGCGCTGCCCGGGGTGAGGCTCGGGGTGTTCTGGGTGTGGGCGAGGGGGCTGTCGGGCTCGGTGGGGTGGGCATGGGGAAACCCCCGATCCGTTTACTGGGCCGGGGGTTTGTCGTGCAGGCGGTTTTGTGTACGCAAGGTCGCCTTGGCGTCGGGGCCGGGGTGGTGCGGTGGGTCAGGGCTGGAGCGAGGGGGCGCAGTCGGGAGGTGACTGGAGAGGGACCTCGGGTTCCGTCGCCGCGGTGTCGGCGAGGGGGCGTTGGCGGCAGCTGGGGGAGTTGCCGTGGGCCTCGGCCCGGATGCGCTGTTTCATCGTCGGGGGCAACGACTTGGCGTGGGACCAGGACCAGAGGGGCGCTGTCGGCGTCGTCGCCGTCACGTGGGTCGCGTGGGTCGTGCTGTTGCGGGACTGCTCGGCGGAGGGTACGGCCGCGGCGGCGGTCGTCGTGATGAGTCCGAGCGTCGTGCACAGCGCGAGGAAGGCGGTGACGATCGCGGTCCACAGCTTCAAGACCTGGTTCCGGGCCATGGCCCCTCACTTTCGGGTCGGGCGATTTGCGTACTTTCCTCATGATGTGTATGTCGGCGCCGAAAGCACGGATCTCCGCTCGTGGCGCGTCGATGTTCAGATGAACACCACCCTTTTGGCGGCAAAGAGCCTGGAAAGTGGTGAAGAGCGCGCAAAGTCACTGTCCGTACGGATGTGATCACCCTCCGATCGGAGCGGTCGGTGGGGGCCCTACTGCGTTCCAGCGGTGGGGAGTTGGGGGTCCTGGCAGGTCACCGATCGGTATCGGCCGGTGTGTATAGTCGGGCGCCAGAGGTCCCCTACGTCAAAGAAAGACGAGGTCGCGCGGTGAAGAAGCTTCTCCTGGTCGCACTGGCCGCCATCGGCGGGCTCCTCGTGTACCGCCAGATCCAGGCGGATCGAGCCGAGCAGGACCTGTGGACGGAGGCGACCGACTCCGTGCCCACGGGTTCCTGAAGAACGACACGAACGACGAGCGATACCGAGCAGACCCCGGCCGCCCCGCGGTCGGGGTTTTGTGTTGCCGCGCCGCCGATCCGCGGATGACGTCCCGTCCGGCGGGGCAGGATGTGCCACGGCCTTGCGGAGAGCGCGAACGACGGACCAGGGGGCGTGGGATGGGGCGGCGGCGTACGGCACGCGCGCGTGGGGCGGCCGTTGGAGTGGCGGTGCTGGGCATGCTCGCGGGGCTGTCGGTGGGGCCGGCCGTCGCCGCGCCGTCCGGCTACGACTACGCGTTCGCCGCGGGCGCCAGGGCCGTCGACGGCGCCTCGGACACCGCCGACGCCCCGCTCCTCGCACCCGGCGGGACCTACCGCGACGCCCTCCCCCGGGGCGCCGAGCGGTACTACCGCCTCGACCTCGACGCCTCCTCGAACGCCTACGTCTCTGTCACCGCCGTGCCGCCCGCCGACAGCGCGCTCACCGTCTCCGAGGGCATCAGGGTGTCCGTGCAGAGCGCCGACGGGCACTCCTGTTCCTTCGAGAACGCCGCTTTCGGCGCGGCCCACAGCCCGCACCCCGTCACCGCGTGGGGCGCCCGCACGGTCACCCCGGTCAACCGCGCCTGCGAAGGCGCCGGCGCCTATTACGTCGTTGTCGAACGTGTCGGAACGGCGGACGCGTCGCGCGGCGACTGGCAGCTGGAGCTGACCTCCGCCACCGAACCCGCGCTGAAGGCGGCCGGCGCGACGAAGGCGCCGGACGTCTGGGACTCCGCCTCCCCCGCCCCCGCCGTCGGCGAGCCGCGCAGGCGTGCGGGGGGCGCCGGGTTCGAGCGGGCCACGCCGATCGGTGCGGGCGTGTGGCGCACCGACATCGCGCCCGGGCAGACCCTCTATTACCGGGTGCCGGTCGGCTGGGGGCAGCAGCCGCACGCCTCCGTCGAGCTGGGCAGCTCGGGCACCGACTCCGGCTACACGCTCGCCGCCCTCGAACTGGGGCTGTACAACCCGGTGCGCGCGGACGTCCAGAAGGTCAGCGCCGGATACGCCGGGAGCCAGCGGAACCTCGCGCTCGCCGCCGTCGCGCCGGTCGACTACGCGAACCGGTTCGCCGGGAGCGAGCAGGTGAACGGGATGCGGTTCGCCGGGGGCTACTACCTCGTCGTGCATCTCGCGGCCCGGGTGGCCGACGAGTTCGGTGCCGGGCCGTACGGGCTGACGCTGCATGTGAGCGTCGAGGGCGCCGAACGGGACGGGCCCGGATACGCCGGGCAGTCCGTGCCGCGCGACCTCTTCCAGGTCACCGCCGACCAGCGGCGCGGCGCCGCCGAGGGCACGGCCGCGCCGGACGACACCGTGATGCGCGTGCTCGCGGTGGGCGGCATCGGCGGCGGGACGGCTGTTCTGGTGGTGCTGGGGGCGTGGACGGCGGTGGGACGGCGGCGGTCGGCGGGGGCGGTGTGACGCCGGGGGCGCGGGGCGACGTTCAGAGGTGGGTCAGGGCCCAGATGCCAACGGCGTAGCAGGCCAGTGCCAGGAGTAAGAGGGGGACGGCGGCCTTGGCGGGCGGGCCGTGGCGGCGGGCGCGGTGGCTTCGGCGCGGGGTGTCCGTGGTGGGGGGCGGGGCTGTGGCGGTGTAGGACGCGGTGGGGGCGTCGGGGTGGTGGTAGGGGAGCGCCGGGGGGAGGGGCTGGGCCGGCGGCGCGGGGGGCGTCGGCCGTGGGGGTGGCAGGTGGAAGCTGCCGGTGTCCGACATGGGCAGGTCAGGCGGGGGCGTGTCCGGCATCGGGAGGGGGGACGGGGGTGCGCCGGGGACCTCGTTGTCGTTCTTCCGGGTGGGTGGGTTCTTGAGGCCCGCCGCTCGGTTCAAGGGGCCCTGGGCGGTGAATCCCCTGGGCAGCGGGCCGAGTTGGTCGAAGATCTCGATCAGTTCGTCGTCGGGGCCGGGGGCCGGGAGGAGTTCGGTGGCCGCGGCGAGGGCCTTGCGCGCCCCGGTGGCCGTGCGGAAGCGGGCGTGCGGGTCGGGTTGCAGCAACGACGCCACGACCTGCCAGAGCGGCTCGGGGATGCCCTTGGGGGCGCCCGGGGTGCCGTGCGTGAGGAAGTGCTGCACGAGTGCCTTGGCGTCCGGCTTGGCGCCCTCCAGGAGGTACAGCGCGACCAGGCCGACGGCGAACAGGTCGGCCGGGAAGTCGGGTTCGCCGCCCATCATCTGCTCGGGGGCGAGGTAACCCGGCGTGCCGACGACGAGGTTGGTCTCCGTCAGCCGCGGTTCGCCCATCCGCATCGCGATGCCGAAGTCGGACAGGCGCAGTCGTGGGCGGGCCGTGCCGGTGGCTTCGAGGAGGACGTTGGCGGGCTTGACGTCCCGGTGCACGACGCCTTCCGCGTGGACGGCGGACAGGCCCGCGAGGAGCTGGTCGAGGAGCGTGCACACGACACCGGGCGGCAGCGGACCGTAGTCCCCCACCAGGTGGACCAGCGAGCCGCCGGCGACCAGGTCCATGGTGAACAGGACCTGGTCGTCGTCGGCGGCCCAGCTGGCCGGAGCGAGCACATGAGGGTGGTCGATGCGCAGAGCCTGCTCGCGGACGAACCGCAGCAGCGAGTGCGCGTCCCGCTGCTGGAGCACCTTGGCGGCCACATAACGGCGCCGACGGTGGTCCCAGGCACGCCAGACGGCGCCTACCCCGCCCCGTCCGATCGGGTCGACCAGTTCGTACCGGCCGGCGAAGACCTCACCCATGACCGTGCGTCGCTCCTCCCCCTTCGGTTACCTCCTTGCTTCCCCCGCGACGGGCGAAACGACTCCCGTACGGCGGTGACAACGTGATGAGTGATACGTCCCCGTGGGCGCCCCCGCGCCCTTCTCGCCCGTGCCCCGGTCGCCGAACCCCCTTCGGCGACCGGACCCCGGACGTTAGTTCTGGTGGGACTGGTAGTGCGCGACGGCGTCCGAGGTGCGGCCGGCGCCGTAGACCCGGAGGAACTCGGCGAGTTCCGGGTGGGCCGGGGCGAGTGTGTCCGCCGCGTCGATGATGTCGCCCGCGGCGGCCACCGACCGCAGCAGCGACTGGATCTCGCGGACCACCCGCTTGACCGTCGGAGCACCTGAACTGCTCGTCGTGGTCGTGGTGTTGCTCAGCACCGAGCCTCCTTGCGACTTCTTGATCTCGTCCATGCGGTCGGTGGCCTCGGCCGCGCTGACGCTGCCGTCCGCGACCTGCCCCGCCAGGTCCTGGAGCAGCTGCACCCGCTGTACGACGGCCGGGTTGCCGATCTTCGCGCGCTGACCGCTCATCAGCTGTGACAGCATCGGAGCGGACAGACCCAACACCCCCGCGAGACGAGCCTGGTTGAGACCAAGATCGTCGATGAGCTTACGGAAGAGCGCCCCCAGTGGCTCTCCGTACCAGTTCCGCTGCAGTTCCCGCGCTCTTGCGGTCGCTTCCTGCTGTGCGGCGTCCATTGCGTCTCCCCATCGCTTCCCCAAGTACTGTGGTTCGCTGCCGCGAACCACGCCGAGCATCTTACGGAGCGTGGTCGTGCGCGGGGAGCCCCAATGCTTTTGCGAGATCCCCCAGTGGACCCGGTAGTCTTGTCCTCGGTGTTCACCGGCGGGTTCCCTCCCGGGGTGGACGCTGTGGCTCGGGGCCTTAGCTCAGTTGGTAGAGCGCTGTCTTTGCATGGCAGATGTCAGGGGTTCGACTCCCCTAGGCTCCACATCAATAGAGGTCCCCTGACCAGCGGAAACGCTGGTCAGGGGACCTCTCTGCGTTGATAACGTCACCGCCGTGTCAACGCCGATCTGTCATACGGTCCCCGCACGGCATCCATCAAGAAGCGTGGCAAAAGGGGCGAGACGGCGAGCTTCACCGTGCTGGGCGGGCCGACGGGGCGCGGAACACCAGCAGAAGCCAGAGGTCTTCGACGACGAGACAGCGGCTGAGCGCCTCCGGGACCTGGCGAACGGAGACCGGCAACGGTGGCCACCCGGGGTGGGTGCGAGGGCACGGGTTCGCCGCCGACTTGCGCAGGCCGGAACCAATGTTTGAGCGCTTTGCGCCGACCCGCATTGAACGGCTGACGGGCATCCAGGGGGATACCCGGACGAAGTGCAGAAGCTGGTGAGGGAGGCGCCCTCGACGCCAACGTGCTGCACGTCGCCGTACCGGGCATGAACCTCGATCTCCAGCTCAGCGCGGCCCAGTTGCTGCGGATCGTAGCCGTGTATTGCCTGGCGCCGGCTGCCGAGCAGCGGGGGTGGAGCAGCGCCGTCTTCCTGGCGAACGTGCCTGGTCGTCCGGCGCCTCGTGGAGGCTTCACCTGCGTGCACGCCCAGCAACTCCGCGAGCTGCTCGGCGTCGTTGTCGAACAGTGCTTCTAGCAGGAAGTGGTGCCTCCGGTACCAGATCGGCAGTGATCCGTCCCTGGTGATGACCCCGGGAAGGCGTGCGCCGGTGTGGTGATCCGGTCGGGTGATGCGCGGGATGGATCGCGAGTTTCCTGCGGCTTGTCTCCCGCCCGTTTCGCGTCGTCGCGGATAGCCCTGCGGTACTCGAAGCGAACGGAGCGATCGGTGAAGCGATCACACAGGCTGGCCATGGGACTCGCGGCGATGTCGGGTGCGGCGGTGATGACGGTGCCTCTGGGCTCTCCGGCCGGGGCCGCGCCCGCGGCTCACGGTCATCTGGTCGTCCTGGTCAAGGACGGTAAGAAGCAGTGGACGGTGCCTGCGGGGGTGGATCACATCGTCGTCTATCTCTGGGGCGCCGGAGGTGGGGGCGCGAGCGCCGGGAGCCAGGGAGGCGGCGGTGGCGGGGAGCGCGGCAGCAGGACTCTCTTCTCCGGCTCCGGAGCCGGCGTGAACGGCGGGATCGGCGGGGGTGGCAGCGGCGGTGGCGCAGGCGGGGGCGCGGCCTTCCAGCGCTGCTATCTGAAGGTGACACCCGGCCAGGTGTTCACCGCCACAGCGGGTAAGGGCGGTACGGGCGGTGCCGCCGTGGCGGGAGGAGCCGGCGGCTCCATCGGCGGCAACTACTGGGGCGCCGACGGCAAAGCAGGCAGCAAGGGCAAGCCCGGCAAGGAAGGCGGGGCGGGGGGCCAGAGCGTGCTGAACAAGGCGACCGGTTCTGCCGCGACCGTCGTGGCCGCGACGGCCGGCGGCAAGGGCGGCAAGCCCGGCCAGCCCGGAACCGGCGGCGGAGGCGGCGACAGCAGCGGCACCAAGCAGGGGCAGCCGGCTACCACCGTGGGCAAGGGAGGCGGAGGTGCGCCCGCACCCGCCAACTGCGTGGACGGAACGAGTTCCAAGTATGCCGCGGGAGGCAAGGAGGGCTTCCCCGGAACTCCCGGAAAGCCCGTCATCAGGCCGGGAATCGGTGACGGCGGTGACGGCGGTGCGGGCGGCAAGCGCGGCCACTACCGTCTCACGCTGGGTGAAAAGGCGAAGATGTCCCTCGCGGGTGGGGTGAAGCTGTGGTCGATCACCAGGGTCGGCATCGGCGGCGACGGCGGGACGTCCTTCTACGAGAGCAACGGAGGACTGGGCGGCGGCGCTGACGACCCCACCAAGGGAAGGACCGGCGGCCAGGGCGGCAGGGGATACCCGGGAGCCAACGGGGAGGTCGTCATCAGCTGGTAACCCCGCCCACCAGCCGGGCACAGCAACACCGGGCATCCGGCGGCCCACAGCCGCCGGATGCCCGCCGGGCCTGATCCAGCGCGCGTAATCGGCCTCCTCGGGCGTGCCCCGTGGGGCCGCTACGCCGGTGTCTTCGGGATCGCACGACGGGGGTTGAAGCCGGTCAGGGCATAGGGAGACGCAGGAACAGGGGCGCTGGACAGCGGCTTCTACTCGGCCGCCGAGTGGGGGTTGTTGCGCAGACCGGCGGCGAACACGGTCCGGACGTTCTTCAGGGCGTTGAGGTCCGTGAGCGGGTCCGTCGACGACGAGGAGGTCCGCGCGGTAGCCGGGGGCGATCCGTCCCGTGGTGGAGCCCAGTCCCAGCGCTGTTGCCGCTTCGGATGTGGCCATGCCGATGATCGAGGTGTTGTCCAGGCCCAGGTGGGAGTAGAACGACAGGGCCGGGACCAGGCCGTCGAAGCCCGCGCGTTGCACGCCGGCGTCGGTTCCGGCTACCAGGTGTACGCCTGCGTCGGCCATCTGCCGGACCAGGTCGAACATCGCGGCGGCGCGTTCCTCGCCGAAGAAGCGGGGCAGTGTCTGCCAGTGCGGGCTGACCGCCGGGCAGACGGAGATGCCCAGGTCGATGATCTGTTCCACCACCTCGGGCCGGAAGGCGAGGCCACCGTCGGTCATCCACGTGCAGTGCTCGATCGTGTCGACCCCGGCTTCCACGACCGTGGTGATGCCGTCGGCGCCGTGCGCGTGGGCCGCGACGGGACGCCTGCTGTGTGGACTTCGTCCACCAGAGCTGCCAGTTCCTCTGCGGTGAACTGGGACTGGTGGCTCTTGGGGCCGTCCTTTGTCAGGCCGCCGCCGGTGACATGGCCTTGATGACCCCGGCCCCCGCTGCGCGGTCGCGGCGGACGAGGTCGCGGATCTCGGCTTCGCCGGAGACCTCGCCGCCGAGGAAGTGGCAGCGCCCGCCCACGGTGGTCGCGGGCGTGCCCGCGGACACGATCGTCGGGCCCGGCGTCCGGCGGTCGCTGACCTCCGCAGCCAGGCGAAGCGCCGGCCCGCCGTGGTCACCGAGGTCACGAGCCGTGGTGACACCGCTGTGCAGGAGCTGCTCGGCACGGTGGCGCATGTCTATCCAGCAGGGCTTCGTCCGTCGAGTTCTGGAGGGTGGACAGCGGATCGGGGTCGCCGTCGAAGACGAGGTGGACGTGCGCGTCGATCAGGCCCGGCAGAACGGTTCCGCCGAACGCGAACCGGGGAACGTTGGCGGCGGCCTGTGCCTCGATCTCCTGACGTGGCCCGACAGCAGACCTCTTCCGACTGCCCGACTCCGGTCTTCTGCGCGGCCCGCTCGTTCTCCGCGACGAGGATGTGACCCACCTCGTGGAGAACGATGTGATCTTGATGGAGGCGGCTCGTCTCCTGCTGGTACAGGATCACGTCGAAGCCTCGTACTCGACCCACATCCCCGAGGGCCCCGGCTTCGGCAGGGGAGCCTCCCGCAGGTACAGGGGGCGCCCGCGCCGTCGGCTGAGCGCCTGGCAGAGTTCTTCGACGTCGAGCGGGGGAGTACGCCCCCCCAGGTCTTGCAGCTCACGCCGTATCAGACGGTGCAGATCCTTCTCCACGGTCCGGTTGGCGGCTGTGCGCCGGCGTCCGAGGCGCCCACGGCCGGTTCTACCTTGCGCGGGAACCGTCGGCTCCGTCGCGTCTCGGTCACTCTTCTCTGACCACACTGAATAGTTCCTCCAACCGGCAAGTGATGGCTCCCCGAGCCGGGGCGGTATCGCGCCCGTATCGATGTCGTCCGGTTCCCGATGCCGGAAGCGACTGCGGTGGGGCACGCCTGCGGGCAGGCGGCCCGGGCCGCGGCATAGGGTCAGCAACCGGAGTTGGCATCGGTGTCCTGGCGGAGGCGTGTGTCGACCCAGATAGCTACTCAGCCGTGAGTTTCCTCGGGCTCGGCGATCGAAGTGGCTCTAGTGCGAGACCTCCAGGATGCGGGGCCCCGCAGGTGCGGGGATCACGGGCGACAACCCTAATTTCCGGGTGATCAACGGGGACCACCCCCGCAGGTGCGGGGATCACGCCGCCCTTTCGGAGATCGCGGAGGCCCGGTGGGGACCACCCCCGCAGGTGCGGGGATCACGACCGCCATCCTCTAAAAACACGCAACCAGAAGGGACCACCCCCGCAGGTGCGGGGATCACAGGCCGTGGGCTGGGTCTTTTTTGGGGAGTGGGTGGATTTTGCTTACTTCTTGGGAAACGGATATATCGCCTACTCGGGGTGGGTGAAGTGGACGCAAGCGGAACAGCGCTTACCGGTTTCCGAAGTTCCGTCTCTTGGCTGCCTTGCTCCAACCCTGGCGCGGTGGGTTCGGAGACGTGGCTCTGGTGGACGGTGCTTGCTGGGACGGGCGGTGGAGGAGGACGAGGCCCTCGTGGTCCTTCGGGCGCCAGGCGTGTTCATGGGTGGCGAAGGTGAAGCCTTGCTCGTTGTCGGTCTGGTAGGCGAGGAGGGCTCGGCCTTTGCCGCGGTACTGGCGGACTTCCTCCCAGAGGATGTCGCGTACCCGGGCGGTGGGGGAGCCGAGGAAGACACCGGGGGAGATTTCCAGGAGCCAGCGGGTGAGGAACCCTCGAAGGCCGGCGGGGCAGTTGGCGAGGACGATGACCGTCACCAGATGGGCTCCTCCCAGGTGGGGTTCTCCGCGGTCAGGTTCTCCGCGGACGGGCTCTCTGGCGGGGCGTGGCCGTAATTGCGTCCGCCGGCGACCAGCAGATCGCCGTCCGACTGGAGGCTCACACTGTCTGCCGTGTCCTGCGGTGGCTCGGTGGTGTGGTGGGCGAGGAGGCCCTTGATGTCCTGGACGCAGCGGTCCAGCAGGCTGGTGGCGTTGATGCGGTCCCTGAGAGCACGTCGGGTGCGGGTGGCGACGTCCTGCTCGTCGTGGGCGGCTGCGTCGAAAGCGGCCGGGATGGCGATGTCGGTCTTGTAGAGGTCGGCGACATCGAGGACGAAGGAGCGTTCGTGCCCTGAGTGCACGAAGCCGAGTCCGGGAGCACAGCCGAGTGCCGCCACCACGGCGTGGGCGATGCCGTACATGCACTGGGCGGCGGCGGTGACGGCTTGGTTGGCGGGGTCACCGGCGTCGAAGTCGCCGTGGTGGTAGTCGCGTCGGCGCCAGGGGACCCCGGTGCGGGCTGATTCGCGTTGGTAGCACTCCTTGACCCGGCGGCCTTCCATGCTGAGCAGTTGCTGCCGGGTTCGGGTCGAGGGGTCGTCGCCGGGGAAGCGGAGCCGGTACATGGCGCGGGCGACATCGAGGCGGGTACGGCGGTTGGCCCAGGCCGTGGCCTGTGCCTCGACGAGATGGCTGGAGCGGGTGAGAGCGCGGCCTCCGGCGTAGAAGCGCACGCCGTGCTCGCCGACCCAGGTCACGCCTGCTCCGCACTCCCCGAGGACGGACATGGCCTGGTGGGTGATGCGGGTGCCGGGGCCCAGGAGGAGTGTCCCGATGGTTGCGGAGGGGATGTGCGTGACGCCGTCCGCGTCCGTGGCCGTGATCGCGTTGTCCTCGCGGTGGACGGTGCAGCGTTCCAGGTAGATGAAGGAGACGCGGTCTCCGACCCGGGTGAGTTCCCTGGGCGTGGCGGTGCTGCGTCGGCCGATGGTGCTCATGAGGGCTGGAGGGGGGCGAGGGTCATCAGGCCGCACCCGTAGGCCTTGGCTTTGCCCAGTCCGTTGGTGAGGGTGCGGCGAAAGGCTTTGGTGTCGGTGACGCGCAGTCGGCCGTCGAAGGTGACCCGGGTGAAGCGGACCGGCTTGCGGTCGGCGGTCGCTGAGCCGCTCTTGTGGAACTGCAAGGGGTACCGGTCGTGCACGATCACTTCGTGCTGGTTGCCGTGCTCGGTCAGCCGGCGTTCGGCGGGAGTCTCCACCACCTCGAAGCCCGCGCGTTCCTGCCGTTGGAGCAGCCAGCCGATCTGGTGGCGGGGGGTGACGTGCGCGGCCCGCTTCGTCGGGGTGTCCCTGGAATCCTCCGGCCTGCGGATGTTGCGCACCGGGTTGGCGGTGAGCCGGAAACCCCAGGTGCTGCCCGGTGCGATGTGGTCGAGGAACTCGTCGTAGGCGAAGGTCGTCCAGCCGGGTTCCGGCAGGCCGGGCCACCCCGCTTCCTCGACGAGGTGGGTCAGGTCGGGTCGTTCGGGGCTGACGATGAGCAGGTCGGCGCGGCCTGCGGCGGCCGGGTCCACCCGCCACAGCACGCGCGGCTCGATCCCGTCCCGGGCCGGCGGTTCGGGGAAGGCCATGTTCACGGCGCCGTGCATGAAGTTCGGCGAGCCGAGCAGCCGACGCGCGCCGGCCCGTGCGGTGTTGATACGGAAGCGGGTCAGGTACATCAGCTGGTCCTCGGGGCGGGCGTGATGCTTCTGGGAGGGGCGAGGGGGCGTAGGACGGTGGTCGGGTCGTGGGACGGCGGGGCGGCTTCCGACGCGGGAGCCGGTACGTCGACATGGCCGGTGATGACGCCGCGCAGCGCGTACTGCCGGTGCCTGGGGTCGAAGCTCACCGGGGTGTCCCGTAGGGACAGATGCGGTACGTCGGCCGGAGGGCAGTCGATCAGCAGATCCAGCGCCGTCGGTCCGCCGTCCCTGCCGCGTCGAGCACGCCGTCGATACCAGTGGGACGCCTGCCAGGGAGCGGTGCGCAGCGCCTCCTCCAGGTCCGTGTCCGGCAGCGGCTGACCCAGGTCGAGGGGGCGTGAGGGGGGACAGGAACGTCGGCCGAGGTACGGCAGGAAGCGGGGTGCGCATACGGCGTTGTACAGGCTCCACAGCAGTGCGTGATCGCCCTCGACGCCGGCCACGAACACGGCGTCGGCGAGATAGAACCGTTGGGACAGTGGCATGGACTTGCCGGTGTCGGCGTGGTGGGCGGTGTGGAAGTCCCGCATCCTGGAACCGGGTTGATCGATCCGTACGCCGAACCGCAGCGCGGCCAGGTCGGAGAGGTCCGCTCCGCGGGGGCGGCCCTCGGCGGAGGCGAGCAGGCCGAGCACGCCGCTCTTGGTGGGGGCGTTCTCGGTGCTGCGGCGGGCGAAGCGGGCTGACGAACCCCAGGACTGGAGGGGGCCGGCGAGCCGCAGCAGTAGCACGGTCATGCGCTTGCTCCGGGTGCCAGCCGCTGTGCCACCGCCGCACGTACTTCTCGCAGCAGAACGTCCAGGGAGACCTGTCGGCCGAGGGAAGCGAGCGCCTCGGTCTCGTTGCCGACGCGGAAGACCCAGGCGTGTGCCTCGGGCGTCTCGATGCCGTACTGCCTCTCCAAGTTCTCTACGTGTTCGGCGAGTTGGTGACAGCTCTGCCGGAGGTATCCGCCCTTCGATCCCTGCGGCACGGGTTCCTCGAATGCGCTGACGAAGCTCACCGGCCGTCGGTCACGCAGCTTCACGATCACGGCGGAGGGCAGGGTGTGGTTGCCGAAGGTGTTGATCTTTCCGGTCGGAAGGGAGGTGATGAACGCATCCAGGAATGCGACGACCGCCTTCTCCACAGGGGTGCTCGGCGTCTCGTTCTCCCGGAGTCCGAGACCGAGGTTGCGCTGCAACTCGTCGACGTCCACGGCCGCGTAGCGGTACAGGGTCGCGGAGTTGAAGTCGATGGTGCCGATCATTCCGGCGCCGGACTCGTCATCTCTGCTGAGGTCGTCCACCGCCGTGTAGTAGTCCGACTCGATATCCGACTTATGGACGCTGATGGCGTGGGCCACCTGCGTCGCGGCCTCCACATTGAGGTCGGCGGAATCGGCGACCATGCGTCCGAAGAGCGCGATGTCCACCGAGTGGCGGGCGTCCACGGCTTGCCTGGCCAGGGACTTGTTGTCCTTCAGATAGTTCTTGAGGACTTTGAGGTCACCCTCCGGACCGCTGTGCTCGATCGCGAGGTCGGCGAGAGCATCCAACTGCCGCCTGCTCAGGAACATCAGATACGAGGAGACCGGCGCCGCGGTCGACTCCTCGCCGTCCTTCGCCTTCCGCTTCGGGGCATCGATCTTGGAGCCGGTCGCCGCCCTCAACGTTTCGGCGGCCAACAGGGTGGCGACGGACAACTCCATTGCCTTCAAAGAATTCGAGGACTTGCTTTTGGCGATGATCCGCTCCGCCAGCTCCGCGGTGAGCTTCTTGGACCGGACGCCGAGTTCCTCGGGAGGCAGCAGTTCGTTGAACGCATTTCGGGTCGCACGTTTCCATGCCTGGCTCGATACCCGTGCTCGCCGAACGCCGCCGTAGTAAGCCGATTTCGGCGTTCCCGTGTCGTCGCGGTTCAGGTTGCTGGGCGGGACCACCTGGAGGATATGAACATCGAGGATGGTGCGGGTCACCGTGATTCCGTTCTTCTCGGTCAACTATGTCTGCTTGGGTCACTCGCCCGCGTCGTCGGCCACGGGGTCGCCGGGCGGTGCGGGCGGTTGGGGCTTGGCCTCGTCGTCATCCGATGCGGCCGCTCTGTACACGCGGTGGAATTCGCGCCCCCAGGCTCGTCGGACACCGGCCCGTTCCCCCTCGTCCTGCCAACGGTCGAGTTCGCCGGCGAGCCGCCCGTAGTCCAGAGGGATGCGCGCTTCTCGCAGCAGCAGCACCATCTCGCGCAGACGGCGGCCCAAGATGTCGATGTCGGAGGAAGTACCCAGGCGTACGAAGCGCTTTCGGATGGTGGGGCTGACGTCCTCGACCGCTCCCTGCTGTTCCCCCTCCCGCTGCTCTTCCTCAGCGGGCGCTTCGGGCTTCTCCTGCTTCGCCTGTTTGTCCTGGGCGAGCTGCCGTACGGCGCGGCCCAGTGACCAGCCGTGGACATGCATGGCTTCCTCGCGCAACGACTGCTGGTGGAGAGCCCACAGGGTCACGGCCAGGTGCACCGCCCGGTCCTCGCGCTCCACTTGCGCTTCGCGTTCATGCCGCTTGCGCGATACGAGGTAGCGCTCGGTGTCGTCGTTCTCCTCAGCCTGTTTCTCGCGGAGTCTGGTCAGTGCTTCCAGATCGTCGAGTCCCCAACTGGTGGGCGACGCGTGGGGCTCGCGGCCGGCTTCACGCCGTAGCCGCGCCACGGCGGCCACGGCGGCCACGTTGTCTCTGCGATAGCCGCCCTGCAACCGCAGCACCGTGGTTCGGGTGGCCTCTTCGACGAGGGAGACCCGCTCACGGTCGTCTCGGGAACCGGCCGCCTGAGTGGTCGTGCTCATGAAGCGCTCTCCGTACGCTCGGCGGAATGGGGTGGAGGACCCGGGGGAGTCGATGGGCCCAGGACCTTGTGGAGTCGCAGACGGAAGAAACGGTCGGCCCGGCCGGCATCCATCAGCCGGCTGCCGAGGCCGGGGAGATCGGTCAGCCGGCCCTCGTCAGCGGCGGGCCCGGCGGAGTCGAGGACCTGCTGACCGAGCCGCAGGACGTGACGGCGGACGGTGGCTCTCCACTCCCGGCGTGCCGTTTCCAGGTCGGGGAAGGAGAGCAGATCCCTCAGCCACGCCCGGTACGGCCCGTCCAAGGTGCCGAAACCCAGGTCACGGGCGGCCTCAAGGGGAGTCGTCGGATCGGTACCGGCGGCGCGGGCCAGATTGCCGGCGAGGTGGCCCAGGGCGGTGACGGCGTTCTCCGCGTCGCTCACGGCGTCGACGGCCGCCGCTCCGTAGAGCTGGTTCGTCTCGTGCAGGGTGATGATGGGCAGGACCACGGAGTCGTCCATGATCTCGTCCACCACCGACTGCTGGGTGCCGTACACCGCGCCCACCAGGCGGAGCCGCACGAGTGTGCCCGCATGGATCTCGCTCGTGGTGATCACCTTGGTGAACCAACGGGCGACCCCGGAGCGCAGGACACGGTCCGGTTCGCCGCGCCGGCCGCCGTCGGACGCCTGCCGACGAGCCGGGAGCAGCGTCTCCAGCCCCCGCCAGGCCGCTCTGCTCGGGTCGTGCCGCAACGGCGTGTAGACGCGCGAACGCCCCTGCTTCTTCTCTTGGGCCTCGCTGCGCCGCCAATGCGACATCGGCTCGCTCTTCCACGGGGCGGAGAGCACGAGTGGATCTCCGTAACCGAGGACCACGCCGGTCACGACCCCGGCCTCCGTGTGCAGTCGGAGGCGGCGGGACTGCCAGGTGTAGAGGTCCCGAAGACCGGCGGGACCTGATCGGCCGTCGGGGTTCTCGCGCTCGCCGGCCCCGAGAGGCTCCGGCCGCCGCCAGACCGGCAGGTCCTTCACTGTCCGGTCGTCGAAGCCGGCCTCCGGCTCCTCCAGGGCGATGAGGTTGAGCAGGAGCGTCTCCCGGAGGGTCGCGCCCTCGGCGAACACTCCGCCGAGATGACCCAGCGACCCCACCCCGAGCGGATAGACCTTCCCCGCCTTCGCCCGTACGTCACCCGCCATCGCGGACTTGATGCCGGACGTGTCGAAGGCGTGGGCGTGCACCAGCCAGCGGGCGGCCTCCGCGTACGTCAGCGCCTCGACGCCCGGACGGCGCATGGCGAAGAAGGGCTCGCCCACCGGGACGTCCGCGACGATCCGGCTGAGCGGCGCGACGTCGTTCTTCGCGGTGTGCAAGCCGGCAACCTGGTAGAAGGGTCGCTCAGGATCGAACAGGTCGAAGAGGGCCTGGTGGCGAGCGAGGTAGTCCGCCACGACGGCGAACGGATCGGCCGACAGCCACAGGTCCTCCCAGTCCTCCACCTCCGCCGGCCCGTCCAGTGCGTCGTAGAGGACGGCGAGCAACAGCCGCAACAGGGCGATCTCCTGCGTCGGTACGTCTCCCACCAGTCGGCGCAGAGAACCCGCCTGCCCGAAGAGTTCGAGGAGGGAGACCTGCGTGACCGTCCCGTCCGCGCGCTGGACGGGCAGCCACGGCTCGACGGCCAGGTTGAAGGACGGTGGCCCGGACGCCGCCGTGGGTTCCTCGCTCACCGCGCCTGCCTCCACCTCTCCTTCGGGCACCTGGCTGAGCCACTGGCCGCCCGAAGGGAGCACCTGCTCGTCGTACCCACCCTGTTCCCCCTCTGTCCTCGTCCGTCCGTCCGCGGGCTCGCCGTTCTCCCGCTCGGTCGAGGGGTGCGCGTCGGCGGACGTCACCCGTAGACCGTCCGCACGGCTGTAGGTGAGAACGAAGCCTGCCAGAGAGGTCTGACAATCCGGATCGAGAACGAGAATCAGCTCCCCAGCGAGCCAAGGACACTCCTTGACCTGCCAGGCTGGGACCAGAAACCGCTCCAATTCCGGAATAGTTCGATCGATCATGTACCGCTTGCTGAAGCGCCCCGGCAACGTGAGGGCACTGGCCGCCACCGCCTTGCACGCACGCTGACTCGGCATGAAGTCGACAGGCAGCTCCAGACCACCCCGTTTCCCGTCCCCGTCGTCGGTCAGCCACGGCACGGTCGTCAGTCGCCCGTCGGCCTGCCGTTGGACGACGAGAACCTCCAACGTGTCCTCGCTGTCCCGTACTTGCGCACGACCCTCGGGGCTGTCGTCCACGTCACCGGCGGCGGCCTCCTGCCACCCGTACAGCGGCCGACCCGCCCGTCGCGCCGAGTCCAGCAGAAAGGCCCCGGCCTTGTCCCGCTTCTCGTCCAGCAGCTGCCGGTGAGCGCCGTACGCCTCCTCCTGCCGTTGCTCCCACTGTGGGGGGACGACCTGTTCGTCACCGTAGACGGCCTGCACCAACGGGCTGATGAGGCCGGGGAGTTCCAGCGCCAGGCCGTCCAAGTGCGGGCCGAGCACGGCCAGCGAGCGCAGCAGGGGGTACTCGCTGCGGTAGACGGCGAGGGTCCCGGCCACCGGCTGTGGAGGAACGGCTTCCCAGTCCACGCCCGTGATCAGGCAGCGCGCCCGTGTCAGCCCTGGCGGCCGACGCCTGGTATGCCGGTGCAGTCGGCCCATCCGCTGCAACACCAGGTCCACCGGCGCCATATCGGTGACGAGCAGGTCGAAGTCCACGTCGAGCGACTGTTCGGCCACCTGGCTGGCTACCACGACATGCCGATACGGCCGTTGCTCTCCGTCCGGGCCGAACCGCCGCAGCAGGTCCGCGTCCTTGGCAGCCCGGTCCGCCGCGAGGAAACGGGAGTGGGCCACAGTGACCGCATCGTCGCCCAGCCGGGCCCGCAGCACATCGGCGGTCTCCAGTACTCGGTCGACCGTGTTCCGTACGACCAGCACGCAGCCGCCGTCGGCCAGTTCGTGTTCCAGGCGATCCGCCAGCGAGTCCAGGTCCTCGTCCACGCGCTCCACGGCCACGTCGACCTGGCGACCGGAGGCGGCGGGGGGACGCGCGGTGAGCACGGGTCGGCCGGGGGACGCGGCGGTGATCAACGGGTACGCGTCGGGGGCCGTTTCCACTCCGTCGTCCGAGGAACCTGTGTAAGCGGCGACGAGTGCTCGCCGACGATCAGACGGCAACGTCGCCGACAGGAGGACGACGGGCACTCGGTACGCCGCCAGCCACTCCAGCACACGGTCCAGATATCGACCCATGTAGGCGTCGTAGGCGTGGACTTCGTCGATCACGACGACTTTGCCCGCCACCGCCAGATGCCGCAGCATCAGGTGCCGGCTCTTCAGCCCGGCGAACAGCACCTGGTCGATGGTTCCCACCGCGAACGAGGCCAGCAGCTGCTTCTTACGGCCCCGCAGCCACTGATGGGCATGGAATCCGGCCGGCTTGGCATATCGGGTACTGATCTCTTCGTGCTCCCGGCCGTTCGGATCGACCGCGAGGATCGTTCGCCTGCCTTGACTCAGGAGGCCCGCCCATACGTCGTTGAGCGCGGCCTTGGCATGGGCGAGTACGACGGAATGCCGTCCCGTGTCTCGCTCGCCGGAGTGGGGGACGCACTCCAACCACTTCAGCAGTCGAGGGAACATGGCGTCCCCCGTCGCGCGCGTCGGCAACGCCAGCAGCACACCGCCCGCACCGGACCGCGCGGCAAGAATCTCCGCTGCGGCGAGCGCTGCCTCGGTCTTTCCCTCCCCCATCGGCGCCTCGATCACGAGCATGCCGGGCGCGGGCATTTCCCGGGCCATCCGGACGGCTTCGGCCTGGACCGGCCGGATGACCGCTTCCTTCAGGCGGGGGAAGCGCAGTCGGAACAACTCGTCGGCCGGTTGTCCGGGCTCCTGCGGTGCCCAAGGCGGAAGAAGGTCCAACCCGGCCCAGGCGGCGGCGAGTCGGCGCCGCTCCCCCACCGGCCCCACCGGCTTCCAGGTCTCGGGATCGTAGGGAAACAACTCGGGTGAACTGGCGATCCAGTCCGCGAGGATCACGACCGCTGTCAGCACGACCTGGGCCGGCTGCGGAAGCCGTACGTCACCCCACTCCGGCAGCCGATCGGTGACGCCCGCCGCGACGGCGCAGGCGTCCATCAACTCGAACTGGACTTCTCGCCAAACGGCTTCACTCGGCCCGGGATGCCGTACCAAATGCGGACGGAGCTGAAGATCATGGATCTGCTGATGTTCGGGAAACGTACCGTGATGGCCGCCCACCACCACGGCGAACTGCCCCGACACCCGCCCGCGCAGCCCGAACCGCTCTGCCATCCACTCCTGGAGCAGCAGTTGCCCGGCGAGACCGTGCGGCGCTAGGCGACGGTCCTGCCCGTACTCACTGGAGAGCGGCATCTGGAGCCCGGCGTCACGCATTCGGTCGGCGAGAGAATCTACTTGGCAGGCGAAGGCAGGAGATGCCTTGCCTATGTCATGGACCTGCGCAAGGAAGCGGGCGAGTTTACGGGCGTCGGCTTCTCCGGCGGGCAAGGCCTCCGCCACCAGGTCCCTGATCGAGCGGGGTACCCATTCCGCCCAGAGGCGATCGGCTGCCGCCCCACTGTCAGCCAGGTGTCGCCAAAGGGGTAGCCAGCCGCCCGACTTGGACTCGGACTTCGCCCAGGCCGATCTGGCGGAGGCGGACAGATTTCCCCATGGGAACGGGCTGTTCGAAGGATCTGCGTCCGTGGTCGCTTCAGACATGGCTCCCATTTCCTGTGCGCCGGGGCGGAGGCCCCTCTCGGGCGAGAGGAGCCTCCGGGGATGGGAAATGGGCGACCGGTCCAACCGCGGTTGAACGGCCGCCCAGAAGTGCGGAGTTCAGGCGAGGCGCCGCTTCAACGTCTTCGACTGGAGCGCCAGGACCACGATCACCACGACGGTCACCCACACCCACGGCGCATGCGCGGACGGGGTGGTCGGGCATGCGGCGATGACGGCTGCGAGCAGTGCGAGTACACCGGGTAACGGCGCCGGTTCGGGAGGTTGCGCTGCTGTGTTGTTCGGGCTCATCGGTAGGCTTCCCTTGTCTTGACGCCAGTTGAGACGGGCCGGACCTGCGCTGAACCTTTACCGAGGGGTGCGTAGGCCGGCCCATTTTGCTGCTGTGACCCAGATGGCTGGGTCGGTGACGTTACGTTACCAGCACTTCAGGCACCTCCGGACGCTCTTTCATGAAGAGGGTTGATGAGGAGATCCCCCAGTTGATCCATTGGCGGGTTCCTCAGAGGAGCAGAGAGCCACGCGATTTTTCCAACCCCGCGTGCGCGGGGACCACATCCTTGATGAGATTCCCCAGGGGCCACCCCCGCAGAGGCGGGGACCAGCGATTTCCTTGACGTCTGGGGTACGTCCCGCAGGGGATCACCGTCGGGAGCATGGTGACCACGGTACCGGTCGCGCGGCCAAGGTCAGGCTGCACCCGCTCCGATCCGGATCGCGATCGAGGCGGAGCTGGAGACAGAGGAACGTGGGCTGCGCGTTGCGCTCGCCGAGTACTTGGAGGCAGTCCCTGTCTCTGAGGGGAACCAGCGTTCGACGGGATGTTCTCGCTTGAGTACCCCGAGATCTTTGCCGAACCGTACGACGGTCTTGAGGCAGTCCACGCGGGGGCAGCCTTGCTGCTTCAGCTGGGCAGTGCCGTTGGGGGCAGGAGGAGGGGCTGACGGGAGGAGCCGCCGTCGCCCTTCGGCGGAGCTGCCTGCTGTCCCGCCCCCGAGCCGGACTAGGAAGGGTGGGAGCAGGGGACGGAGCAGGGGCCATCTCCGCAGATGTGGGGATGCGCTGCCGGGGCCAATGCCCGGTCGTCCGGCGCCGTGTAGCGGCTTTACCCGCCCCACGCTCACTCCCCCACCCGCACCGCTCGCTCCCGTAGCCACGGTAGTGGGGGGATTGCTGAGCCCAGGTATGGGGTGACGCGGACCTCGAAGTGGAGGTGGGGGCCTGTGACGTTGCCGGTGGCGCCGGAGAGGGCGATGCGTTGGCCCGCGCGGACTCGCTGGCCCTTGCTGACCTCCATGCGGGACAGGTGGGCGTACTGCGTGAAGTAGCCGCCGCTGTGCCGGACCAGGATCTGGTTGCCGAAGCCGTCGCCGCAGGTCGTGGCCCATACGGTGCCGGGGCCTACGGCGTGCACGGGGGACCGGGAGGGGACGGCGAAGTCCTGGCCCGTGTGCCGGTGGACCCAGTGGCTGCCCTTGGCCCGGTAACCGGCCGACAGGCGGTAGTTGCGGGTCGGGGCCGTCCAGGCGGCGGGCCGGGATGCCGTGCGCGGGGCGGGTTTCTCGCGGCGGGGGACGACGGGGCAGGCGCCCGCGCGGCCCGACGGGTCCACCGCGACCGGGTCGCCGTTCGCACGTTGCCTCGTGCGCAGCAGGTCCCACAACTCCCCGCGGAGTTTCCACCGGTGCCGTTCGGCCGACCGCATCTCGGCGCGCGGGGCGTGCTCCCCGCGCAGCCGGTCGGTCCGCGCGCGTGCCTTCTCGTGCGCCCGCACCAGGAGGGCGGCCTCGGAGCGCGGCGAGAGGTCGGCGGCCTCGGCGCGCGGAGGAGCGAGCGCGATCAGCAAGGATGCCGTGAGGGCCGTGGCGAGGAACGGGATACGGGTGCGGTGATCTCGTCGCATCGTCAGATCATCGGATCGTGACGGTTGTGCGGGCGTCGTCGACGCGGGTGACCAGCGGCAGTTCGCCCGATTGGGGGCTCGGGTCGCCCTTCGCGCGCCGGTCGGGGCGGGGCATGTTTCACGTGAAACGTGATGGGGGTGGAGGTGGAGGCGGGGCACGTGAGGCGTGGTGAAGGGCGGGAGGTCTCGGACGGGTCCGGGGCTCCCGCCCCTCATGCGTTTTCCTCGGGCGTCCCCTTGGGGCGCCTCTCGGGTGGGGCGCGGCTCAGCGCTGGTCGTCGCCCTCCGACGTCTCGTTCTCGGCCTGCTTGGCCTGGACCTCGGGGTCCAGGACCGACGGGACGCTGCCGTCGACGGACGTCAGCCGGGTCGTCGGCTCGGTGACCTCGGTCGGGGCGGGCGGCTCGACCAGCCAGTCCGGGTTGGCCTGCTTGTCCCACCACTTCCAGACGGCGAAAGCGCCGCCCGCGACGGCGCCGGCCACCAGCACCACCTTGGCCGCGCGGCCCGCCTTCGCCCGCCGCCGGTGCTTGCGGACGAGCTTCTGGATCTCCTTCGCCGTCACCTGGCCGCGCAACGCGGCGACGGCGGCGGTGGCACGCGTGGCGGCCTCGTCCTTGACGGGACCGGCCGCCGCCACGGCCTGCTCCAGCTTCGGCCGGGAGTACTCGGCGGCCTGCTTGGCCGCCTGCCGGGTGTAGACGGCCGCGTCATGGGCTGCCTGGTCGACCTTCGGCGGCACATGCGTGCGGGCCTGTTCCAGGCGTGGGGCGACATGGGCGCCGTAGTGGACGCGGGCCTGGTCCGCGGCCAGCGACACCTTCGGCGCGAGTCGTACGCGGGCTTCCTGTGCGAAGTGCGCGGCCTTGTCCTTGGCCGTGTCGGCGTAAGGCGCCACCGCTTCTGCGGCGTGCAGCACGCTGTCCTTGGCCGTACCGGTCGCGGCGCGCACGCTGTCGATGCGGGTCACGGCATCCTCCTCCTCGGTGGCGTACGGTAATTCGACTTTCCACCCTTTTACGGATCATGCCTGCCGACGGTCCCGGGAGCATGTAGAGGGCGGGCATCCGGGTCATGCGGATCGGTATGTGGATCTATAGGGAGTAATGGGGGTCTGCCGTCGACCATGTCATGGATCGAGGCCGGGCGCCCCTGACTCCGCCGCACCCGACCAGTGCCCCGGCCCGGGTCCGCGAAGGGTCCCGGCCATTCACGGACGCGGGTTCCCTGGATCAGGCCTTCGAACACGTCGTCGTGCGTGGGACCTCCCGGGCCGTGCGAGGATCGGTCCGTCACGGAAGACAACGGAAGGCAGATCGTGGCCGAGCAGCTCTACGCCACCCTCAAGACCAGCCACGGCGACATCGAGATCCGGCTCCTGCCGAACCACGCGCCGAAGACCGTCCGGAACTTCGTCGAGCTCGCCCGGGGCGAGCGTGAGTGGACCAACCCGGAGACGGGTGAGAAGTCCCAGGCCAAGCTCTACGACGGCACCGTCTTCCACCGGGTGATCAGCGGGTTCATGATCCAGGGCGGCGATCCGCTGGGCAACGGCACAGGCGGCCCCGGCTACCAGTTCAAGGACGAGTTCCACCCCGAGCTGTCCTTCAACAAGCCCTATCTGCTGGCCATGGCCAACGCGGGCCCCGGCACCAACGGCTCGCAGTTCTTCGTCACCGTCTCCCCGACGGCCTGGCTGAACCGCAAGCACACCATCTTCGGCGAGATCACCAGCGCGGCCAGCCAGAAGGTCGTGGACGCCATCGCCGGGCTCCCGACCAACCCGCGCACCGAGCGCCCCCTCACCGACGTGGTCATCGAGACCGTCGTCGTCGAGACGCGCCAGGGCTGAGCCCCGGGACGACGGCCGCCGAGCCCGGTTCGGCGGCCGGCACCGACCTGCGGTCCCGAGGGAAGCGGGCGTGGGTGCGGTGGGGAACAAAACGGCTCGCTCGTCCGTAGAAAGGGGCGGGTGGGTGCAGTGTGGCGACGACGATCTAGGGGATGTCATGGACCAAGCGGCAGACAGCTCGCAGGACGCCCACACCCTGCCCGGCTGCTACCGCCACCCGGACCGTGAGACGGGCATCAGCTGTACCCGCTGCGACCGTCCCATCTGCCCGGAGTGCATGGTCAACGCCTCGGTCGGCTTCCACTGCCCCGACTGCGCCCGCGGCGACTCCGGCACCGGCCACTCCCCGGCCGCCTCCCGCCCCCGCACCCTGGCCGGCGGCACCATCGCGGCCGACCCCCGGCTGGTCACCAAGCTCCTGGTCGGGATCAACCTCGCCCTTTTCGCCGTCCAGCTCGCCGTCGGCGACGGGTTCACCGACCGGTTCGACCTGATCGGCCAGGCCTATGTGCCGTTGCTCGGTTCGGTCGAGGGCGTCGCGCAGGGGCAGTGGTACCGGCTGCTGACCGCGATGTTCCTGCACGGCAGCTACATCCACATCCTCTTCAACATGCTCAGCCTGTGGTGGATCGGCGGCCCGCTGGAGGCGGCCCTCGGCCGGGTCCGCTACCTCGCCCTCTACTTCGTCTCCGGGCTGGCCGGCAGCGCGCTCACCTATCTGATCGCCGCTCCGAACCAGCCGTCCCTGGGCGCGTCCGGCGCGATCTTCGGGCTGTTCGGTGCCACCGCCGTCCTGATGCGCCGCCTCAACTACGACATGCGCCCGGTGATCGCCCTCCTGGTGATCAACCTGATCTTCACCTTCGGCTGGGCCAACATCGCCTGGCAGGCCCACATCGGCGGGCTCGTCGCCGGTGTCGTCACCGGGTACGCCATGGTCCACGCGCCGCGCGGGCGCCGGACGCTGGTGCAGTTCGGGACCTGCGCGCTGTTCCTGGTGGCCGTGGTCGTCGTCACACTCGTCAGGAACGGTCAGCTCGGCTGATACCAAACTGTTGTCCACAGCGTGTGCCCGATCTTGTGCACACGGTGGGGGAACGACTGTGCCCCCGGTAGCTGATCCGTGTTTGACCAGGTCAGCAGGGGGCGAACAGGCATTCGGATGGCGGTGGGGTTGTTGTACCGGCGTCAACCGCGCGAGGAGTTATCCACAGATCATCTTCCCTTTTCCCCACTGTGGACAGCGCCTGTGGATAACTCGCTGGATAGCCCTGGGCAGAGCTGGGTTCACCGGGAGAGGGCCGTGCGTTTCACCGACGGCCGCGCACGTTCCGCCGGGCCAGGTGGGGGCCGTGTGCCCCCACCCGAGCCGCTTGCCAGGGCTACTGCCCGGGCGGCGTCCGGCGGCCTACTTCCACCGGCCTACTTCCACTGGGTGGAGACGCCGAAGCCCGCGGCGATGAAGCCGAAGCCCACCACGATGTTCCAGTTGTCCAGCTTGTCGATGGGCAGGGAACCGTCGGTCACGTAGAACACGACGATCCAGGCCAGTCCGATGAGGAACATGGCCAGCATCACCGGAGCGACCCAGGCGCGGCTGTTGAGCTTGATGGCGGTCGCCTGCTTCGCCGGCGGCGGCGTGTAGTCGGCCTTCTTGCGGATACGTGACTTCGGCACGAGGGTCTCTCCTGTCGATGCGCTGCGTGGCCGCGCAGATAACTGGATCGGGCTCCGGGGCAGCGTACAAGGGGACACGTGGTGCTCCCCCGGGCGTCCGTTAGCGTAGTGCTTCCGCGGCGCCGAAGGAGATAAGGGTACGTTGACCAATTCTGCCGACTCCCCCGGTACAGAATCCAGTCCTGCCCGCGGGCGGCGTCTGCGGCCCGCGCGCATCCTCACCGTGGGCGTCTTCGCACTCGCCGGCCTCATCTTCTTCACCAGCTTCAACACCGCCAAGGGCACCAACATCCGCACGGACGCGTCCCTGCTGAAGCTCTCCGACCTGATCCAGGAACGCAGCCACAAGAACGGCACGCTGGACGAGTCCAACGGCACCCTGCGTCACGAGATCGAGTCCCTCGCCGAGCGCGACGACGGCCGTTCCGAGGCCGAGGACAAGAAACTCACCGGCCTGGAGAAGAACGCCGGCACCCAGAAGGTGACCGGCACGGGCATCACCGTCACCCTCAACGACGCCCCGCCCGACGCCACCGCCAAGCTCCCCGGCTATCCGGAACCGCAGCCCGACTACCTCGTCATCCACCAGCAGGACCTGCAAGCCGTGGTGAACGCCCTGTGGGAGGGCGGCGCCCAGGGCATCAAGGTCATGGACCAGCGGCTGATCTCCACCAGTGCCGTGCGCTGCGTCGGCAACACCCTGATCCTCCAGGGCCGCGTCTACTCGCCGCCCTACAAGATCACCGCCATCGGTGACCCCGACCGGCTGAACAAGGCGATGTCCGCGTCCAAGGCGATCCAGAACTACATGGTCTACGTCAACGTCTACGGCCTGGGCTGGAAGGTCACCCAGGACGGGACGGTGACCCTGCCCGGCTACTCGGGCACGGTGGACCTGCACTACGCCCAGCCCGTGGGGTGAGCTGACCCGCTCAGGCGCCGCCGGGGTGGCCGACGCGCGGCCGTTCGCGGTCAGGCGCGTTCCGCGGCTTGGTTTCACGTGGAACATGCCACGACATGGTTCACGTATCGGATCGACAAAGGGCCCTACAAAACCGTCCCGACCGACGGTGAGGTGATCGACGCTGTCCCTCGTAAGTCGGGGTAGGCGCGCGAGGGCCGCTCTCTCACGCTGACCACGTGCGATCCGGAACGGGGCCACGGCCACCGCCCGATCGTCGGGGCGCGTCCGGCCTCCACACGGCTCGTGGAGGCCGGGGAACCAGTGGCTCTGCGCCGTTAGTCTGGTGCGGTACGGCGTGAATCCGGTGCCGTGGTGGAACGGAAGGGACGGCATGTACGGCTGGATCTGGCGGCATCTGCCGGGGAACACGTGGGTGAAGGCGCTGATCTCACTGGTCCTGGCGCTGGTCGTGGTCTACGTGCTCTTCCAGTACGTCTTCCCGTGGGCCGAGCCGCTGCTTCCCTTCAACGATGTGACGGTGGACAACCAGTGAGTGCGCGGATTCTCGTCGTCGACAACTACGACAGCTTCGTCTTCAACCTGGTCCAGTACCTGTACCAGCTCGGCGCCGAGTGCGAGGTGCTGCGCAACGACGAGGTGTCGACGGCGCACGCCCAGGACGGTTTCGACGGGGTGCTGCTCTCGCCGGGGCCCGGGACGCCCGAGGAGGCCGGCGTCTGCATCGAGATGGTGCGCCACTGCGCGGCCACCGGGGTCCCGGTCTTCGGCGTCTGCCTGGGCATGCAGTCGATGCAGGTGGCGTACGGCGGGGTCGTGGACCGGGCGCCCGAGCTGCTGCACGGCAAGACCTCGCTGGTCGAGCACGGCGGCAAGGGCGTCTTCGCCGGGCTGCCGAGCCCGTTCACGGCGACCCGGTACCACTCGCTGGCCGCCGAGCCGGCCACGGTCCCGGCCGAGCTGGAAGTCACCGCGCGCACCGAGGACGGCATCGTCATGGGCCTGCGCCACCGTGAACTCCCGGTCGAGGGCGTCCAGTTCCACCCCGAGTCGGTGCTCACCGAGCACGGTCACCTGATGCTGGCCAACTGGCTGGTGGAGTGCGGCGACGCGGGCGCGGTGGCGAGGTCGGCGGGGCTCGCCCCGGTGGTGGGCAGGGCCACGGCGTGACCGTGCCGCGCCCCGAGCGCGAGTCCGGCGCCTCGTACGGGAAGCAGCCGTACGAGGCGTCCGACACGTTCGAGGAGCGGCCGGGCGACGGGCAGCGGACGGCGTATCTCCCGCGGATCGACGAGGAGACGGTGGCGCTGCGGATACCCGGTCCGCCGCCGGACGATCTTCTGGGCGCCATATCCGCCGCTGCCGCCTCCGGAACCTCAACCGCCTCGGGAACCACGCCGGGTGGGCGGGCGGCCCGCAGAAAGGCCGCCAAGCGCCGTCACGGCCGTCGGGGCGGCTCCCCCGCGCTCGCGGACGCGCCGGAGGACGAGGTCGACGACGCCGCGAAGGCGCCGTTGTCCCGGGTCGAGGCGCGTCGGCAGGCGCGGGCGCGCAAGGCGAGTCCGGGCGTGCTCATCAGCCGGGGCATCGGCGAGGTGTTCATCAGCACCGGTGTGGTGATGCTGCTGTTCGTCTCCTACCAGCTGTGGTGGACCAACGTGCGCGCGCACGCCCAGGCCGACAAGGAGACCAGCAGCCTCCAGGACGACTGGGCGAACGGGAAGCGGGCGCCGGGCGAGTTCGAGCCGGGGCAGGGCTTCGCGATCCTGCACATCCCCAAGCTGGACGTGGTCGTGCCGATCGCCGAGGGCGTCAGCAACAAGAAGGTGCTCGACCGGGGCATGGTCGGCCACTACAGCGAGGGCGCGCTGAAGACGGCGATGCCCGACGCCAAGACCGGCAACTTCGCGCTCGCCGGTCACCGCAACACCCATGGCGAACCCTTCCGGTACATCAACCGGTTGAAGCCGGGCGACGAGGTCGTCGTCGAGACGCAGAGCGAGTACTTCGTCTACAAGACGACGTCGATGCTCCCGGTGACGTCGCCGAGCAACACGAGTGTGATCGACCCGATCCCGAAGGGGTCCGGGTTCACGAAGGCCGGTCGCTACATCACCCTGACGACCTGTACACCGGAGTTCACCAGCACATACCGCTTGATCGTCTGGGGCAAGATGGTCGAGGAACGGCCGCGCAGCAAGGGCAAGCCGGATGCGCTCGTCGAGTAGGGACAAGGGAACGTGGCAGCGACCACCGACGGCACACAGCACGAGGACCAGCGCACGGGGACGGGGGCTCTGGCCCGCCGTCGGCCCGGCCGGGTCGCGCTGGCCGTCAGCTTCTTCGGGGAACTCCTCATCACCGCGGGCCTGGTGCTCGGCCTGTTCGTCGTCTACTCCCTGTGGTGGACGAACGTCCTGGCCGACCGCAAGGCAGGCCAGGAGGCCGACAAGGTCCGCGACACCTGGACCCACCCGGGCACCGGCTCCGGCGGCCCCGGCGCCCTCGACACCAAGAACGGCATCGGCTTCCTGCACGTGCCCGCGATGAAGAACGGCGAGGTCCTGGTCGAGAAGGGCACCTCGGCGACCGTCCTCAACGACGGTGTCGCCGGCTACTACACCGACCCCGTCAAGGCGACCCTGCCGACCTCCGACAAGACCGGCAACTTCACCCTCGCCGCCCACCGGGACGGCCACGGCGCGAAGTTCCACAACATCGACAAGCTACGCAAGGGCGACCCGATCGTCTTCGAGACCAAGGACGACTGGTACGTCTACAAGGTCTACTCGATCCTCCCGGAGACCTCGAAGTACAACGTCCAGGTCCTCACCAAGGTCCCCGAGGAATCCGGCAAGAAGAAGCCCGGCCACTACATCACCCTGACCACCTGCACCCCGGTCTACACCAGCCGCTACCGCTACATCGTCTGGGGCGAGCTGGAGCGCGTGCAGAAGGTCGACAGCGCACGGACCCTGCCGAAGGAACTGCGGTAGCTGTCTGACGGATCGCGGCGGAACGACGGAGCCCCGGCGCCCTTGGGAAGGGGGCCGGGGCTCCGTTGCTGGAGCGGTGGGTCAGTCCTCCGTGCGGGCCGCTGTTCCGGTGAGGCCGCCGAAGAAGTTGGTGCCGCCGTTTCCGTTGCCGTTGTTGTTGCCGCCGTTGCCGCCGACGGCGGTGAGGTTGACCGTGGTGCCCTTGTCGACGGTGCTGCCCTGGGACGGGTCCGACGTCAAGACGGTCGCGTTGTCGTCGTTGGAGCCCTGGATGTCGCCGACCTGGAGACCGGCGTTCTGGAGGGCCTGCTTGGCGGTGGCGAGGGTCTGGCCCTGGATGTTGGGGACCTGGACCTGCTCCGCCTGCTTGGCCTTGCCGATCTGGATGGTCACCGAGGTGTTCTTGTTGACCTGGGTGCCCGCCGCCGGGTCGGTCGAGATGACCTTGCCGACCTTGGAGGTGTCGTCGGTCTCGACCTCGGTGCAGTTGCCGGTCAGTTCACTGCCGGAGAGCTGGGACTTGGCGCCGTCGCAGTCCTGGCCGGTGACGTCCGGGACCGGGACCGTCGCCGCGGCCTTGGCGATCGTCAGGGTGATCGTGGAGCCCTTCTCCAGCTCCTTGCCGTTGACGGGGTCCTGTTCGAGGACCGTGTTGGGGTCCTCCGACGACTCGCGGCTCTTGGTGTCGACCTTGAACCCGTAGTCGTCGCCCTCCAGCTTCGCCTTGGCGTCGTCCAGGGAGAGGCCGACCACGCTGGGGACCTGGACCTTCGGGGCGCCGGTCGACACGACGAGGTCGACGGTGGTGCCCTTCTTGACCGAGGTGTCCTTGACGGGGTCCGTGGAGCAGATGGTGCCCTTGGCCTCGCTCGCGCAGGCCTTCTTGGTGACCGTGCCCACGTTGAGGTCGCTGTTCTCCAGCTGGTTGGTGGCGTCGCTCTGGGAGAGGCTCACCAGGTTGGGCACCGTGACCTTGTCGTTGCTGACCCCGCCGTTGCCGGTGACCGCCCATCTGCCGATGAGGATCGCGCCGATCAGGACCAGGACACCGGCCACGACCAGCACGATCGTCGAGGTGCTGGCCTTCTTCTGGCGGCGCCGGCCCTGGCGGTCGTCGTAGCCGTAGCCGGGGCCGTCCGCGGTCATCGGGGGCATCATCGACGTGGCGCCGGCGTCCGTGGAGCGCAGGGCCGTCGTCGGCTGGTCGTCCGGGTAGCCGCCGTAGCCGACCGAGCCCATCGCGGCGGTGGCCCCGACCGGCTGGCCGTCGAGACACGCCTCGATGTCCATGCGCATCTCGTCGGCGGACTGGTAGCGGTAGTTCGGGTCCTTGACCAGGGCCTTGAGGACGATGGCGTCCATCTCGGGCGTGATCTCGGGGTCGAAGACGCTCGGGGCCTGCGGTTCCTCGCGGACGTGCTGGTAGGCCACGGCCACCGGGCTGTCGCCGACGAACGGCGGGCGCACGGTGAGCAGTTCGTACAGCAGGCAGCCCGTGGAGTAGAGGTCGGACCGGGCGTCCACCTGCTCGCCCTTGGCCTGCTCGGGGGAGAGGTACTGGGCGGTGCCGATGACCGCGGACGTCTGCGTCATCGTCATGCCGGAGTCGCCCATGGCGCGGGCGATGCCGAAGTCCATGACCTTGACCTGGCCGTTGCGCGTGAGCATGACGTTCGCGGGCTTGATGTCACGGTGGACGATGCCGGCCCGGTGCGAGTACTCCAGCGCCTGGAGGATGCCGATGGTCATCTCCAGCGTCCGCTCCGGCAGCAGCTTGCGGCCGGAGTGCAGCAGCTCGCGGAGCGTGGACCCGTCGACGTACTCCATCACGATGTACGGGATCGAGACCCCGTCGATGTAGTCCTCGCCCGTGTCGTAGACCGCGACGATCGCGGGATGGTTGAGCGAGGCGGCCGACTGGGCCTCCCGGCGGAACCGGGCCTGGAAGGACGGGTCGCGCGCGAGGTCCGCGCGCAGCGTCTTCACCGCCACGGTGCGGCCGAGACGGGTGTCATGCGCGAGGTAGACCTCCGCCATGCCACCACGACCGAGCACGTGGCCCAGCTCGTACCGGCCGCCGAGGCGACGCGGCTCTTCCATAGCTTCCTACCAGCCCTCTCCGTCGGTCCCGACTCACACGGGTGTGCGGTCGGAGGCTGCCGTCCGGGCCTACCGTACCCGGCTCGTTCTGTGTGACCTGGCCAAGCCCGTCACCCGATACAGGACCGGTATCGCAACGTGCACCGATGTGAAGGGGACGTGAGCGGTGTCACTTCTTGGAGTTGATGACCGCCTCCATCACGCTCTTCGCGATCGGCGCCGCGAGGCCACCACCGGAGATGTCGTCACGGACGGCCTTGTCGTCCTCGATGACCACGGCGACGGCGACCGGGGAGCTGCCGTCGCTGGTCTTGGCGTAGGAGAGGAACCAGGCGTAGGGGTTCTCGCTGTTGGCGACGCCGTGCTGGGCGGTACCGGTCTTGCCGCCGACGGTGACGCCGGGGATCTGCGCGTTCTTGCCGGTGCCGTCCTTGACGACGGTCTCCATCATCGACTGGAGGATCTGCGCGTTCTTGGCGGAGAGCGGCTGGCTGAGCTTCTCCGGGTCGGTCTGCTCCAGGGTGTCGAGGTTCGACGACTGGAGCTTGTCCACCATGTACGGCTTCATCAGGGTGCCGTTGTTGGCGACGGCGGAGGCGACCATGGCCATCTGCAACGGGGTCGCGGCGGTGTTGAACTGGCCGATGGAGGAGAGCGCCGTTTCCGAAGCGTTCATGTTGTCGGAGAAGACCGAGGCGCTGGAGCGGACCGGCGTGAACTGCTCCTCGTCGAAGCCGAACTTCTTCGCCTCGGCGAGCATCTTGGCGTTGCCGAGGTCGGCGCCGATCTTGCCGAACACGGTGTTGCAGGAGTAGCGGAGCGCGACGCGCATGGTCGCGTTCTTGCAGGGGATGTTGCCCTCGTTCGGCAACGGGGTCGTGGTGCCCGGCATGATCCAGGGCAGCGGGGTGTCCGTGGCCGAGTCGGGGTCCGTGTAGAGCTTGTTCTCCAGCGCGGCGGCGGCGGTGACGACCTTGAAGGTGGAGCCCGGCGGGTAGGTCTCGCGCAGGGCCCGGTTGAGCATCGGGTCGCTCGCGTCGTTCTTCTTCTGGAGCGCGGTCCAGTTCTTGGAGTCCGTGGTCGTGGAGTTACCGGCGAACGACGACGGGTCGTAGGACGGGTAGGAGGCCAGCGCCAGGATCTTGCCGGTGGACGGGTCGATGGCGGCGACGGCGCCCTTGCCGTTCTGCTTCTTGAGGCCGTTGTAGGCGGCGGCCTGGGCGGCGGAGTTCAGCGTGGTGACGACGTTGCCGCCCTGCTTCTGCTTGCCCGTGACCATGTCGAGGGTGTTGCGGAAGAAGAGCCGGTCGTCGTTGCCGGTGAGGATGCCGTCCTCGATGGACTCCAGCTGGTTGGCGCCGAAGGCCTGGGAGGCGTACCCGGTGACGGGCGCCCACATGGGCCCGTTCTTGTAGGTGCGCTTGTACTCCAGGTCGTTCAGACCGGACTTGCTGGTCTTCGTGGAGCCGGTGATGGGATCGCCGTCGACGATGATGTCGCCGCGCGGGGCGGAGTAGCGGGCGATCGTGACGCGGCGGTTCTTCGTGTCGTTCTTGAGGCTGTCGGCCATGACGTACTGGAGCCAGTTGTCGCGCACCAGCAGGGCGAGGACCAGCAGACCGCAGAAGATCGCGATCCGGCGCAGGGGCTTGTTCACGGGCGGACCACCTGGGTCATCTCGGCGTCGGGGTCAGGGGCGGGCGCGGGTGCGGGACGGCGCGCGGTGTCGCTGATTCTGATCAGGATGCCGATCAGGGCCCAGTTGGCGATGACGGAGGAACCGCCGTACGCCAGGAACGGCATCGTCATACCGGTCAGCGGGATCAGGCCCATGACGCCGCCGGCGACGACGAAGACCTGGAGGGCGAAGGCCCCGGAGAGGCCGATGGCGAGCAGCTTGCCGAACGGGTCGCGGGCGGCCAGCGCGGTACGGATGCCGCGCTCGACGATCAGGCCGTAGACCAGCAGGATCGCCATCAGGCCGGCCAGGCCCAGCTCCTCGCCGAAGGTGGCGAGGATGAAGTCGGAGTTGGCGGCGAACCGGATCAGGTCCGAGTGACCCTGGCCCCACCCCGAGCCGAGGGTGCCGCCGGAGCCGAAGGCCCACAGGGCCTGCATGGCTTGTTCGGAGTGGAGAACGCCATCACTGGCGCCGCTCTGGCTGAGCTTGTACTCGCGCAGCGGGTTGAGCCAGGCCTCCACACGGGTCTGGATGTGCGGTTCGAACGACGCCACACCGACCGCGCCAGCCGCGGACATCAGCAGACCGAAGACGATCCAGCTGGTCCGCTCGGTGGCGACGTACAGCATGATGATGAACATTCCGAAGAACAGCAGCGAGGTGCCGAGGTCCGTCTCGAAGACCAGGATCAGGATCGAGATCAGCCAGACCACGATGATCGGTCCGAGGTCGCGGCCGCGCGGCAGGTACAGGCCCATGAAACGGCGGCTGGCGAGGGCGAGCGCGTCGCGCTTCACCATCAGGTAGCCGGCGAAGAACACAGCGAGCACGATCTTCGCGAACTCGCCCGGCTGGATGCTGAATCCGGCGACGGAGATCCAGATCTTGGCGCCGTAGACGTCGAGCCCGAGGCCCGGGATCAGCGGCAGCAGCAGCAGAAACACCGCCGCCACCATCGAGATGTAGGTGTAGCGCTGGAGGACGCGGTGGTCCTTGAGGAAGACCAGCACGACGGCGAACAGGGCGATGCCCATCGCCGTGTACAGCAGTTGGGTGGTCGCTTTGCCACCGGCCACATGGATCGACTGGAGCAGCTTTGACTGGTCCAGTCGCCAGATGGCCACGAGCCCGAGGCCGTTGAGGAGGGTGGCCAGGGGCAGCAGCAGGGGGTCCGCGTAGCGGGCGAACTTCCGCACCACGAGGTGGGCGATGCCGGCCAGCAGACCGAGGCCGCAGCCGTAGCTCAGCAGACCCGACGGCACCGAGTCGTTGATGGCCAGGCCCACGTTGGCGTAGGCGAACACCGGGATGGCGACGGCGAAGACGAGCATCGCCAGTTCGGTGTTGCGGCGGCTCGGGGCGCCGATGGCGCCGATCGTGGACGTGTGGTGCGTCGGCGAGTTGGTTGTACTGCTCATCGTGTGACGGGGCCTCTCACGGCTTGCCTACTGCTTACCGCACAGCGAGACGACCTTCTGCTCCTCCTCCGAGAGGCTGGGGCCGGGGCTGGGGGTCGGGGCGGTCGCGGACTTGGTCGGGGACGGTGAGGTCGAGGTGCTCGGACTCGGTGTTGCCTTGGACGTGAGCGAGGCGGGGCTGGTTCCCGTGGTCCCGCCGGCCTCGCCCGCACCGGTCTTCGCGCTGTTCTCGCTCTCGGACGCCTGGCGCTCGGACTCCTTCTGGCAGGCGGAGGCCTGCACGGAGAGTTCGTCGATCTTCGACTGGGCGTCGCGCAGACCGCCTTCGGCGATCGTGGCCTTGACCTGCTTCTGCTGGTACACCGGCAGGTACTTGAGTTCGATCTCGGGGTGGTCCTTCTCGACCTTCGAGAGCGAGACCCAGGCCAGGTCCTGGCTGATGCCGCGGTAGAGCGCGATGTGCTCGCCCTGGGTGCCGACGTAGTACTGGGTCTGCGTCCAGCGGTAACCGCTGTACAGGCCGCCGCCGATCACGGCCAGGGCGAGAACGGCGTAGAACGATCTCTTCAGCCAACGGCGGCCCTTGCTGGGCTTGATGAAGTCCTCGTCGCTGTAGGCGCCGAAGCCGCCGGCCGGCAGATAGCCGGTGTCGCCGGAGCCGGGCGGGCCGAACTCGCCGCCCTGTCCGGGGACTTGGCGGCCGAGCCCGGAGGCGCGGCCGGCCGGGGTCTGCATGAAGCTGCCGTCGTGCGTCTGGTGCTGGTTCTCGGCGACGGCGCCGACGACGACCGGGGTGTCGGAGAGCTGACCTGCGAGGGTGTCTCCGGTGTCCAGGTCGAGGACGTCGGCGATGATCACGGTGATGTTGTCGGGGCCGCCGCCGCGCAGCGCGAGCTGGATCAGCTCCTGCACGGTCTCCTGCGGGCCCTGGTAGCTGGCGAGGGTGTCTTCCAGGGTCTGGTGGGACACCACGCCGGAGAGGCCGTCGGAGCAGATCAGATAGCGGTCGCCGGCCCGGACCTCACGGATCGACAGGTCGGGTTCGACATGGTCGCCGCTGCCCAACGCCCGCATGAGCAGGGATCGTTGGGGGTGGGTGGTGGCTTCTTCCTCGGTGATGCGGCCCTCGTCGACCAGGCGCTGTACCCAGGTGTGGTCCTGCGTGATCTGGGTGAGGACGCCGTCGCGCAGCAGGTAGGCGCGCGAGTCGCCGACGTGGACGAGGCCGAGGCGCTGGCCGGTCCACAGGAGGGCGGTGAGCGTGGTGCCCATGCCCTCCAGCTGGGGGTCCTCCTCGACCATCGAGCGCAGCTGGTCGTTGGCGCGCTGGACGGCGACGCCGAGGGAGGTGAGGACGTCGGAGCCGGGGACGTCGTCGTCGAGGGCGACGATGGTGGAGATCGCCTCGGAGGAGGCGACCTCGCCGGCGGCGGCGCCGCCCATGCCGTCGGCGATCGCGAGCAGGCGGGGACCGGCGTATCCGGAGTCCTCGTTGCCCTCCCGGATCATGCCTTTGTGCGATCCGGCGGCGAAGCGCAGTGACAGACTCATGCGCACCTCGCCCGTCGGCTCCGGGTACATCCGCACGGTGCCCACCCTCCGGTCGGGAGCGCGCCGGGGCCCTGGCTGCCGGCCGCCGTTGCGTGCTCGCTCCGCTCGCGCTCGTTCATGACGTGGTACTACTTCCGCAGCTCGATGACGGTCTTGCCGATGCGGATCGGCGCGCCCAGCGGGATCGGCGTGGGAGTCGTGAGCCGGTTCCGTTCGAGATACGTGCCGTTGGTGGAGCCCAGGTCCTCGACGATCCACTGGCCGTCGCGGTCCGGGTAGATCCTGGCATGGCGGCTGGAGGCGTAGTCGTCGTCCAGCACGATGGTGCTGTCGTGCGCGCGGCCCAGCGAGATGGTCTGGCCCTGCAACGCGACGGTCGTGCCGGTGAGGATGCCCTCGGACACGACGAGCTTGGTCGGTGCGTTACGGCGCTGGCGGCCGGCCGCCGGTTGCTGCTGGCGCTGCGGCGGCGGGGTCTGGCGCTGGCCCTGCTGGGCCCGCCCCGCGTCCCGTCGCGAGCCGCGCTGTGTGACGCGCGTTCCGAACAGGTCGCTGCGGATGACCTGCACGGCCACGATCACGAACAGCCACAGTACGGCCAGGAAACCCAGCCGCATGACCGTGAGGGTCAGCTCTGACATTGCCCCCGCTTCACCCTTCGGCTTGCCGGTAAATGATGGTGGTGCTGCCCACGACGATCCGCGAGCCGTCGCGGAGCGTAGCGCGGGTGGTGTGCTGCCCGTCCACCACGATGCCGTTGGTGGACCCGAGATCCTGGATCGTCGAGGGCGAACCGGTCCGGATCTCACAGTGCCGGCGGGAGACGCCGGGGTCGTCGATCCGCACGTCGGCTTCGGTGGAGCGGCCCATCACCAGCGTGGCGCGCGAGATCTGGTGGCGGTTGCCGTTGATCTCGACCCAGTAGCGGGTGCGGGAGCCAGGCGCGGACGCGCCGACCGGGCCGGTGGGACCGGTGGGGCGCTGGGCGGGCTGGGGGTAGCCGTAGCCGCCGGGACGTCCGCCGGGGGGCGGAGCGGCGGGCATCGGCGGGGTTCCGGGCGGGCCGGAGGGGGGGCTCGTGGGGCTCGCGGCCGGCGGGTACCCGTAGCCGCCGGGGGTGCCGCCCGGTGCGGGGCGGCGGGTGGCGGGTGCCGGGTTCGCCGGGGCGGCGGGGCCCGCGGCCTGCTGGTCGGTGGAGGAGGCGAGGGTGCGGCTGCGGACCCGGTAGAGACCGGTGTCGAGGTCGTCGGCCTTCTCCAGATTGACCTTGATCGGCCCCATGAAGGTGTAGCGCTGCTGCTTCGCGTACTCGCGCACCATGCCCGCGAGCTCGTCGCTGAGCTGGCCCGAGTAGGGGCTCAGGCGCTCGAAGTCGGGTGTGCTCAGCTCGACGATGAAGTCGTTGGGTACGACGATCCGGTCGCGGTTCCAGATGGTGGCGTTGTTGTCGCACTCACGCTGGAGCGCTCCCGCGATCTCGACAGGCTGGACCTCGGACTTGAACACTTTGGCGAAGGTGCCGTTGACCAAACCTTCGAGGCGCTGCTCGAACTTCTTCAGGACTCCCATGGGGCACCTCCTCCATAGCGGCTGCCGTAGTGGTTCTTCCCGCCCTGCGGGCGATGCACTGCCTGATACTGCTTACTGATCGTATCCACGCGCCGGTTGATCGGCTGGTTCCCCCTGTCGGCCCCGTCGCGCTCCCGCGCACTCCTTCTGCTGTCTTCTGCCCAGGATGGTAGAGGTGGCCACTGACAAGTGTCCCGCACCAGACTGTGGGCCCGAACCTGCTCCTGGTGAGACGGCCGGTTCCGGTACGAGGTTGATACGTGAACGGATGTTCGTCGATACGGAGTGAAGGGCTCGTCGGTTCGATGATGGCGACGGGTTCAACGGGTTCAACGGGTTCAACGGGTTCGACGGGCCGGTGCGCAGGGCGTCCCAGGTGGGCGGATGCCCCTTCGGAAGCGAGGTGAACCCACCCCTGCCAGCGTGCTAATGTTCTGCGTGTCGGAAGGCGCCGCACCGCAAGGAACGGACCGGAAGACACACCCAATGCGCGGGTGGCGGAATAGGCAGACGCGCTGGATTCAGGTTCCAGTGCCCGAAAGGGCGTGGGGGTTCAACTCCCCCCTCGCGCACCAGCGAGCATCGATGTAGGTGCTCTGCTAGGAACGACGGAACGGCCCTCATCACGATGGTGATGAGGGCCGTTCTGCTGTGTGTGCTCAAGAACACGAGGGCCGCCGACGCCAGGAAGGCGCCGGCGGCCCTCGTGCTGGGGTGCGTGATCTTTGGTTGTCGGGTTCGGGTGCCGGGCCCGGCGTTGTGGGCGCGGGCGGATTCGCCGGCTGCGGAGGGGGTGCCGGACGGAGTTCGGTGCCAGGTCCATGGGGGTCCTGTGAGGAAGGTCTCAGGGGTTGGCGGTGTGGCCCTTGGGGTTCAGGGGGCTGGTGGCTTGATCTTGCGGTGGTGTGCGGGGTGGCGGCGGGACCGCTCGGCGTTCTGCGTGGCGGGGTTGGCTCAGGGGGTGAGCTTCTCGGCGCTGTGGAGATCTCCGCCAGAATCGGGCAATGAGGGAGATCGGTAGTTGCGAGGACCTGAAAGCCTGCTGTGCCGGAGACGCCTTGTGCATGTGGGCGGCGCAGGGTCTGGACGGGCGTAGCCGGGCGTGGGCGAGTGACGATCGGCGTGCGGTTGTCGTCGCCGGAGCGGCCCTCTCGGCGCGGGACCGGCTGGCGGTGTGGGGAGACCCCGACGCCGGAGTCCCGTTGGTCCGGCGGGTGCTGGCCCAAGTGGGGCCTACCTACCGGCCGTTCGGCGACAGCACCTTGATCGACGTACTCGTCCGGGAGATCCCAGGGCTGACAGCGGCCGGCACCTTCGGCTGGATGGACCGGCGGGGATTCGTGGATGACGTGCGGCCGGCCGACAGCGCGGCGGCATGGCTCCCGGGCTGCGCGCTCGGTGAGGTCGAGCTGCTTGTCGAGATGAGCTTCCCGGACTCCTACGCGAAGCCAGAGGTGCCCGGCGTCGAGCGGTGGGCGGGGGTACGGGACCACGCTGGTCGGCTGGCAGCTGTGGGCGCGCTCGCCTGGTGCGCACCGACGGTCGGCTTCCTGTCCGGCGTCGCGGTGCACCCGGGGGCACGCAAGCGCGGATTCGGACAGCAGGTCTGCGCTTTTCTCGTCACTGAGGCATTGAAGGTCCACGGGGCGGCGGCACTGATGGTGAACGACTGGAATCACGCCGCCCGGCGGCTCTATGAAGGCATGGGCCTGCGATACAGGCCTCTGAGCGCGGCTACGCTCCGCGCATAAAGTCTCGTCGGCCATGAGAATCTATTCGTTCTCTGTGGGTACCTTGTTGGCCGAAAAGGGCACTACTGTCACTCGTTGGCTCGTATAGATTTCCGCTGGCTTGCATAACGCAGGGAACGGGTCGGGCGTCGGAGGACTGAGCCAGCGGCTTGGTGACTTCGCCGTCTCGGGGGAAACGGGCGGACATGCTAGACGTCTGGAATGAGCTACCACCGCAGCCCAACGGGTCGTATACGGCGGACCGTTCATGACCGAGTGGTCGAAACGCGTTCGAGCGGGTCTGAATCTCACGGTCCAGTACCCGCCCGGCGAGTCCGCGGTCGCCGCGCTGGCCGATCACCTGCGCATCGTCGAGGCCGTACGTGACGCCGGCTGGGATTCCGTCTTCGTCGCTCAGCACTACCTGAGCGAGGGGATGGCCCACCTCCAACCCCTCCCTCTCCTTGGCCTGTTGTCCTCTGTCGCCGGAGACATGCGACTGGGCGCCGGCATCTGCCTACTGGCCTTGCAGAACCCCGTGGACGTGGCCGAGGCGTACGCCACGGCGGACGTCATCAGCGGCGGGCGACTGGTCTTCGGCGCGGGACTGGGATACCGGGGCGTGGAGTACGACGCGTTCGGCGCGATCGCCGGCAGCCGTGTCGAGCGGTTCACCCGGAATCTGGATCTCGTCACGCGTCTCTGGCAGGGCGAGGCCGTCGACGCCGATCTGCCGTGGTGCCGATTGGACGGCGCCCGGCTCTCCACGCTGCCCCTCCAGCGGCCACGCCCCCCGGTCTGGTTGGCGGCCAACAGTGACAAGGCCGTCCGCAGGGCGGCGCGCCTCGGCGACGCCTGGATGATCAACCCGCATGCGGCGATGACCACGGTGGAGCGGCAGATGGAACTCTTCCGTGCCACGCGGGCCGAGGCGGGACTGCCTCCCGCGGTCGACGTGCCGTTGATGAGGGAGGTCGTCTGCGCACCCGACCGGGCGACCGCCGTGGCTCGCGCGCGCCGTCATCTCGCCGACAAGTACGCCGTCTACCGGCGTTGGGGACAGGACTCCGTCCTCCCCTCGGACGACCGCTTCGACGCCGAACCCACCGAGCTGTCCCGTGATCGTTTCGTCATCGGGGACCCGCAGGACTGTCTGCTCACCCTGCGGGACTGGATCAAGCGCGTCGATGCCACGGAGGTCGTCCTCCGCGTGCACTGGGCGGGAGCGCCCGTCGAGGAAGCCCTGGAGTCGGTCGAACTGCTCAGTACCGAAGTACTGCCCCACCTGTAGGTGGCGATGGAGGAGACGCGCACCATGTCACACAACCCGCGAGTACTGGTGATACGCCCGGCGAAAGAGCGTGAGTCGTCGCTGCGTACGCTGGCTCGCACCGGGGCGGAGATCGTCGTCGCCGACCACCCTGACAACGATCTCTCGGGTTTCGCCGATGTCCAGCTGCCGCTGCCGAGTCTGCCAGGTGCCTTTCGGTCGGGCCGGGTGGCAGACCTGGAGGAACGCATCAGTGACTTCCACGCCCGGTTCCCGCTGACGGCCGTGATGGCGGACTTCGATTATCTGCTGCCCCTCGTCGGTCGGCTCAACGAGCGGCTGGGCCTGCGAGGTCACACCGAGCGGTCCGGGCTGCTGTGCTCCAACAAGCGGCTTCAGCGGGCCGCTCTCGATGAGGCGGGCGTCGCCCAGCCGCGGTGGGCACCCTGCCCGGACACCGCAACGGCCCAGGACTTCGCCAAGTCGGTCGGGTGGCCGGTGGTGGTCAAACCGGCCGACCGATCGGCGAGTTGCGCGGTGTCCGTGGTGCGGGACAAGGACCACCTGGACTCCGCCGTGAACGCGGCGCTCGCCGAGTCCTGGGGCGCGGACGTGATCGTCGAGCAGTACCTGGACGGGCCCGAGTTCAGCGTCGAGGCCGTCATCGCCGATGGCGTAGTGACCACGGTGGCAGTGACCGGCAAAGGCATCGGCGGCCGCACGGGAGTGCTCAAGCTCGACGCGGAGATCCCCGCACGGCTGCCCGCCGGGGACAGGACAGCGGTCGAACAGGTCGCGGCCGAGGCCGTGCTCGCCTGCGGTCTGCTGAACGGCCCCGCGCACACGGAGATCCGCCTGACCAGCTCCGGCCCGCGCGTCGTGGAGGTCAACGGCCGCATCGGTGGCGTGTTCATCAGCCACATGGTCCAGGCGGTCACCGGAGTGGACCTCTACCGGGCCTGGTACGACGTCCTGCACGGCAACTCCCCCAGCCTCGACCCGCAACAGCGCGGGTTCGCGGTCCGCCGTTGCCTGTCCGAGGCGGAGGGCCTGGTCGAGTCCGTGGACATCGGCACACCGTCACCCGAGGTGAGGGAACGGCATCTGCTGACCCGGTGCTTCGTGCGCGCGGGGGACCAGTTGACCGCGATCAGCAACGGCAACGAGATGCGAGCCGTCGTCGTCGCCTTCGCCGAGGACCGCGAGGAAGCCGTGACGGCAGCCGAGGCCCTTGCCGCGCACGTGACCATTCGCACCACTCCGCTGCCGGAGGCGATCGCGCGATGAGCCGCGTACTGATTCTCAACCGCTACCGGCTCCAGTCCGCCGCGTTCCACCGCTGGCTGCACGCCGAGCACGAGCTGTTCCTGCTCAACTGCGCCACGCGAGCCGTCGACCGGCACCCGGAAGCCGCCGCGATCCGGTCCCGGTACCGCGACATCGCGGAGTTCGACGACTACACCACCAGCCCGGCGGTCACCGAGACAGCTCGGGACTGGATTCGCCGCTACAGCATCGACACCGTCATCGCCTTCTCCGAGTACGACGTGCTGCGAGCGGCCCTGCTCCGTGACGAGTTCGGCCTCGCGGGCCAGGGCGTGGCCAGCGCCGAGGCCTACCGCGACAAACTGGTCATGAAGCGGCTGCTTGACAGGGCCGGGCTGCCGATCGTGCCGTACCGTTCGCTGGAGCGAACCGGAGACCTGGAGCGGTTCGCCTCCGACGCGGGATACCCCGTTCTGGTCAAGCCGCGTACGGGGACCGGTTCCCGCGGCATCCGGCGCCTCGACGACGAGCCGTCCGCCGTCGGCTTCGAAGAAGAGCAGGGCGCGAACCTGCGCGATTACCTGGCCGAGACCTTCACCCCTCATGAACTCCTGCACTGTGACGGCGTGTTCGTCGAGGGGCGGGCGGTCTTCAGCGAGGTCTGGTCCTGGTCCACGACGTTCCTGGACATCGTCGAGGGGCCCGTGCCCACCATGGCCATCACCCTGGACCGGGACGACCCACGCCGGGAAACCGTGGTACGGCTCGCCGAGGAGACGCTCCGCGGGTTGCCCACTCCCCGGGTGACCGCCTTCCACATCGAGTTCTTCGACACGGTGAACGGCATCGTCGTCAACGAGGCGGCCAGCCGCATCGGCGGGGGGCGTATTCAGCCGACCCTGCGCCGGCTGCACGGTGTCGACCTCGTGGAGCTGGCCGCCCGTCACCAGACCGACTCCGCTCCCGAATCCCTCGTACCCGGGCCCGCCGCGCCCACCGGGGGCTTTCTGATCGCCTACGACCACGGCGACGTACGCGGCACCGCACCCGCTGAGTGTCCGCTGCCCGGCATCAGCCACTACGAGACCGCCCTGCCGCACACCTCGGGCGACACCGCCGACGTCGCCTCCTCCTCGTACCTGGTCAGCGCGGTGGCTCTCGGTGAGAACCGTCAGCAGACCGCGGATCGCCTGCTGGCCACGCACCACTGGTTCCTGGACAACGTCACTCCGGCCCTCTGACCTCTTCGCCTCGCCCAGTCATCTCCCACGAAGGGACACTTCGCCATGCCCGGATACGACCCCGACGCCTACCGCATGGGTATCGAGTTCGAGTACCAGCTCGTCTCCGCCGAAGGCCGACCGCAGCACTGGAAGGAACTCTCCTTCCCGCTCCTGAAGGACGTCATCGCCAAGTCCAACGCACCGTCCAACGACTACATGGTGGTCAAATACCCCGGCTCCGACCAGCGCAGCTTCTACCTGGAGGGGTACGACCTCACGGACGACGCCGGCGAGATCGTGGACCTGCACGTCAAGGGCATAGAGATCAGCACCCCGATCGCCTCCGACGTGTACGAACAGCAGGAGTACCTCGTCCAGCACTACAAGGAGATGCAGGGCCTGCTCGCGGAGGTCGGACTGCGCAGCAGCGCCTACGGGGCGCACCTCAGCCAGGACGAGTACCGGGGCCCACGTGGTGGCCGAGGCGTCGAGGGCTGGGCCGCAGCCGAGACGGCGATGATGACCTGGGGCATCCACATCAACGTGAGCTTCCCCGACGCCGTCGAAGCCCGCCTCGACCGGGACTATCTGCAAGCGAAGTTCGACTGGTTCGGCCCCGCTCTCATCCTGCTCAGCGCCAACACACCGGTACGGGGCGAAGGCCCCTGGACCGTGGACGGCGTGGTCGGCAAGTCCGAGCGTTCCTACCGGCGCAGCTTCACCCGGCGGCCGATGTACTTCCGAGACGAACAGCACCACCGCAAGGAGGTCACCTGCTTCGACATCACCAACCGGCTCGACCTCATTCGGGGCTACACCGCGCTGGTCGCCGGGTTGATGCTCGAAGGAGGCGACATCGACTACGTGGCCGGCCCGTTCGCCGACCACAATATGCGGTCGGCCGCCCTGCACGGTTATCAGGCGCCTCTGCTCGACCGGCACTTCCAGCCTGTCGACACCGGCGCGCTGGTCGACGACGCCCTGGACCGGGCCACCGCGGGACTCGCCGGTCAGGGCCTGGACAGCGGTCCGCTCGACGTCCTGAAGCTCCTCGCCGCGCAGCGCCGTTGCCCCGCCGACGACACCCTCGACGCCTGGTACGCCCAGCCGGACTGGAACGCCTTCCTCGCGCGGTACAGCGATCTCACCGACCACTGACCTTCCGAAAGAGGACGGATTCCACGCCCATGTGCCGTGTATTCGGCCTGCTCGACCCTCGACTGAACCACGATGAACTGCACCGGCAGGGCCACGAACTGGCCCGGTCGCTGCGCCACGGCGGTCCGGACGGGCACGCACACCGAGTCTTCGACGGAATCCTTGTCGGCGGGACCAGACTGGCCATCTCCGACCCCGAGCAAGGGTGGCAGCCGTTCACCACCGACGGCTTCACGGTCTTCTACAACGGCGAGATCTACAACGCGCCCGCACTGCGCCGCACCCTCGCAGCCAGTGGCGTGCGCTTCCGTACCCGCTGCGACGGGGAGGTGCTGGCGCCGCTCCTGGCCCGGCACGGGGCAGCCGCCGGTGAACTGCTGGATGGCATGTTCACCGTCGTTGCCTATGAGCACCGCACCCGGCGGCTCATCCTGCTCCGGGACCGGTCGGGGATCAAACCGCTCTACCTCTTCCACGAGGGCGGGCGGTTCGGGTTCGCCTCCGAGATCCCGGCGCTGCTGGCGCTGCGCGGCGGACGGGCCCAGCCGGACCTGGACGGACTGGACCGGTACCTGCGTCTGAAGGCCGTCTTCGGCGCCGCGCCCGAGCCGGGGGCACTGGGCGACCCCACCCTTGTGGAAGGGGTGCGCTCGCTCCCTCCCGGACACGCGCTCCAGCTCTCACCCGACGCGCCACCCACCATGACCGCCCTGGCAGAGGTGCCCGCGCGGGCCCGCAGCACCGACCCCGCGGAGGACCTCGCCAAGCGGTTCCCCGATCTGATCGCCGAGATGCTTCCGACGGATGTGCCCTACTGCGCGGTGCTCTCAGGCGGGCTCGACTCCTCGGTGGTCGCCACACTGGCCGCTCGGGCGGGCGGCTCGCTCACGGCCTTCACCGTGGTCCCCCGCCGTCCGTCGGCCTATACCGAGCTGCCCTTCGCTCAGCAGGTCGCCCAGGCCACCGGGGCTCGGCTCGAACAGGTCGCGGTGGGCGGTGCGGACCTGCCCGAGCTGCTGCCCGAGGTGGTCCGCGCGCTCGGCCAGCCCAACTCCGATCCGATCATCGTCAGCACCTACCGGCTGTTCCAGACCGTACGAGCGGCCGGCTACCCGGTGGCACTCACCGGTGACGCGAGCGACGAGGTCTTCGGTGGATACGACCGGTTCCGCTCGCTCGCGCAGAGCGGCGACCTCGGCGCCTACCGGCAGGCGCTGTCCGGGGTCCCTGCCGCATGGCGTCGTCGCCTCTACAGCGAGGACACCCTGCACGCTCTGCACAGCCGCCGACGGCCGGACGACACCCCACTGGACCTGTCGTGCGCCGACCGCGACCCCACGGAGGCGGTGACCACGTTCGAGCTGCGACACCGGCTGCCGGTCTACCACTTGCAGCGGCTGGACCACCTCAGCGCCGCCCACTCCGTCGAGGCGCGCGTGCCCTTCTGCCGCGACGACGTCACCGCCCTCGGCCGATCCCTGCGCACATCCGACAAGCTGGGGCCCGACGGGGCCGTGAAGGTACCGCTGGCAACCGCGGCCACCCGGCACGGGTGGGCCCCGGAATCCGTCGTCGACCGGCCCAAGCAGCCCTTCACCTTCCGGCTGTCCGAGCACCTGTTGGAGGACGGGGGCACGGCCCTGGAATGGGCCCGACAGGTTCTCACGGACCCCAGCGCCCAGCGCGGTCTGTTCGATCAGGAGCACGTGGAGAAGACCCTCGCGGAGTTCGAGGAGCAGCGCAGCGAGTTCCTGGCACACGCCGTGTGGTCCCTGCTCGTCCTGGAGCTGTGGCTGCAACAGATCTCCGGAGGCAGGCGATGACCACGCTCACCCATGAGTCGGTCAGGGCGGTCGGTGTCGACATCGGCCTGTGGACAGTCGGCGGCGCCGCCGCTCCCACGCTCGTCGTCGCCAGTTCCCGTCGCCTCGTCGATCCGCTCCCCGTACTGGAGACCGCCGTCGCCACCATCGGCCGGCCGGTGAGCAAGGTCGCCCTGGCTCACCCGGCGGCCGACGGTCCTTCGGCGGACGCCGAGTACGTCTTCGCACAGGTCGTCGAGCGGGCCGACGGCAAGGCACTCGACCTCACCCCGGAGTGCGGGCACTCCATGCTCGCCACCGCCACCCATCTGTGGGCCCGCGGCCGGGTCCGACCCGCAGGCGGACCGCTCAGACTGCTCACCCACCGCTCGGGCTCGCCCAGGGTGGTGGAGTGCCGGATCGAGTCGCTCGACGCACGAGCCGGTGCCTACACGGCGGGGCTCGCGTTCCCGCTCAACGCTCACACGACGGACGGCGGAGCCAGGTCGGCGGACGAGGACTTCCCGCTGGGCCGGACACCGCTCTGGCTGCGTGTCACGGGCTCGCGCCTTCCCCTGCCCGTCATCGTCGTGCAGAGCGGCAACCCGTACGCCTTCGTGGACGCGTCGGCTCTCGGTATCACCGGCCGGGACGCGCTGATGGCGGCTGGGGAGGACATTCGCCAGGCGCTGCGGGAAGTCCGGGCACAGCTGGCGCCCCGGCTCGGGCTGGGGCAGTCCGAGGTACTGCCGAAGCCGGCTCTGGTGGTCCGCACGGAACAGGGCGACACGTACGCCCGCGCGCTGTCCACCGATCACTGGCACCCGGGACTGGCCCTCACCGGCCTCGTCGCGCTGGCCACGCTGACGGCCGATACCACGACGGAGGACACCGACCTCGTGATCGGGCATCCCGGAGGCACATCGGAGATCGGCCTGCGCACCCGGCCGGATGGTTGCCGGGTGGTGGTGGTCGCCGACCGTCGAGTGACCCGTCTCGCCCAACTGCCCCTGGAAATCTGACCATGCGTCTCATCCCCGATGACCGTACCCAGCGCTGGCTGGCGCTGGGCAACCTCGTCAACATGGCGGGGACGGGAGCCACCCTCTCGGCTCTCGTGATCTTCCTGGCCCAGGTCAAACATCTGCCTCTGGCGCAGGCGGCCTCACTGCTCACCGTCAGTGGCCTGGTCGGCGTCCTGGGCGCCGTACCTCTCGGACAGCTCAGTGACCGGTGCGGGCCGCGGGCTGTGGCCATCGGAGCGGAACTGGTCTGCGCGGCCGCCACCTGCGTCCTGCTGCTGGCCGGGAATGTGTGGATCTGCGCCTTGGCGCTGGCCACCAAACAGCTGGCGACCAGCGGGAACACGGCCGCCCGCGCGACCCTCATGGGCAAGCTCGTACCACCCGAACGGCGCGCGGCCCTGCGTGCCTACCAGCGCAGCGTCACCAATGTGGGTTTCACCGTCGGCGCCCTCGGGTCGGGACTGGTCCTGGCCTCGGACAGCACGGCGGCGATCTACGCACTGCTCGGCGTGGACGCGGTGACTTTCTGTTTCAGCGCCTTCGCCACGGCACGGTTGCCTCGGGTGGATCGCGGCTCCCGAGGGCGCGGACTCGCCGCCGACGCGCTGAGCGACCCCGGCTACGTGTCCGTGGCAGCGCTCAACGCGTTGCACTCGCTGAACCGGTCCGTGGTGTCCGTAGGAATCCCGCTCTGGGTGATCTACGGCTCCTCGCTCCCGCGCTGGGCGGTGTCCGCCGCCATGATCCTCAACACGACCGTCATCGTCGTGCTCCAGGTTCCGCTCAGCAAACAGGCCGAGGACGTCCGCCGATCCGGTCGGGCTCTGCTCACCGGAGGCCTCTGCACTGCGGTGGGCTGCGCCGCGCTGGCCCTCGGCGCCACCTTGCCGACGGCTGCCGTGTGGCTGCTGTTCGTCCTGGCCTGTCTGACACTCGCCCTCGGTGAGATCCTGGGTGCCGCCGCGGGCTGGACGCTCTCGTACGACCTGGCCCCCGATGAGCTGCTGGGACAGTACCAAGGGCTGTGGCAACTCATCGCGGACGGTTCGTCGAAGGCGGCAGGCCCTGCCGTCATCGGCGGGGCGGTCGCGGTCGGCTCCCTCGGCTGGACCGCGCTGGCAGGAGGATGTGCCCTACTGGCCGTGGCCAGTCCCCCCATCGTCAGCTGGGCACCGACCCGGACACGCAGACACCGCACGGCCAAGAACACCGGCCCCGGTGTCGCCGCCGAGGCTGCTGTAGCGGAACGCCACCGTGCTGAACCCACCTGACCGGCGCAGGGTGCCCGCCACAGCCGTGAGTACCTGGCCTCTGTCGCCGCCGAACTCGACAGGCGCCCACGCACAACGCTCGGCCGGGAAACCCCGGCCGAGCGCTCGCCAAGCTGCTCGCGGCTCGATCAACTCACCACGGGTTGCCATGCCCCCTGGAATTCGCCCGGGCCGGGGGTTTTCACGTGGTGGTGGAGGTGAGGAGCAGGGCCATGACGCCTACCAGGGTTGCGCTGCTGACTATCTGGCGGGTGGTGATCATGTGGGGGATGTCGGTCAGGGGAATCCACTCGACGCGGTCGGACTCGTTGCGTTCCGTGGGTTCGCCGATGCGGCGCAGGCCGTCCGCGCGGAAGACGAAGTGCCGGGAGTCGGTGATGCCGGCGGCCGGTTGCGCGTAGACCAACTCCCGCGTCGTCTCCGGGCGCCAGCCGGTCTCCTCCTCCAGTTCGCGGGCGGCGGCCGTGGCCGGGCTCTCGCCGTCCTCGATCAGGCCCATGGGCAACTCCCAGGCCCAGGTGTCCGTGACGAAGCGGTGGCGCCACATCATCAGGACGCGGTCCTGGTCGTCCACGGCCGCGGTGACGGCGAGGTCGCGCAGCCGCACCACGTGGTAGTCGGTGCGGACGCCGTCGGGTTGCTCCACGTCCAGCGAGCGCAGGCGTACCCACGGGGTGTCGTGAATCGTGCGTTCGCCGTGGATCGTCCACTTCATGGCTGCCTGCTTCCGTCCGGGGCCCGCTTCTTCTCGGTGGCCCAGTAGATCGTGAGGCACCGGGAGTCGGTAGGGCGCGGTCAGGCGGCCTGGGGGGTGGACAGGGACGTGGCCTGCTGGGCGGCCTCGGTCAGGGCGCGGGCGCGGGAGGCCTCGTAGAGGGGGATCAGGTCGGCCATCGCCGGGTTGTGCGGGGCCATCGTCAGCTCCGGGACGATGAAGCGCAGGTCGGTGGCGAGGGCGTCGGCGAAGATCGCGCTCAGGTAGTTCTGGACGTACTCGTAGCCCTCGCGCGGGGTGCCGGGCGCGTAGGAGCCGCCGCGGCTCGCGACCACGGTGACCGGGACGCCCTTGATGCGGGAGTCCTCGGCGTTGGCGGTGCGGCCCATCAGGATCACGTTGTCCAGCCAGGCCTTGAGCGTCGAGGGGATCGTGAAGTTGTACATCGGGGCGCCGATCAGGACGGCGTCCGCGCGCTCCAGTTCCTCGATCAGCTCCAGTCGCTCGGCGAACGCCGCCGCCTGCTCGGGCGTGTGCGTCGACGGGTCGGCGAAACCGGCGGTGTGGGCGTCGGCGGTGAGGTGCGGCACCGGGTGTGTGGCCAGGTCGCGGTGGATCACCGTGCCGTCCGGGTGCTGCTCGGTCCAGGCCTGCCGGAAGGCGTCCGTGACGGCGCGGGAGGCGGAGGCGCCGGCCGGGAGCACGGAGGAGTCGATGTGCAGAAGCGTAGGCATGAGGTCTCCCTGGGGGGGCGTGGGCAGGGCGGTAGGCGGAGCGCGGGCCGACGGGCCCGGACGCCTCGCTGAGGAATCGTTCCTAACTATGAATAGCATAGCCACTTACTTTTTTTCATCCGCGTACGGTGAGGCAGTACTCTGGGCGGCATGACGGGCGAGGAACCACACGGCCCCGGGGCGTGCAAGAAGGTCGATGCCGGGATCTCCCGCGTCTTCCAGTTGCTCGGGAAACGCTGGACCGGGCCGATCGTGGCCGTACTGACCGGCGGTCCCGCCTACTTCGTCGACCTGCGACGCGCGGTGCCGGGCATCAGCGAGCGCATGCTCTCCGACCGGCTCACCGAACTCGCCGCCGCCGGGCTCCTGGTGCGGGAGGTGGACGAGGGGCCGCCGTTGCGGGTCTCGTACCGGCTCACCGAGGCGGGGGCGGCGTTGGAACCCGCGCTGGGGAAGCTCAAGGAGTGGGCGGCGGCCCATCTGCCGGAGGAGCAGCGGCCGCAGGGGTGTTGAGGTGCGGGGCGGCCCTGGTTGTCCACAGGGGTGGGCGGGGTGCGGGTGCCAGGTTGTCCACAAGTCGCCGGTTGTCCACAGGGTCTGACACGTTTCGGCCACCCGCTGTACGGTCGGCACGAGTTGATGTCCGTGCGGTGCGGGGGAGGCGGTCGTGGTGACCGGAGTGGATGGCGTCGAGGTTCCGGCGGGGCGGGCGCGGCGGTTGGCGCGGGTGCCGGGGCTGGCGGAGTTCCCGGCCACGGGGTCGCCCAAGGACGAGGGGAAGGCGCTGCGCAAGGCTCTTCCGAGGTCCGCGCACGCCTCGTTCGACGTGGACGGTTCACGGCCGGACGCGGTCACCGCCGTCGAGGAGTCCCATCGCGGCCGGATTCCCGAGCTGACGCCGATACGGGCGGGCCGGATGGCGGCCACACCGTTCGCCTTCCTGCGCGGCTCGGCCGGTCTCATGGCCTACGACCTGGCCCGCACCCCGATGACCCGCATCCGCGCCCAGCTCTGCGGCGACGCCCACGCGGCCAACTTCGGCCTCTACGGGGACGCGCGCGGCGGTCTGGTGATGGATCTGAACGACTTCGACGAGACCGTCGAGGGCCCCTGGGAATGGGATCTGAAACGGCTCACCGCCTCCCTGGTGCTGGCGGGCCGCGAGGCCGGTGCCGACGAGGACCGGTGCCACAAGGCGGCCAGGGACGCGGCCGGTGCCTACCGGCGCACGATGCGGCTGCTGGCCAAGCTCCCGGTGCTGGACGCGTGGAACGCGATCGCGGACGAGGAGCTGGTCTCCCACACCGACGCCCATGACCTGCTCGGCACCCTGGAGCGGGTCTCGGAGAAGGCGCGGGCCAACACCAGCGGACGGTTCGCCGCGAAGTCGACCGAGCCGACCGAGGACGGCGGGCGGCGCTTCGTCGACGCCCAGCCGGTGCTGCGCCGGGTCGCCGACGCGGAGGCCGAGGCGGTCACCGCGTCGCTGGCCGCCTACCTGGACACGCTCTCCGAGGACCGCCTCCCACTGCTGGCCCGGCACGCGGTGCACGACGTGGCCTTCCGGGTCGTCGGCACGGGCAGCGTCGGCACCCGGTCCTACGTCGTCCTGCTCCTCGACCACCGGGGCGAACCGCTCGTCCTCCAGGTCAAGGAGGCCCGTCCGTCGGTGCTGGTCCCGCACCTGGCGACGGCCGGTTTCGAGACGCCCGCCGTCGCGCACGAGGGGCGCCGGGTGGTGCTCGGGCAGAAGCGGATGCAGGTGGTCAGCGACATCCTGCTGGGGTGGACGACGGTGGCCGGGCGGCCGTTCCAGGTACGGCAGTTCCGCAACCGCAAGGGCAGCGTGGACCCCGCCGCGCTCGCCGCCGACCAGATAGACGACTACGGCCGGATGACCGGCGCCCTGCTGGCCCGCGCCCACTCCCACTCCGTCGACCCCCGGCTGATCGCCGGGTACTGCGGGAAGAACGAGGAACTGGACGACGCGCTGGCCGACTTCGCCGTCGCCTACGCCGACCGCACCGAGGCCGACCACGCGGCTCTGGTCGCCGGTGTGCGGGCGGGGCGGGTCGCGGCGGAGCTGGGGGTGTGACCCGGTGCCGGGGCGGTACGCGAGGTGGGGGCGGGTTCGGGCGGCCGGGTTCGGGGGCCGGCGGGTGGCCTAGGCTGGGCGGGTGACGAGCTCCGGATCTGATGGTGAGGCGCAGGCGGCGGCCGAGGGCGGTGCGGCGCGGCCCGAGGAGCGGTTGGAACGGGCGGTCCGGGCTGCCGAACAGGCGCTGATCGAGTACGAGATCGCGGTGGAGACGTTCCGCGTCGAGGTGGAGAACTTCTCCCGGCTGCACCACCAGAAGCTCGGCCCCATGTACACGCGCCTCGACGAGCTGGACGCCCGGATCGCCGAGCTGACGGCCGAGCGCACCGGTGACCCCGAGGACCGGCGCAAGGCGGACGAGGCACGGGCCCGCGTGATGCCGATGCCGGGTGTCGAGGAGCTGTTCCACGGCTGGATGGACGGCGAGGGGCTGTTCCCGGAGGCCGTGGCGATGCTCACCGACCAGCCGGTGCGGCCCCCGCAGCGGGTCCGCCCCAGCGACGAGGTCCGCAAGCTCTACCGCGAGCTGGCCCGCAAGGCCCACCCCGACCTGGCGCCGGAGGACAGCGAGCGGGCGCGGCGCGAGGAGTTCATCACCCGGGTCAACGCGGCCTACGCGCGCGGTGACGAGGCGCAGTTGCGCGAGCTGGCCGAGGAGTGGGCCCGGGGCCCGGTGCCCGAGGAGCGCGGCCCGAGCCACAGCGAGGACCTGTACGCCCGGCTCGAATGGCTGAGCCGGCGCAAGGAACTGCTCACCCTGGTCGCCAAGGAGATGGAGGAGAGCGCGATCGGCTCCATGCTGCGGCTCGCCCCCGACGACCCCGACCAGCTGCTGGAAGAGATCGCCGAGCAGCTGCTCGCCCAGGTCGCCGCGCGCGAGGAAGAGCTGGCCGCACTGCTCGGGTAGGCGGGTGTGGCGCCGCCCGGGTCGGGTAGCGTCAGGGACATGCAATTCGGAGCTGGTGTGCCCACGGTCGAGGTCGGTGACCTCAAGGACGGCGACTTCCTGCTGGACGTCCGCGAGGACGACGAGTGGCAGGCGGGCCATGCCGAAGGGGCCCTGCACATCCCCATCAGTGAGTTCGTGGCCCGGTACGGCGAGCTGACCGAGGCCGCCCCGCAGGACGGCCGGGTGAACGTCATCTGCCGCTCCGGCGGCCGTTCCGCCCAGGTCACGATGTATCTGGTGCAGCAGGGCATCGACGCGGTGAACGTCGACGGCGGCATGCAGCTGTGGGCGGCGGCGGGCCGACCCGTGGTGACGGACGAGGGCGCGACCGGCGTCGTCGTCTGACGAGTACGGGGAGCACGGGGTGCGTGCGGGGCGGGCGCGTGACGTGCGTTCGCCTTGCGGCGGGCGGGAGTTCGGGTTCGTCTCGCGGTGCGGGGGAGCTGGGCTTTCCGGCCTTCGGGCGCAGGACGCCGGGTGCTGGGTGCTGGGTGCCGGGTGATTGGCTCGGCTCCGATGCCGGGTGACGGTCCTGGCTCCGGTGGCCTGTGACTGTTCTGGCTCCGGTGGCGGGTGCTTGGCTTCGGTGACTGGTGACTGGTGCCCGGTGCCCGGTGGCCGGTGCCTGTTCTGGCTCCGGTGGCCGGTGGCCGGTGACTGTTGTGGTTCCGGTGGTGGGGGCTTCTTTTCGGTTCGGGGGCGGTGTTTCTACCGGTCGAAGTCGACCTCCACCTTCTCCGTCACCGGGTGGGACTGGCAGGCCAGGACATAACCCGCCGCCGTCTCCTCCGGTTCCAGGGCGAAGTTGCGGTCCATGCGGACCTCGCCGGAGACCAGGAAGGTGCGGCAGGTGCCGCAGACGCCGCCCTTGCAGGCGTACGGGGCGTCGGAACGGTTGCGCAGGACGGTGTCGAGGACGGACTCGCCCGTCTGGGCCGGCCAGGTACCGGCGCGGCCGTCGAGGCGGGCGGTCACCGTGCTGTGCGCGGGGGCCGGGGTGGCCGACGGCGCGGCGGCGGTGTCGACGTGGAAGATCTCCTCGTGGATGCGGGCGCGGGGGACGCCGATCTCGCGCAGCGCCCGCTCGGCGCCCTGCACCAGGCCGAACGGCCCGCACAGGAACCAGCCCGCCACCGCCGCCACCGGAAGCAGCGCGGGCAGCAGCCCGGTCAGGCGCTCCCGGTCGAGCCGTCCGGAGGGCAGTCCGGCCTGCTGTTCCTCCCGGGAGAGCACCGTGACCAGCTGGAAGCGGCGCGGGTAGCGGTCCTTGAGGTCGGCGACCTCCTCCAGGAACATCGTCGACGCCGTCGTCCGGTCGCTGCGGATCAGGCAGAACCGGGCCTCGGGCTCCCGGGCGAGGAGGGTCGAGACGATCGACAGGACCGGCGTGATGCCGCTGCCGCCGACGATCGCCGCGTACAGGCCGGGTGCGGGGTCGAGGGTGAAGCGGCCGGCCGGGGTCATCACCTCCACCTCGTCGCCGACGTTGATCTCCTTGAGCGCGTGCGTCGAGAACGCGCCGCCCTCCACCAGCCGCACCCCGATCCGCAGGGTGGCCGGGCCGGTGGCGTCGGGGGCGGGGGCCGGGGAGCAGATGGAGTAGGTGCGGCGGACCTCGGCGTCCTCGACGGTGCGGCGCACGGCGAGGTGCTGGCCGGGGGCGTGGCGGTACTGCGCGCGCAGGTCCTCGGGGACGGTGAGGGTGAGGGCGACGGAGTCGTCGGTGAGCCGGTCGACCGCCGCCACCGGGAGGGGATGGAAGCGGGCCATCACAACTCCTTGAAGTGGTCGAAGGGTTCACGGCAGGCCAGGCAGCGGCGCAGCGCCTTGCACGCGGTGGAGGAGAAGCGGCTGAGCAGCTCGGTGTCGGTGCTGCCGCAGTGCGGGCAGGGCACGGGGGGCAGCGTCGGCGCCGGGAGGGCCTGCGTCGGGGTTCCGGTGCGGGTGTGGGTGGGGCCCAGGGTGAGGGGGACCGGCTCCGAGGCGGCGCGGACGCGCGGGGGCGCTATGCCGAACTCCCTTAGCTTGCGGCGGCCTTCGTCGGTGATGTCGTCCGTCGACCAGGCGGGCGCGAGGACCGTGCGCACGGTGACCTCGGTCATCCCGTGGGCGTGCAGCAGTCGTTCGATGTCCGCCGACATCGCCTCGATCGCCGGGCAGCCGGTGTAGGTGGGGGTCAGCTCGACCTCGGCCGCGTCGGTGCCGTGCAGATGCACCGCGCGGACCACGCCCAGCTCGGCGAGGGTCAGCACGGGCAGCTCGGGGTCCGGCACCGAACCGGCGAGGGCCAGCAGCCGTGCCTCCAGGGCGGTGGCCGTCACCATGACGCCCCCGGGTGGCTGCGGTGCAGGTGCTGCATCTCGGCGAGCATCCGCCCGAAGGGCTCGGTGTGCAGGCCCTGTCGTCCCGCACCGGCCGTCCACGCGCCGGAGTCGGGGCCCTCGGGGACCGGCAGGGTGGCCCGGCGCAGGATCGCGCCGACCGATGCGCGCCACGCGGAGTGCAGCGCGTCGGTGTCTACGTCTAGGCCGTCGACCGGCTGGAACATCTCGCCGGTGAACCGCCACAGCGCCTCGCACCCGGCCCGCATCCGCGCGTGGCTGACGTCCGTGCCGTCGCCGAGCCGCAGCGTCCACTGCTCGGCGTGGTCGCGGTGGTAGGCGACCTCCTTGACGGCCTTCGCCGCGAGGCCCGCGAACTCGCCGGTACCGGCGGCGAGTTGCTCGTACAGCAGATGCTGGTAGGTGGAGAAGTAGAGCTGGCGGGCGATGGTGTGGGCGAAGTCGCCGTTGGGCTGCTCGACCAGCTGGAGGTGGGTGAAGGCGCGTTCCTCGCGGAGGTAGGCGAGGTCGTCCTCGTCGCCTGCCGTCGACAGCAGGACCCGGGCGTGGCCCAGCAGGTCCAGGGCGATGTTGGCGAGGGCGACCTCCTCCTCCAGCACGGGCGCGCGGCCCGCCCACTCGCCCAGGCGGTGGGAGAGGATCAGGGCGTCGTCCCCGAGGGCGAGGGCGGCCGTCGTCGTCGCGGTGGTGGCGGTCACAGGTGTTTCACCCCGTCCGGGATCTCGTAGAACGTCGGGTGCCGGTAGGGCTTGTCGGAGGCGGACTCGAAGAACGGGTCCTTCTCGTCCGGCGAGGAGGCGGTGACCGAGGCCGACGGGACGACCCAGATCGAGACGCCCTCGCCGCGCCGCGTGTACAGGTCACGCGCGTTGCGCAGGGCGAACTCCGCGTCCGGCGCGTGCAGGCTGCCGGCGTGGGTGTGCGCGAGGCCCCGGCGGGAGCGTACGAAGACCTCCCACAGCGGCCAGTCGGTGTCGGTCATGCCCGTGCTCCTTGTGCCGCGTCCGCTGTCGGGTCGGTGTGCTTGGCCGCGTACGCGGCGGCGGCCTCGCGGACCCAGGCGCCGTCCTCGTGGGCCTGCCTGCGCTGGGCGAGCCGTTGGTCGTTGCACGGGCCGTTGCCCTTGAGGACCTCGCGGAACTCCGTCCAGTCGATCGGGCCGAAGTCGTGCCGTCCCAGCGCGTCGTTCCACCGCAGGTCGGGGTCGGGGAGGGTGAGGCCGAGCGACTCGGCCTGCGGGACGCAGATGTCGACGAAGCGCTGGCGCAGCTCGTCGTTGGAGTGGCGCTTGATCTTCCACGCCGTCGACTGGGCGGAGTGCGCCGACTCGTCGTCGGGCGGGCCGAACATCATCAGAGACGGCCACCACCAGCGGTCCACCGCGTCCTGCGCCATCGCGTGCTGCTCGGGGGTGCCCCGGCTGAGGGCGAGGAGCAGCTCGTAGCCCTGGCGCTGGTGGAAGGACTCCTCCTTGCAGATCCGCACCATCGCGCGCGCGTACGGACCGTAGGAGCAGCGGCACAGCGGGACCTGGTTGGTGATCGCGGCGCCGTCCACCAGCCAGCCGATCGCGCCGACGTCGGCCCAGGTCAGCGTCGGGTAGTTGAAGATCGAGGAGTACTTCTGGCGGCCGGAGTGCAGCTTGTCCAGCAGCTCGTCGCGGCCGGTGCCGAGGGTCTCGGCGGCGCTGTACAGATACAGGCCGTGGCCCGCCTCGTCCTGGACCTTGGCCATCAGGATGGCCTTGCGGCGCAGCGAGGGCGCGCGCGTGATCCAGTTGGCCTCCGGCTGCATGCCGATGATCTCCGAGTGGGCGTGCTGGGCCATCTGTCGCACGAGGGTGGCGCGGTAGGCGTCCGGCATCCAGTCGCGTGGCTCGATGCGCTCGTCGGCGGCCACGGCGGCGTCGAAGGCGCGCTGGTAGGCACCGGGGTCGGCGGTCTCCTCGCCGGTGTACGTCTCGTGCGCCGCTGCTGTCGCCATGCGGTCCCCCTCGACCTGGGCTGGGTCCGGAACTCTGCTCCCGACCGATCGTTCGGTTCGTGCGATTCCATGGTGGGTCGGGCGTCGTAAGGTGTCAACCGCTGTGGATAACTCGTCGGGGTCGACCTCGGCGGGCGTTGCCCGGGCTGTCCGCGGGGGCTGTGAAGCACGGCCCGGCCTGAGTACCGTTCCCGTGCGAGAGCGGCGGACGGCCGACGGACCGGATCGGGAGACGGGGCGGAATGGACGCGTACGACACGGGGGCGGAGCGGACGCGCGACCCCGGCCTCCCCGTCCAACCGGCGCCCTCGCCCCCGGAGCCCGCCGCCGAGCCCGCCGCCGAGCCCGTCGAACCGGCCCCCGCCGAGCCGCCCCGCACCGGGGTGGCCGCGCTCTCCCCCCGTTACCAGGTCGGGGCCGCGCTGGCGCTCGCCGTCGTCGCCGTGACCGTCTGCGTCCACCTCGGGATGATCTTTCTCCATGTCGCGCCCTCGAACACGCTGACGAAGCAGCACGGCAAGGCGATCGACGACTGGGTGTACCCGGAGTTCGAGCAGAACTGGAAGCTGTTCGCGCCGAATCCGTTGCAGCAGAACATCTCCGTGCAGGTGCGCGCCGATGTCGGCACGGCGGACGGCGTGGTGCGCACCACCGGCTGGTACGACCTGTCGGCGCAGGACGGCCGGGCCATTGACGGCAACCTGCTGCCCAGCCACACCGACCAGAACGAACTGCGCCGCGCCTGGGACTTCTTCGTCTCCACGCACGGCGCGGACAACCGCCCCACCGGTCGGCGCGGCGCGCTCTCCGAGACGTATCTGCGGCGCATCGTGCTGCTGCGGCTGGCACGCGACGACGCGGCCGGCCGGGGCGGCACCGTGCAGCGCGTCCAGGTGCGCTCGCGCACCACCAACGTGCCGCCGCCCCCCTGGAGCGACGAGAAGGTCTCCGACCAGCCGATGTACCGGATGCTGCCCTGGTGGCCGGTGACGGACGACGACGGGAGCGCCCAGTGAACCGATTCGCCGCGTCGGTCTCCGCCGCCATCGCCCGCGTCACCGGGTCCGCGCTCGGGCCCTACCAGAGTGCCGTGATCCGGATCGGGTTCAGCGCGACCTGGCTGCTGTTCCTGGTGCGCGAGTTCCCGCACCGGCAGGAGTTGTACGGCCCGGACGGCCCCTGGGACTGGGATCTGGCGCAGCAGCTGATCGCGGGCAATCACGCCTTCACGGTGCTGATGTGGTCGGATGCGCAGGGCTGGTTCACGGCGGTGTACCTGTTCGCGGTGGTCACCGCCGCGCTGCTGCTGCTCGGCTGGCGCACCCGCACGCTGTCCGTGCTGTTCATGGTCGGCGTGCTGTCGCTACAGAACCGCAGCATCTTCATGGGCGACGGCGGCGACAACGTCCTGCATCTGATGGCGATCTACCTGGTGTTCACGCGCTGCGGCCAGGTCTGGTCGCTGGACGCCCGCCGGGCCTCTCGCGCGCGGGACGCACGCGCGCGGGGCGAGCAGGTCACCGATCGCGTCGGACCCGCGCTGTGGGTCGTCCTCGGCTTCGTGCTGGTCGTCGCCACCTCGGGGGGCCTCCTCGACGACACCGATCCGACCGTGCCGGTGATCCTCTACCTGGTCTGGCTGGGCGTGGCGGTGCGGTGGATCGTCGAACGGCGGGCCACGGGGCGTGAGCCGCGGATTCTGCTGGACGTGATCACCGACGTCGCGCACAACGGCGCCCTGTTGGTGATCATGGCCGAGGCCTGTCTGATCTACGCGACGGCCGGCTGGTACAAGATCCAGGGCACCCGCTGGCAGGACGGCACCGCCGTCTACTACCCGCTGCACCTGGACTACTTCTCCCCCTGGCCCGCCCTCGCCGACCTGCTCGCAGGCAGCGGCACCGTGGTCATGCTGGTCACCTACGGGACGGTGATCGTGCAGGTCGCCTTCCCGTTCACACTCTTCAACCGGCGGGTCAAGAACGTCCTGCTCGCGCTGATGATGGTTGAGCACGCCGTGATCGCTGTCGTCCTCGGGCTGCCGTTCTTCTCGCTGGCGATGATCGCGGCGGACGCCGTCTTCCTGCCGACGTCGTTCCTGCGCCGCCTCGGCGGCTGGGCGGCACGCGCGCGGGGCGCCGTTCCTGACCGGCGCGGCGGCCGGGCGGCGGTGCCCGCACCGCGCTCGGCCGAGGCCACGGTGGCCGCGGACCCGCCATCCACGCGCACGTAGGCTGCACGCCATGACCGACCCCGTGAGCGTCTGGCACCAGCGCGCCGACACCGCCGTCCTGCTCGACGGCTTCCACGCCCTCAAGCATGCCGTGCGCTTCGGTGCCGACATCCCGGTGGCGGTCACCACCGACCGGACGGCCACCCTCGATCTCGCCGACGACCTCGCCCCCGACGTGCGCGACACGCTGGCCGCGCTCCTCACCGAGGTGCCGCAGGCGACGTACACGGCGCTGGTGCCGCGCCCGCATCCCACAGCCGTCGCCGCCCTCGCCGTACGGCCCTCCCGCGCCGCGCAGCTCGGGACGCTGGCGCGGCTGTCGCGGACCGCGCCCGTCGTCGTCCTCGACAACCCGCGCAACCTCGGCAACGCGGGCGCCGTGATCCGGCTCGCCGCCGGGTTCGGGGCGACCGGTGTCGTCACCACCGGCACCCTCGACCCGTGGCATCCGACGGTGGTGCGGGCCGGGGCCGGGCTGCACTTCGCGACCGCCGTGGAGCGCCTGGAGGTGGCGGAGCTGCCGGGTGGGCCGCTGTTCGCGCTGGACCCCGAGGGCGACGACATCCGGGGCGTCACGCTCCCGGACGACGCCGTCCTCGCCTTCGGTTCCGAGCGCAGCGGGCTGTCCGGTGCCCTCCGCGCGCGTGCCGACCGGCTGCTGGCGCTGCCGATGCGGCCCCAGGTCTCCAGCTACAACCTCGCGACCAGCGTGGCCATGACGCTGTACCACTGGAGCGCCGCGACCCTCTGAGGGCCGCTACGCGGGCCGGCGGACCTCGATGACGCGGAAGCGGTTCGCGACGAACGCGGCGTCCGTGAGGGCCGCGTTGGCCGCCGGGTTGCCGCCCGAGCCGTGGAAGTCGGAGAAGGCGGCCGTCTGGTTGACGTACACCCCGCCCGTCAGGTTCAGCGACAGCTGGGCCGCCTCCTGGAGGCAGACCTCCTCGACGGCCCGCTCCACCTCCGGGTCCGTGGTGTACGCGCCGACCGTCATCGCGCCCTTCTCACGGACCGTGCGCCGCAGCAGCTCCACCGCGTCGGCCGCCGAGTCCACGGCGACGGCGAAGGAGACCGGGCCGAAGCACTCGCTCATGAACGCGGCCTCGTCGTCGGGCTTGGCGCCGTCCACCGTGACGATCAGCGGGCTGCGCACGGTCGCCCCGGGGAACTCGGGGTTCGTGATCTCCCGTGAGGCCAGGGCGACTTCGCCGAGACCGGCCGCGGCCTCCAGGCGGGCCTTCACGTCCGGGTTGACCAGCGCGCCCAGCAGGCCGTTGGCGCGCGCGTCGTCGCCGAGCAGGCCGTCGACCGCGCGGGCGAGGTCGGCCACCACCTCGTCGAAGGTGCGCGGCCCGTCCTCGGTACGGATGCCGTCGCGGGGGATCAGTAGGTTCTGCGGGGTCGTGCACATCTGGCCGCTGTACAGGGAGAGCGAGAACGCCAGGTTGGCGAGCATCCCCCGGTAGTCGCCGGTCGACTCGACGACGACCGTGTTGACGCCCGCCTTCTCCGTGTAGACCTGCGCCTGACGGGCGTTGGCCTCCAGCCAGTCACCGAAAGCCGTCGAGCCGGTGTAGTCGACGATCCTGATCTCGGGGCGGACCGCGAGGGTCTTGGCGATGCCCTCGCCGGGGCGCTCGGCGGCCAGCGCCACCAGGTTCGGGTCGAAGCCCGCGTCGGCGAGCGCCTCGCGCGCGATGCGCACGGTCAGCGCGAGCGGCAGCACCGCGCGCGGGTGCGGCTTCACCAGGACCGCGTTGCCGGTGGCGAGGGAGGCGAACAGGCCGGGGAAGCCGTTCCACGTCGGGAAGGTGTTGCAGCCGATCAGCAGCGCGATGCCGCGCGGGACCGGGGTGAACGTCTTGGTCAGCTCCAGCGGGTCGCGCTTGCCCTGCGGCTTGGACCACTCGGCGCTGCCCGGGGTGCGGACCTGCTCCGCGTACGCGTACGCCACCGCCTCAAGACCCCGGTCCTGCGCGTGCGGGCCGCCTGCCTGGAACGCCATCATGAAGGCTTGGCCGCTGGTGTGCATGACCGCGTGCGCGAACTCATGGGTGCGGTCGCTGATCCGCTTCAGGATCTCCAGGCAGACCACCGCGCGGACCTCCGCGCCCGCCTCCCGCCACCTGCCCTGACCGGCTCGCATCGCGGGCAGCAGCACATCCGGGTCGGCGTGCGGGTACGTCACGCCCAGCTCGATGCCGTAGGGCGAGACCTCCGCGCCCGTCCAGTCGTCGGTGCCGGGCTGGCCGAGGTCGAGGCGGGTGCCCAGCAGGGCGTCGAAGGCGGCCTTGCCCGCGGCCGCGTCCAGACTGCCGTGCTCGCCGTAGGCCTTGGGGTGTTCGGGATGCGGGGACCAGTACGCGCGCGTACGGATCGCCTCCAGCGCCTGGTCGAGCGTGGGCCGGTGCTCGGCGATCAGCGCGTGGGCGGACGGTTCGGCGGCCATGCGGGACCAACTCCTCGTCTGGAGAACTCTTCTTCGAGCTCATGACCTGGGCGGAAACAGCCGGACAGAGTTAGAGTAACCGAACGATCGGTCGGGACAAGGGGGACCGCCGCATCTGTGGAAAACCTTGTGCGGGAGGATCGCGGCCATGACAGCACTGGACCTCAGCAGCCCCGTGGCCGTCGTGGGCACCGGCACCATGGGGCAGGGCATCGCCCAGGTGGCGCTGGCCGCCGGTCACGCCGTTCGGCTGTACGACTCCGTCGCCGGTCAGGCCGGGCGGGCCGTCGACGCGATCACCGCCCGGCTCGACCGGCTGGTGGCCAAGGACCGGCTCACCCCCGCCGAACGCGACGGGGCGCGGCGACGGCTGCTGCCCGCCGCGCACCTGACCGACCTCGCCGACTGCGCCCTCGTCGTCGAGGCCGTCGTGGAGCGGCTGGACGTCAAACAGGAGCTGTTCCGGCAGCTGGAGGACATCGTCGGCGAGGGCTGTCTGCTCGCCACCAACACCTCGTCCCTGTCGGTGACCGCCGTCGGCGGCGCCCTGCGCAACCCCGGCCGCCTCGTCGGCCTGCACTTCTTCAACCCCGCCCCGCTGCTGCCGCTGGTCGAGGTGGTCTCCGGGTACGCCGGTGACGTCACGTCGGTCACGCGCGCGTACGAGACGGCACGCGCGTGGGGCAAGACGCCGGTCGCCTGCGCGGACACCCCGGGCTTCATCGTCAACCGCATCGCCCGGCCCTTCTACGCCGAGGCGTTCGCGGTCCACGAGGCCCAGGGCGCCGACCCGGCCACCATCGACGCCGTGCTGCGCGAGTGCGGCGGCTTCCGGATGGGCGCGTTCGAACTGACCGACCTGATCGGCCAGGACGTCAACGAATCCGTCACCCACTCGGTGTGGAACTCCTTCTTCCAGGACGTGCGGTTCAGCCCGTCCCTCGCCCAGCGCCGCCTCGTCGAGTCCGGCCGCCTCGGCCGCAAGACCGGCCAGGGCTGGTACGAGTACGGCGACGGCGCCGAGCCCGCCGAGCCGCACACCGCCGAGCCCGCGCGACGGCCCGCTCACGTCGTCGTCGAGGGCGACCTCGGCCCCGCCGCCGACCTGGTCGCGCTGATCCGCGAGGCGGGCATCCCGGTCCGCGAGGAGGACGAGGACCACGGCAGCCGCCTGGTGCTGCCCGGCGGCGGCCATCTGGCGCTCGCCGACGGGCAGACCTCCGTGGAGTTCCGCGACGTCGTCTACTTCGATCTCGCCCTGGACTACCGCCGGGCCGGCCGCATCGCCCTCTCCGCCTCCCAGGACACCTCCCCCGCCACCCTCGCCGAGGCCACCGGCCTCTTCCAGGCGCTCGGCAAGGACGTCAGCGTCATCGGTGACGTCCCCGGCATGATCGTCGCGCGGACGGTCGCCCGGATCGTCGACCTCGCGCACGACGCCGTCGCCAAGGGCGTGGCCACCGAGGAGGACATCGACACCGCGATGCGCCTCGGCGTCAACTACCCCCTCGGCCCCTTCGAATGGAGCCGGAAACTCGGCCGCAACTGGGCCTACGGCCTCCTCGACGACCTCCATCTGCGCGACCCCTCGGGGCGCTACGCGCCGTCCCTGGCGCTCTACCGGCACGCGTACGCCACCGACAAACGGGAGGGCGGCACCTCATGACCACCGCCAAGCGCGACACCTACACCCCCGAGACGCTGCTCTCCGTCGCCGTCCAGGTCTTCATCGAACGCGGCTACGACGGCACCTCCATGGAGCACCTCTCCAAGGCGGCCGGCATCTCCAAGTCGTCGATCTACCACCATGTGGCCGGCAAGGAGGAGCTGCTGCGCCGGGCCGTCAGCCGGGCCCTCGACGGGCTCTTCGGGATTCTCGACGAGGAGCACGCGCGCGTGGGCGACGCCGCCGGGCGTCTGGAGTACGTCGTGCGGCGGATGGTCGAGGTGCTGCTCGCCGAGCTGCCCTATGTGACGCTGCTGCTGCGGGTGCGCGGCAACACCGACACCGAGCGGTGGGCGCTGGAGCGGCGCCGCGAGTTCGACCACCGGGTGGCCGAACTGCTCGCGGCGGCCGCCGCCGAGGGCGACGTCCGCGCCGACGTGGAGGTGCGGCTCGCGACCCGGCTGGTCTTCGGCATGATCAACTCCATCGTCGAGTGGTACCGGCCCGAGGTCCGGGGGATGGGCGAGCGCGAGGTGGCCGAGGCGGTCGTACGGCTGGTCTTCGGAGGGCTGCGCGCGGACGGGTGAGCCCGGTCCGGGGGCTTGGAGGCGGCTGTCGCGGGGGCGGGGCGGTCAGATCTGCGGGTCCAGGTCCTCTTCCTCGAAGACCAGCAACGTGCGCGTGCTGAGCACCTCGGGCATCGCCTGGAGCCGGGTGAGGACCAGCTCGCGCAGCGCCCTGTTGTCCGGCGTGTGCACCAGCAGCAGCACATCGAAATCGCCGCCCACCTGGGCGATGTGGGAGGCCCCCGGCAACTGTCTCAGCTGCTCGCGCACGGTCCGCCAGGAGTTCTGGACGATCTTCAGGCTGACGTATGCCGAGGTGCCCTGACCGGCCCTTTCATGGTCGACGCGGGCGCCGAAGCCACGGATGACGCCGTCCTCGATGAGGCGGTTGATGCGCGCGTAGGCGTTGGCCCGCGAGACATGGACCCGTTCGGCCACCGACCGTATCGAGGCGCGGCCGTCCGCCTGGAGCATCCGCAGGATGTCGAGGTCGATCGCGTCGAGCGGGCGCGCGGGCGGCGGGGCGCTCCCGGTCTCCGCGTGGTCGGCCATTTGTTCAGGTGCCATGTCCCCCCGCCTCCCTACCATGGACGTAGTGCGTTCATTCCAGGTTGTGGAGAACCGTTTGTCCACAGCCCCGAGGTGCCTGTAGCCAAAATGTGCCGACGACCGAACAATCGGTAGGTGAGGCGCGTCACACCCGTGGCGCGCCCGAAGCCGCTCCCACGAGGAGGTGCCGTCATGACGGTCCTGGAGCAGCGCGGCGCGTACCACCCGTCGCCGCCGCCCGCCTGGCAGCCCCGCACGGACCCCGCGCCGCTGCTGCCCGACACCGAGCCTCATCGCGTCCTCGGCACCGACGCCGTCGCGGACGTCGACCCGGATCTGCTGCGCCGCCTGCACGCCGAGCTGGTGCGCGGACGCCGCTTCAACACGCAGGCCACCGCCCTCACCAAACAGGGCCGCCTCGCCGTCTACCCCTCCAGCACCGGCCAGGAGGCCTGCGAGATCGCCGCCGCGCTCATCCTCAAGGAGCACGACTGGCTCTTCCCCAGCTACCGCGACACCCTCGCCGCCGTCGCCCGGGGCCTCGACCCCGTCCAGGCGCTCACCCTGCTGCGCGGCGACTGGCACACCGGCTACGACCCACGTGAGCACCGGGTGGCCCCGCTCTCCACGCCGCTGGCCACCCAACTCCCGCACGCCGTCGGCCTCGCGCACGCCGCCCGCCTCAAGGGCGACGACGTGGTCGCCCTCGCCCTGGTCGGCGACGGCGGCACCAGCGAGGGCGACTTCCACGAGGCGCTGAACTTCGCGGCCGTCTGGCAGGCGCCGGTCGTCTTCCTCGTCCAGAACAACGGCTTCGCCATCTCCGTGCCGCTCGCCAAGCAGACCGCGGCCCCGTCGCTGGCCCACAAGGCCGTCGGCTACGGCATGCCGGGACGCCTGGTCGACGGCAACGACGTGGTCGCCGTGCACCAGGTCCTCGGCGACGCCGTGCGGCACGCGCGCGAGGGCGGCGGTCCCACGCTGGTCGAGGCGATCACCTACCGCCTGGAGGCGCACACCAACGCCGACGACGCGACGCGCTACCGCGGGGACGCCGAGGTCGAGGCCTGGCGCGCGCACGACCCTCTCGCCCTCCTGGAACGGGAGTTGACCGGACGCGGCCTCCTCGACGACGCCGGAATCGAGGCCGCCCGCGCGGCCGCCGAGACGATGGCCGCCGACCTGCGCACCCGCATGAACCAGGACCCGCCCCTCGACCCCATGGACCTCTTCGCCCACGTCTACACCGAACCCACCCCGCAACTGCGCGCCCAGCAGGCCCAGTTGCGCGCGGAGCTGGCGGCGGAGCAGGAAGGCGCGCACCGATGACGACCGTCGCCCGCAAGCCGGCCACCATGGCGCAGGCCCTCACGCGCGCGTTGCGGGACGCCATGGCCGCCGACCCGGCCGTGCACGTCATGGGCGAGGACGTCGGCACCCTCGGCGGCGTCTTCCGGGTCACCGACGGGCTCGCCGAGGAGTTCGGCGAGGACCGCTGCACCGACACCCCGCTCGCCGAGGCCGGCATCCTCGGCACCGCCGTCGGCATGGCCATGTACGGGCTGCGCCCGGTGGTGGAGATGCAGTTCGACGCGTTCGCCTACCCGGCCTTCGAGCAGCTGATCAGCCATGTCTCCCGGATGCGCAACCGCACGCGCGGGGCGATGCCCCTGCCGCTCACCGTCCGTGTCCCCTACGGCGGCGGCATCGGCGGGGTCGAGCACCACAGCGACTCCTCCGAGGCGTACTACATGGCCACCCCGGGCCTGCACGTCGTCACCCCGGCCACGGTCGCCGACGCGTACGGGCTGCTGCGGGCCGCGATCGCCTCCGACGACCCGGTGGTCTTTCTGGAACCCAAGCGGCTGTACTGGTCGAAGGATTCCTGGAACTCCGAGGAGCCGTCGGCCGTTGAACCCATCGGACGGGCCGTGGTGCGGCGTTCCGGGCGCAGCGCCACGCTCATCACGTACGGGCCCTCGCTGCCCGTCTGTCTCGAAGCGGCCGAGGCGGCCCGGGCGGAGGGCTGGGACCTCGAAGTCGTCGACCTGCGCTCCCTGGTGCCGTTCGACGACGAGACGGTCTGCGCCTCGGTACGGCGGACCGGGCGCGCGGTCGTCGTGCACGAGTCGGGCGGGTTCGGCGGACCGGGCGGGGAGATCGCGGCCCGGGTCACCGAGCGCTGCTTCCACCACCTTCAGGCGCCGGTGCTGCGGGTGGCCGGGTTCGACATCCCGTACCCGCCGCCGATGCTGGAGCGGCACCATCTGCCCGGCGTCGACCGGATTCTGGACGCCGTGGCGCGATTGCAGTGGGAGGGCGAGGGCTGATGGCGCAGGTGCTGGAGTTCAGGCTCCCCGACCTCGGGGAGGGGCTCACCGAGGCGACGATCGTGCGCTGGCTGGTGCGGGTCGGGGACGTCGTCGCGATCGACGAGCCGGTCGTCGAGGTCGAGACGGCCAAGGCGATGGTCGAGGTGCCCTGCCCCTACGGCGGCGTCGTCACGGCCCGCTTCGGCGAGGAGGGGGCGGAACTGCCGGTCGGCGCCGCGCTGTTGACGGTGGCAGTGGACGCGCCGACCCCGACGCCCCCCACCCCGCCGACCTCCACGCCGGACACGGAGACCTCGGGGAACGTGCTGGTGGGCTACGGCACCGGAGCGCCACCGGCCCGGCGCCGGAGAGTGCGGGCGGGCGAGCCGGCGGGAAGCACCCGAAGCGCGGGCGGCGAGGGGGTCAACGGGACTGCGGCTGGGGGGACTTCGGCGGGCGGGGGCGCCTCCGTGGGCGGGGGCGCTTCGGCCGACGGGGCCTCCAACAGGGCCGACGCGGTCGTCAACGGGGCTGTCGGGGGCGTTGCTTCGGTGGCGGGCGTCGACGGGGGCGCCGTTGAGGACGGGCCCGTCGCCGTCATCTCGCCGCTGGTGCGGAGGCTCGCTCGGGAGAACGGGCTCGATCTGCGCGGGCTCGCCGGGTCCGGTCCCGACGGGCTGATCCTGCGGGCGGATGTGGAACGGGCGTTGGGTGCTGGTGCTGGTGCTGGTGCTGGTGCTGGTGCGGGGGCTGGTTCGGCGGTCGCATCGACTGTCGGTTCGGTGGGTGGGGCAGCGGCTGTCTCAGTGGGTGGGGCAACGGCTGTGTCGGCGGCGGCCGTTTCCTCCGGTGGGGTTTCTTCCGCCGACGTGGCCGCGCCGGTCGGTGCCGCCGCTGCCGTGCCGACGCGCGTTGCGCTCAAGGGAGTTCGCGGTGCCGTCGCCGACAAGCTGGCCCGGAGTCGGCGGGAGATTCCGGACGCCACGTGTTGGGTGGACGCCGACGCGACGGAGTTCCTGCGGGCGCGCGGCGCCATGAACGCGGCGGGGGGCCCGAAGATCTCGCTCCTCGCGCTGCTGGCCCGGGTCTGCACCGCCGCCCTGGCCCGCTACCCCGAGCTGAACTCGACGGTGGACCCGGCGGCGCGGGAGGTCGTCCTGCTGCCCCACGTGCACCTCGGGTTCGCCGCGCAGACCGAACGCGGACTGGTCGTGCCGGTCGTCCGGGACGCGCACGCGCGCAACGCCGAGTCGCTGTCGGCGGAGTTCGCGAGGCTCACCGAGGCGGGCCGCGCCGGGACGCTCACCCCACGGGAACTCACCGGCGGCACCTTCACGTTGAACAACTACGGGGTGTTCGGCGTCGACGGCTCCACGCCGATCCTCAACCACCCCGAGGCCGCGATGCTGGGCGTCGGCCGTATCGCGCCCAAGCCGTGGGTGCACGAGGGCGAGTTGGCGGTGCGGCAGGTCGTGCAGTTGTCGCTCACCTTCGACCACCGGGTCTGCGACGGCGGTACGGCGGGCGGTTTCCTGCGGTACGTCGCGGACTGTGTGGAGCAGCCGGCGGTGCTGTTGCGCACGGTGTGACCGGGTGACGGACACGCGTCCCGGGGGAGGCTGACGGCCCGCATACTCGGGGGATGACCTCGCAGGAGTTGTCCGCGGACGCCGGTTACGACGTGGTCGTGCTCGCCGGGGGCGCGGCTCGGCGGCTCGGCGGCGCGGACAAGCCCGGCGTCCGGGTGGGCGGGCGCGCGCTGCTCGACCGGGTCCTCGCGGCCTGCGCCGACGCCCGCACCGCCGTCGTCGTCGCCGACCCGCGCCCCACCGTCCGCCCGGTGCGCTGGACCCGCGAGGGCCCGGTCGGCGCGGGCCCCGTCGCCGCCCTCGACGCCGGTCTGCGACACATCACCGCCGCGCATGTCGTCGTGCTGTCGGCGGACCTGCCGTTCCTCGAAAAGGCCACGGTGCGGCGGTTGTTGACGACCCTGCGGACGGCCGGGGAAGGACGTGCCGACGGCGCCCTGGTCGTCGACGCCGAAGGGCGGGACCAGCCCCTGGTGGCGGCGTACCGGACCGGCGCCCTCCGGCGGGAGTTGGGGCGGCTCGTCGACGCGGCCTCTCCCGGTGACCCCGCGCCGCTCGCCGGGCTGCCGCTCCGTAAGCTGATCTCCACGCTCCACCTCACCCGCGTCCCGGACACCGTCGCGGCCTTCGACTGCGACACCTGGGACGACATCGCCACCGCCAGGGCACGCATCAGGGAGCATGGGCACGTGCTGGATGAATGGATTTCCGCAGCCAAGGACGAGCTGGGGCTCGACCTCGACGTCGACACCGACGTCCTGCTCGACCTCGCCCGCGACGCCGCCCACGGGGTCGCGAGGCCCGCGGCGCCACTGACCACCTTCCTCGTCGGCTACGCCGCCGCCCGGGCCGGAGGCGGACCCGAAGCCGTCGCCGACGCCGCCCGCAAGGCCACCGCCCTCGCCCTGCGCTGGGCCGACGAGGACACCCCCGAAACCCCCGCCGCCCCTGCCCCCTCCGACACCGCGCCCGGACCGGACGCCGGATGACCGCCCGCTCCGCCAGGACCGGCGAGGACCCCGGCGACCTCGACATCGAGGACGCGCTCGCACTCGTGCGGGGGGACCACGGCCGCGCCTCCGGTGCCCCCGGCGCCCCCGACGCCGTTCCCGCCCCCGCACCGCAGGCCGCCGCGCGCCCGGCGGAACGGCGCGACGAGGCTCACCACCGGGCGACCCCCTGGCCCCGGGCCCGTTCGATCGCCGCCCGGGCCGCGCGCGGCGGCGCCCGGCGCTCCCCCGTCTCCGTGCCGCTCGCCGACGCCCTCGGTCTCACCCTGGCCGCCCCGCTCGACGCCCTCACCGACCTGCCCTCCTTCGACACCTCGGCGATGGACGGCTGGGCGGTCGCCGGTCCCGGTCCCTGGGACGTGCGGGACGAGGGCGTGCTCGCCGGACATGCCGAGCAGCCGCCGCTCACCGACGGCGAGGCCGTCCGCATCGCCACCGGCGCCCGCATCCCGCCGGACACCACCGCCGTGCTGCGCACCGAACACGGTCGCGGCGACGACAAGGGCCGCCTGCACGCCGCCCGCGAGGTGCAGCACGGGCAGGACATCCGCCCACGCGGCCAGGAGTGCCGTTCCGGCGACCAGTTGCTGCCCCTCGGCAGCCTCGTCACCCCGGCGGTGCTCGGGCTCGCGGCGGCCGCCGGGTACGACACGGTCACCGTCGTCCCGCGCCCCCGGGCCGACGTGCTCATCCTGGGCGACGAGTTGCTCACCGGAGGGCTGCCGCACGACGGGCTGATCCGGGACGCGCTCGGCCCGCTGCTGCCGCCGTGGCTGCGCGCGCTCGGCGCCGAGGTCACCGCCGTCCGCCGGATCGGCGACGACGCCAAGGCACTGCTGCGGGCGATCAACGCCTCCGACGCCGACGTCCTCGTCACCACCGGCGGCACCGCCGCGGGCCCCGTCGACCACGTCCACCCCACCTTGGAGCGGCTCGGCGCCGAACTCCTCGTCGACAGCGTCAAGGTGCGCCCGGGCCACCCCATGCTGCTGGCCCGCATCAAGGAGAACCAGCACCTCGTCGGCCTCCCCGGCAACCCGCTGGCCGCCGTCTCCGGGCTGCTCACGCTCGCCGAACCCCTGCTGCGCACCCTCGCCGCCCGCCCGGCCCCCGAGCCGTACGCGGTGCCCCTCCAGGAAGCGGCGCACGGACACCCGTACGACACGCGGCTGTTGCCGGTCGTGCTGCACGGGGACACGGCTGTCGCGCTGCACTACACCGGCCCGGCCATGCTGCGCGGGATCGCGGCGGCCGACGGTCTCGTCGTCGTACCACCGGGTGGTGCCCGGGCCGGTCAGGAGCTGGAACTCCTCGATCTGCCCTGGGCCCCGGCCGGGATCGGGGTGTGTTTCACGTGAAACTTCCGGGCCATGACGCCATCGCCCGGCAGGCCGACGAGCACCTCGTGACGCACCGGGTGAAACTCCCGAGGAAGGTCGTCGACCGGCCGATCCGCCAGGTCGGCAAGCGGCTGCTGATGGCGTTGCTGGTGCTGGTCGCGACGGCCGTCATCGTCTACGTCGACCACGAGGGCTACACCGACAACTCGGACGGCTCGGTCGACTTCCTCGACGCCTTCTACTACGCCACCGTCACCCTCTCCACCACGGGCTACGGCGACATCACCCCGGTCAGTGACGGCGCGCGGCTCACCAATATCTTCGTCATCACGCCCCTGCGGGTGATCTTCCTGATCATCCTGGTCGGCACCACGCTCGAAGTCCTCACCGAACGCACCCGGGAGGAATGGCGTCTGAACCGCTGGAGGTCCGTCTTGCGGGACCACACCGTCGTCATCGGCTTCGGCACGAAGGGGCGTTCGGCGATCCAGACCGTCTGCGCGACGGGGCTGAAGAAGGAACAGGTGGTCGTGGTCGACCCCAGTTCCAAGGTGATCGACGCGGCGACCGCCGAGGGATACGCGGGCGTGGTCGGCGACGCGACCCGCAGCGACGTGCTGAAGCGGGCCGAGCTGCAACGCGCCCGGCAGATCATCATCGCGACCCAGCGCGACGACACGGCCGTGCTGGTGACGCTGACCGCCCGGCAGCTCAACCGCACCGCGAAGATCGTCGCCGCCGTCCGCGAGGAGGAGAACGCGCCGCTGCTCAAGCAGTCCGGCGCCGACGCGGTCATCACCAGCGCCAGCGCGGCCGGCCGGCTCCTCGGCCTCTCCGTGCTCAGCCCCGCCGCCGGCATGGTGATGGAGGATCTGATCCAGCAGGGCAGCGGCCTCGACATGGTCGAACGCCCCGTCATAAAGGCCGAGGTCGGCCGCAGGCCACGGGAGACGGACGACCTCGTGGTGAGCGTCGTCCGCGGCCACCGTGTCCTCGGCTACGACGATCCCGACGTCGGCACCATCCAGTTGACGGACCGGCTCATCACCATCGTGCGGGCCTCGCCCGCCACCCAGGTCGCCCCGGACACCCGGCCGTTCCCCCGGGACTGACCTCTCGTTCCCGGCCGGGTCCGAGGAGTAGCGTCGCGGCCATGTATGCGATCACGATTCCCGAACCTGGTGGGCCCGAGGCGCTGGTGTGGGACAAGGTCCCCGACCCGGTGCCCGGCGAGGGCGAAGTCCTGGTCGAGGTGGCGGCCGGTGCCGTCAACCGCGCGGATGTCATGCAGCGCCAGGGCTTCTACGACCCGCCGCCCGGCGCCTCCCCGTACCCCGGTCTCGAATGCTCGGGCCGGATCACCGAGTTGGGCCCCGGCGTCTCCGGCTGGGCGGTCGGCGACGAGGTGTGCGCGCTGCTCGCGGGCGGCGGCTACGCCCAGAAGGTCGCCGTTCCGGCCGGGCAGCTGCTGCCGGTCCCCCAGGGCGTCGATCTGGTGACCGCCGCCGCACTGCCCGAGGTGACCGCGACGGTCTGGTCGAACGTCTTCCAGATCTGTCATCTCCGACCGGCCGAGACCCTGCTCGTGCACGGCGGTTCGTCGGGCATCGGGACCATGGCGATCCAGCTCGGCAAGGCGATCGGCGCCCGGGTCGTGGTCACCGCCGGGTCCGACGAGAAGCTCGCCGCCTGCCGGGAGCTGGGCGCGGACGTGCTGGTGAACTACCGCGAGCAGGACTTCGTCGAGGCGGTACGGGAGTTCGGCGGGGCGGACGTCATCCTCGACGTGATCGGCGCCAAGTACCTGGACCGCAACATCGACGCCCTCGCGGTCAACGGGCGGCTGGTCATCATCGGCTTCCAGGGCGGCGTGAAGGCCGAGTTGAACCTCACCAAGCTGATGGCCAAGCGTGCCGCCCTCGCCTCCACCTCGCTGCGGGCGCGCCCGCTGGAGGAGAAGGCCGCGATCGTCGCCTCGGTGCGTGAACACGTCTGGCCGCTGATCGAGGCCGGCACGGTCAAGCCGGTCATCGACCGCACCCTCCCGCTCGCCGACGCCGCCGAGGCCCACCGCCTGCTGGAATCCAGCGCCCACATCGGCAAGATCCTGCTGCGGGCGTAGGGAGATCTGGCCGGAGACCTAGCCCCGTCGCAGACGCAGGCCGAGGAAGGCCAGGGCCAGGCCGAGGCCGATCAGGACGAGGCCGCTGCCCAGAGGCAGGAGGCGCAGCACGGGTTCGTTCGCGACGTCGGGTTGGCTGGCGTTCTGATCGACGGGCCCGTCGGAGGCGCCCGGGTCCCGGGGAACGGCGGCCTCGTCGGACGGCGTGGCGGTCGCCGACGGGGCAGTGGGCGACGCCGTGGGGCTCGCGTCGTCCTCCGGGGCCACCGCACCCTCGTCGTCCTCGTCGCCGGGCTCGTCCTCCGTGTCCTTCCGGCCGGGCCGCTCCTGTCCCTCCCCGGCCCTGCTGCCGGCCCGCGACGGCTCGGCGACGGGGGAGGCGGAACGGTTGCCGAGCCCGGAAGCGCCGGAAGTGCCGGAAGCGCCGGAAGCGCCGGTAGGACCAGGTCGGCCGACGGCATCGGAGGCATCGGACGCGGCAGCGGGCTTGCGGGGCTGGTGAGGCTCAGGGGGAGCGGGGGGAGCCGCCGACGCCGGGTGGTGGGCGTGGGCCGAGCGGCCGCCGACCTCACCGCTCCCGTCACCCGGCTCAGCACCCGGCGAAGCCGCCCGCGCCCCCGGCGAGGCCGCCCGCACCCCCGGCGCCGACCTCACCGCACCGCTCGCCACCACCGACCCCGCCGCCGAGGCCGCCCTCACCGAGGTCGCCGCCGTTGAGGTCGTCGTAGTCCCCGAGGGCACCGTCACCGTCGAGGTCGCCGTGGCCGCGTGGGCCTGTCCATTCCCGTACGGAATCCCGGTCGCGGTCGATCCGACCACCACCAGCATTCCCGTCGCCCGCATCGCGCGCAGCCATGGAATCACCCCACCAGGCTCGCCCCGCCCCCGGCGATCGGCACTCCGGGTTCGGCCAGAGGGTCGAACGCGGGGGCACCGCGATGATGAGATACCTGGGTGCGAGACAATGAGGGCATGGAGATGCCGAGGAACGACAGGTCGCCGGAGAACCCCCAGATCCTGGTCGTGGGCCAGGACGGTATGGCCATCGGTGGCGGCGCGGACGAGGGCTCCCGCGAGACCCCGGTGACCGAGATGGTCGAGCAGCCGGCCAAGGTGATGCGGATCGGCAGCATGATCAAGCAGCTCCTGGAGGAGGTGCGCGCCGCTCCCCTGGACGAGGCGAGCCGGGTCCGGCTCAAGGAGATCCACGCCAGTTCGGTGAAGGAGCTGGAGGACGGTCTGGCGCCCGAGCTGGTCGAGGAGTTGGAGCGGCTCTCCCTGCCGTTCACCGACGAGGGCACTCCCAGTGACGCGGAACTGCGCATCGCGCAGGCCCAGTTGGTCGGCTGGCTTGAGGGGCTCTTCCACGGGATTCAGACCACGCTGTTCGCCCAGCAGATGGCCGCGCGGGCGCAGTTGGAGCAGATGCGGCGGGCGTTGCCCCCGGGCGTCGGCCACGAGCTGGACGAAGAGGGCCCGGCTACGGGCCGCGTGGGCGGACCGTACCTGTAGGTACAGGCGTACATACCGGTAGTTGCAGCGGTGCCTACCGGTATGTACAGGCCAGTCTGCTGGCCATGAGCACGGAGAGGCCTGTACCTACCAGGAGGTACAGGCCGACGTACTAGTAGGTACAACCCCACCTACTAGTAGGTACAACCCCACCTACCGGTAGGTACACCAGCACCCCAGCCGCCGGACACCGGCCGCGCGCCCACGGCACCGCCGCCAGGCGCCCGCCGCGCGCCCACGGCCCCGCCGCCGGACGCCCGCCGCACCCCCACGGCCCCCGCCCCGCCGCCCTCGGCGTTCAGGACGACGGGTTGCCCGTGGAGACGTCCAGTTGGATGTCCGGCATGCTCTTCGGGTCGACGTCCGTGCCGGCGGCCGGGAACTGGTTGATGACCGCGCCCTGGCCGTAGGTGTTCTCGTCGTAGTCCTTCTTGTCCAGGTGCCACCCGGCGGCCTGGAGGCATTCCTGGACCGACTTGATGTACTTGAAGCGGAAGTCGGGCATCCGGATCTTGTCGGCGTCGGTGTACGACTCCTCCGGCTCCGTGCACTCGGTCTTCTTGATCGTCTTCGAGGTGTCGGGACCCCGGTAATCCGCCGCCTTGGACGCCGAGGCGCTGGCACTGGCGCTGCTGCCGCCGTCCTTGGCATCGGCGTCGCTGCCGTTGGCGTTGAGGGACAGGGCGGCGATCAGGCCGCCGACCGCGAGCACCGCGACCACCGTCGAGCCGATGACCATCGGCCTGCTGCTCCTGCCGGAGCCGGAGCCGCCGGAGCCGGAGACGGCCGTCTGCTGTGGGCCGAGGTGGTAGGGCGGCGGGGTCTGCGGGGCGCCGTAGGGCGAGGGCGTCGGGTAGCCGCCCTGCTGCGGGTAACCGTAGGCCGCGGGCGGCGTCGGGGCCTGGGTGGCGTACGGGTTCTGCGGGTACGGCGTCGGGGCCGGGGGCGCCGGTGTCGACTGGTCGATCGGCGGGAAGACCGCGGAGCCGACGCCCGCGCCGCTCGCGGTCGGCGCGCCGGGGACGATGCTGGGCGCCGTCGCCTGGAAGGACGCGGCGACGCGCAGGCACTCCTCGCGCATGGCGACGGCGGACGGGAAACGGTCGTTGGGGTTCTTGCGCAGGGCGCGGGCGATCAGCGCGTCCACGGCGGGCGGCAGCGACCGGTTGAGCGCGGACGGCACCCCCGGTTCCTCCTGCACGTGCGCGTACGCGATCGCGAGCGCCGAGTCGGCCTCGAACGGGAGCCGCCCGGTGACCAGTTGGAACAGCATGATGCCGACCGAGTACAGGTCGGACCGCGCGTCCACGGCCCGCCCGAGCGCCTGTTCGGGGGAGAGGTACTGCGGGGTGCCGACGACCATGCCGGTCTGCGTCATCGAGGTGACCCCGGACTGGATCGCGCGCGCGATGCCGAAGTCCATCACCTTGACCACGCCGCGCTTGGTCACCATCACGTTGCCCGGCTTGATGTCCCGGTGGACGAGGCCCATCTCGTGGCTGATGTCCAGCGCGGCCAGTACATCGGCGGTGACCCGCAGCGCCTGGTCGGCGGGCATGGCGCCGAGCTGCCGCACGTCGTCGTCGAGCACGGAGCCGAGCGGCCGGCCCTCGACGTACTCCATGACGATGTACGGCGTCGTCGTCCCGTCGACGTCGTCCTCGCCGGTGTCGAAGACCGAGACGATGTTGGTGTGCGTGAGCTTGGCCACCGCCTGCGCCTCGCGGCGGAACCGTTCGCGGAAGGCCTGTTCGCGGCCGAGATCGGTGTGCAACGTCTTGATCGCGACCTGGCGGTCGAGCACGGAGTCGTAGGCGAGGTGCACCGAGGCCATGCCACCTTCGCCGAGCGGGCCACGCAGCTGATACCGGCCACCGGCGAGTGACTTCCCGGCGAAGCGGCCGTGCGCGCCGTCCTGGCTCATGTTTCCGCGTCCCCCGTAAGCCCTCGGGTCCAGGCCCTCGGGCACCACTGTCCTGATCGGCTGTCTGTGATCGGCTGAAAGCCGGTGATCGACACCGCTATTCCCGGCCAAGTCTGCCGCAGGGCACTGACACGTCAAGCAGGGTGCCCGTTCCGTGACCGTAAGAGAAGGAAGCGTCGCGGGAGCGTTACAGAGGCTGTACCGGAGGTACACGGAATTTGCGTCGGGATACGGGATAACGATTTGATGGCCGGTCCGTCCTGTGCGGTTCGCGGCTCCCGTCCCGGACCGGCGGCGCGCACCGAGCCTGTAGCGTGGCCGACGGAGACCGTGACAACACCGCGCGTACCGCGGGCAGAAACGACGGCGAGGACTGATGGCACAGCAGCAGCGCGCTCAGGGCCCGTCCGACCCCGAGGCGGCTGGCGGCGGTATGTCAGATGCGCCGGAGATGTGGGGTAACGGCGGACTGGTCGGGGACGGCCGTTACCGGCTGACCCGCAGACTCGGCCGGGGCGGCATGGCCGAGGTGTTCGCGGCCGAGGACGTGCGCCTCGGGCGGACCGTCGCCGTGAAGCTGCTCCGCGCGGATCTCGCCGAGGACCCCACCTCCAAGGCCCGCTTCACGCGCGAGGCCCAGTCGGTGGCCGGCCTCAACCACCACTCGATCGTCGCCGTGTACGACTCCGGCGAGGACGTGGTGGGCGGCCAGAGCGTCCCCTACATCGTCATGGAGATCGTCGAGGGGCGCACCATCCGTGACCTGCTCCTCAACGCCGAGGCGCCGGGACCCGAGCAGGCCCTGATCATCGTCTCCGGGGTCCTGGAGGCGCTCGCCTACTCGCATCAGCACGGCATCGTGCACCGCGACATCAAACCGGCGAACGTGATCATCACGCACAACGGCGCCGTCAAGGTCATGGACTTCGGCATCGCCCGCGCGCTGCACGGCGCGTCCACGACGATGACGCAGACCGGCATGGTCATGGGCACGCCGCAGTACCTCTCCCCCGAACAGGCGCTCGGCAAGGCCGTCGACTACCGCTCCGACCTGTACGCGACGGGCTGCCTGCTCTACGAACTCCTCGCGCTGCGGCCGCCGTTCACCGGTGAGACCCCGCTGTCGGTGGTCTACCAGCACGTCCAGGACATCCCGACGCCGCCCTCCGAGGTCTGCGACGGCGCGCCGCCGGAGCTGGACGGCCTCGTCATGCGGTCGCTGGCCAAGGAGCCCGACGACCGTTTCCAGACCGCCGAGGAGATGCGCGGCCTGGTCCAGTACGGCCTCCAGATGCTCTACGACCAGGGCGGCCACACCGGCACCTGGAACACCGGCCCGGTCACCGTGCACGACGGCCGGCACACCCCGGCGTCCGGGTTCGCCGGCACCCAGATGATGTCGCACCACAACGACGGCTCCGGGACGACGCAGATCCCGCAGCCGATACTTCCCTCCGGCTACGGCGGCGGGGACGACGGCGGCTTCGAGGGCCACGGCAACCACGGCGGCGGCCGGGGCAAGCTGTGGATTCTCGCGGTGCTGGCGATCATCGCCGTCGCGGCGGGGGTCGCGATCGCCCTGAACAACACGGGTTCGGGCAGCGGCGACTCCGATCCCACCAAGTCGCCGAGCGCCACGGCGTCGACCACGGACGACTCGGCCTCCGAGACGCCCAGCGACGACGCCAGCGACACGGCCACCGACACCAGCACCGCCGACACCGGGACCAGCTCCGGCAGCGACTACACGCCGTCGTACTCGCCCTCGTACACGCCGTCGCAGAGCTACTCCCAGCAGCCGTCGAACCAGCCCAGCGCCGATCCGACGTCGCAGGAGCCGACCTCCGACCCCACCACGAGCAGCCCGACGCAGCCGACCAGCGACCCGACGGACGGCGACGACGACGGCGGCACCGACGTCGGCACCACGCTCGGCGCCACCGGCGGCGGGGTCAACTGACCCCCGGCCGGCCGCCGGCCGCCCCTGCCTAGCCGACGAACGCGTCGCACACCGCGTCGTACTCCCGCGTCCACCACACCGCCAGCGCGGAGGCGGCCGGGAACTGCTCGTCGGCGCGGGTGTCGCCGCGTTCGTAGTGCCAGCGCAGCATCCAGAAGTCGTTGAGGCGCTCCCACCACACCCGGTGCACGGCCGCGCTCAGCTGCGCGCGCGTGGCGCCCGCCGCACGCCGGTACGCGCGCGCGTAGGCGCGCACCCGGGGCAGGTCCAGCGGGCCCGCCGGGCGCACGAAGAAGATCGCGGCGGCCCGGACCGCCTCCTCCGCGCGGGGCCGCAGCCCGAGCCGGTCCCAGTCGACGATCGCGGCGGGCGCGTCACCCCGGTAGAGCAGGTTGAACGGGTGGAAGTCGCCGTGCACCCAGCCCACCGACGATCCGCTCGGCGGGCGTCGGCCCGCGTGCCGGCGCAGGAGCGCGCGGCGTTCCAGGAGGCGGTGGCGGGCGAGTTCGTCGAAGGAGTCGCAGGCGTCGGCGGGGCGGCGCGGGCGGACCCGGCCGAGCAGGTCGTCGATGAGCGCGAAGGTGTCCTCGGGGTCGGCGCTGTCGGCCGGTTCCGCGCACGCGCGCGTGGGCGTCGGCATCACCCGCTCCAGGCTCGCGTGCACGACCCCGAGCAGCGTCCCGAGCCGTTCGCATTGCAGGGCGCTGAGCTGGCCGCCGTGCCGGTGGCGGCCGTCGATCCAGGGGTGCAGCGCGTACACGTGCCCGTCGGCCTCGGCGACCGTGTGCCCGTCGCGCCGGGGCAGCGGGGGCGCCACCGGGACACCGAGGCCCGCCAGGCGCTCGGTCGCGCGGTGCTGGCGGGCGATGGCGGCGGGGTGGGCGGTCTCGGGGTCGAAGTGGTGTTTGAGGAAGTAGCGGCCCCGGGTGGTGCGCAGGCGCCAGCCCCGGTTGAGCAGTCCCTGGTCGACCGGCTCGCAGGCGAGCGCGGTACCGGCGGAGTACTGGCGGAGCAAGACGTTCAACGGGGGCGCGTGAGGCGCCGAGGGGGGTACGGGGGAGCGCGGCACGCGGCCGATGCTAGGACAGCGACCGCCCCCGTGAACTGGGGTTCATCACACTCGGTCACCTTCGATCACGGCAGGTGCGGGAAGGTGTGCTCCAGGGCGACGAAGTCGACGGCGTCGGACTCAACCGACCAGAACCGCGGCTCGATCCGCAGATGGACGACCTCGAACGGCACCCCGTCCGCCCGCCGGGGGGCCGGGCCGAACCGCTCCAGCTGGGCCGCCGTCGGCTCGTGCTCCGCGCACGCCCCCACGAGCTGCACCGACCACCGGCGCTCGCCCTCCCGCGCCACGCCCAGGTTGTCCGCGCCGTACGCCACCACGCTCCCGGCGCACGCCCGGTGGTGGCCGTGCCGGCGCTCCATGCGCAGCAGCACGTGCCCGTCGTCCACGAGGTGCCGGGCGGGCGCGAGCAGCGGCAGGGCGCGCCGGGAGGTGGCCACGCGCCCGTACGCGGCGCGGGCGAGCAGGTCGGCGGCGAACTGTTCGTCGGAGGCCATGCCCTCACTGTCGGCTTCCTGACGGGCTCGCGACAGAGGCGAGTGCCCCTGCCGACGGGGGCCTTAAGTCCCGACCGGAAGTGAAAAGGTCCCGGGGGTTTGGATCTGTGGCGTGCGCTTATTGCGTGCCGTCAATGCCGTTCCGCCTGCATGCGTGCCACATAGGCGGCCGCCTGGGAACGCCGTTCCATATGGAGTTTGGCGAGCAGGCTCGACACATAGTTCTTGATCGTTTTCTCGGCGAGGTGCAGCCGTTCACCGATCGCGCGGTTGGTGAGGCCCTCGCCGATCAGATCGAGGATCTTGCGTTCCTGTTCGGTGAGGCTCGCGAGCCGGGCGTCCCCGCGCGCGGTGCCGCCGTCGCGCAGCCGCTCCAGTACGCGCGCGGTGGCGACCGGGTCGAGCAGCGAGCGGCCGGCCGCGATGTCCCGGACGGCGGTCAGCAGTTCGTTGCCGCGGATCGCCTTGAGGACATAGCCGGAGGCGCCCGCCAGGATGGCGTCGAAAAGGGCCTCGTCGTCGGCGAACGACGTCAGCATCAGGCACTTCACCGACTCGTCCCGGGAGCGCACCTCGCGACAGACCTCGACGCCGCTGCCGTCCGGGAGGCGGACGTCCAAGAGGGCGACGTCGGGCCGGACGGCCGGAATCCGCGCCAGCGCGTCGGCCGCGGTACCGGCCTCGCCGACCACCTCGATATCGGCCTCGGCCGAGAGCATCTCGTGGACGCCACGCCGGACCACTTCATGATCGTCGAGCAGGAATACTGTGATTTTTCCTTGTTCGCGCACATGCGGAGTTTCACACAGGGGCACCCGAATGGCCTGGAAGCAGCACCCTTCCCGTGACGTGGGTCACCGGGATAACGTGCCGTTGTCCCGGCCCCCGCGACGCTGTGACCAGGAATTGCTGGTGACTTTCGCGATTTACTTGGAAATCCGAGCAAAATTGCAGGTCAATAGGGGTTTCCCAGACATGTGCAGCACTGGGTAACGTGCCTGTTGCAGGGCGCTCGCCGGGGCAACCTGTCACGCCTGTATCCGAATGGACCCCGCCACCCCGTGGATCTGTCCGGAACAGGTGGAGCCGCGCCCCACGCTCCGGAACGGAGCAGGGGTCACCCTGCACCCGGCGAACCCGGGATGCCGGACCGACGGAGGAGCACACGTGACCGTGGAGAGCACTGCCGCGCGTAAGCCGCGACGCAGCGCGGGAGCCAAGAGCACGGCCGGCAAGCGCACGACCGCGAAGAAAGCGCCGAACGCCGAACCCGACCTCGTACAGCTGCTGACGCCCGAGGGCGCCCGCGTCAAGAACGCCGAGTTCGACAGCTACGTCGACGGCATCACCCCCGAAGAGCTGCGCGGTCTCTACCGCGACATGGTGCTCACCCGCCGCTTCGACGCCGAGGCCACCGCCCTGCAACGCCAGGGCGAGCTGGGCCTGTGGGCCTCGCTGCTCGGCCAGGAGGCCGCCCAGATCGGCTCCGGGCGGGCGCTGCGCGACGACGACTACGTCTTCCCGACCTACCGCGAGCACGGCGTCGCCTGGTGCCGCGGGGTCGACCCGACCAACCTGCTCGGCATGTTCCGCGGCGTCAACAACGGCGGCTGGGACCCCAGCAGCAACAACTTCCACCTCTACACGATCGTCATCGGCTCCCAGACGCTGCACGCCACCGGCTACGCCATGGGCGTCGCCAAGGACGGCGCCGACAGCGCGGTCATCGCCTACTTCGGCGACGGCGCCTCCAGCCAGGGCGACGTCGCGGAGTCGTTCACCTTCTCCGCCGTCTACAACGCGCCCGTGGTGTTCTTCTGCCAGAACAACCAGTGGGCGATCTCCGAGCCGACCGAGCGCCAGACCCGGGTGCCGCTCTACCAGCGCGCCCAGGGCTACGGCTTCCCGGGCGTCCGGGTCGACGGCAACGACGTCCTCGCCTGCCTCGCGGTGACCCGCTGGGCGCTGGAGCGGGCCCGCAACGGCGAGGGTCCGACGCTGGTCGAGGCGTACACGTACCGGATGGGCGCCCACACCACCTCCGACGACCCGACGAAGTACCGGGCCGACGAGGAGCGCGCGGCCTGGGAGGCGAAGGACCCGATCCTGCGGCTGCGGGCCCACCTGGAGAGCGCAAACCACACGGACGAGGGATTCTTCGCGGAACTCGACGCGGAGAACGAGGCGTTGGGAAAGCGAGTGCGCGAAGTGGTCCGCGCCATGCCGGACCCGGACCCCTTCGCCCTCTTCGAGCACGTGTACGCGGACGGGCACGCGCTCGTCGACGAGGAGCGGGCCCAGTTCGCCGCCTACCAGGCGTCGTTCGCGGACGCAGAAGGGGGAGAGTGACATGGCTGCGGAGAAGCTGGCGCTGGCCAAGGCGATCAACGAATCGCTGCGCCACGCCCTGGAGGCCGACCCGAAGGTCCTCGTCATGGGCGAGGACGTCGGCAAGCTCGGCGGTGTCTTCCGGGTCACCGACGGACTCCAGAAGGACTTCGGCGAGAGCCGCGTCATCGACACCCCGCTCGCGGAGTCGGGCATCGTCGGCACGGCGATCGGCCTCGCGCTGCGCGGCTACCGCCCGGTGGTGGAGATCCAGTTCGACGGCTTCGTCTTCCCGGCCTACGACCAGATCGTCACCCAGCTCGCCAAGATGCACGCCCGCTCGCTGGGCACGGTGAAGCTGCCCGTCGTCATCCGCATCCCCTACGGCGGCGGCATCGGCGCGGTCGAGCACCACTCGGAGTCCCCGGAGGCGCTCTTCGCGCACGTGGCGGGCCTGAAGGTGGTCTCCCCCTCGAACGCGTCGGACGCGTACTGGATGATGCAGCAGGCCATCCTGAGCGACGACCCGGTGATCTTCTTCGAGCCCAAGCGGCGCTACTGGGACAAGTCCGAGGTCGACCGCGAGGCCATCCCGGGCCCGCTGCACAAGGCGCGCGTGGTCCGCGAGGGCACCGACGTCACGCTGGCCGCCTACGGCCCGATGGTCAAGCTCTGCCGGGAGGTCGCCGACACGGCCGCCGAGGAGGGCAGGTCCCTGGAGATCGTGGATCTGCGGTCCGTCTCCCCGCTGGACTTCGACACCCTCCAGGCCTCGGTGGAGAAGACCGGCCGCCTGATCGTCGTCCATGAGGCGCCGGTGTTCTTCGGCTCCGGCGCGGAGATCGCCGCGCGGATCACCGAGCGCTGCTTCTACCACCTGGAGGCCCCGGTGCTCAGGGTCGGCGGCTACCACGCCCCGTACCCGCCGGCGCGCCAGGAGGAGGAGTACCTGCCGGGCCTCGACCGGGTGCTCGACGCCGTCGACCGCGCCCTGGCGTACTGAGGAGAGGGTCGTGACGACGATGACGGAAGCGTCCGTACGCGAGTTCAGGATGCCGGACGTGGGCGAGGGCCTCACCGAGGCCGAGATCCTCAAGTGGTTCGTCCAGGTCGGCGACACGGTCACCGACGGGCAGGTGGTCTGCGAGGTCGAGACGGCGAAGGCCGCCGTCGAACTGCCCATCCCCTACGACGGGGTCGTGCGCGCCCTGCACTTCCCCGAGGGCACCACCGTCGACGTGGGAACGTCGATCATCGCGGTGGACGTGTCGGGCGGCGCCGCCCCCGCACCCGAGGCACCCGCGCCCGAGGCGGCCGGGGTGACCGAGGACCCCGAGGAGAAGAAGCCGGAGGGGCGCCAGCCGGTCCTGGTCGGCTACGGCGTCGCCGTCTCCTCGACCAAGCGGCGTCCGCGCAAGGGCCCCGACGCCGCCGCCTCCCCGGCACCGGCCGCCCCCGGGGCCGACCAGCTGAACGGGCACGGTCCCGCCGCCACCCCGGCCGCCGCCCCCGCCGTCGCCCCGGAGGGTGCGCGGTCCCGGCCGCTGGCCAAGCCGCCGGTGCGCAAGCTGGCCAAGGATCTCGGCGTCGACCTCACCACGGTCGTGCCGTCGGGCCCGGACGGCGTCATCACGCGCGAGGACGTGCACGCGGCCCTCGCACCGGCCGCCGCCCCCGCGCCCACGGCGCCCGCCGCCCCCGGCACCGCCGCCCCGGCACCGGCCGCGTCCTTCGACAGCGCCCGGGAGACCCGGGTCCCGGTCAAGGGCGTGCGCAGGATGACGGCGCAGGCGATGGTCGGATCGGCGTTCACCGCACCGCATGTCACCGAGTTCGTCACGGTGGACGTCACGCGGACGATGAAGTTCGTCGAGGAGCTGAAGCGGGAGCCCGCCACCTACGGGACCGAGGGGCTGCGGATCAACCCGCTGCTGCTGATCGCCAAGGCCCTGCTGGTCGCCGTGAAGCGGCACCCGGACATCAACGCGTCCTGGGACGAGGCCGCGCAGGAGATCGTCCTCAAGCACTACGTCAACCTCGGCATCGCCGCGGCCACCCCGCGCGGGCTGATCGTCCCGAACATCAAGGACGCGCACACCCAGACCCTGCCCCAACTCGCCGAGTCGCTCGCGGAGTTGGTGGCGACGGCCCGGGACGGGAAGACGTCCCCCGCGGCCATGCAGGGCGGCACGGTCACCATCACCAACGTCGGCGTCTTCGGCATCGACACCGGCACCCCGATCCTGAACCCCGGGGAGTCCGCGATCCTCGCGGTCGGCGCGATCAGGCTCCAGCCGTGGGTCCACAAGGGCAAGGTGAAGCCGCGTCAGGTCACGACGCTGGCGCTCAGCTTCGACCACCGGCTGGTGGACGGCGAGCTGGGCTCCAAGGTCCTGGCGGACGTCGCCGCGATCCTGGAACACCCCAAGCGCCTGATCACCTGGTCCTGACCCGGGCGACCGGGAGCAGACCGGCCTGACCGGGACAACGGGAAGGGGGCCCTCCGCCGGCTGCGGAGGGCCCCCTTCCGGTGCGGCGTACCGAGGGTTCGCCGTCAGGCGACCGGTGCGCCGTCGGACGACGATCAGGCCGTCGCGAAGCCGTAGTTGAGGAGCTTCGTGGCGTCCGTGGTGCGCTGGGTGACGTTCGTCGAGGCGAGGACCGTGCCGTACACGGTCTTGCCGTTGCGGGTGGCCGCGAAGACGAGGCAGTACTTCGCCTCGTCACCGGAGCCGGTCTTCACCCCGATGGTGCCGCTGTAGCTGCTGAGCAGCGTGTTCGTGTTCGTCCACGCGGCCATGGTGCGGGTGCCGCCGGTCTTGGTGACCGTCTTCGCCGTGTACTTCTTGGTCTTGACGACCGTGCGAAGGGTGGAGCTCTTCATCGCGTTGCTGGCGAGCTTCGTCAGGTCGCGCGGCGTCGAGTAGTTGGCGCCGCTGCCGATGCCGTCGAACGAGTCGAAGTGGGTGTTCTTCAGACCCAGGGTCTTGGCGGTGGAGTTCATCTTGGAGATGAAGCTCGCCACCCGCTTCGCGCGCGTGGTGCCGGTGCCGAACTTGTCGGCGAGCGCGTAGGCGGCGTCGCAGCCCGACGGCAGCATCAGGCCGTAGAGGAGCTGGCGGACGGTCACCTTGTCGCCGACGATCAGGTGCGCCGAGGACGCGGTCTTTGAGACGATGTAGTCGCTGTACGCCTTCTGGATGGTGACCTTGGCGTCCAGGTTCAGGTTCGCCTGCGAGAGCACGACCTTGGCGGTCATGATCTTGGTGGTGGAGCCGGTGGACCGCTTGGTGTCGGCGGCCTTCGAGTACAACGACTTGCCGTTGGCGTTGTTCATCACGTAGCCGCCCTTGGCGACGATCGTGGGCGTGGTGACGGCCTGCGCGGGTGCCGCGGTGAGGGCTCCGCCCGCGAGCATCGCGCCGGACGTGACGGCGACGCCTGCGGCTCTGCGGATACGGATGCCCTTGATGCCGTTTATCAACTGAGATACCCCGATTACTTTGAATGCCCCTGCGGTACGGCCGAGTTGAACGGGAAAACAGGTGGGCCGCACATGTAAGACACGTATCTAGCACGGATGGTTGTCCGACGAGAGGGGCGGGTCTGACTGAAGGGACGGGGTTGACATATAAGGCGTCCGCATGCTGGACCGCTCCCCCTTATGGATGCGTGTTGTATCTATCCTGTCGGCATGCCCGCAGCCCCGCCCGCGCCCGTGAAACCCCCTCCCGCCGCCGACCGCGTCTACGCCCACGTCAAGCAAGGTGTCCTGGACCGCCGTTATGAAGGCGGAACCCTCCTGACCGAGGGCGAGCTCGCCGACGCCGTCGGTGTGTCCCGCACCCCGGTGCGGGAAGCCCTGCTCCGCCTTGAGGTGGAGGGGCTGATCCGTCTCTACCCGAAGAAGGGCGCGCTGGTGCTGCCGGTGTCCGCGCAGGAGATCGCGGACGTCGTCGAGACCCGGCTGCTGGTCGAGGTGCACGCGGCCCGCAAGGCCGTTCCCGCCCCGGCCGGGCTGCTGGACCGCCTGGAGGCGCTGCTCGCCGAGCAGAAGCGCCAGGCCGCCGCCGGTGACCTGGACGCCGCCGCCGTCACCGACCGCCTCTTCCACGCCGAGATCGTGCGCAGCGGCGGCAACGAGATCCTCACCCGCCTCTACGACCAGCTGCGCGACCGGCAGTTGCGGATGGGCGTCGCGGTCATGTACTCGCACCCCGACCGGATCGCCAAGACCCTCACCGAGCACGAGGAGATCCTCCGGGCGCTGCGCCACGGGGACGCGGAGGCGGCCGTCGACGTCGTCCACCGGCACGTCGGCTGGTTCTCGCACCTGGCCCGGGGTGAGGTGCGATGAGCAGCTCGTCCTCCGCCGGGATATCCCTGCCCGGCGACCCGCCGGGCGGTCGGCGCGCGGTCACCATGTGGGTGATCGGCGTCTCGGTCTACTTCGTCGCCGTCATCTTCCGCACGTCCCTGGGCGTGGCGGGTCTGGACGCGGCGGAACGTTTCCACGTGGGCGCCTCCGCGCTGTCGACGTTCTCCATCCTCCAGCTGCTGGTCTACGCCGGTATGCAGATACCCGTCGGTCTGCTGGTGGACCGGCTCGGCACCAAGAGGGTGCTGACCATCGGGGTCGTGCTGTTCACCGCGGGCCAGCTGGGCTTCGCGTTCTCCTCGTCGTACGGGATGGCGCTCGCCTCGCGCGGGCTGCTCGGGTGCGGTGACGCGATGACGTTCATCAGCGTGCTGCGGCTCGGCAGCCGCTGGTTCCCGGCCCGCAGGGGCCCGCTGGTCGCGCAGCTCGCGGGGCTGGCCGGGATGGCGGGCAACCTGGTCTCCACGCTCGTCATCGCCCGGCTGCTGCACGGCATCGGCTGGACCGCCGCGTTCGCGGGCAGCGCGCTCGCCGGTGTCGTCGTCCTGGTGCTGATGCTGGTCTTCCTCAAGGACCACCCGGAGGGGCACGAGCCGGAGCCGTTCCCGCACCAGGGCGCCGCCTATGTGCGCCGGCAGATCGCCGCGGCCTGGCGGGAGCCCGGCACCCGGCTCGGACTGTGGGTGCACTTCACGACGCAGTTCCCGGCGATGGTGTTCCTGCTGCTGTGGGGGCTGCCGTTCCTGGTCCAGGCGCAGGGGCTGTCCCGCGCCGCCGCCGGTGAACTGCTCACCCTCGTCGTCCTGTCCAATATGGTGATCGGCCTGGTCTACGGCCAGGTCGTGGCCCGGCACCACGCGGCCCGGCTGCCGCTGGTGCTCGGCACGGTCGCGGCGACGGCGGTGGTGTGGGCGGCGGCCCTGGCCTACCCGGGCGACCACGCCCCGATGTGGCTGCTGCTGGTGCTGTGCACGGTGCTCGGCGCCTGCGGTCCCGCGTCGATGATCGGCTTCGACTTCGCCCGCCCGGCCAACCCGCCGGAACGTCAGGGCACCGCGTCCGGCATCACCAACATGGGTGGTTTCATCGCCTCGATGACGACGCTGTTCGCGATCGGCGTGCTGCTGGACGCCACCGGCGACAACTACTCCGTCGCCTTCTCGGTGGTCTTCCTCCTCCAGGCGCTCGGCGTCAGCCAGATCCTGCGGCTGCGCGGCCGCGCGGTACGCCGGGAACGGGAACGCCTGGTCGCCAGCCGGGTGGAGACGGTCCACGTACCGGCGTGAGCCGGGGGGCGGGACGGCGGGCGAGGGCGGCTGGGAGGCCGTCGTCGCCCGCCGTCCCGTTACCGCGTCACCGCCGCGCAACGTCCCTTGCCGCGTCCCTGCCACGCCTCGGCAACGTCCCTCGCCGCGTCCCTCGTGCCCCGGTGCGGCCCTGCCCCCTCCCTCTGCGGGGTGACCGCCCTTACTGGGTCACCGCGAAGTTGCGCAGGATCGCTGCCGTCAGGCGGGGTTCGCCGTCGGCCTTCACGCGGTCGGCCACCGCGTCGGCGGTGACCCGGCCGCAGGCGAGGCGCACGTAGGTCTCCCAGTCCAGGGCGAAGCTGGCGGCGGGGCCGAGCGCCGGGGACGACTCCAGGGTGCCGCGGCCCTGGATGTCGATGCGGATGGTGCGCAGGAACTCGATCGGGCCGTGCACGTCGAAGACGACCGCCGAGCTGCGGGGCGCGTCGGCGTCCTCCGCGACGACCTGCGGCAGCGCCGCGAGCAGCACGTCACGGGCGACGTGCGCGCCGGGGGAGTCGAGGTTGCCGGGGACACCGAGGGCGGCGCGCAGATCCTGTTCGTGCACCCACACGTTGAACGCGTGCGAGCGCATCGACTCCTCCAGCGTCAGGTCGGTGCCGTAGGGGCCCCGGACCTTGGTGCCGGGGTCCCGCGACTCGTTGCGCAGCTGGCGGTTGCGGCGGATGATCGTGAGCTCCAGCTCGGAGGTCATCTCCGGGGAGGTGTGGTGACGGCGGACGTCGACCTGCATCTCCATGTAGCGCTGGCTCTCGTTGGTCACGTGGAAGAGGTCGCGCGGCAGCGTGTGGATCGGGCGGGGGTCGCCGTACATCTCGCTGTCCAGGCCGATGAGATGGGAGACCAGGTCCCGCACCGACCAGCCCGGGCACGGCGTCCGGCGGTTCCACTCACCCTCGACAAGCGGCTGCACCAGCTCGGATATCGCTTCGATGGAGTGGGTCCAGGCGTCGGCGTAGTGCTGGAGAGTGGGATGCAGACTCACGGAACGGGACCCCTCGGCGGTCGGTACACGGGCTGTTGATGGCGGCGTTGCCAGTGGGAGGTGGCTCTCGGCGGGTGTCTTGCACGCTAAGTTACGCTGCTGTGAGGCACCCGGGCAGTGCTTTCGTGTGACGATCGTAGGCCCGTGCGGACGGGGCGAATGCCAGGACGGTGGTAGTGTGCGCGCCTCTCTTCTCCAGATCGGTATAGACGAGGGCGAATCGGTCGAATCGCGTCGGCGTCGGGTCGCGGAGTCGGTGCGGGAGCAGGCCGGGGCCGATCTCGTGGTCCTGCCGGAGCTGTGGACCACCGGGGCGTTCGCCCACCGGCGGTTCGCCGCGGAGGCCGAGCCGCTGGACGGGCCGACGTACGAGGCGATGGCGGAGGCGGCGAGCGACGCGGGCGTGTGGCTGCACGCGGGCTCGATCCCCGAACGGTCCCCCGAGGGCACCCTCTACAACACGTCCCTGGTCCTCTCCCCCTCCGGTGAACTGGCCGCCGCCTACCGCAAGATCCATCGCTTCGGCTTCGACAAGGGTGAGGCCGTGCTGATGGGCGCGGGACGCGACCTGGTGACGGTGCGGCTGCCCGAGACGGTCCTCGGGCTCGCCACCTGCTACGACCTCCGCTTCCCCGAACTCTTCCGCTCACTCGTCGACGCGGGCGCGCAGACCCTGGTGGTGCCGGCGGGCTGGCCCGAGCGCCGCCGCGAGCACTGGACGCTGCTGGCCCGGGCGCGGGCGGTCGAGAACCAGTCGTTCGTGCTCGCTTGTGGAACGGCCGGGGCCCATGCGGGAGTTCCGCAGGCCGGTCACTCGATCGTGGTAGATCCGTGGGGCGAGGTGCTGGGGGAGGCGGGGCCGGGTGAGGAGGTCCTGACGGTCGACTTCGACGCGTCGACGGTGGCCACGACCCGCGACCGGTTCCCCGTCCTCAAGGACCGCGTCCTGGGCGTGTCCGGCCCGGAGCACTGACCTGACCTGACCGGACCTGAGCGGACCTGAGCGGTCCGGAGAGCGGGGTTGCCCGGCCCGGCCCGCCCCGCCCCCTCAGTCGTCCTCGCGTTCCTTGTCCGCGAGGTGGATGACGCAGACCGCCACCGCGATCAGCAGGGCCGGGTCCGCGTCGTCGTGGAGGACGTCGACGCCGTAGGTCTCGCGGAGGTGGAGCCAGCGGCGGGAGATCACCGCGAGGAGTTCACCGTCGTACTCGATGGCGAACTCGCGGTCGAGGATCTTGCCGCTGACGTCCAGCTCGGTGCCGTCGACCAGGGCCACCCGGTAGTGGTTGCGCAGCAGGGAGAGGCGCTTGCGCTTGATGGTGGCGAGGGTGTCGCCGTCGCGTTCGATGACCATCGTGTCGCGCAGGGCGAACATCTTCTGGTGGATGTCGATCAGGACGCGCCCGTGGGTGTCCTTCAACTCGAAGGTGTCCCGCAGCCGCATCGCCTTGCCGTCGACGAGGAACACCTTGTTGCCGTGGTCGTCCTCGATCCAGTAGTCGTCACCGAAGCCGAGGAGCCGGTCGCGTACTTGAAATCTCATGTCTGACGGCTTCCCCGTCGGCGCCCGCCGAAAGCCGCCGGGTGGGCCGACCGGGCCCGATCGGGTGGCCGGGGGCGTTGTCAGTGGGCCGTGGCACTCTGGACCCATGAACGACTCCACTCCACGACGCGTCCGCGTCCGGGCCCCCGAGCTGGTCGGCAAGGGCGGCTGGCTGAACACGGGCGACGCCCAGTACACCCTCGCCGACCTGCGAGGGCGCATTGTCATCCTGGATTTCTGGACGTTCTGCTGCATCAACTGTCTGCATGTCCTGGACGAGCTGCGGGAGCTGGAGGAGAAGCACGCCGACACGGTCGTGGTGATCGGGGTGCACTCGCCGAAGTTCGTGCACGAGGCGGAGCACGCGGCCGTGGTCGACGCCGTCGAGCGGTACGGCGTCGCCCACCCGGTCCTCGACGACCCCGAGCTGGCGACGTGGAAGCAGTACGCGGTACGCGCGTGGCCGACGCTGGTGGTGATCGACCCCGAGGGGTACGTCGTCGCGCAGCACGCCGGTGAGGGGCATGTGCACGCCATCGAGCGGCTGGTCGCGGAGCTGGAGGCCGAGCACGCCGCGAAGGGGACGCTGCGGCGCGGCGACGGCCCGTATGTGGCGCCCGAGCCGGAGCCGACGGTGCTGCGCTTCCCCGGCAAGGCGATCCTGCTGCCCGGCGGGACCTTCCTGGTCAGCGACACCACCCGGCATCAGCTCGTGGAGCTGGCGGCGGACGGCGAGAGCGTGGTGCGGCGGATCGGCTCGGGCATGCGCGGGTTCGCGGACGGCCCGGCCGCGCACGCCGCGTTCAGCGAGCCGCAGGGGCTCACCCTGCTCGACGACGACGCCGTGATCGTCGCCGACACCGTCAACCACGCGCTGCGCCGCGTCGACCTCGCGACCGGCGCGGTCACCACCCTGGCCGGCACCGGACGGCAGTGGATGCAGGGCGACCCCACCTCGGGCGCCGCGCGTGAGGTGAGCCTCTCCTCGCCGTGGGACGTGGCCCGCTTCGACGGCCGGGTCTGGATCGCCATGGCCGGCGTGCACCAGCTGTGGGCCTACGACCCCGGCGCCGGTACGGTCGCCGTCACGGCCGGCACGACGAACGAGGGCCTGGTGGACGGCCCCGGCGCCGACGCCTGGTTCGCGCAGCCCTCGGGGCTCGCCGTCGCCGCGGACGGTGAACGGCTGTGGATCGCCGACTCGGAGACCAGTGCCCTGCGCTGGGTGGACCGCGAGGGCGTCGTCCACACCGCCGTCGGCACCGGCCTGTTCGACTTCGGGCACCGGGACGGCGCGGCCGGGCAGGCGCTGCTCCAGCACCCGTTGGGCGTCACCGTGCTCCCCGACGGCTCGGTCGCCGTCAGCGACACCTACAACCACGCCCTGCGCCGCTACGACCCGGCGACCGGCGACGTCAGCACCCTCGCCACCGACCTGCGCGAGCCCAGTGACGCCGTGCTGGTCGGCGCGGACATCGTCGTCGTCGAGTCGGCGCGGCACCGGCTGACCCGGCTGCGGCTGCCCGAGGAGGCGGTGCGGGTCGACGCGGTCGCGCATCGCACGCGGCGTGCGGCCACCGAAGTCGGCCCCGGCGGGCTCCAGTTGGACGTGATCTTCCAGGCTCCGGCCGGGCAGAAGCTGGACACGCGGTACGGGCCCTCGACCCGGCTGCTGGTCTCCGCGACCCCGCCCGGCCTGCTCCTCGCGGGCGACGGCGCGGGCACCGACCTGTCCCGTCCGCTGGAGCTGGACCCGGCCGTCACGGAGGGCGTCCTGCACGTGTCCGCGATGGCCGCGTCCTGCGACGACGACCCGGCCAACGCATACCCGGCGTGCCATGTCCACCAGCAGGACTGGGGCGTGCCCGTACGGCTCGTCGAGGGCGGCACGCGGCGCCTCCCGCTGGTCCTGGCAGGCATGGATGAAGGGGCTGAGGGGGCTGAGAGGGCTGACGAGGCCGAGGGGGCCGACCGCCCTTGACGGAGCCGACCTGGACAGTTCAACCGGCGCCGACGACATGGCCGTTGGCGACGGTATGGCCGTCGAGGGAGGTCAGAGGCCGTAGCCGTCGCGGCGGGGGTGCCGTTCCTCCTCGATCACCGGGGTGGCGGACGGCACCACCACGCGGCGGCGGCGGGCGATGCTGCTGAAGGTGGCCACGCCGATCAGCCCGACGATCATCAGGATCACGCCGACCAGATGCAGGTTGACGCTCTGAAGGTGCCAGTCCGTCGCGAACGTGAGGATGGCTCCCGCGGCGATGAGGATGATGCATCCACCGAGGCCCATGAGTGTCGCCTCCCTGTCCGGAAAAAAGTCCGGTCCGGTCTCTCCGGCCCGCAGCCCGAGTACCCCGGCAGCCAACGCCCATGCGCCCCGGCCCGCTTGACGCACCGCCAGGGGCCGGGGCTCAGCCCTCCAGGAAGGCCACCAGGGCGCTCGTCAGCAGGTGCGGGTCGTCGGCGCCGCACAGCTCGCGGGCGCTGTGCATGGAGAGGATCGCGACGCCGATGTCGACGGTCCTGATGCCGTGCCGGGCGGCGGTGATCGGCCCGATCGTCGTCCCGCACGGCATCGAGTTGTTGGAGACGAACGACTGGAACGGCACGCCCGCCTTCTCGCACGCCGCCGCGAACACCGCGCGCCCCGAACCGTCGGTGGCGTACCGGTTGTTGACGTTGACCTTGAGGATCGGGCCGCCGTTGACGCGCGGGTGGTGGGTGGGGTCGTGGCGCTCGGCGTAGTTGGGGTGCACGGCGTGGCCGGTGTCGGAGGAGAGGCAGACGGTGCCGGCGAAGGCCCGCGCCCGGTCCTCGTAGGAGCCGCCGCGCGCGAACACCGAGCGCTCCAGGACGCCGCCGAGCAGCGGCCCGTCCGCGCCGGTGTCCGACTGGGAGCCGTTCTCCTCGTGGTCGAAGGCGGCGAGCACCGGGATGTACGGGGGCTCACCGCCGGCCGCGGCGGTCAGCGCGACGACCCCGGCGTGCACGGAGAGCAGGTTGTCCATGCGCGGCCCGGCGACGAGTTCCTTGTCGCGGCCCAGATAGGCGGGCGCCTCCACGGAGTGGGTCATCAGGTCCCAGCCGGTGACCTCGCCCGCGCCGAGCCCGGCGGACTCCTCAAGGAAGGCGATGAGGTCGCCGTCGCGGACGTCGTTGCCCAGGCCCCAGATGGGCTGGAGGTGGCGCTGCTTGTCGAGCTTGAGGCCGTCCGCGGTCACCGAGCGGTCCAGGTGGATGGCGAGCTGCGGGACGCGCAGCAGCGGCCGGTCGACGTTGACCAGGCGGGTCGAGCCGTCCCGCAGGGTCAGCCGGCCGGCGAGGCCGAGGTCGCGGTCGAGCCAGGAGTTCAGCAGGGGCCCGCCGTAGATCTCCACGGCGACCTGGCGCCAGCCGTGCGCGCCGGTGTCGGGCAGCGGCTTGACCCGCAGGTTCGGTGAGTCGGTGTGCGCGCCGACGATGCGGAACGGCGTGTGGGGCGCCGCGCCCTCGGGGACGTACCAGGCCACCAGCGCGCCGCCGCGCAGCACGTACCTGCCGCCGCTCGTGCCGTCCCAGGCGTCCGTCTCCGCGACCTGCCTGAAGCCTGCCTTCTCCAGCCGCTCGGCGGCACTGGCCACCGCGTGGTACGGCGACGGGCTGGCCGTCAGGAAGGACATGAGGTCGTCGGTGTGGCCGCGGTCGAAGCGGTGGGGTGCGCTCATGGGGTTCACCTTAACGACGTACGAGGGCCCACTCCGCGTGCCCGGAGCGGGCCCTCGTGAGGGCGGTGTGGAGAGTTCTGGCTACCCCGAACGGGTGACACGTGAACGCGCTCCCCGCGCCGCCCGGCCGGGTTGCCCGGAAACCGTCCCGGGCCCCGGCCGGAGGCGTTCGCCGTGGCCCGGGAGGGCGCCGCCGAAAAAGCCGCCGGGGCTCAGAAAGCGGCCTCGTCCAGCTCCATCAGGTCCAGGTCGACGCCCTCGGCGAGCTTGCGGGCGCCGGTGACGCCGGGCAGCACGGTGGCCGCGAAGAACTTCGCCGCCGCGATCTTGCCGGTGTAGAAGGGCACGTCCTTCGACGACGCCGTCTGGAGCTTCTCGGCGGCGACGGCCGCGCCCTTCAGGAGCAGGTAGCCGACGACGACGTCACCGGAGGCCAGCAGCAGCCGGGTGGTGTTGAGGCCGACCTTGTAGATGTTCTTGACGTCCTGCTCGGTGGCGGCGAGGTCGGTCAGCATCAGGCCGACGATCGCCTCCAGCTCGACGGCGGCCTTCGCGAGGTGCTCGCGGGCACCGGCCAGCTCCTCGCCGCCGGTGGCCAGCGCGAGGAACTTCTTGATGTCCTCGGCCAGCGAGTTCAGCGCGGCGCCCTGGTTGCGGACGATCTTCCGGAAGAAGAAGTCCTGGCCCTGGATGGCGGTGGTGCCCTCGTAGAGGGTGTCGATCTTGGCGTCCCGGATGTACTGCTCGATCGGGTACTCCTGGAGGAACCCGGAGCCGCCGAAGGTCTGGAGCGACTGCGCGAGCTGCTCGTAGCCCTTCTCGGAGCCGTAGCCCTTCACGATCGGCAGGAGCAGGTCGTTGAGGGCGTGCTCGGCCTTCGCGTCCTCGCCGTTCGCCTCCTTGACGGCGATGGCGTCCTGGACCGAGGCGGTGTACAGCACCAGCGCGCGCATGCCCTCCGCGTACGCCTTCTGCGTGATCAGCGAGCGGCGGACGTCGGGGTGGTGGGTGATGGTGACCTTCGGCGCGGCCTTGTCCATGAAGTTCGCCAGGTCGGGGCCCTGGACGCGCTCCTTGGCGTACTCCAGCGCGTTCAGGTAGCCCGTCGACAGGGTCGAGATGGCCTTCGTGCCGACCATCATGCGGGCGAACTCGATGATCCGGAACATCTGGCGGATGCCGTCGTGCCGGTCGCCGATCAGCCAGCCCTTGGCGGGCTGCTGGTCGCCGAACGTCATCTCGCAGGTGTTGGACGCCTTGAGGCCCATCTTGTGCTCGACGTTGGTGGCGTGGACGCCGTTGCGCTCGCCCAGTTCGCCGGTCTCGAAGTCGAAGAGGAACTTCGGCACGAGGAAGAGGGACAGGCCTTTGGTGCCGGGGCCCGCGCCCTCGGGGCGGGCGAGGACGTAGTGGAGGATGTTCTCCTCCAGATCGTGTTCACCCGAGGTGATGAACCGCTTCACGCCCTCGATGTGCCAGGAACCGTCCTCCTGCTGGACCGCCTTGGTGCGCCCGGCGCCCACGTCGGAACCGGCGTCCGGCTCGGTGAGCACCATGGTGGAGCCCCAGCGCTTCTCGACGGCGACGGAGGCGGCCTTCTTCTGCTCCTCGGTGCCCTCCTCGAAGAGGATGCGCGCGAAGGCGGGACCCGACGCGTACATCCAGATCGCCGGGTTGGCGCCCAGGACCAGTTCGGCGTAGGACCAGATCAGGGACGGCGGGGCGGTGGTGCCGCCGATCTCCTCGGGCAGGCCCAGGCGCCAGTACTCCGAGTCCATGAACGTTGTGTAGCTTTTTTTGAACGAGGCCGGGAGCGGGGCGGTGTGCGTCTGGGGGTCGTAGACCGGGGGGTTGCGGTCGGCGTCGGCGAAGGACTCCGCCAGCTCGTTCTCCGAGAGGCGGGTCAGCTCCTCCAGGACGCTCTTCGCGGTCTCGGTGTCCATCTCCTCGAACGGGCCGGTGCCGTACAGCTTGTCGCGCCCGAGAACTTCGAAGAGGTTGAACTCGATGTCGCGGAGGTTGGACTTGTAGTGCCCCATGGCCACAGCTCCGTAGAGAGATCGGCGAGGCACTGGAATCCTCGCGCCCGTTCACGTACCAGCAAGTAGCTACGATGATGCTACCCACCAGTAATAAGAAGCAAGCCTGATCCCGCCATCTGTGACTGAGTACTCTTTCGACCATGTACGGCTACGACCAGAACGTGGGTTCCCAGCAGCAGTACGCCGGGACGCAGCAGCAGGGGCCGGGCGGCTACGGGCAGCAGGCGCCGCTGTACCCCGAGCCGTCGCCGCCGTCGCTCGCGGACGCGGTGCGGGCGTTCACCACCGGGCAGTTGGCGGCGGAGGACTTCCAGCAGGTCTTCGCGACGTCCAAGGTGTACTGCCCGCGCGGTGACAACCCCGGCTTCCTCGCCCTGCACAACACCCAGCAGCCGGTGATCCCGATGTTCAGCTCCCTCAAGGAGCTGCGCCGGTACGCGGGCAAGGAGTCCAAGTACTTCGTGATCACCGGCGCCGAGGTGATCGATCTGCTGCCGACGGGGTACGGGTTCGTCCTCGACATGGAGGGCGAGCACCGGATGGTCTTCGACTCCAAGGCCGTCGAACAGATGGTCGAGTTTGCGATGCGCCGCATGTACGGCTGACATCCGCGCGCGCGGCCGACCCGTCCATCTGGGCGGCCGGCGCGCCTGTCGTCTCCACGGAGCCCGGAGGGAATGCCCTCCGGGCTCTTCGCGTTGTGACTGGCAGAAAGTTCAACGCTCAACTAAAGTGGCCGTACAAGGAGGTACCGACATGCCTGCAGTGACCGTCGAGAACCCGTTGACGCTTCCGCGCGTGACCGCGCCCGCCGACGCGGTGACCCGTCCCGTGCTCACCGTCACGACCGCGCCGAGCGGTTTCGAGGGTGAGGGCTTCCCGGTGCGCCGGGCGTTCGCGGGGATCGACTACCGCCATCTCGACCCGTTCATCATGATGGACCAGATGGGCGAGGTGGAATATCAGCCCGGCGAGCCGAAGGGCACGCCCTGGCACCCGCACCGCGGGTTCGAGACCGTCACCTACATCATCGACGGCGTCTTCGACCACCAGGACAGCCAGGGTGGCGGCGGCACCATCACCAACGGCGACACCCAGTGGATGACCGCCGGTTCCGGGCTCCTGCACATCGAGGCCCCGCCGGAGGCCCTCGTGGTGTCCGGCGGCCTCTTCCACGGGCTCCAGCTGTGGGTGAACCTGCCCGCCAAGGACAAGATGATGGCGCCGCGCTACCAGGACATCCGGGCGGGCAACGTCCAGCTCCTCACCACCGCCGACGGCGGCGCGCTGCTCCGTGTCATCGCCGGTGAACTGGACGGCCACCAGGGTCCCGGTGCCACCCACACGCCGATCACGATGATCCACGCGACGGTGGCGCCGGGCGCGGAGGTCACGCTGCCGTGGCGCGAGGACTTCAACGGCCTCGCCTACGTCCTCGCCGGACGCGGCTCGGTCGGTGCCGATCGGCGCCCGATCCAGGTGGGGCAGACGGCGGTCTTCGGCGCCGGTTCCGCGCTCACGCTGCACGCGGACGAACGGCAGGACGGGCACACGCCCGACCTGGAGGTCGTCCTCCTCGGCGGTCGGCCGATCCGCGAACCGATGGCCCACTACGGCCCGTTCGTCATGAACACCCGGGCCGAACTCCAGCAGGCGTTCGACGACTTCCAGAAGGGCCGCCTCGGAACGATCCCGGCAGTTCACGGAATGACCCCGGGCGGGCCCCGCTAGTCCGCTACGGTACGAGACAGCCCCGAAGCCGCAGTTTTGGGATGCGACTTCGGGGCTGCTTCATGCCGTCAGGACGGTGGCGTCCATGCTGCGCCGTCCGTTGCTACGCCGTCCGTTCCGTGCCGTCACGGCAGCACGTAGACCGGGGCTCCGTCGTCGGCGCATCCGGACTGGCGCATACAGCCCCGCTTGATCAGCATCCGCAGACTGTCGTGGACGCGGTCGTGCGACAGCCCGGTCCGTACGGCGATCTCCTCCACCCGGTAGTGGGCGCCCCCGCGTAACAGGGCCGGGGCCAGGTAGGCGGCCACCGCGTGGATGTCGTCGGTGACGACGAGGTTCTTCGCCCGCCAGGCGCCGAGGAGTTCCCGGGGCGTCAACTCCGGTGCGGCGTCGTCACTCTGAGGGCGCTGCTTCAACGACCCGGCGATGTCCCGCAGGCTGTCGTTGATCTGCCGCAGCAGTTCGTTCTGCTCACCGGCGATGGTCATCTGCCTGCGCAGCAGGTCGTTCCGCTCCCCCGTGAGGGCGGCCTGCGTCTCGTCCGCCTCCAGGTTGCGCCGTTCCAGCCGGACGATCGCGTCGGCGACCTGCTCGGGCATCGCGTAGGCGGCGACACCGGTGGCGGGAGTTTGCGCGGGCGACGGCTCCAGACTGTAGGAGCCGTCGCGCTGGATGGTGGCGATGACCTCCGAGACCCAGGTCTTGAAGGGCTGGGACTCCGGTTTGGTGCAGCTGTTCACCAGCCGGATCAGACCTTGGAGGTTCACCAGATTCATGTCTCGGCGCCACTCTCGACCTGCGGGAATGGCGAGAGTGTGCCTGTGAAGCACGCTCTCGACACTGTCGAAGTTGGTGGCGTCCGCAATGTTCCTCAGAGTGGAACCCACGTGGACGTAACCGAGGTTCTTGCACACGTCGACGGCCGGGAACCAGTGCTCCCCGTCCGGTGTCGTCAGCCTTCGCACTCGCGCACCCGTGGCCGCGAACACGAAGTCGTTGATGTCGATCGCGTCCTGCTGTCGTTCCGCCGATTGCGGCGGCATGTCGTTCTGCTCGTACATCGAGCATCACCTCCGCCACGGAAACTAGGCAGCGAAGTATGCGGATGAGGTGCATAGAACGATGATTCACCCGTTTGGCGGATAGATGAAACGATTCTTCCGATGTCTGCCGAGGGGCCGGGGGTGGGCGTGTTCGGGTGGGGGGATGGTGTTGCTTCCTGAAGGTGTGCGGCGGTTGGCCGGGTGGTGCGGGGTGGTGCTGCTGGTCGCCGGGGTCGGTTACGTGCTGGTGCGGTTGTGCGCGGAGCTGCGGACCGCCGTGGTGCCGGTGCTGCTCGCGCTGCTCGGGGCCGCGCTGCTCGGGCCGCTGTACCGGTGGCTCGTCAAGGTCAAGGTCAATCCGTCCCTCGCCGCCGGACTCACCTGCGTCGCCGTGGTCGCGGTCGTCGGCGGCGCCGTCTATATCGTCGTCGCCGCTCTCATCGACACCGGCGACCAGATCGTCAGCTCCCTCAAGGCCGCCGGGAACGCGGTCGCCCGGCACTTCGGGGCCGCGGGGACGTCGTTGGACGACCTCGCCGCCCACGCCAAGGAGTTGCTGGCCAAGTTCGGCGGTACGGCGGCCTCCAACGTCATCAGCGGGGTCAGTGTCGTCGCCGAGGTCATCGCCATGGCCGTGCTCGCGCTGCTCCTCGTCTTCTTCTTCCTGCGGGACGCGCACCGGGCCGCCGGTGCGCTGCGCTCCCTCGCGCCGCGCGGCACCGCCGATGTCGTCGAGGCCATGGCGCGGCGGGCGTTCGAGGCGGTCGAGGGGTTCATGCGGGGGACGACGATCATCGCGTTCATCGACGCGGTGTGCATCACCGTCGGACTGCTGGTGCTACGGGTGCCGGGGGCGGTCGGGCTCGGGGCGCTGGTCTTCGTCGGGGCGTTCATCCCCTACCTCGGCGCGTTCCTCTCCGGCGCCGTCGCCGTGCTCGTCGCGCTGGCCGACCGGGGGGTCGTGGTCGCGCTGTGGACGCTCGGGGTGGTGCTCGCCGTGCAGGTGCTGGAGGGGCATGTGCTCCAGCCGATGATCCAGAGCCGCACCGTGCAGATGCACCCGGCGGTCGTGATGCTCGCGATCACCGCGGGCGCCTCCGTCGCCGGGATTCTCGGCATGCTGCTCGCCGTGCCGCTCACCGCCGCCGCCTTCGGCGTCCTGCACGAACTGCGCGATGTCTACGGGGAGTCGGGGGAGACGGGAGCCTCCGGGGCCTCACCGGTCTCCGACGCGTAGAGCTCGAACCAGATGCTCTTGCCCTCGCCCCTCGGCTCCACGCCCCAGCTGTCGGCGAGGAGTTCGACCAGGACGAGGCCGCGCCCCGAGGACGCCAGCTCGCCGGGGCTCCGCTTGTGCGGGAGGTCGTCGCTGGTGTCGGTGACCTCGATCCGCATCCGGCGCCGACCCGGCTCGCCGCGCACCTCGGCGATCAGCAGCGCGTCGGCGTCGGTGTGCACAAGGACGTTGGTGAGCATCTCCGACACCAGCAGGACCGCCGAGTCGACCTGGTCGGCGGAGGGCCAGTCGTGCAGCAGCTCGCGCAGTTGCTGCCGGGCCACCCCGACGCGTTCCGGTTCGGCCTGCGCGACCGAGAACACGGTCCGGCGGACGGCCGGATAAGGGGACGTCGGCCCGTCGGGCCCCGGGCGGCTCAGCAGCAGCACCGCGATGTCGTCCTCGCGGCGATCGGCGAGCGGCCCCGTGGTGTGGTGCGACGACGGACCGTGCACGCCCTGGACGAGCGCGTCGGCGAGTTCCTCCAGGTCGCCCTTGTGCTCCTCCAGGATGGTGCGAATCCGCTGCCAGCCGGTCTCCAGATCGTGGCCGCCGGTCTCGATCAGACCGTCGGTGCACAGCAACATCGTCTCGCCGGGTTCGAGAATGATCCGGGTCGTCGGGTAGTCGGCGTCCGGGTCGATGCCCAGCGGCAGACCGCCCGCCGTGGCCCGCGACAACACCGTCCCGTCCGCCATCCGGATCGCCGGGTCCGGGTGCCCCGCGCGGGCGATGTCGAGGGTGCCGCCGGCCGGGTCGGCCTCGATGTACAGGCATGTCGCGAAGCGCAGGTCGGACCCGTCGTCGCCGTCGGGCGTGCCGTAGGTCATGCCGTGCAGGAAACGGGAGGCCCGGGAGAGGACGGCGTCGGGACGGTGACCCTCGGAGGCGTAGGCGCGCAGGGCGATGCGCAGCTGGCCCATCAGACCGGCGGCCCGCACGTCATGCCCCTGGACATCGCCGATGACCAGGGCGATCCGGCCCGCCCCCGAGCCGGCCCGGGAGCCGCCGGGCAGCGGGATCATGTCGTACCAGTCGCCGCCGACCTGGAGGCCGCCGCCGGTGGGGACATAGCGGGCGGCGACATCCATGCCCGGTATCCGGGGGCCGAGCGTCGGCAGCATGGAGCGCTGGAGGCCGTCGGTGAGGGCGCGCTCGGTCTCGGCGGCCCCGGCCCGCGACAGGGCCTGCGCGAGCATGCGGGCCACCGTCGTCAGCACGGCCCGCTCGTCCGGCGTGAACGCCACCGGATACGCGAACCCCGCCATCCACGCCCCCAGCGTCCGCCCCGCCACCGTCAGCGGCAGGAACGCCCAGGACTGCCGCCCGAACGGCTCGGCGATCGGCCAGGTCACCGGGTAACGCGCCTTGTACTGCTCCGGCGTCGAGAGATAGACGGCCCGGCCGGTGCGCACCACCTCGGTGGCCGGATAGTCGGTCTCCAGCGCCAGGTGGGTGAGCGGCTCGTCGTCGCCGGGGCCGCCCGGCTGTTCCCGGTGATGACCGATGAGGTTGAGGCGGTCGCCCTCCAGGGCGAAGAGCGCCAGGCCGTCCGGGCTGAACCCCGGCATCGACAGACCGGCCGCGACCCGCAGCACCTCCGCCGTGGACCGCGCCTCCGCCAGCGCCCGCCCCGCGTCCAGCAGGAACGCCTCCCGCGACCGCCGCCAGTCGCCGGTCACCGCACTGCGTCCGGCGGGCGTGCCCGGCGTCGGCTCGGTGACCTCCTGGAGCGTGCCGATCAGCCGGAAGGAGTGGTGGGCCCGGTCGTACGACGGCTTCGAGCGGGAGCGGACGAGCCGGATCACCCGGCCCTGCTCGTCCATGACCCGGATACGGACCTCGGCGAGGGTGCTCTCCGCGACGGCGAGACCGACGACGCCGATGATCTCGTTCCAGTCGACGGGGTGCAGCCGGGCCCGGGCCTGGGCCTCGGTCAGCGTCGTCGCGCGGGCGGGCAGCCCGAGCAGCCGTGCGGCCTCCGCATCGACCGTGACCAGCTCCGTGGCGGTGTCCCAATGCCACAGTCCGGTCGCGAGAGCGGTCAGGACCTCCCCCACGGCGGGCAGGGGCTCACCAGTGCGCATTGCCCCACTTTAAGAAAAAGTGATCGCGAACGGCCACTGGTCGGCGGAACGGTGACCAAGTGGTTGCCTGTTCGCGGGCTGTTCCGTACCTATGCCCCGGCCCGCTCCCTACGCACGCAATGGTGGGAGGCCGATCATGGGGTCCCCGGTAGGCTGGAGCGTGTTTCACGTGAAACACGACCCCGATCCGCGAAGGCTGGATGAACGACGATGCATCGGTACAGGTCCCACACCTGCGGCGAGCTCCGCTCCTCTGACGTCGGCACCGACGTCCGGCTGAGTGGCTGGCTGCACAATCGGCGCGACCTGGGCGGCATCCTCTTCATCGATCTGCGTGACCACTACGGCATCACGCAGCTCGTGGCCCGTCCCGGCACCCCCGCCTACGACGCCCTCGACAAGGTGACCAAGGAGTCGACCGTCCGGATCGACGGCCAGGTCGTCTCGCGCGGCGCCGACAACGTGAACGGTGAACTGCCGACCGGCGAGATCGAGGTCGAGGTCGCAGAGGTCGAGCTGCTCGGCGCCGCCCAGCCGCTCCCCTTCACCATCAACGCCGAGGACGGTGTCAACGAGGAACGCCGCCTGGAGTACCGCTTCCTCGACCTGCGCCGCGAGCGCATGCACCGCAACATCATGCTGCGGTCCTCGGTGATCGCCGCGATCCGCTCGAAGATGGTCGCCCTCGGCTTCAACGAGATGGCGACGCCGATCCTCTCCGCGACCTCCCCCGAGGGCGCCCGTGACTTCGTCGTCCCGTCCCGGCTGAACCCCGGCCGCTTCTACGCGCTGCCGCAGGCGCCGCAGCAGTTCAAGCAGCTGCTGATGATCTCCGGGTTCGACCGGTACTTCCAGATCGCGCCCTGCTTCCGCGACGAGGACGCCCGCGCGGACCGGTCGCCGGGCGAGTTCTACCAGCTCGACGTGGAGATGAGCTTCGTCGAGCAGGAGGACGTGTTCCAGCCCATCGAGCGGCTGATGACCGAGCTGTTCACCGAGTTCGGCGGCGGCCGTGAGGTCACCTCGCCGTTCCCGCGCATCCCGTTCCGCGAGTCGATGCTCAAGTACGGCTCCGACAAGCCGGACCTGCGCGCCCAGCTCGAACTGGTCGACATCACCGACGTGTTCGCGGGCTCGGAGTTCAAGGCGTTCGCCGGAAAGCATGTGCGCGCCCTCGCGGTGCCGGACGTCTCCGGGCAGCCCCGCAAGTTCTTCGACCAGCTCGGGGACTACGCGGTCTCGCAGGGCGCCAAGGGCCTGGCCTGGGTGCGGGTCGCCGAGGACGGGTCGCTGTCCGGCCCGATCGCGAAGTTCCTCACCGAGGAGAACGTCGCCGAGCTGACCAAGCGGCTGTCGCTGGCCGCCGGGCACGCGGTGTTCTTCGGCGCGGGCGAGTTCGACGAGGTCTCGAAGATCATGGGCGCGGTGCGGGTCGAGGCCGCCAAGCGCGCCGGGCACTTCGAGGAGAACGTCTTCCGGTTCTGCTGGATCGTCGACTTCCCGATGTACGAGAAGGACGAGGAGTCCGGCGCGATCGACTTCTCGCACAACCCGTTCTCCATGCCGCAGGGCGGTCTTGAGGCCCTGGAGACGCAGGACCCGCTGGACATCCTGGGCTGGCAGTACGACATCGTCTGCAACGGCGTCGAGCTGTCCTCCGGCGCGATCCGCAACCACGAGCCCGAGATCATGCTCAAGGCGTTCGAGATCGCGGGCTACGACCGGGAGACCGTCGAGGACAAGTTCGCCGGCATGCTGCGCGCGTTCCGCTTCGGCGCCCCGCCGCACGGCGGCATCGCCCCCGGCGTCGACCGCATCGTCATGCTCCTCGCGGACGAGCCCAACATCCGCGAGACGATCTCCTTCCCGCTCAACGGCAACGCCCAGGACCTGATGATGGGCGCGCCGACGGAGCTGGAGGAGGCCCGCCTCAAGGAGCTGCACCTCTCGGTGCGCAAGCCCCAGCCCAAGTAGCGCGGCCCAAGCAGCGCGACCGAGGCGACCGAGGCGGAGCAACGCGGTTGAGGTCACGCAGTTGACGTCACGCAGGTGAAGTGACGCAGAGTTGGCAAAGGGCTCGAAAACCGGCGTCGGTTTCGAGCCCTTTCGCATGCGCCCCTTCATTCACAGGTTCCTCCGATGTTTCTGCCGACCCCGGCACTTCTAGCGTCCCGGTTCATGACGGGACATCAAGAAGCAGACCACAGACAGCAGTTGGGGCGCCGGACGGTCCTCGTGGCCGGAGGCGCGACCGTGGCCGCGCTGGGCGTCGGGGGCTCCCTCGCGGCGACCGCCTCGGCCGAGGACAACAGCACGCGGAGTGACGGCGCGGGGTCCGCCGCGCGCGCCGAGGCCTGCTACGCCCTCACCACGGAGACCACCGAGGGCCCCTACTACCTCGACGCCGACAAGATCCGCCGGGACGTGACCGAGGACGAGGAGGGCATCCCGCTCGCCCTGAGCCTCAAGGTGATCGACGCCGAGACCTGCCGCCCGGTGCGCGACGCGGCCGTCGACATCTGGCACTGCAACGCCGTCGGCATCTACTCCGGCTACGAGGAGCAGGGCAGCGGCTCAGGCGGCCCCGCCCCCACCGGACCGCCCCCCACCGACGGCCCGGGCGGCCCCGGCGGCCCCGGCGGACACCAGGAACCGACCGACGACGAGCGGTATCTGCGCGGCACCTGGCGCACCGACCGGCACGGCTACGTCGACTTCCGCACCGTCTTCCCGGGCTGGTACCAGGGCCGCTGCGTGCACATCCACGTCAAGGTGCACGTCGACGGTAAGTGGACGGACGCCGGGTACGAGGGCGGGCACACCTGCCACACCGGCCAGCTGTTCTTCGACGAGACGTCGGTGCTGCTGACGGAGAGCGTGGCGCCCTACGCGTCCAACACGACGGCGCGCACCACGCTCGACGAGGACACCATCTACCCCGGAAACGGCGTCGAGGGCGGCCTCCTGCACCTGGCCTACGACGCCCGGCACATCGACCGGGGCGTGCGGGCCCGGCTGACCATGGCCGTCGCCCCGGACGAGACGCACGACAGCACGGACACCCCGCCGGGCGGCACGTCCCCCAGTGCCTCCCCGAGCGTGAGCCCCAGCGCGGGCTGAGAAGCCGTCCTCCCCAGCGCGCTGAGAAGGGCCCTCCCCAGCACGACCGGGGAGGGCCCTGGCCGTGCCGAGGAGGGGCCCCACCCGCCCCCTCACCCACCCCCCTCACCCCACAGCCCCCACCCATCTCCCCCGTCCCGCACCGTCGTTCACATACATAGTCGTATGAACAACCCATTGACCAGGAGTTCCGGTCTCCCTATCGTGCTCAAGCACGTGAAGGGTTTTCCTGTATGTGAACAGCGTGGGAGACAACGATGTCAGATCCGTCCACGGCCGTCTCCGCCCCGGCGGGCGAGCCCGATGCCCAGCGTCGGGCGGTGGCCAAGTTCCTGCGGCGCATGATGCCGTTGCTGGTCCTGATGCTGCTGATCAACAACCTGGACCGGACGAACATCGGCTTCGTCCAGGACGAACTCCAGGCCGATGTCGGGATCGGCGCCGCCGCCTACGGGCTCGGGGCCGGGCTGTTCTTCATCGGGTACGCCCTGTTCGAGGTGCCCAGCAATATGATGCTGGAACGTTTCGGCGCCCGGGTGTGGCTGACCCGGATCATGATCACCTGGGGTGTGGTGATCATCGCGATGTGCTTCATCCACAACGTCACGATGTTCTACGGCATGCGGTTCCTGCTGGGCGTGGCCGAGGCGGGCTTCTTCCCCGGCGCGATGCTCTACATGACGCAGTGGCTGCCGGACTCCGCGCGCGGCCGGGCCAGCGCCATCTTCCTGGGCGGGTCGGCCGCCGCCGGGATCATCACCGGGCCGATCACCGGCGCCCTGCTCGAACTGCACGGCACGGGCGGCTTCGCGGGGTGGCGCTGGATGTTCGCGCTGGAGGGAACGTTCTCCGTGCTGGTCGGTGTCGCGGCCGGGTTCTTCCTGGTGACGCGCATCCAGGACGCCCGTTGGCTCACCGAGGAGGAGAAGGACGCGCTCGGCGCGGCGGTGGCGCAGGACCAGGAGGCCCGCGCCCGGGCGCCGAGGACCTCGCGCCTGCGGCTGATCGCGCACCCGCAGGTCGCCCTGCTGACCGGCGCGTTCTTCGCGATGACGCTCACCGGGTACGCGATCACGTTCTGGCTGCCGAGCCTCATCGAGGAGATCGGCGGGCTGTCGTCGTTCCAGGTCGGCCTGCTCTCGGCGATCCCCGCGATCTGTTCGATGATCGCGATGTACTCGATGAGCCGGTTCACCGACCGCGCCCCCGACCGCCGGCCGTTCCTCGCGATCACCCTCGTCGTCTCCGCGACCGGCACGTTCCTCGCGACGCTGGGCTCGCCGTGGTTCGGGCTCGCCGCGATCACGCTGGCCGGGGTCGGCTCGAAGTGCGCGGCCACCCTGTTCTGGCCGATGGCGCAGTCCGGCCTGGACCTGAAGATCGCCGCGCCGGGGCTCGCGCTCATCAACTCCATCGGCAACCTCGGCGGGTTCGTCTCCCCCACCCTCTTCGGGTACCTCAAGGACACCACCGGCAGCACCAACGGTGGCATGTACACCCTGACGGCGGCCTCGCTGCTCGCGGTGATCGCGGCCCGATACATCCGAGGCGCCCGGCCCGCCGAAACTTCACCGGATGCGCACAGGAACGCTGAGGGGCAGCCACAGCGGCCTGTCGTCTCATAGGGACACAAGGGACGACAGGTACACGTCGGCGGGTCCGGCGGGCAAGGGAGGCAGTCATGGGGTTCGCGATCGTGCTCGCGGCAGTGTTGATCGCCGGGGCGGCGGGTGCGGTGTTCGCGCAGCGCCGTTCGCGGGCCCGGGCCGCCGCTGACCCCGACGGTCCCGGAGCCCTGGCCGACCTGTCCGAGCTGGACGCGGAGGCCGAGGCCAACAGATGGCTGCTGCGTCTGGGCGGCAGCCTCGTCCCGCCGGACGCGCCGACCTGGGCGACGGCGGGGGAGGCGGCGGGCCGCGCGCTGACCGACGCGTCCGAGTGTCACCGCGCGGCCCGCGTCCAGCTGGCCAAGGCCCGCACGGCGGCCGAGTACGCGGAGGTCACGCGGACCGCCCGGCGAGGGCTCGGCCATGTCCGAACGGCACGGGAGGCGCTCGGCGTCGCGCCGGAGACGCCCGCCGAGGTGAGCGGAGTGGGCGCCATTGCCGGGGGCAACTCCCTTGCGGGGGAGGCGTTTTCGGGCAGCGTAGGAGTCAACGGACCGAAGCCCGCGCTGATTTAGAACGTCACACACATGGGGTGCGCGAACGGCGGCGCCCGGGAACCTGGTGGAAGGGTTCCCGGGCGCCGTTTGCGTTCAAGTCGCCGCATGGCAAGGCGAGTTGGGGCAATGCGGGATGTGAAGGACGCGCAGACAATTCGTGGAGAACGACGGCAACCCCTGGGCGTCCGGCGGCAACTGACGGGGCGTGAACTCCTGCTGAGGGGTTCGCGGTCAGCTCGGTGACGCGACCTGGTCGGTCACTGGATCTCCCGTACGTGAGGAACTCGCCTTGCCCGCTCCCTCTCACCGCCGGTCTCTTCGCAAGCGCCGCGCCCTGGTCGTCTCCGCCGCAGCCCTGGTCGCGGGCGCCTCCGCCGGTGCCCTGGTGCTGAACGCGAACGCCGGGACCGTCGATCTGTACCACCAGACCCTCGCCGCGAAGGACGGCTGGGCCTCCTCGGGTACGGGTACCACGGGTGGCACGAAGGCCGACGCGGCGCACGTCTTCACCGTCTCCACCCGGGCGGAGCTGGTGAAGGCGCTGGGTTCGACGTCGGACAAGACGCCCCGGATCGTCCGTGTGAAGGGCACCATCGACGCCAACACCGACGACTCCGGCAAGAAGCTCACCTGCGCCAACTACGCCTCGGGTACGGGGTATTCGCTCGCCGCGTACCTCAAGGCGTTCGACCCGGCGACGTACGGGCGGTCCAAGCTGCCGTCCGGCACGCAGGAGACGGCGCGCGAGAAGGCGCAGGACAAGCAGGCCAAGAACATCGCCTTCAAGGTGCCCGCCAACACCACGATCGTCGGCGTGCCCGGCAGCAAGGCCGGGATCACCGGGGGCACGCTGGAGATCCAGAACGTCGACAACGTCATCGTCCGCAACATGACGTTCTCGGCGACCGAGGACTGTTTCCCGCAGTGGGACCCGACCGACGGGGACGACGGCAACTGGAACTCCGAGTACGACTCGGTGACGTTGCGCGGCGCCACGCATGTCTGGGCCGACCACAACACGTTCACGGACGCGCCGCGCCTCGACAGCGCCAACCCGACCTATTTCGGACGGGAGTTCCAGGTGCACGACGGTGCCCTCGACATCACCAAGGGCTCGGATCTGGTGACGGTGTCGTACAGCCAGTTCGCCAGTCACGACAAGACGATGCTGATCGGGTCGAGCGACACGGACAGCAGCGGCAAGTTGCGGGTGTCCATCCACCACAACGTGTGGAAGGGCATCGTGCAGCGCGCGCCGCTGTCCCGGCTCGGGCAGATCCACGTCTACAACAACTTCTTCGACACGACGACGCTGAACGGCTACGCGCCGCAGTACAGCATCTACTCACGCGCGAAGGCGCAGGTCGTGGCGGAGAGCAACTTCTGGAAGGTGCCGTCGGGCGGCAAAGTCGCCAAGCTCCTCAAGGGTGACGGCACGGGTTCGGTCGCCGGGGGCGGCAACCTCGTCAACGGCACGACGACGGATGTGGTCGCCGCGTACAACGCCGCGAACTCCAAGAAGATCAAAACGACGGCCAACTGGAAGCCGACCCTGACGGCGGGCCTCCAGACCTCGGCACAGAACCTGCCGACGGAACTGGCGACGACGACGGGCGCAACGGTCCTGAAGGTCTCATAACCCGCAAGCGGAACCGTCCGGCGGCCCGGGAGTCATGGACTCCCGGGCCGCCGTTCTGCGTTTCGGGGGCAAGGGAGGTACGGGGTACGGGAGTTCGGCCTCACGTCCGGCTCAGGGGCGCACCGCCGTCATGGCTTCGTCGAGGACGGTGCTCAGTTCCTTCAAGGCGTCCCGTGCGACGGTGGGGTCTTCGTCTTCGAGTTGACCCTCCGCGCTGGTGAGACGGGCGGACAACTCGGGGCGGCGGGCGATCTCGATGTCCCTGGCCCAGGCGAGGACCCAGCTCCGTACCGGGCTCAGCGACCGCCACTCGACGGCCAGGGTGAAGGCCTCGTCCTTCGTTCTCCGCATCTCGTCCAGACGATCCGGGGCGACGGCGGCCAGCGCGGTGCGCAGGGCATCGGGAGTGTGCTCGGGGCGCGGGATCAGTTCGTCTCCGCGGTCGGCCTGCGTGCTCATGGTGTCCTCCATGGGGTGCCCCGGCGGGGCTGTCCGCCCGGGAGCACCCGGGGTCTCGGTGGTGCTGGGGTGTGGTGTGTTGGGAACTTTTGGGGTGGGGGGCTCGTTTCTGTCGCGCGACAGAGTGAATGCTGACGAAACAGACGAGAGGGCCTGCTGTGAACGTGCTCAGCCGGGTGCGGTTCCCCTGGAAGCCGCGCGGTTCGGCGCAGTCCCCCGCTGCGGAGGAAGGCCCGCAGCGGCCGCCGAGACCTTTTTGGAAGGAACTGCCGATCCTGGTCGTGGCCGCCCTGGTGCTGGCGTTGCTGATCAAGACCTTCCTGGTGCAGGCGTTCTCCATCCCTTCGGGTTCGATGGAGGACACGCTGCTGGTCGGGGACCGGGTCCTGGTCGACAAACTCACCCCGCACTTCGGTGACAAGCCGTCGCGCGGCGAGGTCGTCGTCTTCCACGACCCGAGCGACTGGCTGGCGGGTGAGCCCGGTCGGCAGCCCAGCAGCGATCCGATCGTCCGGGGCCTCCAGAACGGGCTGTCGTTCATCGGCCTGATGCCCTCGGCGGATGAGAAGGACCTGATCAAACGGGTCATCGCGGTGGGCGGCGACACGGTCGCCTGCCAGGGCGACGGCCCCGTCTACGTCAACGGCAAGGCCCTGAATGAGCCCTACCTGTACCCGGGAAGCACCCCCTGCGGCGACCGGAACTTCGGCCCGTTGAAGGTTCCGGCCGGCTCGATCTGGGTGATGGGCGACAACCGTCAGCACTCCGCCGACTCCCGGTACCACATGGACGAGTCCGGCGGCGGAGCAGTGCCGGAGAGCAAGGTCATCGGCCGGGCGATCGCGGTGGCCTGGCCTCTCTCGCAGTGGAAGACCCTGCCGATCCCGGACACCTTTCATCAGCTCCGGAGTCAGTGACCGGGGCTACCGGGTGTGTGGGGGCGGCCAGTTGGGCTGTGCAGGGGTGGCAGGTGCCTGGGGTGGGGGAGCGGAAGGCTCGGTCGCAGGAGGTGCAGTTCTGGAGGGGGTGGGTGACGGGGCGGGGAGTCGAGGTGCGGAACGGGGGAAGCGGGGGGAGTTTTTGGGTGAGGCGGTGGGACAGGAAGGCCGCTGGGCGGCGCAGGTCTTCGGGCGGTAGGTCTTCCGACAGGGCGCGGGTCACCGCCGTCGGCGTGAGGTCCCGTTCCAACCAGGCGGCCACCCCTGGAGCCAGGTGTTCCACGTCCGTCGCCGACAGGAACAGGCGTGGTTCGCGGCGGCGCAGGCCTGCCAGGACGTCGGTCGCTGTGGCGAGCAACTCCGGTGCCGGGTAGGTGGGTTGGGGTACCGGGGGGAGGGCTGTTCGGCGTGGGGGGCTGGGGGTTGCGGCTGTTGCGGCTCGGCGGGCCGGGGGTTTGGGGGCCTCGGCCGTTTCCTTCGCTCGGTTCGAACGGCCGGGCTGGTTGCAGGAGATCGTGCGGGTGACGATGCGGCCGTCGGAGATGCGTTCGCGTGGGCGGCGCAGATAGCCGTGGGCTTCCAACTCGCGTAACGCGGCGGCGATGCGGGCCGTGCTCTCCGGGAAGCGAGCCGAGAGCGTCTTGATGTCCACGGGCGTTCCGGCCTGGAGCGACTGGATGTGGACGGCCAACCCGATGGCGAGGCCGGAGAGTTCGGCGTGCTGCGCGAGGTGGTTGCCGATCACCGTGAAGCGGCTGGAGTGCTTGGTGTTGTCGTGGACGACCCCGACCGTGTGCGTGCTCGGCTGAACCGGGCAGCGGGGGTGGTTTTTGCCACTGGTACGCGACTTGGAGTGCGGGTGCACGCTAGTGTTTTGGGTGTCCATCGGGAAGGTACGACTTCCTTGGTGGTCAGGCCCTCGCCAATGGGATGCCAGTCCCGGCGGGGGCCATTGTCTTGTGTGGAGTTGTGCTGCGTCTGTGGAGCTGTGTTGCTTGCGATGAGCGTAGGGCACGCAACAGGGCCTCGATCCACCTCAGTTACACCCCATCACCCGGATGGGCTAACGGTCGCCGGTGCGGTCACCGGTGCGGGTGCCGGTGCCGACGCCTGTTCCGCGGGAGGGAGGGGTGGGGTTTGGTGGGGGTTCTTTCCCTCTGGTGTTTCTTACCTATGACCGTTCAGGGCACCGAAGTTCAGGTTTCCGGGTGCCGGTGAGAGGTCGAGTTCGGCCCACACCGTTTTGAGGGGGAATGGTCCGATTTCCACGCCCCAACGGTCCGACAACGCCTCCACCAGCAGCAGGCCCCGCCCCGACTCCGCCTCGTCCGACGGCACCTGGACGCAGGGGAGTTGCTCGCCGAGGGTGTCGGTGACCTCGACGCGGAGGACGTTGTCGTGGACGGCGAGGGCGAGTCGGAAGTCCCTGCCGGGCACTCGACCGTGGTCGGCGGCGTTCGCGGCGAACTCGGCGATGAGGTGCTGGGCGGTGTCGGTGGTGCGGGGCGGCAGGTCGCGCAGGCGTAGCCACTCCGTGGCGAGGAGCCGGGCGAGTCGGGCACCGCGCGGCGTCGGCGAGAGACGGAGGCTGAAGTGGCCTGCGGGGCGGCGGGGTTGGGTGGAGGTTTTCTGGTTCACGTGACCGAGAGTGGCCGTTCCGGCTTACGGTGCGCCAGTGACGAAGCGGTTGCGTAGGGTCACTGTCCAAGGCTTGTCCAGTGCTGTCCGGGCTGTCTTAACGGGCCTTATGGGTACCGACGTTGCGAAAATGGCGGACCAACGGAGGGACGTGACATGACGGTCGATGACGAGACGGGGCAAGTGAACGACGAGGCGGACGAGCCGGGTTGGGAGGTGGACCCGGACGACGCGTGGGGGCTGGCGGTGCTTGAGGCTCTCGGGCGCCAGCTGAGGATGCAGCGCGAGCAGGCGGGCATCAAGGCCGCCACGTTCGGCCGGGCCATCGGGTACGGCGAGGCCATGGTCTACAAGGTCGAGGGCGGCCGGCGGATTCCCAAGCAGGCCTACCTGCTCAACTCCGACAAGGTCCTGAAGGCCAACGGGGTCGTCGCGGCGATGTGGGAGGACTTCAGCAAGATCCGGTACCCGAAGACCATTCGGAGACTGACCGAATTGGAGGCGCGAGCGGTTGAGCTCCAACTGTACGATCCGCTGACCGTGCACGGATTGCTACAGACACCTGAGTACGCGCGTGCGTTGTTCCAGATGCGACGGCCCGCCTACTCAGCGGAGCAAGTCGAGGATGCTGTGGCTGCACGGATGGCCCGGAGAGCCGCCTTCGAGCGGAGCCCCGCACCTGAGCTGAGTTTTGTCCAGGACGAGTGGACTCTTCGGCGGTGTCTGGGGGGAAAGTTGGTGCTGCGTCGACAGCTCGAACACCTGCTTGTAGTGGGGCAGATGAGCAACGTCGAGATCCAGATCATGCCGATGGACCGTGAGGAGCACGCCGGCGTGGACGGGGGGATCGAGGTACTGAAGTTCAGCGATGGAACCGCTACCGGGCGCTCGCCGGGGATTTTTAACGGCCGTCCCGTTTCGGAGCCGAAGCAACTCCGTATCCTGGAGCTGCGATTTGGCATCGTCCGGGCGCAGGCTCTCACGCCGAGGGAGTCGACAGGCCACATTGAGCAATTGCTGGGAGAGACATGATGCGCAACGCCCCCATGGGGAAAGCTGCCGAGCTGGACTGGTTCAAGAGTAGCTACAGCAGCGGCGCCGAGGCCGACTCCTGCGTGGAAGTCGCCACTGCTCCCGGCACCGTTCACGTCCGTGACTCCAAGAACGTCGAGGGGCCTCGCTTCGCCGTTGCCCTGACCGCGTGGACGGACTTCCTGCAACTCCTTGGCTGACGGCGGTTCTTAGGCTCTGTGCCGGGGCGCGGCATGGCAGCGAGGCCAACTCGGCTGTCGTGATTGCTACTTCCCCCCGGCGCGGTGCATGTGCGTGACTCCTAGTACGCGGAGGGCGCTCGCCTCGTCGTTGGCGCGGGCGCCCAGGTCGGACTTCGTTCGAGCGACGGGAGAGTCATGAGCGGCAAGCCCATCTCCGGAGACGCCTCCAAGTTGGCGTGGTTCAAGAGCAGTTACAGCGGGGGGACGTGCGGTGAGTCCTGCGTGGAGGTTGCTGTCGTGCCGGGCACGGTGCATGTGCGGGACTCCAAGGTCGTTGACGGGCCTCGGTTCGCGGTGGCCTCCGCTGCGTGGGCGGGTTTCGTGCGGGTGCTGGGATGACCGGCGTCCAGCAGACCAGTGCCGGGGGTGCTGCCCAACTGGCCTGGTTCAAGAGCAGTTACAGCAGCGGGCCCAATGGGGAGACCTGCGTGGAGGTCGCCGTTGTGCCCGGTGCGGTGCATGTGCGGGACTCCAAGGATGTCGGCGGGCCTCGGTTCGTCGTTGGTGCGGTTGCGTGGGGTGGCTTTCTGCGGCTGGTTGGCTGACGGCGTCACAACTGGTCGGTGTGTGCGATCAGTTGGGCGGCGAAGTCCAGCAGTTGGGTGAGGTCGGGGAATGGTGCGAAGGCGTCCACGAATGCCTCGTCCGCACCGGATTCCGCGATGCGCTTGAGCTTGTCGGCCAGCGACTCGACGGACGTGCCCGGTTCGACGTTGATCCGTATGGCCTTCTTCAGCGCGGCGGGATCGCGGCCAGCCTCCTGCGCCGCCTCGCACGCGAGCGACCACAAGCGGTCGGCGACCTCGTCCGGCAGGAAATCGACCCCGAGCCAGCCGGTGCCGCTGCGGCCCACCCGGCGCATCGCGGCCTCGCTGGTGCCGCCGATCCACAGGGGCGGTCCGCCCGTCTGCACCGGTCGCAGGTCGGCGTGGACCGGCGGCAGTGAGAAGAACTCGCTGTCCCAGGAGACCGGGTTGGTCGTCCACCACGCGTGCAGGAACGCCAGCACGTCATCGAGCATCCGCCCGCGCCGGTGCCAGTCCGCGCTGCGGGAGATGTCGTGCTCGTCCTTCATCCAGCCGAGTCCCACGCCGACTTCGAGGCGGCCGTCGCTGAGCACGTCGAGCGTGGTCAGCGTCCGGGCCAGGTGCGGCGGCTCCCAGTAGAAGGTGCTGAGCGTGCTGGCGTTCAGCCGCACCCGGCGGGTCGCCGTCGCGGCGACGGTCCACAGCAGCACCGGATCGAGGTAACGCCTCATCTGCGGCGGATACGGCTGCTCCTTGCCCGGATAGACGCTGTGCATGTCGACCGGCTGGACCAGGCGATCGCCGACCCACAACGTGTCGTAGCCGAGATCCTCGATCCCCCGGCAGAACGTGCTCAGGCCCGCCGCGCCACTGATGGCGGGCCCGATGAGGGGAAGTGCGAAACCGAGCTTCATGGCGAGCCCCTTCGGTGTTCCGTGGCGGCGTTCCGTTTCGGGTTCCGTCAACCGGGTTGGTCAGGCGGGGAGTTCGGTGATGCCGAGAGCGAAGTCCAGGTTGCCGACCCCGTGGTTGGCGAGGCCCACCGTGACCACGCCCGCTCCCTCCAGCCAGTGCGCCATCGCCAGGCCGCCGACATCCAACGGGCGCATCCCGAGGCTCTCGACGAACGCCTCCACCCTCGCCTTGGCGTGCGCGTCGTCGCCGGCGAGGAAGACGTCGGGTCGGCCCTTCTCCAGGACGTGGCGGAAAACCGTGTTGAACGCCTTCACCACGCTCGCGCTCGCCGGGGCGGCCTTGGCGACCTCCCGCGCGATCGAGGTCTGCTCGCGGTGGGCCAGCCCGTCGAAGGCGGAGTTGAAGGGGTTGCTGATGTCGACGATGACCTTGCCCGCGAGGGCGTCGCCGTACTGGGCGACGGTCGGCACGACGCCGTCGTGCAGCAGGGCCACGATGACGATGTCCCCGGCCGGGGCGGTGCCCCATGCGCCCGCCGTGGTGCCGCCGCCGAGATCCTGGGCCAGGGCGGTGGCCTTGGACTGATCGCGGCCGATGACCTCGACGGCGTTGCCTCCGGTTATCGCCCGTGCGCCGAGGGTGCGGGCCATGTTGCCGGTGCCGATGATGCTGATGCTGCTCATGAGGTGTCCTGACCTGGTGGGTGGTGGGTGGTGGGTGGTGGGTGGTGGGTGGTGGGTGGTGGGTCGTGGGCGGGCTGGTTCAGATGGCGGTGGTGCCGCCGTCGGCGACGAGTTCCATGCCGTTGACGTAACTGGAGTCGTCGGAGGCGAGGAAGAGCGCGGCGGTGGCGATCTCCTCGGGGCTGCCCATCCGGCCCCGGGGAATGAGGGACTCGAACTGGCGCTTGGTGGCCTCGTCGAAGAGTTCCGCCTGCTTGGCGGTGGCGACCTGGCCGGGGGTCAGGACGTTGACGCGGATGCGGCGGTCCTTGAGTTCGTTGAGCCAGACGCGGGCCCAGGCCTGCTGGACGGCCTTGCTGCCCGCGTAGACGCTCCAGCCGGGGAAGGCGCCGAGGGAGGCGTTGGAGCCGGTCATGAGGATGGAGCCGCCGTCGTTGAAGAGCGGCAGGGCCTTCTGGACGGTGAACAGGGTGCCGCGCGCGTTGAGCCCGAACCAGGTGTCGAACTGGGCCTCGGTGATCTCGCCGAGCAGGGCGGGTTCGCCGCCTCCGGCGCTGGCCCACAGCACGTCGAGGCTGCCCTTCTCCCGCTTGACGGTGTCGAACAGGCGGTCCAGGTCGGCCAGATCGGCGGCGTCGCCCTGCACGCCGGTGACGTTGCGGCCGATCTGCCGCACGGCCTCGTCCAGGGCGTCCTGGCGGCGGCCGGTGAGGAAGACGTGCGCTCCCTCGTCGACGAACAGCTTCGCGCCGGCCAGCGCCATGCCGGTGGTGCCGCCGGTGATGACCGCGACCTTGCCGTCGAGCTTTCCCATGATCATTCCCTTGAGTCGGTGGTGCCGGGTGCGTGTGTGGGTGAGTGGGTGGGCGTGAGTGCGTGTGCGTGAGTGGGTGGGCGTGAGTGGGTTCGTGTGAGTGGGTGGTGCCGGGTGCGTGAGCCGGTGGTGCTGTGTGCGTGAGTCGGTGGTGCCGGTTCATGAGGCGGTGGTGCCGGGATCATGAGGCGGTGGTGCCGGGATCATGAGGCGGTCGTGCTGGGTGCGCCTGGGGTGGCAGATTTATGTGCACCGACCTGTTTACTTAACGTACGGGGTGGGAGGCTGAGGCGCAACTATGTACACCGGTCGTTACCTCGCTCGGTTACGATGGGCCCATGACGGAGTTGGAGAAGGGCCCCACGGGCAGCCGCCGCGGCCGGGGTGCCCGCGAGCGCATCCTCAGCGCGTCCCAGCGGCTCTTCCGCGAACAGGGCATCAACCGCACCGGCATGAACGAGCTGTGCGCGGCCGCCGAGGTCTCCAAGCGCACCGCCTACCAGCACTTCACCGGCAAGGACGAACTCGTCGCCGAGTACCTGCGCCGGTTCGACCCCGCCGTGCTGTCCGGCGTGTTCGACCGCCCCGACCTCACGCCCCGCGAACGGCTCCTCGCCGCCTTCGACATCGACCCCGGCACCCCGCTGTGCCCCTACATCGCGGCCGCCGTGGAGCTTCACGACCCCGAGCACCCCGCGTCCCAGTACGCGCGCGACTACAAGAAGGCCGTCGCCGCCCGGCTCGCCGACACCGCCCGCGAAGCCGGTGCCGCCGACCCCGAGCAACTCGGCGAGCAACTCGCCCTGCTCCTCGACGGCGCCGCCGCCCGCACCCGCGTCCTCAACGCCGACGCCTTCCCCGCCGCCGCCGCCATCGCCGCCGTCCTGATCGACAACGCCGTCTCCGCTGCTGCGGGGGGCGACGGCTGAGGGGGAAGCGTTGAGGTGGCCGTCTCGCCGCCTCGCCGTCTCGCCGGGTTGCCGGGTCCGGCGAGGGGTAACTCGGTTCGCCGTTGGGTCAGTTCGTGCGGACGAAGTTGATCTCGACCGACGCCAAGAACTGCTCGACGCCGACGCACTGCCAGCCGACCGCTTCCACGGACCGGATGATCAGGTCGATCTCCTTACGGATCTTCCTCATCGTGATTCCTCGGACGTCCACGTCGAAACCGGCGCAGAAAGTGAAGTCGCCCCGCGCGTGAGAAGCTCGCGCGTCCGCGACCAGTTTTTGCATACGTAACGCATGGATCAGACCCATGTCTCTCCCCGTAGTTGATCCGACCAGGGGGAGCGCAGGGTGGTCGATCCTCGCGAGAATCCTGGGCCCAACAGCCCTGCGATCCTGCGTACCCCCTACTGGAGTATCGACAGGAACCGCCCCGGTCATTCACGGATCGCGAAGACCACGCCCGCCTCAACTCCCTTGCGGCGTCAGGGAGGAGGTCGTGCGACCCGTTGTCGAGTGTCGGCGCCGGTGGGTGTCGTCGCCCGGCTCGGCCCGGGTCGGTGGGGCGGCGAGCTTTCCGATCGGCCGCCCTGCCCGCCACGCCCCCCCCGTGCGCACGCACGTCGCTGCCGGGGTGCGGTGGACCGCACCCCGGCAGCGGGGCCCGACGACGGTCGGGGTCTTTCTCGGGCGTCTGGACGAGCACTACTGCGCAGGTGCTCGGCGGGACGCCGCCGTCTCAATCATCAGTGGAGGTAGCGCATGTCGTGCCTCCTTTCCCTTGAGCGATGACATCACTTTATTGCGGGAACGGGACCGCCCATAAGGTGGTCGGTCGGAAGCCTTTCTCACGCTCCCTTTCTGATTCTCGGCAAGAGCGAAGAGGGCTCGCCCGGCGTGTTTGTGTACGCATCTCGCGGGAATACTCGGGAGAGTTGTGTACGGGAGCTGATATTCAGGGTGCTGAATATCTTGTTGAGGTGGTAGCTCACCGTGTGCGGGGAGACGCCGAGCCTCCTGGCCACCTGCTGGTTGGTCAATCCCTGCGCCACCATCGAGGCCACCAGCGTCTGCTTGGCGGTCAAGAGGTGAAGGATCTGCGCGGACTCCGGCTGCTGTTCCGTCGGGAGGGCGGCGGGGCCCGCGGATTCCGTGTCGCATTCCCGCAGCGCCTGTTGCAGGAGAACGTTGGTGAAGGCGATCCGGCCCTCGTGGTCCTGCCGCACCACGCCGGCCCGCACGACCTCGTCGATCAGCGGCCGGACGGCCACCGGCATCGTCCCGAACGACCGCACCAGGTGCTCGACCGTGCACCCGTCGGGCTGCGACGCCGCCACGTGGAGCAGCGACTGCGCCGGTGCGGGCAACGGCTTGAGCGCGTTGGCGCAGGCGAGAATCAGCCGTTTCGGAAGCCCGGCGCGGGTGAGGGTGGCGCGGGTGCCGGTGATCTCGACCCGCCCCTCCTCCTGGAGCCCGCGCATCAGTTCGACCGCGAGAGACGGCACGCCCCCGGTCTGTTTCAGCAGGTCAGCGAGGTCCGGGTCCGGCTCGGCGCCCAGCAGATCGGCCGCCAGCGCCAGAAGCGCGTCGTCGTCCAGCGGGCCCAACTGGATTTCGGCCAGGTCGAATCCGCACATGCGCGCCATCGACCGGGTCCCGGTCCCGGAGGAATCACTCGCCGGAACCAGGATGCACAGCGGTGGCCTGGGCCGATTGCGTTCGGCGGCCAGGACGAGGAGCAGGAACTGCTCCCATGGCTGGATGTCTTCGAGGACGACCAGGGTCGGGGTGGCGTGCGAGGTGGTGAGGGCGGAGGCGCCGTCCGGGGTGGGTGACCCGTTGTCGGCCGGGGTGGGGGACCCGTCACCGGCCGGTGCGGCCGGTGTGCCGGTGCCCGCAGGGGTGGGTGCGCCCGGGTCGTGAGAGGCGGGTGCGCCCGTGTCGTCGGAGGTGCGTGCGCCCGTGCTGTCAGGAGTGAACGCGCCCGTGCCGTCGGGACCGGGCGCGGCCGTGCCGTCCGTGGCGGGCGCGTCCGTGCCGGTCGGGTCGGGGGTGCGGCCCGACCATTCCGTGTGGAATCCCTCAGCCTCCGCGAGGGCGATGAATTCCGACAGAACTCGCCTTTTTCCGATTCCTGTCGGACCGGTGAGGACGACGAGTGGATTCCGGCCCGCTCTGAAACCGGCGAGGGCGTCGGAGAAAACCGTCAGCTCACTGCTCCGGCCCCTCAGTACGGGCGTCTTCTGCTGCACGTTTCCTGCCTTCCCTGCATCGATCACCGCAGTGCGTCACCTGTGCCCCGGCTGTACCTTTCAGGTCGGTACAGCCGGTTTTCAGGTGTGCGGACGCCGCCCCCCGACTCGCTTAGGTGCCGGGCGGCGGACCCCTTCTAGGGATTCGATGAGGAATCTATGGCAGCTTCGATTAAAAGTTCAAGGACGCTGTGGCCCAGGGCTGAAGTATGAGTCGCACGTCACGATGTCGCGGCACAACCCCTATACCCTTACGGCACCCCCTATTTCGGAATGCGGATTTTTTGTTCAAGAAGAACGCGGCCCTTCTTCGTCCGCTGCCGCCGCCCTGATCGTCAGATGCGGGCAGCGCCCCCGCGCCCGCGCCGTCGCCTCCTCGTCCAACTGGAAGTCCGGACGGAGGTCGCCGTCGTCGTAATAGCGGTGGAAGACCGGCGTCAGGCCCCCGGACATCGGCGGCACGATCCACGACCAGTCGGCCGGCACCGGGCGGTCGGCCTTCTCCTCCCGCTCGATGTGCTGGAGGAAACGCCGCGACTCGGTGTGGTGGTCGGACATCCGCACGCCCGCCTCCCGGAACGAGTGCAGGACGGCGACGTTGATCTCCAGCAGCGCCCGGTCCCGCCAGAGCCCGGCCTCGTCGCCGGTGTTCAGGCCGAGCCGCTCCGCGACCAGCGGCAGCAGGTCGTAACGGTCCGGGTCGACCAGGTTGCGCGCCCCGATCTCGGTGCCCATGTACCAGCCGTTGAACGGCGCCAGCGGATAGTCGATCCCGCCGATCCGCATCCGCATGTTGGAGATCGCCGGTACCGCGTACCAGCGCAGGCCCAGACCGGCGAACCACGCGTGGTCGGGGTGGGTCAGCGGCACCTCCAGGATCGCGTCCCCGGGGATGTCGAACATCCGGGGTTCGCCGCCGTGCGCGCCGATGACCAGCGGCAGCATGTCGAACGGCGTTCCGGCGCCGGTCCAGCCCAGCCGCTTCACCAGGTCGGTGAAGTCCACGTTCCCGCGGTCGCCGACGACTGTCCCGTCCACCCCGCGGTGCCCCGCGTACCCGAGCAGCTGGCCGTTCCACACCCGGGGCGCGGGGCGGCCCGGCGCGTCCGGCGCGAACACCGTCATGAAGGGCCGCACCCGGCCGTTCGCGGTGGCCCCGCGCAGATGCTCCACCAGGTGACGGTGGATCAACTCCGGTTCCGTCACCTGCCGTTGGTCCACCACGCGCAGACTGTTCCAGTACAGCCGCCCGATGCAGCGCTTGCTGTTGCGCCAGGCCACCCGGGCGCCGAACTCCAGCTCGCGCGGGGTGTGCCAGTAGGTGCCCGTCTCGTAGATCTCCCGCTGCACGCGCTCAAGGCGCAGGCGCAACGGCTGTGCCTGGTCGGGGTTCTCGTGGTGGAAGAGGGACAGGAACTCCTTGGCCTCGGCGGGGTCGGCCGGGTTGATGTGCGCCACGGTCGGGCGGCGCCGCGCGGACCCGGCCGACGGCCCCGAGGGGAGACCCGTAGGGGTACCCGGGAGCGGGGCCGGGGGTGGACCCGGGAGGGGGCCCGGTGATGGCTCTCGGCGGGTACGGGTACCGGGTACCGGCTGGAGAGGGTGCGGGGTGGCGCGGGCGGCCGGGCGCGGCGCGGGAAGCGGGGACGAGTGCGGGGAGGAGTGGGGGGCGGGGTGGGGGGACGCCATGGTTAGTCCTCGGGCAGGGGCCGTTGCGGCCAGTTCAGGGCGCGGGCGCCGCGCAGGGCCGCCTCCAGCACGAACCGCTGTGCCGGGACGTTGACGTCATGGCCGGTCAGCGCCTGCACCCGGGCCAGCCGGTAGGTCACGGCGCGCACACTGAGGTGCAGGGCCTCGGCCGCCCTGGTCGACGTACAGCCGACGGCGAAGTAGGTCTCCAGGGTGTCCAGTAGGGGTGCCGGACCCTGCCGGGCCTTGGTCAGGGGCGTCAGGACGGACGCGACCAGGTCCCGGATGGCCGTGTGGTCCCGGACCAGCACCCGGCGCAGCAGCAGATCCGAGGCATAGGGGTCGAGGGCGTCCGCACCCGTGTGCAGCCCGAACTCCAGTGCCTCGCAGGCCTCTTGGTAGGAGGCGCGGAGACCGGGGCCACCCGCCCGGGGCCGCCCGAGCGCGATCCGCAGACCCGGCGCGTGCTGCCGGACCGGCCGCAGCGCCCGCTCGACGCTCCTGGCGACGGCCCGGCAGGCCGCGCTCCCCGTCGACGGCGCCGTCGGGACGAGCGCCACCACGGTGTCCTCGTAGGGCGCGACCAGGCAGGTGCGGGCGCCGGGGGCGCGGCCCACGTTCTGGAGGGCCCGGACCACCTGCTCGACGGCCGGACGGCTCTGCCCGCCGGTCACGACCACCGCGAACTCGACCCCTAGGGGGAACCCCACCTGGGCGGCCCGGCCCGCGAGTTCGTATGCCGGGATACGGTCCGCCAGCAGGTCGACCAGGAACCACGCCCGGCTCCGGTCGTCGGGGCCAGGGGCGCCGGGGTCGTCGTCCTCGTACCCCGAGATCAGGGCCGCCAGCGCCCGCTCCGACGCCACCCGCAGCGCCGCCGCCGGGTCGTGCCGCAACCCCGGCGGACCATGGTGATGCTGGTCGTGCTGGAGCCGCGAGAGCCGGTAACAGATGTCGGTCGCCTCCGCCGTGCAGTGCTTGACCACCAGATGCAGCGGAACGGCGGACCGTGCGCACGCCCGGCCGAGGGCGCGGCCGACCCGGGTGTCGGCGGCGGACGGGGGCGTTCCCGCGACCGCCGTGTTCAGGAGCATGCGGGCGTAGTGGGCGATCGCCGCGTCGAGCGGGTCACCGGAGCCGTTCCCGGAACTGTCGGCGGAGCCGTCCGTGGGGCTGCCGAGGGGGCTGCCGGCGGGGCTTGTGACGGGACTGGCGGCGGTACTGCCCGTGGTGCCGTCCGGCCGCGGGACACCGACGAGGTCGGGGGCGGTCGCATCGGACATCGCGTCAGGGGTTCCCCCAGGGGTCGCGTGAGGGGCTGTCGCGACAGGGGTCTTCTGACTTTTTTCCCATAACGGGGACGGGCCACCGAACAAAGCGGTGAGTGATGCTTCGCCGACCAACAACGTGGCCTCCTGGATCGATTCTCGTGGTCCCCGCACTGATGATTACCCGGACGTCACGGACAGGAACACTGTCAGAATGCACAGGTTTACTAGGAGTGCCTGTAGTCGACGCGCGCAGCCGCTCGCCCGGTGCATTCCCTCTGCTTTGATGACGTACGGAAGCTGTCCGTCCGCACGTCATGCGGTAAGAAGGGGCTGAAGGCGCATTATGTCCGGAGTGACGTTCAGTAATAATCTGCTGGAATCGAAGGCTCTTGTTCTGACGGACCCCGACGGTCTCGACCGGACGGCCTGTCTGCGCCTCGACCGGAACGAGAACACCAGTCCCCTGCCGCCGCCGGTCACCGCCGCGATCAGCGGTTATGTCAACGGCGAGGGCTGCCAGTGGTATCCGTCGGACCGGCCCTACGCCGCCGACGTGGCCGCCTACGCCGGTGTTCCCGAGGCGTCCGTGCTGCTGACCAACGGCTCCGATCAGGGCATCGACATCACCCTGCGTGCCTTTCTCGGCGGCGGCGGTACCCTGCTCACCGCCGTTCCCGAGTTCCTTCCGTTCCGCCGGATATCAGGAATTCTCGGGGCCCGCATCGCAGGTATTCCGTATACCGAGGACTTCACCTTCCCCTACGCCGAGTTCAGGACGGCCGCCGCAGCCGAGCGGCCAGAACTCATCGTCTTCACCAACCCGAACAACCCCACCGGCACCCCGATCGACGAGGAATTCATCGAGGAGGTGCTCGCCCTTTACCGCGAGGTGCCGGTGATCGTCGACGAGGCCTACCACGAGTTCGCCGGCCGCACGGTGGCCCACCTGGTCGGCAGGTATCCCAACCTCATCGTCCTGCGCACCTTCTCCAAGGCGTTCGCCATGGCGGGACTCCGGCTCGGCTATCTGCTGGCGCATCCCGACGTCGTCGAACAACTCGGCAAGCTGCGCAACCCGTTCGACGTCAACCAACTGGCCCTCGTCGCGGCCCGAGCCCACCTCGCGGACCCCGAGGCGATGCGCGAGCACGTCCGGGAGACGATGACGAAGGTCAAGCCCGAGGTGGTCGGGTTCTTCGGCGACCTAGGGGTTCCCGTAGTGGACGGCGCCGCCAACTTCCTCCTCGTCCGCCCCGCCGACCTCGACACCACCGTCCGCCGACTGCGCGACGCCCACGTCCTGGTCCAGCCTCTGCACGCCCCGCTGGTCGCGGGCATGTTCCGGCTGACGCTCGGCAGCGCGGAGGAGATGCGCCGGTTCATGAGCGTGTACGGGGAGATCCACCGGGAGGGGTAGGGGGACGGGGACGGGGTGGAGGGGGGTAGGGGTAGGGGGCTATGGGGGGCGACTTCGCGGACGCCCCTCGGTACCCGTAGCACTCGCTGCGTACCCCGTAGTACCCGTAGCACTCGTTGCGTACCCCGTAGTACTCGTGCCCGAAAGCAACGGCACCCCGGCCTCCTTCCCTCCCACTCAGAGGGGTTGGAAAGCCGGGGTGCCGTCGGGTGAGGGGCCGCCTCCGGAGAGGTCGCCCCCTCTACTCGGAAATGGCCTCGGGGGAAGACCAGTTGGGGATCTGGCGGAGACCTGGTCGGGATCTGTTCGGGACCAGGTCGGGACCTGGTCGGGATCTGGTCGGGACCTAGTTGGGCACGAGGTGGAACATGTAGCTGTTCGCCGGGGTGTCGATCAGGTGCCGGTCCGCGCACCGCCAGCCCGACTCCGCGAAGACGTCGTCCCACTCGTCCAGCGTCGGCAGGTAGACGCCCATCACCGCGTGCGCCATCTCGAACCCGAGGCTGAAGACGGGGAGTTGACCGTCGGGCACCCCGGTGACGCGGGCCGTGTCCGCGAGCAGGAAGTGCTTCACGTCGGGGAAGCACTCCCGGATGCGCTTGAAGGAGGCCACGCACGCCTCCCGGGGCCAGAAGTCATGCGCCATCATGAAGCTCGTCACCAGGTCGACGCCCACGAACTCCGGACTCGCGTCCAGCTCGGTGGCGTTGGACCGCACCAGGGTCACCCGGTCCGACAGCCCCGCCTCCGCCACCTCACGGCCGGCGAGTTCGAGGACGCTCTCCGACAGGTCGACGCCGATGCCGCGCACGCCCGGCCGGTTCCTCGCGATGTCGATCAGCCGCTCCCCGCTGCCGCAGCCGAGGTCCGCGACCGCCGAGAACTCCAGCTTCTCGATCACCGGGGTGAACGTCGGGTCGAAGAAGACCCGGTTGTTCTCCCGGCAGGCGACGCCGATCGCGGCGCCGTCCCGCCGGTAGAACTGGCCCGTGCGGTTGCCGTTGTGCAGCAACTTCGGCAGCTCGCTGAAGAGTTCGCCGTAGCCGCGGGTCAGCCAGTAGAAGAAACCCTTGTCCCGGTCGACGGCGGCGAAGTGCGGTCCGGGCGTCACCGCGTCGCCGTCGCGCACGACCACGCCCACATGGGCCAGCGACGCGAACACCTCCCGCAGCGCCGGGTGGTCGAGGTCGTGGCGCTCGGCGAAGTCCGCGACGTCGAGCCGGCCCGCGTCACGCAACGCGTCCAGGGCGCCGATGCTCCAGGCCGCGCTGATCCCGGCCGCCGCGAGCGCCGAGTTGAAGATGTCCGCGCTCACCCGCTCGGACGAGGCCGGGTCCGCCGGGACGGGGATTCCAGTGCTGTTCAGTGACATGCCAGTGCCTCCGAGGGGGCGTCGAACGAGGAGCGGACGAGGGGGAGTTGGGGCTCAGCCCAGTTCGACCGGCAGGTTGTACAGGCCGCGCAGGGTGGCGTTGCGGCGCTGGACGACGGGGCCCGCCGCGCGCAGGTTCGGCGCGTGCCGGACGAGGGCGCCCAGGACGGCCTTCGCCTCGGCGCGGCCGACCATCGCCCCGAGGCAGGAGTGGGCGCCCCGGCCGAAGCTGAGGTGGTGGTTGGAGGTGCGGTCGAGCCGCAGCGTGTCCGGGTCGGCGAACTGCTCCGGGTCACGGTTGGCGGCGCCGATCAGCGCGACCACGATGTCACCGCGCTTGATCACCGTCCCGCCGATCCGGGTGTCCTGCGTGCAGGCGCGGCTGAGGGCGTGCACGGGTCCGGCGAAGCGGATCAGCTCCTCCACCGCGGGCCCCGTCTCCACCCCGGCCTTCAGGGCGTCGAACGCCTCCGGCTGCCGCAGCAGCGCGTGCACGGCGTTGGACAGGAAACGGCTCGGCACCTCGAAACCGGCGTGGAAGAACGCCCGGATCGAATTGACGACCACTTCGACGGGGACCTTGCCCTCGGCCTGGTGCTCGGCCAGATAAGCGATCACGCCCTGCTCCGGCGGATTGGCGAGCCACGATTCCACCAGCGCGTTGAAACGGGCCCGCGCGCGAATACCGGCCGCCTCGGCATCCGGGTCGAACCCGGAGTCCATGCTGTGGTCGAGATCCTTGTTCAGCGCGTGGAACGTCGCGTCCTCCTCGGGGCCCCGCACCCCGAGCAGCCGCGTCATCGCCGTGAGCGTGAAACGGTCGCTGAAATCCTGTACGAAGTCGAAGGAACCCCGCTCCGCCAGCTTGCCGAATTCCTCGTCCGCCAACTGCTCAAGGTCGGCGCCGAACGCCCCGAGATCCTGTGCGCGCAACGTGTCGAGACCGAGGTGGCGCAGCGGAGTCTGCTCCGGCGGGTCCAGCGTCTGGAGGCTGAGCAGGGTGTCCGGGGTGGGAATGCCGATGCGCCTGAAATCCGCGGCGAACGTCTGCGAATCCTTCAGCACCTCCTGGCAGTCCGTGAACCGGGTGAGCAGCCAGGCCTGCAATTCCTCGTGCCAGTACACGGGAGCTTCCGCGCGCAGCCGGTGATAGGCCGGGTGCGGATCGGCGACCATCTCGTCGGACAGAGGGTTGAAGTAGGGGTCCGCCTGCTGGCCCGGCAGCTCAGGAGCGATGGTTTCCGACAAGGGAGTTTCCTTTCCAGCACATTGCGAATTCACGTGGGGGCGAAATCCGCGGGGTACATCTGGGCGGGCAGAGTAATGCGCTGCTGCTTCGGGCTTCAGCCTAGTCCGGCAGGCTCACAGGCCGGTATTGCAGTGGCCGGAAAAGCCTCACAGCCAGCTTTTCCGAACACCGGCAACCTGGATTTCCCACACCGAGTTCTGAGGATTCTTCGAGGATATCGCCGGGGTGGGGGAGAGGGCGTGCGGGAACGGCGATGAGGGCGCCCCCTGAGCAGGGGGCGCCCTCATCGCCGTTGCGTATGCGTAGGTGCACTCTCACGTGCGTGCGGCCGGGTCAGTCGCGGCGGATCAGCTCCGGGTCGATGCGGCGGCCCACCAGGGGCATGGCGCTGACGGCGGCCGCCGCGACCACGCCGAGCGCGGCCAGCGCCAGCAGCGGGAGGCCGGCCAGGTCCCAGCGGATCGCGCCGCCCCCGGTGATCAGGTAACTGGACTCCGCGAGCTTGCCCGTGACCAGCGCGAGCAGCAGCCCGAGGCCCAACGGCAGCACGACCTGGGCGCATTGGACCGCCCGCATGGTCGTCGCCCGCGCGCCGATCAGCGTCACGGCGGTGACCTGCGCCCGGCGTTCCACGGCCCGGTCGGTGACGGACACGACGAACGCGGCCACGCCGATGATCATCCCCATGATCATGCCGAGGGCGAGCAACGTCTTCACGACCGCGATCTGTTCGAGGCCCTGCACGTTCAGCCCGACGGGCTCGACCTCCGCGATCGGGGCGATGGCGGCGATGCCGTCGAGAGTACGGCGGACCTGATCGGGGTCGGAGCTGCCGGCCAGCAGAAGCAGACCTTGGTCGCGCGGGACGGCGCCGGGGGGCAGGACGGAGGGCGGCACGATCATGTCGGCGTAGCCGACGGCGTTCACCGAGGACCCGCTGTAGACGATCCGGTCGGCGGGCACCGAGATCTTCACGGTCTTGTGCCGTCCGTCGGCGAGACGGATACGGAAGGGGAACGACGTGCCGGTCTTCTGGCCGAAGTCCGCCGCCTCGACGTCGACGAGGCGTTGCACCTTGCCGTCCACACAGCCCTCGGTGCGCTGGTTCATCCGCTTCAACTGGGCGCAGCTGCCCACCAGTACGGTGTCCCGGACGGCGTCGGTGTTGGGGTCGGCCCAGGAGTCCATCAGCACGGCGTGCGCGCGGACCCCGGACACATGAGTGAGGGTCCGCTGCTGCTCGGTGCTGAGTCCCGCCAGCGGCACGGTGTAGTTCCGGATCGTCCCGTCAGGACGGGTGACCTGCTCCAGTTGGATCAGGACGCCCTGCGCGAGTGAGGCGACGTAGACCAGCAGCACGAGGCCGGTCACGACCCGCATCGTGCTGCCCGGCTCCGCCTCGTTGCGGCGCATCGCCAGGTTGAGGGTCAGGGACTGTGTCGAACGCGCTATCCGGCTGGACAGCGCGTACGAGAGCAACGGCAGCGTCAGGACGAGTCCGATGCCGGTCGCCAGGACGCCGACGACGATAAGTACCGCGTTCAGCCCGCGACTTGAGGCGGGATGCGCCGTGAAGGCCGTCGCGCAGTAGCCGCACACGAGTCCCAGGCCGACGACCAGGAGGAGGCCGACCCACTTGGTGGGCGGGCGCGGCACCGCTGTGCGCCGGACGGCGAGGGGGTTGGCGGTCGCCTCCCGGGCGCTCTTGCGGCCGACGAACCAGGCGAGCGCCGGAGCGCCGATCAGACAGACGGCGACGGTGCTCCCCGAGAGGGCGCCGTCGCCCGGGAACCAGCGCAGCGCGGGCAGGCCCACCCGGGACATCACCTGGTTGAGCAGCCAGAACTCACCGAGTCCCAGCACCGCGCCGAGCAGTGCGGCGACGACGGTCTCGGCGGCGTTCACCCGTTGGGTGCCCCGGGTGCTCAGCCCCAGCAGGCGCAGCGACGCGAGGCGGCGCATGCGGCTGGCGGCGGAGAGCCGGGCGCAGACGGACAGGAAGATCCCCAACGGCAGCAGGACCAGCGTCGCCAGCGCGAACCGTACGTCCGTGAGGGTGGAGGAGTCGATGGCGGGGGACGGCGCGTAGCTGTAGCCGAACCCCTTCAACGTCCTTCCCTCGTCGGCGAGTTGGGCGCGGGTGGTGCCGATGTAGACGTACAGCTCGTCGGGTTGGGAGAGCCCGGCTGCGCCGATCACGCCCGCCACGTGGCCGGGCAGCCGTCCCTTGATGCCGGGTGCCTCGCGCAGCAGCTCGCGCACCTTCGGGGAGACGAACACCTCGCCGGGGCGCGGGAGTTCACGCAGTCCGGGCGGTGCCTCCTGGGTGCCTCCCGTGCCCCGGGCGATGAACACCCGGGTGAACGGCTGCGAACCGTAGGCGTCGTCACGCTGCAACGTGAGCGTGCCGTTGGCCGGGCCGTTGGACGAGGTGAGGGGCTGCCGTGCCGCGTCCCGGCCGTCGTGGGCGTCGAGGATCGCCGGGATGGTCAGGACCAGGGCGAGGCAGCACACGCCGATGGAGCCGCCCGCCGCCATCAGGAAGAAACGGATACGGCTGCCGCGCCCCGAACCGAACAACAGCCGTAGCCCCAGCAGGAATTCACTCACGCCGCACCTCGCGGGCCGAGGACTCCGTCGGCCATCGTGTAGTGGGTGTCGGCCTGCGCGGCGATGCCGGGATCGTGCGTCACCAGGATCACCGCCGTGCCCTGCGAACGCGCCAGGCCGAGGAACTCCTTGAGAACGGCGTCGGCGTTGGCGCTGTCGAGCGACCCCGTCGGCTCGTCCGCGAAGACCAGGGCGGGCTGGTGGACGAGGGAGCGCGCGACGGCGACCCGCTGGCTCTGGCCGCCGGAGACCTGCCCGGGCCGACGTTCGCGCAGCTCGCCGAGGCCGAGCCGGTCGAGCACCTTGCCCGCAGCCGCGAGCGCGGGCTTCTTGCGCTGTCCGGCGAGGCGGAGCGGCAGGGCGGTGTTCTCCTCCACGGTCAGTTCCGGGAGCAACTCGCCGTACTGGAAGACGAATCCGAAACGTTCCCGGCGCAACGCGCTGATCTCGTCGTCGGTCAGTTCATCGAGCGCCTGCCCCTCGAACCGCACCTGGCCCCTCGTCGGGGGCAGCACCCCGGCGAGGCAGTACAGCAACGAGGACTTGCCGGAACCGCTCTGCCCGGTGATCGCCACGACTTCCCCGGGAGCGACCGAGAGATGGGCATCACGGACAGCGAGCTGCTTGCCATAGGAAAGGTCAACTCCCGTGGCAGTAAGAATGTCTGACATGCTGTTGGCTTCCCCCAAAGAAGCGTGCGGGCCCAGGGGTGCCCTGGGCCCGCGATCTTGCCGAGTGACCGACTACCTCTTGTAGTGCTTGGTCGGAGAGCAGTTGTCAGGGTTCAACGAGCCCTTGTCCCGACAGACGCGGATGTATGCGTTGTCGGTGTGCAGCGCCGCGCCGTCCCAGTTCAACTTGTGGAGGGCCACGGTCTTCTTCTGCTTGCCGTTGTACCGGCTCCAGCTGTAGCCCTCGACCCGGACCTGCACGTAGACGTTGTTCCCGTCCGTCTTGCCCGAGTCCTGAAGGTTTCCCTTCCACTCGAAGGCGCCGTGCTTGCTCCCCGGGGGCTGAAAAACGTACTTGCCCCCCAGGAACCTGGCGCCCCCCGTTTCGACTGTCGGCATGTTGTGCCACGAGGCCGCCATCGCGGTCCCAGCACTTAGGGCGAAGAGTCCGCCGGCGAGCACGCCGACTGCCAACTTGCGCATTATTTCATCCCGTTACTTGCATGGCCCGGGTCGGTCGTGTCTCTCCCGGAGCCGCAGTGAAGTTAACAGGAGGTAAGGAAAGGTAAGGAAGGATTAATCGAATCCCGTTCCGTTTTGCCCTGTCTTGACCGTGTAGTTTTTACCTTCTGTTGGTGAACTGGTCGGTGAAGGGCGCATTCTGCACGGTATGTGCAATATTCGGATGCGGAGTGATGGTTCTGTGGCGACGTCGGTGTGGCTTGTCGGACGCGGCGATTCGCGGGCCCTCTGTTGTTCGGAGCGTGTCATGGGAGCTGGGGTGGCCCGTTGGTTTGTTGTGGTTCCGAACCTGTGCGCGAGGGGGTTCACGCTAATGGGCAGGTGGGTTGGACTCCGGGAAGTTGAGCACGTAGAACTGCGAAAGCGGGTTCTTCAGGAGGTCGGTTTTGAATCCGCGTGAGGTTTCTTATTTGTGCGTGAATTGACTCCGTGATCAATCGGGCGGAGCCTTGTCCGTTCCCCGAGGGATTTGTCAGAGGTATGGGCGTTCTTATTCACCGACGTGTCGGCAAGTACCGTCTCTCGGCGGTGCGGGGCGCCTCGGTCCTGACGGTCGAGAGCGTCACCGGCGACCGTGCCGACGCGTCGAAGCGGGCCCAAGTCGTGCGGCTGCGCCGCGAGTTCGGGTTCCCGGTGCCGGGTCCCGGCTGGGACGACGAGGACGACGAGGGGCTGGTCCTGCTGGCCTCGGCCGGCGGGCTGCCGGTCGCCACCATGCGCGTCACCCGGCACCGCCCCGGAACGGGCGAACACCCCTATATGACACCGGAGTTGGACGCCCTGCTGCCGCCCGTGCCGGACGGGATCGGACTGATCGGCCGGCTGCTCGTCGTGCCCACCCACCGCATCCTCTATCTGCCCGGCCTGGTGGCCTACGCCGGGGTGACCTGGTCCGCCGCCTGCTGGCCCCTCCACTATCTGGCCTGCGTCACCGCACCGAACTTCCCCGGCGCCCGCAGGCTGATGGACACCGTGCTGGCCCAGGCCGACGTGCCGTTGGCCGGGCACGACCGTCCCGGGCGCTTCATGGTCACCTCGGTCGACGACATGCAGCAGCACCTCCGGCGCTGCCTGGCCCGACGCGGCTGGCGGCTGGCCCCCGGAGGCACCGGTGCCGCCGCTGTCGCCGGTGAGGAGGAGGCGGGCGGTCGGACGCCCTTCGACACGGCCCCTGTTCAGGTCGGCGGCGCCTCGACTCACGTGGAAACAGGAGGTGTTCGGTGAGCGCTCACGCCGATGCCGGTCCCGTCGTTCCGGAGGCCGCCGCAGGGCCCGGGCCCCTGACCTTCCTCGCCTGGGCCAACGTCACCATCGGGGCCACCGCCGCCGCGATGACCTGGGTCACCAGCCTCGCCCTGCACCGCCCCGCCGACCCGCTGACCGGCCTCTTCGTCTTCTGTTTCATCGCCGCCCTGCACACCCGCGACCGGTTGCAGTCCGCCGGTGACGGCACCAGCGAGCGGTCCGCCTGGATGGCCCGGCACGCCCGCCGCCTCACCCGCTGGGCCGGGGTGTGCGTCGCCGTGCTGCTGGCCCTCGTCGTCGCGCGGCCCTGGTGCGGCGCGGCCCTCGCGACGGCCGGTGCCATGTCGTGGTTCTACGCCACGCCCCTGCTGCGATGGCGGGGCCGGCGTCTGGCACCCCGCCAACTGCCGGGCCTCAAGCTCCCGTTCGTCATGACCGTCTGGGTCGTCGTCGGCGTCCTGCTGCCCGCGGCCCAGCAGCACCGGCTGCCCGACCCGCGCACCTGGTACCTGGCCCTGGCCGTCCTGCTGATCGGCGGCGTCACCACTCTCCTGAACGACCTGCGCGACCTCGACGCCGACCGCCGGGACGGCACCCGCACCCTGCCCGTGCTGCTCGGCGAGCGCCGCACCCGCCTCCTCGCCTACACCATGGCCGCCTGCGGAGTCCTCGTCGGCCAGCTCGTACTGCCCGTGCCGATCACCCTCTGGGCCCTCTACAACGTCACGATCCTCGCCCTCTACCGCCCCCGGCCCGGCGTCCACCCCCGTCCGTGGGCCGACGCCCAGGGCCTGCTGTTCCTCGCCGTCACCCTCCTCGCCGGGTGATCCGGGCGGTGCTGCCATCCTGGTCGGCATGGTCACTCTCGACGGGAAGCCCGTCTCCGTGGACGATCTGCTGCCGCTGGCCCTGACGAACGTCGGCCACTTCACCTCCATGCGCGTGGACGAGGACGGCGGCATCCGTGGTCTCGCCCTGCACCTCGAACGGCTGGTGCGGGACAGCGAGTTGGTCTGGGGCGTCGGCCTCGACGCCGGACGCGTACGGGAGTACGTGCGGCGGGAGTTGGCGGAGCGCGGCGGCGGGGCGTGCGTCGTGCGGGTCACTGTCTACGACCCGGCCGTCGACCTCGGGCACCCCGGTGACGCCGGTGATCTGCACATCCTGGTGTCCGTGCGGGCGGCCGGTCCGCTGACCCTGGCGCCGCTGCGGGTCAAGAGCGTGCCGTATGTGCGGGATCTCCCCGAGGTGAAGCACGTCGGTCTCTTCGGCACCCTGCACGCCCGGGCCGAGGCACAGCGCGCGGGGTTCGGTGACGCCCTGTTCGTCGGTCCCGACGGGCTCGTCAGCGAGGGCGGCACCTGGAACGTCGGGTTCGTCGACCACGACGGCACCGTCATCTGGCCGCAGGCCCCCGTGCTGCCGGGCGTCACCGTGGCCCTGCTCCAGCGGCACACCGCGTACCGCACGGCCCCCGTCACGCTGGCGCGGGCCAAGGGGATGGCGGCGGCCTTCGCCACCAACACCGGCATCGGCGTCCGCCCGTTGTCCGCCATCGACGACACCGGGTTCGCCGTCGACCATCCGGTGCTGGAGCGGTTGCGGGAGGCGTATGCGGGGGTGCCGGGGGAGCGGGTGTAGGGAGGGGCGGGGCCCTTGGGGGCCGTCCCTTACGGGGTGGGGCCGTCCCGTGGGGTGGGGGCCTTCCCTTACGGGTGGGGATGACGCTTAAGGGTGGGGGCCTTCCCTTACGGGTGAGGGTGACCCTTAAGGGTCGGTATGGCCCTCACGGGCAGGGGCGACCCGTAAGGGGAGGGATACCCCCTACGGGTCGAGCCCCCTACGGGTCGAGCCCCCTACGGGTCGAGCCCCCTACGGGCCGGGTTCCCTCTGGGCCAGGTCCCCTACGGGCCGGGCGCCCCACGCCCCAGGTCCCCTACGGGCCGGGCGCCCCACGCCCCGTGCCCGGGGTTACTCCGAGGCGCCGCCGAAGCGCTGCTTGTACGTTTCCAGGTCCTCGTCCGTCAGCTTGGCGAAGAGGACCGGCGGGACCGTGAAGGGGACGCCCGGGGCGAGAGTGGTGAGGGACTTCGCCTCGGCCGGGGTGACCCACGTCGCCTTGTCGTCGGCCAGCGCGAACGCCGCCCGCATGACCTGCGCCTTCGCCGGGATCAGCGGCTCGGAGACCACCGCGTACAGGTGGATCAGGTTCATCGCCGTGCGCAACGTGAGCGCCGCGCCCTCCTGGTCCGTCTTGATCTGGAGCCAGGGAGCCTTCTCCTCCAGGTAGGAGTTGCCCGCCGACCACAGCGCCCGCAGCGCCGCCGCCGCCTTGCGGAACTGCAACGCCTCCAGCTGCTCCTCGTACTCCGCGAGCAGCCGCGCGATCTCCTCGCCGAGCCGCGTCTCCGGCTCCCCCGGCTCGCCGCCCGCCGGTACCTCGTCACCGAAGCGCTTCTTCGAGAACGACAGGACGCGGTTGACGAAGTTGCCGAGGGTGTCCGCGAGGTCCTTGTTCACCGTCGCGGTGAAGTGCTCCCAGGTGAAGGAGGAGTCGTCGGACTCGGGGGCGTTGGCGATCAGGAAGTAGCGCCAGTAGTCCGCGGGCAGCACCTCAAGGGCCTGGTCCGTGAAGACGCCCCGCTTCTGCGACGTCGAGAACTTGCCGCCGTAGTACGTCAGCCAGTTGAACGCCTTGACGTAGTCGACCATCTTCCACGGCTCGCGCACGCCCAGCTCGGTCGCCGGGAACATCACCGTGTGGAACGGGACGTTGTCCTTCGCCATGAACTCCGTGTACCGCACGTCCTGGGCGGCCGGCCCGTACCACCACGACTTCCAGTCACGGTTCTCCGGGTCCTCGTCCGACCACTCCTTCGTCGCGCCGATGTACTCGATCGGGGCGTCGAACCACACGTAGAAGACCTTGCCCTCGGCCGCCAGCTCCGGCCAGGTGTCCGCCGGGACCGGAATGCCCCAGTCCAGGTCACGGGTGATGGCCCGGTCGTGCAGGCCCTCGGTCAGCCACTTGCGGGCGATCGACGACGCCAGCTGCGGCCAGTCGGCCTCGTGCCGGGCGACCCACGCCTCGACCTCGTTCTGAAGCTTCGACTGGAGGAGGAAGAGGTGCTTGGTCTCCCGCACCTCCAGCTCCGTCGAGCCCGAGATCGCCGACCGCGGGTTGATCAGGTCGGTCGGGTCGAGGACCCGCGTGCAGTTCTCGCACTGGTCGCCGCGCGCCTTGTCGTAGCCGCAGTGCGGACACGTGCCCTCGACATAGCGGTCCGGCAGGAAACGCCCGTCGGCCGGCGAGTACACCTGCCGGATCGCCCGCTCCTCGATGAAGCCGTTGTCGTTCAGGCGGCGGGCGAAGTGCTGGGTGATCTCCGCGTTCTGCGGGCTGGAGCTGCGGCCGAAGTAGTCGAACGCCAGCGCGTAACCGTCGTACACCGCCTTCTGCGCGTCGTGCGCCTCGGCGCAGAACTCCGCCACCGGCACGCCCCGCTCCTTCGCGGCCAGCTCGGCGGGGGTGCCGTGCTCGTCGGTCGCGCAGATGTAGAGGACGTCGTGGCCGCGCTGGCGGAGGTAGCGGGAGTACACGTCCGCCGGGAGCATGGACCCCACCATGTTGCCCAGGTGCTTGATTCCGTTGATGTACGGAAGGGCGCTGGTGATGAGGTGTCGAGCCATCGTGGGATGCTCCCGGGTCGGTCGTTGGATGAACTGAAATCGTATCCGACACGGCTCGGCCGCCCGCCTCCCGTTGTACGGGGTGGGAAGCGGGCGGCCGGGGGTGGTGCGGGGCTGTTCCTCGTGACCGGTGCCGGGTTTTTCTACGGGCGCCAGTTCGCGAGGAGGCCCTCGTAGAGTTCCGCGTCGGTCAGCTCGCGCGGGGTCGGGCCCGCGTGGAAGAACGACGTGTTCGGCGTCTTCAGCCGCCGCAGGTAGTCGAACGCCTTGTTGTCGTGCTCGCCGAACGCGACGAACGAGAAGAACAACGTGGGGTGGTTCGCCGCCGCGTCCGTCAGCGACTGGGTCGCCGGGGTCTTCGCGTCCGGGGCGCCGTCCGTCTGGAACACCACCAGTGCGGGGGTCTCTGGGGTCGGGCGGTGCTTCTCGTGGTGGGCGACGATCGCCTCGACGGCCGCGTGATAGCTGGTGCGGCCCATGCGGCCCAACGACGCGTGCAGGTCGTCGACCTTGTTCTCGTGGTCCGTGAGACCGAGGTCGGCGGTGCCGTCCAGCTCCGTGGAGAAGAAGACGACGTGCACGGGGGTGTCGTTGCCGGGGTTCAGGTGGGCCGCGAGCGCGAGGGTCTGCTCGGCCAGCGCCTGCGCCGAGCCGTCCTTGTAGTACGCCCGCATCGACGCGGACCGGTCGAGAACCAGGTACACGTCCGCCCGCGTCCCGGCGAGACCCTGCGCGGCAAGGGTGGCGGCGGCGCTGGCGTGAGCGGTGGCGAGGGTGGGGGGTACGAGGGAATCACCCTGCGGGACTACGGGGGGTACGGGGGCTTCGTCCGCCTCCGGCGTGACCTCGGTGATCGGCTCCGGCTCAGGTACGACCTCGGCGGTCGGCTCGGTGGCGGGCGCCTCCGCCACAGCGGGCTCAGCCTCCGGCTCCTCAACGACGCCTTCGACCTCGGCCTCGGGCTCAGCGGCCGTCGGCTCAACGACGACGGCAGCGGGCGTCGGCTCAACGGCGTCGATCTCCGACTCCGGCTCAGCCGTCACGTCGGCAACCGGCACCTCGGGCTCGGTCACCGTCGGCTCCGAGACGACCTCGGCGACGGGCGCGACCTCTGCCTCGACGGCCTGCGGCTCAGCCGCCGACTCCTCGACAACCGGCTCGGCCTCCGCCTTGGCCTCGGGCGCCGCCTCGACCGTCGGCTCAACGACGACGACGTCGGCCTGTGCCTTCTCCGGCGAGGCGTCCGCCTCAACGACAGCCTCGGTGACCGGCGTGGGCGTGGCCGCCTCGGCCTCGGGCGCCGTTGCCGCCGTTTCCGGCGTGGACTCCTCGACCTCGGCCGAAGCCTCGACCTCAGCCGCCACCGGGGCTTCGACCTCGACCGGGGCTTCCACCTGGGCCTCGACCTCGACCGGCGCCTCAGCGTCAGCCTTCGCCGGAGTCTCGACCTCGACCGGCACCTCAGCCTCAGCCGTCACCGAAGGCTCGCCCTCAGCCTTGACCGGCTCCGGAGCCTCGACCGCGACGGGCGCCTCGGCCTCAGCCGTCACCGGAGTCTCAGCCTTGACCGGCACTTCGGCCTCAGCCGTCACCGGGGTCTCGACCTTGACCGGGGCTTCGGCCTCCGCCTCGATCGGCGCCTCGACCTCAGCCTTCGCCGGAGTTTCAGCCTCGACCGGCGCCTCGGGCTCAGCCGGAGCCTTGGCCTCCGCCTCGATCGGCGCCTCGACCTCAGCCGTCACCGGAGTTTCAGCCTCGACCGGCGCCTCGGGCTCAGCCGGAGCCGTGGCCTCCGCCTCGACCGGCACCTCAGCCTCGACCGGAGCCTTGGCCTCCGCCTCAGCCGGCGCCTCTGCCTCGGTCGGCGTCTCCGCCTCCGCCTCGGGCTTGGCCGGGGTGGTGGCCTCTGGCCTTGCCGGGGTGGTGGCCTCTGCCGTTGCTGGGGTGTCCGCCTCTGTCCTTGCCTGGGCTTCTGCTTCTGCTCTTGCTGTGGACCTTTCCTCGCTGTCGGCCCGTGAGCGTTCTCTCTTGGTTCCCTCTTCTGTGCCCTCGGAGGTGGTGGTGGGGCGGGGGACGGTGACGTTGGTGAAGGCCGCCGTGACGAGGTCGTGTTCGTCTCGGGGTTCGGGGACCGTGGCCCGGGGGGCCGGGGTGGGTTCGGGGGAGGGGGACGGGACTGTCGGTGTCGCCGGAGACTCCGTGACCGGTGTCTGCGAAGAGGTACGGTCCGCACCCTCCGCTTCGGCGTCACGCCCCTTGCGTGACCTGCCGAACGCGTTCCGCAGGAGAGTGAGAATGCCCATGTGCGCAACCCTTCGCGTGAGTTGAAACCCGTCAATCGCTGGCCTAGACGGACACGTAAGGTTAGCGGCCCCGCGTGGGGATCTTGGGGAGGGTCGGAACGCGCGAGAGGCCGTTCTGTCAAGACCCCCACAGATTCTCCGGGTTCACCCCTAGTTCATCTATGCGCCGCGCTCCCGCACAGGGGCCCCCTTACCGTCACGCCCATACCAAGGGACTGCAAGGGGAGAGTAAAGTGCGCAAGCTGCTGCCGCTGATCGGAACGCCGTCAGGTCCGCACCCGGGTGGGCGTTCCGCGCTGACCTGCCGTTACCGGTGTGGTGATGCCTGTTTCCACGAGGTGCCCAACACCAGCTCCAACGCCTACGTCGGTGATGTCATCGCCGGCGCCCTCAGCCGTCGTTCCATGATGCGGGCCGCCGCCGTCGTCACGGTGGCCGGTGCCGCCGGGTCCGCCATCGTCGCGGAGGCGCCGAAGGCCACCGCCGCGGAGCGCGGCAAACCCGGGCACGGGAAACCGAAGGGAGCCCGCGGGCTGCGCTTCGCGCCCGTCGCCCCGAACACCGCCGACGCCGTCACCATCCCCGACGGCTACCGCCAGAACGTCGTCGTCCGCTGGGGCGACCCCATCCTGCGCGGCGCTCCCGCCTTCGACCCCGAGCACCAGACCGGCGCCTCGCAGGCCGGGCAGTTCGGGTACAACAACGACTTCCTCGCGCTGCTGCCGCTGCCCGGCGAGCGGCGCCGCCAGGTGCTCGTCGCCAACCACGAGTACACCGACGAGGTGTTGATGTTCCGTGGCTACGACCCCGAGAACCCGACCCGGCAGCAGGTCGAGGTGGGCTGGGCCGCGCACGGGCTCGGCGTGGTCGTCGTCGAGGAGGACCGCAGGACCGGCGCGCTGACCGCAGTTCCCCGGCATCACCTCAACCGGCGTGCCACCGCGACCAGTGAGTTCCGGCTGACCGGGCCCGCCGCCGGGTCCCCGCTGCTGAAGACCTCCGCCGACCCGACCGGGCGCAGGGTGCTCGGCACCCTCAACAACTGCTCCGGCGGCACCACCCCGTGGGGCACCACCCTGCACGGCGAGGAGAACTTCAACCAGTACTTCGCCCACGGGACCCGTAGTACCGACAAGCGGTACGGGCTCGGCACCGGTGCCACCGAGCGCAAGTGGGAGCGGTTCGACCGGCGCTTCGACGTCGCCCAGGAGCCCAACGAGTCGCACCGCTTCGGGTACGTCGTCGAACTCGACCCGTACGACCCCGAGTCCACGCCCCGTAAGCACACCGCGCTCGGCCGCTTCAAGCACGAGGGCGCGACCGTGCGGCTCACCGACGACGGCCGGCCCGTCGTCTACACCGGTGACGACGAGCGGTTCGACTACTTCTACAAGTTCGTCGGCAGCAAGCGGATGAAGAAGGGTTCGTCCCGGGCCGTGCGCGAGCACAACCTCTCGCTGCTCGACGAGGGCACCCTCTACGTCGCCAGGCTCACCGGCGACTCGCCCGCCATCGAGATCGACGGCACCGGAAAGCTGCCCGCCGACGGGGAGTTCGACGGCGGCGGCGAGTGGCTGCCGCTGGCCACCGCCACCGCGAAGGGCGCCGTCTCGCACGTCGACGGCATGTCCGCCGACGAGGTCTTCGTCTTCACCCGGCTCGCCGGTGACAAGGTCGGCGCCACCAAGATGGACCGGCCCGAGGACATCGAGCCCTCCCCCGTCACCGGCAAGGTGTACGTCGCCCTCACCAACAACACCAACCGCGGGGTCGGCGCCAACCCGGGCCCCGACGAGGCCAACCCGCGCAACGCCAACAAGCACGGGCACATCCTGGAGCTGACCGAGCGCTGGAACCGCGCCGACAGCACCCGGTTCGGCTGGTCCCTCTTCCTCGTCGCCGGTGACCCCGAGGACCCGGCCACCTACTTCGCCGGGTTCCCGAAGGCCGACGTCAGCCCCATCTCCTGCCCGGACAACGTCGCCTTCGACCCGCACGGCAACCTGTGGATCTCCACCGACGGCAACCAACTCGGCTCCCACGACGGCCTGTTCGGCGTCGCCACCCGGGGCGAGCGGCGCGGTGAGCTGAAGCAGTTCCTGACGGTTCCGAACGGCGCCGAGACCTGCGGCCCGCTCGTCCAGGACCGGCGTGTCCTCGTCTCCGTCCAGCACCCGGGCGAGGTCTCCGGCGCGAGCGTCGAGAAGCCGGCCAGCGTCTGGCCCGACGGCCCCGGCAAGATCGTCCGCCCGGCCGTCGTCGCCGTCTGGCACAAGGACGGCGAGGACATCGGGGTCTGAGTCATCCCCTACGGGGGTGCTCCATCCCCTACGGGGGCTGACTCGTCCCCTAGGGGAGGGGGCTGAGGGGCCTACGGGTATTACGGGTAGGCCCTAGGGAGAGCCACGGGTACTGCGGGTCCTGCGGGGCCTACGGGGCCTGCGGGTCCTGCGGGTCCTACGGGAAGGCTGGGGTCGGGGGTGTGGTGGGGGTGGCCTCCGACTCCAGCCAGGCTCTGTAGGCCGGGGCCTGTCTCGCCACCTCCCAGTACGCCTCCTCCAGCGCGGGCAGCGCCCCGTCCAGGTCCGTTTCGGTGCGGGCCGCCAGCAGCAGCCGTACGCCCAGGGGGTCGCCGGCGATGCGGCGGACGGCCATCTCGGGGTGCGGCAGGCAGGACGGCTGGCAGACGGTGACGACGTCGCCGGTCGCCACCAGCGCGGCCGCCGTGTGGTAATCGCCGTGCAGGACAAGCGGGTTGATGCCGGCCGCGCGGAACATGTGCTGCACCGCGTCCCACTCGCCGTCCACCGTCGGGTCGATCATCCAGCGGTCCTGGGCCAGGTCACGCAGGTCGACCACCGGGTCCCGGGTCGCCGGGTGGTCGGCCGGCAGGGACACGAACTGCGGCTCCCGGCCGACCAGCACCCGCAGCCGCAGCCCCTCCGGCACCCGCAGCGGCAGGCCCTCCACCTCGTGCACGAACGCCACGTCGAGCTGGCCGTCGGCGACCATGTGGAGCAGGGCGTTCGACGAGACGTTCATGTGCAGGGTGGGGTCCTGGCCGCACGCGCGCAGTCGGCGCAGCCAGCCCGCGAGCGCGCGGCTCGCGGTGGAGCCGACCCGTGGCGCGGGCCCGCCGGTCGCCGCCGCCCGCGCCTCGCTGACCAGGGAGCGCAGGTCGGCCACGAGCGGGCGGGCGCGGCTGAGCACCAGGCGGCCCAGCGGGGTGGGTCGGCAGCCGGTGCGGGCGCGGGCGAACAGCGAGCCGCCCAGTTCCTGTTCGATGCGGCGCAACTGGGTGCTCAACGACGGCTGGGCGACGCCGAGTTCGCGGGCGGCCCGGTGCAGACTGCCGGTGTCGGCGATGGCGCACAGCGCGCGGAGATGCCTCACCTCAAGCTCCATGCGATCGGAGCGTAAAGCGGATTCACAGCTTTCACCAGATGAGCAAATCACCCTGAGTGTGGCTCAATCGGGGCGGGTGAGTGACCTGTTTCGGCCGGGTGGCGTCGCCGATAGGGCCGTGCTATCGCCCGTTGCCATCATCACAGCCGCGCCGGGGGCGCCGAAACTCCTCGATGACGACTCACCCCCCACCCTAGGAGTCATCGATGGGCAACTCCCTTTCGCGCGCTGCCATCGCGGTCGGCCTCAGCCTCGGCCTCGCCACGCTCGGTGCCGCCGTCCCGGCCTCCGCCGCCACGCCGACCGCCCCGGCCGGGCTCACCGCCTACAACGGTTCGGCCGCCGAGGCCAAGGCCAACAAGGCTTTCTTCGAAGCCGTGTTGGCGTCGGTCGCCGAGAAGCGCGCCGCGAACCCGACGTCCACCGCCGCCGTCACCGTCGTCTACAACGCGTCCGCCGCACCGACGTTCAGCGCGCAGATAGCCCGCAGCACGGCGATCTGGAACGGCGCGGTCACCAACGTGAAGCTCGCCTCGGGCTCCGCCGCGAACGCCGACTTCAGCTACCGCGAGGGCAACGACTCGCGCGGCTCGTACGCGTCCACCAACGGGCACGGCAGCGGCTATGTCTTCCTCGACTACGCGCAGAACCAGCAGTACGACTCCGTGCGCGTCACCGCCCACGAGACCGGGCACGTGCTCGGCCTGCCGGACCACTACACGGGCCCGTGCAGCGAGTTGATGTCCGGCGGCGGCCCCGGCACCTCCTGCACCAACTCCAGCCCGAACGCCGCCGAGCGCGCCCGCGTCAACCAGCTGTGGATCAACGGCCTCGCCGCCGCCCTCGACAAGCAACTCGACAAGAGCCTCACCAAGTAAGCAGAGCTCTAGCCGAGTTGGACAAGGGTCTGCCCAACGAGCCTGCCAGGCAAGGCCCTTGACATCGACTGCCCTCGCACACCCCCCACGGGGTGCGGCCCGCCCCCTTGGTCAGGAGGCGGGCCGCACCCATGTGCGCGTTCGGCGGCCGTCGTTCAGCCGGGCATCGGAGGGTCGCCCGGCCCCGCGACCGTCATGTTCGGCGGCGCGGCCGGGGCGGGCGCGGCGAGTGTCTTGAGGGGGCCGGGGGCGGCGCGGCGGCGGGTCAGCCAGGTCGCCAACGCCACGACCAGGCCGAGGGCGACCAGCAGCCAGGCGGCGTACCGCAGGGTCTCGGTGAGCGCGTCGTAGACGGCGCCCGCGGCCGGTCTGCGGGCCTCCTCGGGCAGGTCGGCCAGGGTCAGCCGGCGCCCGATCGCCACCGCGAGACCGAGGAACGCGCCCCCCAGCGCCGTTCCCAGCGCGGTCGCCGTGATCGCGCGGCGACGGCAGGCGGCGACGGCGATCCCGGCGACCGCGAAGGCGACGGCCGCCGACGGCAGCCAGAACCCGGCGAACTCCAACACCCTGAATCCCCTTCGGAACCGGTCCACCTCCTGCGCCGGGAGGACCGAGACGGTGGTGTGCTCGACCGGGATGCGGTTCGCCAACGGCATGTGGTCGTCGGTGAGTTGGCGTTTCATCTGCGCGGTGACCGGCGCCAGGTCCACCGTCACGTCCTGCGGGCGGCCGCCGCGTTCCTCGCGCAGGGCGCGCAGCACGGCGTCATGGACGGCACGGTTGCCGGCGTCCCAGGCGGCCCGGAACGCGGCGGTGCGGGTGAAGGAGACGACCGCGTCGTGGACGAACGGCCGTACCGCGCCCGGCATCGGACGGACGTCGGGCCGCCCGTCGACCTGCGCCATGATCCCGTCGCCGACGGTGTCCGCGACCACGTCCCGCACCGCCGGGTCGGCCGCAAGCGGCGACATCGCCGTGACGTAACGGGCGGTGTCGGCGAGCCCGTACGCCGCCCACGCCGCGAGCGCGCCGCAGGGCGCCAGCAGGCAGGCGAGGGCGATCAGCGCCGCCGACAGGGCGCCGCGCACACGGAGCGAACGGGAGGGACGAGGGGCCACTCCCCCAGGCAAGGCCCGCCCGGCGCCGTGCGCGAGCGGGATGACTGCATCTGGGGGCACGACACCCACCGAACGAGCACGGGAGCGCGGGGAGCGCGGGGAGCAGGGGGCACGGGGAGCAGGGGGAGCGCGGAGCGAACGTCGGCGGGCCCCTGGGGAGTCGCCCTAGGGAGTCGAGTCGCCTGGGGAGTTACCCAGGGAGTCACCTAGGGGGCGCTGGAGGGGGCGCGTATGGGGGACGCGGATCGGGGCCGAATGGGGGGTGAATGGGGGGTCAATCAGGGTTTCAGTGGGCGTGCGATCCGTCGGGAAAGTGGCCCTGAGCTGCGGTTAGTTCCCCTGACGGGTGCTCGGGTGGAGGGCTGACCCGAACGGGTGTTTCCTGGTGACGGGGAGAAGGAGGCCGATCATGCGCACCACTCCAGCCCTGCGGATTCTGACCGCGGCCCTGCTCACCGGTGGTACCTTCGCCGGCGCTGCGGCGGGCACGACAGCAGCAGCGGCGACCCCGCCGACCTATGCCGACGGACACGGAGGCGACGGGCGCGGCGGCGGTCCGATCTGGGGAACCATCGTCTCCCGTACCGAACTGAGCGTCCGGGCGGCCCCCAGCGTCCATTCCCGCGTCGTCGACCGGCTCTCGCCCGGCAGCCAGGACCGGGTCCAGTGCCGGGCCCAGGGGCAGAGCTTCAACGGCGACGCCTCCTGGTACTGGTTCGTCGGCGCCCAGGGCTGGGTGCCCGCGGCGTACGTCGACACCGGCGGCCGTTGGGTGCCGAGCTGCGCGGACCCCTGCCCGCAGTGGCGCAACGGCAGCGGGGACCACCGCGCCGACCGCAACGACTCGAACTGGTCCGGTTCCTGGAGTTGAGGACAGGAAAGGGTCGGGGGCCCGCGGGGGGGGGGGGGGGGCCGCCCCCCGGGGCGCGGGGGGGGGGGGGGGGGGGGGGGGGCGGGGCGGCCCGCCCCCCCCCCCCCCCCCCCCCCCCCCCCC